>NZ_CABEGA010000012.1 GCF_901521055.1 Cellulomonas hominis | reverse complement strand
GCCCGCCGCCCGTCCGGCCCGTCCCGCCCGTACCGCCCGCGAGGTCGTCACATCCGCACGAGGTCGTCAGTCCTGCGGGACGACCTCGTGCCGGACTGACGACCTCGCGGGCTCGGGCGGTGCCGCGTCAGGCGGTGAAGCGCTCCGCGCGCTCGACCGTGCGGCCCGTCGAGGTCGCCGCGTCCCACGTGTAGACGGTGCGGCCCTCGATCAGCACGTGCTCGGCGCGCGCGTGCACGTCCAGCGGGTCTCCGGACCAGATGACGACGTCGCCGTCGCGCCCCGGCTCGAGCGCGCCGACCCGGTCCGCCAGCCCGAGGAACGACGCCGGGTTGACGGTGAGCGCCTCCAGCGCGGTCTCCCGCGGCAGCCCGTCCTTCACG
Source organism: Cellulomonas hominis (assembly GCF_901521055.1). Lineage (GTDB taxonomy): Bacteria > Actinomycetota > Actinomycetes > Actinomycetales > Cellulomonadaceae > Cellulomonas > Cellulomonas endometrii. Next base: position 71,452 of record NZ_CABEGA010000012.1, on the reverse strand, counting down.
GCGAGGGTCGCCTGGTGCACCAGGAAGTTGATCGGGACGACCGGGTGGTCGGTCGTGATCGCGACGCGCACGCCGGCACGCGCGAGGGCGGCGAGGTTCGCGATCGCCCGGTCCCGCAGCTCGACCTTCGAGCGCGAGGTGAACATCGGGCCGAAGATCACGGGGATGTCGCGCTCGGCCAGCACGTCGGCGACCTTGTGCCCCTCGGTCCCGTGGTTGATGACCAGCTTGTACCCGAACTCGTCGGCCAGCCGGATCGCCGTGGCGATGTCGTCGTGCCGGTGCGTGTGCTGGTCCCAGTAGAGCTCGCCGTCCAGCACCCGGGCGAGCGTCTCCAGCCCCAGGTCGGTCTTGAACGGCTCGCCCTTGGTCTCGGCGGCGGCGCGGGCGGCGCGGTAGTGCTGGGCGGCGGTGAACGCCTCGCGGATGATCAGGGCGGTGCCGAGCCGGGTCGACGGCGTCTGCTTCTTGCCGCCGTACACGCGCTTCGGGTTCTCGCCGAGCGCGGACTTCACGCTCACCGACGCGGAGATGACCTGCTCGTCGATCGTGCGGCCGCCCCAGGACTTCATCGCGACGCTCTGGCCGCCGATCGGGTTGCCGGAGCCGGGCTTCACGACCACCGACGTCACGCCACCGGACAGCGCGTCGCGGAAGCCCTCGTCGTCGATGTTGATCGCGTCGACCGCCCGCACGGCGGCCATGTTCGGCCCGGTCATCTCGTTCGTGTCGTTGCCCTCGACGCCCTCGCCCTCCTCGTGGATGCCCACGTGGCCGTGCGCCTCGACGAAGCCCGGCAGCACCCAGCGGCCGGTCGCGTCGATCACGGTGGCGCCCTCGGGGACGACGACGTCGGCGCCGACGGCCTCGATGCGGCCGTCGCGGATCAGGACGGTGCCGCCCTCCACGGGGGCGGAGGAGACAGGGACGACGTGGCCGCCGGTGATGGCGACGAGAGAGGGGGTGGTCATGGCCTCCACCGTACGACGGCGCCCGGGGTCGTCACCTCCGGCAACCACCGGGGGGCCGCGGGATGTGGCACGGTGGCTGCGTGCGATACGTGATCATCGGCGCCGGCGCGGTCGGCGGGACCATCGGCGGGCTGCTGGCGGAGGCGGGGCGCGAGGTCGTGCTCGTCGCGCGCGGCGCCCACCTGGAGGTGATGCGGTCTGAGGGCCTGCACCTGACGACCCCGGCCGGCGCCCGGGTGGTGCGCGCACCCGTCGCGGCGGGACCGGAGGACGTCGAGCTGCGACCGGACGACGTGCTGGTGCTCGCGGTCAAGGGGCAGGACACCGCGGCCACCACGGCGCAGTGGGCGGGCCGGCCGGTCGCCGGGGGCCGCACCGCGGGCGAGGACCTGCTGCTGGTGTGCGCGCAGAACGGCGTCGACAACGAGCGGACCGCGCTGCGGCGGTTCGAGCGGGTGGCCGGCATGTGCGTGTGGCTGCCCGCGACGTTCCTCGAGCCCGGCCGCGTGTCCGCCGCCGGCAGCCCGGTGACTGGGATCCTCACGCTGGGGTCGTTCCCGGCGGGTGAGCCGGACCCGGACGTCGCCGCCGTGGGCGCCGACCTGGAGGCCGCCGGGTTCCGCGCGCCGGTCGTGCGGGACGTCATGGCGTGGAAGTACGCCAAGCTGCTGAGCAACCTCGGCAACGCCGTCGAGGCGCTGTGCGGGCCGGTGCGCGAGCCGGCCGCCCGGGAGCTCCTGCGGGCCACGGTCGCCGAGGCGCGCGACGTGCTCGCCGCCGCCGGGATCGAGCCGACCCGGGCCGAGGAGGAGTCTCGGGTGCGCGGCGACTTCACGCTGGTCGACCTGCCGGGCGTCACGCGCCGCGGCGGGTCCTCCTGGCAGAGCCTCGTGCGCGGGGCCGGGTCGATCGAGGCCGCCTACCTCAACGGCGAGATCGTGCTGCTCGGCCGCCTGCACGGCGTCGCCACGCCCCTAAACGCCGCGCTGCTGCGGCTCGCGGAGCGCGCGGCCGCCGAGGGCGAGCAGCCGGGCGGGCACGACGCGGCGGAGATCCTCGGCGCCGCCCGCGCGGCGGCCTGAGCCCCGTGACCGAGCCCGCGGCACCGGAGCCGCCCGCCACGACGTCGGCCGCGACGCCCGCCGCACGGCCGCTGCCCGCGGGACCCGCGAGCACCCGCGTCGACCGGTGGGTGTGGGCGGTCCGGCTGACGAAGACACGCGCCGCGGCGGCCGCCGCCTGCCGGGCCGGCCACATCCGCGTGAACGGCGACCGGGCCAAGCCCGCGACCAGCGTCAAGGTCGGGGACGAGGTCCGGGTGCGCGGCGACGGGCCCGAGCGGATCGTCGAGGTCGCGCGGATCATCGAGCGCCGCGTCGGGCCCGCGCCGGCCGCCGAGTGCCTGATCGACCGCACGCCGCCGCCCCCGCCGCGCGAGCACGTCGCGGTCGCGGCCCAGCGGGACCGCGGCGCGGGCCGACCGACCAAGCGCGAGCGCCGGGAGATCGACCGCCTCCGCGGCCGCGCGCACCCGCCGAGCGGGCAGTAGACGCGGGCACCGGCGTCCGCGAGGCAGCATCTGCTGCCCGGTCGACGACCGGCCGGAGCGGGGTCAGGGGACCGGGAGGGCCGGGCCCACGCCCAGGCGGCGGGCCAGGCCCATCGCGTCGACCGGGGCGCGGACCTTCACGTCGTTGTCGAAGTAGACGTACACGTCACGTCCCGGGCTCGGGGCCGCGGGCGGTCCGAGCCGGCGGGCGTCCTCCGGCTCGCCGCCGGACGTCCAGGCGCGCACCCGGTCGGCCCACCGGTCGAGCGCCGGGTCGTCGTAGCCGGAGACGTACAGCTCGGAGTCGCCGTGCAGCCGGACGTAGACGACGTCGGAGGTGACGTCCTCCAGGTACGGCCACTTCCCGGCGGTGTCGGCGACGACCAGCCCGATGCCGTGCTCGCGGAGCAGCGCCGGGAACTCCGGGGTCTCGAAGGTGGCGTGGCGGACCTCCAGCACGTGGTGCAGCGGCCGGTCCTCCTCCGTGGTGGTCCAGGCCCGGTCGTCGAGCCGCTCGTCGTGCCGCGCCGCGAGCGCCGCCGCGGCAGCCGTCGTCCGGGGCAGCAGGTCGAAGAACCGGGCGAGCCGGTCGCGGTCGTACCCGAGGTTCGGCGGCAGCTGCCACAGCACCGGGCCGAGCGTCGGCCCGAGCGCGAGCACCCCGGACGCGAAGAAGTTCGCCAGCGGGACCTCGACGTCCGCGAGCTTCTTCATGTGCGTGACGAACCGCCCGCCCTTGACCGAGAACACGAACCCGGGCGGGACCTCCGCGCGCCACGCCTGGTAGGACTCGGGGCGCTGCAGGGAGTAGAAGGAGCCGTTGATCTCGATCGTGCCGAGGTGCCGGGACGCGTGCTCCAGCTCCCGTCGCTGCGCGAGGCCCTTCGGGTAGAAGACCCCGCGCCAGGGCGCGTACCGCCACCCGGAGATGCCGATGCGCGCGGTCCCGGTCATGCCGGGAACCTAGGCACGGCCCGGCGGCACGGCAACCGCACGCACGGCGTGTTCAGGCTCCCGACACGCGCCGGACGCCGGGTCGCGGTATGCCTGGTCCGTGCACGCCGACGCCGCCCCGCCGCCCGCCCCCGTGCCGCCCGCGGCCGTCGCTCCCGCCGGCACGCCGTCCCGGCGCCGCTGGCCGGTGGTCGCCTGGGCGCTGTGGGACTGGGGCTCGGCGGCGTTCAACGCGGTCATCACGACGTTCGTGTTCACGCGCTGGCTGACCAGCGACGCGTTCGTCGACCCGGCGGTCGTCGAGCAGGGCGGGGACGCCCTCGACGCGGCGCTCGCCGAGCACTCCACGTGGCTGGGGTGGGGGCTGACGGCGGCCGGCGTGCTGATCGCGGTGCTCGCCCCGCTGGCCGGGACGCGGGCCGACGGATCCGGTCGCCGGCGGCGCGGGCTCGCCGTGCAGTCCGCCGTGACGGTGGCGCTGTGCGCGGCGATGTTCCTGGTGCGGCCGGACGCCGACGCCCTCACCGCGAACCTGCTCCTCGGGATCGCCCTGCTCGCGGCGGGGAACCTCACGTTCGAGCTGGCGTCCGTGCACTACAACGCCCTGCTCCCCCGCGTCGCGACGCCCGCGACGCTCGGGCGGGTCAGCGGGCTCGGGTGGGGCGCCGGGTACCTGGGCGGCATCGTGCTGCTGCTGGTGCTGTTCGTGGGGTTCATCGACCCCGCGGTCGGGTGGTTCGGCGTGACCGGCGAGGACGGGCTCAACATCCGGGTGGCGGTGCTGCTGTCGGCGCTGTGGTTCGGGGTGTTCGCGGTGCCGGTGCTGCTCGCCGTGCCGGACTCCCCCAGGGGCACGGGGCGGACCGCCGGGCGCCGACCGGGGGTCGTCGAGGCGTACCGGACGATCGTCGCGGACGTGCGCGACCTGTGGCGGACGTCCCGCAGCACCGTGCTGTTCCTGCTGTCCAGCGCCGTGTACCGGGACGGACTGGCGGGGGTGTTCACCTTCGGCGCGGTGATCGCCTCGGGCACGTTCGGGTTCACGGCGAGCGAGGTGGTGGTGTTCGCCATCGCCGCCAACGTCGTCGCGGGCATCTCGACCCTGCTGGCGGGCCTGCTCGACGACCGGGTCGGCCCGCGGGCGCTGATCGTCACCGCCCTGTCGGGCCTCGTGGTCGCGGGCGTCGCGACGTTCGTGCTCGCCGACGCGGGGCGGCCGGCCTTCTGGGTGTGCGGCCTGCTGCTGTGCGTGTTCGTCGGCCCGGCGCAGTCCGCCAGCCGGTCGCTGCTCACCCGGGTGGCGCCGCCCGGGCGGGAGAGCCAGATCTTCGGCCTGTACGCGACGACCGGCCGGGCGGCGAGCTTCCTGGCGCCGCTCGCGTTCTCGACGTTCGTGGCCGTCTCGGGGTCGCAGCGGTGGGGCATCCTGGGTCTCGTGCTGGTCATCGCCATCGGGCTCGCCGCCCTGCTGCCGCTGCGGCTGCCGGCTGCCGCACGCCCCCTGCCCCCGGTGGCCCGTCCCGGGGCCGCCGGATGACGGTGTGGGAGCCCGACGGGCTCGGCCCGGGCTGGGAGCGCACGACGCTGGCGCTGTCGGCCACCGACCCGGACCTCGTCGCGACCGTCGTCCGCCGCGCGCCCGGCCCCGCCCCGGACCCCGCGCGGGAGCCCGGCGGACCCGCGGTGCTGCACGTGCACGGGTTCAACGACTACTTCTTCCAGACCCACCTCGCCGAGGAGTGGGAGCGCCGCGGCCACACGTTCTACGCGCTGGACCTGCGGCGGTGCGGACGGTCCTGGCGGGAGGGGCAGGTCGCCCACTACGTCGACGACCTCGCGGAGTACCGCGTCGACCTCGGCCTCGCCGCGCGCCTGGTCCGCGACGAGCTCGGCCACGACCGGCTCACCGTGCACGCCCACTCCACCGGCGGGCTGACGGCGGCCCTGTGGGCGAACAGCCCGGCCGGGCGGGACGCCGTCGACGCGCTGGTGCTGAACAGCCCCTGGTTCGACCTGAACGCCCGCTGGTTCCACCGCGTCGTGTCGACGTGGGTGCTGGACGGCCTCGGCCCGGTCGACCGGATGCGGGTGCTCGCCGACGGGCCGTCCGCGTACTCCTGGCACCTGCACGTCGACCACGGCGGCCGCTGGGACTACGACCTCGCGATGAAGCCGTCCGAGGGCTTCCCCGTGCGCGCGGGCTGGCTGCGGGCGGTGCGCCGGGGACAGGCCCGGCTCGCCCGGGGCCTGCGGATCGACGCGCCGGTGCTGGTGTGCACGGCCGCGGAGTCCGGCCTGAACTCCCGGGAGAACCCGCTGCTGGACGCGCAGGACACGGTGCTCGACGTCACGCAGATCTGGGCCCGCGCGCCGCGGCTCGGGGACGACGTGACGCTCGTGACCGTCCCGGGCGGCATCCACGACCTGGCCCTGTCGGCCGACGAGCCGCGGGCGGCCTACCTCGACGCGGTGTTCGACTGGCTGCAGGAGGTCACGGGCACCCGCGCCGCGTGAGGACCGCGGTCAGCCGGCCGGGACGCCCGCCGCTCCGATGAGCGTCTCCGCGGCGGCACGGGCCTGGGCGGCCGCGTCCGCCGAGCCGGAGATCGCCGCGGTGGTCTGGGCGCCCTCCGCGAGGATGGCGAGCTGCGCCGCCAGCACCGGGGGCCCGCCCGCCGCCGCGACGAGGTCCGCGACGAACGACTGGAAGCCCGCCTTGTGGTCCCGGGCGAGCGCCGCCACCTCGGGCGAGCAGCCGCCGAGCTCTCCGAACGAGTTGATGAAGATGCAGCCGTTGAAGTCGCCCTGGTCGAACCACCCGGCCAGGTAGTCGTAGATCGCGAGCAGCCGGTCCCGGGGCGTGCCGGCGGCGCCGACCGCGGCGGTCAGCCCCTGCTCCCACATCGCGTGCCGGCGGCGCAGCACCTCGGCGACGATCGCGTCCTTGGACCCGAAGAGCCGGTAGAGGCGCTTGAGGGGGACGCCGGCCTCCGTGCGCAGCTCGTCCATGCCGACGGCCTGGATGCCCCGCCGGTAGTACAGCCGGTCGGCGGCGTCGAGCACCCGCGCGCGCAGGGCGTCGTCGTCCGGGGTCGCGGCCGCCGCACGACCCCCGGCCTGCTGCTGCACCATGTCCGACCTCCAGGGGCTTGCGCGGAAAACGTTCGTTCTCTAGTGTAGGCGACATCGCGGAGAACGGTCGTTCTCCATCGGAGGAAGAAGGCGGACCATGTCGTACATCACCGTGGGCACCGAGAACAGCACCTCGATCGACCTGTACTACGAGGACCACGGCACGGGGCAGCCCGTCGTCCTGATCCACGGCTACCCGCTGGACGGGCACTCCTGGGAGAAGCAGTCCGCCGCGCTCCTCGACGCCGGCTACCGGGTCATCACGTACGACCGCCGCGGCTTCGGGCAGTCGAGCCAGCCGACCACCGGGTACGACTACGACACGTTCGCCGCGGACCTGCGGACGGTGCTCGAGACGCTGGACCTGCGCGACGCCGTGCTCGTCGGCTTCTCGATGGGCACCGGCGAGGTCGGCCGCTACCTCGGCACCTACGGGTCCGAGCGGGTCGCGAAGGCCGTGTTCCTCGCGTCGCTCGAGCCGTTCCTGCTGCACACCGACGACAACCCGACCGGCGTCCCGCAGGAGGTCTTCGACGGGATCCTCGCCGCCGTGACCGCCGACCGGTACGCGTACTTCACGAGCTTCTACGCCGACTTCTACAACACCGACGAGAACCTCGGCAGCCGGCTCTCCGAGGAGGCCCTGCGCCACTCCTGGGACCTCGCGTCGAACGCGTCGTGGTTCGCGTCCAGCGCGGTCGTGCCGACGTGGCTGACCGACTTCCGGGGCGACCTGCCGAAGATCGACGTCCCGACGCTGATCGTGCACGGCACCGCCGACCGCATCCTGCCGATCGACGCCACCGGCCGGCCGTTCCACGCGGCGCTCCCCCAGGCCGAGTACGCCGAGATCGAGGGCGCCCCGCACGGGATGCTCTGGACCCACGGCGCCGAGGTGAACGAGCTGCTGCTGGACTTCCTCAAGCGCTGACGCGGGTGCGACCCCGCCGCACGCCGGGTCGGCGTGTCGGCGGGGTGCGTCATGCTGGTGGGGTGCCCGACCTGCCCCCCGACGCAGCCGCCGGCGGCGCCGCGCCGGTGACCAGCACGTACCGTCCCGACGGGCCGCTGGACGTGCGGCTCACGCTCCTGATGATCCGGCGCGGGGGCGGCGACCCGACGCTGCGCGTGCTGCCGGACGGCACGGTGTGGCACGTCCTGCGGACGCCGGCGGGCCCGGCCACCCTGCTCCTGCGCCCCGCCGCGGGCGGCGTCGCGGCGACCGCCTGGGGCCCCGGCGCCGAGCGCGCGGTCGCGGGGGTGCCGGACCTGCTGGGCGCCCGCGACGACCCCCGGACGTTCGACCCCGCCGGGCACCTGGGTCTCGCCGCTGCGCACCGCCGGCTGCGGGGGCTGCGGGTGCCCCGGACCGGCGACGTGCTCGGCGCCCTCGTCCCGGCCGTGCTGGAGCAGCGGGTCGTCACCGTCGACGCGCACCACGCCTGGCGCTGGCTCCTGCTGCGCCACGGGAGCACCCCGCCCGGGCCGGCCCCGGCGGGGATGCGGGTGCCGCCGGACGCCGTCGGGTGGCGCGAGGTCCCGGTGTGGGACTGGCGCCGGGCGGGCGTCGACGACCAGCGCGCCTCCACCGTGCTGCGCGCGACGGCCGTCGCCCGGCGGCTGCAGGAGGCGGTGGTGCTGACCCCGGACGAGCTCCGCCGGCGCCTGCACACCGTCCCGGGCATCGGGGTGTGGACCGTCGCCGAGACGACGCGCCGGGTGCTCGGCGACGCGGACGCCGTGTCCGTCGGCGACCTGCACCTGCCACGCCTGGTGGGGACCGCCATCGCGGGCAGGCGCGTCGAGCAGGAGGAGGTGCTGGAGGTGCTGGCCCCGTGGGCCCCGCACCGCGGGCGCGTCGTCCGGTTCCTGGAGCTCACCGACCGCAGCACGTCGCCCCGGACCCGCCACCGCCCCGCCCGGGCCGTGCGGTTCGCCTGAGACCGCCGACACCCGGGCCCGCATGGCGGCCGGAATACCGCGCGCCACCGGGCCGCTGCACAATGGGTCGCGTCCGCACCCAGTGCCACGAGGAGCCCCGTGAACCAGCCCCGCATGAACGTCGAGTCGTTCAACCTCGACCACCGCACCGTCGTCGCCCCGTACATCCGGCTGGCCGACAAGAAGGTGCTGCCGGCGGGCGACGTCATCAGCAAGTTCGACATCCGGTTCGCCCAGCCGAACAAGGCGCACCTGGAGATGCCGGTCGTGCACTCCCTGGAGCACATGTTCGCCGAGCACTCCCGCAACCACAGCGACCGGGTCGTCGACTTCTCGCCGATGGGCTGCCAGACGGGCTTCTACCTGATCCTGCAGGGCGAGTGGGCCGACGAGGACGTCTACACCCTGGTCCAGGACACCCTCGAGGACATCACCCGCGCCGACGCGGTGCCCGCCGCGAACGAGACGCAGTGCGGCTGGGGCGCGAACCACACGCTGGAGGGTGCCCAGGGCGCGGCGCGGGAGTTCCTCGCGCACCGCGCCGAGTGGAGCACGGTGACCGCGTGAGCGCCCTCGCGGGCGTGGACGTCGTCGTCCAGGTCGCGATGCCGGACGAGGCGGCGCCGTTCCTGGAGCGCGCCGACGCCGTCGGTGAGCCGAGCACGGTCGGCGGCGCGGAGCACCACGTCCTGACGGTCGCCGGACGCCAGGTCCTGCTGGTCCGCGGCGGCATCGGCCTGGCCAACGCCGCGTCCGCCGCCTCGGCCGCGCTGGTGCTGGTCGCAGCGGCGCGCGGCGGCGAGGCCCCGGCGGCGCTGATCAGCGCGGGCTCCGCGGGCGGCGTGCAGGCCGGCGTGCACGTCGGCGACGTCGTGGTGGGGACCGAGCACCTCTACACGAACGCCGACGCGCGGGCGTTCGGCTACGCGCTCGGCCAGGTGCCGGGCATGCCCGCGACCTACCGGGGCGACCCGTCCCTGCGCGGCGCGGCGCTCGGCGCGGACGCCGGGGACCTCACCGTCCGGACCGGGCTGATGCTGTCGAGCGACGCGTTCGTCGACGCGGGCCTGGTCGGCCCGGTGCGCGAGCAGTTCCCCGGCGGGCTGTCCACGGACATGGAGACGACCGCCCTGGCGCAGGTCGCGCACGTCTACGGCGTGCCGTTCCTGGCGGTGCGCGGCATCTCCGACCTGTGCGGCCCCGCGGGTGCGGACGACTTCCTCACGCACGTGGACGACGCGGCCGAGCGCTCGGCCGCGGTCGTGCTCGGGATGCTGGCCCGGGTCGGCGCCCCCGCCTGACCCGCACGCACCCGCACCCCCCGGGCGCGCCGGCCCGTCGCGACTCAGTCCGCGGGCCGGCGCCCGCGGTGCCCGGCCTCGCCGAGCTTCGCCTCGTACATCGCCTGGTCGGCGTCGTGCAGCAGCAGCTCGGTGGTGTGGAACCGGTCGGCGACCGCGAGCCCCACGCTGGCGCGCACCCGCGCCTTCTCCCCCGCCACGTCCACGGCGACCTCGCCGAGCGCCGACGCCGCGGCCCGGGCTGCCGTCCCCGCGTCCGGCGGGCCCGTCACGAGGATCGCGAACTCGTCGCCGCCCAGCCGCGCGACCGCGCTGCCCTTGGGCACGAGCGCGCGCAGCCGGTCGGCGACGGCGACCAGCACCCGGTCGCCCACCGCGTGCCCGAACCCGTCGTTCACCGCCTTGAAGTCGTCGAGGTCGACGTACAGCACCGCGACGCTGCGCCCCTCGTCCAGCTGTCCCTCGGTCAGCGCGGCGTCGACGAGCCGGTGGAAGTGGGCGCGGTTGACCAGGCCGGTGAGCGCGTCGTGGTCGACCATGTGCGCGAGCCGCTCCTCGAGCGCCTTCTCCTGCGTGACGTCCAGCAGCACGCCGTGCAGCCGCGGCCGGCCGTCCCGGTCGGTGCGGAGCACCGCGTCGTCGCGGACCCACACGTCGTACCCGTCGCGGTGCCGCAGCCGGTACGTCGTCGAGGGGAACATCTCGCCCTCCGCGAGCTCCTCGCGCAGCAGCTCCTCGTGCTTGCGGACGGTGCGGTCGGACGGGTGGATGCTCCGCGACCAGAGCGTGGGGTCGGCGAGCCACTCCTCGGGGGTGTACCCGAGCATCCACTCCAGGCGGGGGCTCACGTACACGAACCGGCCGTCCGGCCCCGGCTCGGCGATGTAGACCACGGCCGGCACGTGCTCGACGAGCAGCCGGTAGTGCAGCTCGGCGGCGCGCAGCTCGTCCGCGAGCCGCTTGCGCTCGGTGATGTCCTGCGTCATGCCGATCGCGTACTCCGGCCGGCCGTCGTCGTCGCGGACGAGGGAGACGGTGAGGTCGACCCACAGGATCGAGCCGTCCCGCCGGATGAACCGCTTCTCCATCGCGAACCGGTCGAACTCGCCGGCGACCATGGCCTGGAACAGCCGCTCGTTCTCCGCCTGGTCCTCCGGGGCGGTGTACTCGGAGAACGGCATCGACGCGAACTCCTCGGTGGAGTACCCGAGGAGGCGGCGCAGGGTGTCGTTGGTGAGCGGGGTGCGGCCGTCCAGGGACACGAGGCCGATGCCGACCGGTGCCGCCTCGATGAGGCTCTGCAGCTGGCGGATCTGCTCGGCCTGCCGGGCGGCGACCGCCGCGACGTCCTCGGTCACCGCCGAGCCGCCCGGCTGGCGGCGCGGGAGCTCGGGGACCCGGCCGGCGCCCTCCGCGGCCGAGGCGGGCGGCCGGGGGGCGGCGTCGAGCGGCAGGCCGCCGTCGCGGGTCAGCGCCGCCAGGGCGCCGCTCAGCAGGCGCGCGCCCTCGGCGGCGTCCCGCCACCCCTCCTGCGGCCCTGCGGCGTCCACGTCCCGACCCGTCCTCGCTCACGACACGTGCCCGGCCGGCGGGCGGGGCACCATGTAGGTGTCATCGGCGCGGCGGGACCGCTTCTGAGGCTGTGACCGGGTGGTCTACCGCGGCGAGCGGGTGAGTCTCAGACCTCCGAGGAGCCGAGGTCGGGCCCGGCGACGAGCTCGACGCGGGCGCCGGCGGCACCGTGCAGCTCGAGGACCACGAGCTCGTTGCCCTCGGCCCGCAGCAGCGGCCCGGGCACGTACAGCGTGCCGGTCGGGCCCGCGCTCCAGTACCGCCCGAGCAGGAACCCGTTCACCCAGACCAGGCCCTTGCCCCAGCCGTCGGTGCGCAGGAAGTGGTCGGCCCCGGGGACCGTGGCGAACGTGCCGCGCAGGAAGGCCGGGCCGGCCACGGGCACGCCGGCGTCGGTCACCGGAGCGGCGGCGAGCCGCTCGGCGAGCGCCGGGTCCACCCCGTCGAGCCGCAGCGGGACGGTCTCCCAGTCAGTGACCTCGCGGGTCGCGGTGCGGGCGCCGCCCACGAGCCCCTTCGCCTCGCCGATGCGCGGGCCGTAGTTGACGCGCCCCTGGTCCTCGACCAGCAGGGTCAGCTCCCCGGCGCGGGCCGGCAGCGGGACCGTCCGGCTGTGCTCGGTGCGGCTGAGCACGCCGACGGGCTCGCCGTCGAGGGCCACGACGGCCCGGTCGCGCACCTCGCCGACCGTCAGCGTGCGGTCCTCGGCGGTGACCTGCGTCCGGTACAGCGTGAACCCGGTCCAGCTGCCGAGCTCGTCCGTGGTGGGCAGGTGGTCCCAGGCCTTGGGCTCCCCGAGCAGCGCCACGGCTTCGGCCAGCGGCACCCGGCGGTCCAGGTCGACGGTGAGCTCCGGGGCGGCGGCGCGCTCGGCCGGCAGCTCGTCCGGGACGGGCGCGTACCGGGCGATCACCTCGCGCATGGCGTGGTACTTCGCGGTGGGGGTGCCGTCCTCGGCCAGCGGGGCGTCGTAGTCGTACGACGTCGTGATGGGCAGGTACGTGCCCTTGTCGTTCGCACCGTTGGTGAAGCCGAAGTTCGTGCCGCCGTGGAACATGTACAGGTTGACCGACGCGCCCATGGCCAGCAGGTCGTCGAGGTCCTGGGCGTTCGTCTCCGGCGGGGCGACGTGGTGGTGCTGGCCCCACGAGTCGAACCAGCCGTTCCAGAACTCCATGCACATGAGCGGGCCGGTCGGCTGGTGCTCGCGCAGCAGGCCGAGCCGCTCGACCGCCCGCGACCCGAACGTCACGGTGCGGTGCAGCTCGGGCACGCTGCCGCGGGACTGCATGGCGTGGTCGGCCTGGTCGCAGCTGAGCAGCGGGACCTCGATGCCGCGGTCGCGCACCATGGCGATCAGCGCGCGCAGGTAGTCCTGGTCGTCGCCGTAGGCGCCGTACTCGTTCTCGACCTGGACCGCGATGACGGTGCCGCCGCGCGTGACCTGCCGCTCCGCGACCAGCGGGAGCAGCTGGTCGTAGTACTGCTCGATCGCCGCGAGGTAGTGCGGCTCGTGGCGGCGCACACCCACGTCGGGGTCGGCCAGCAGCCAACCCGGCAGGCCGCCGCCGTCCCACTCCGCGCAGATGTACGGGCCGGGGCGCACGATCGCGTGCAGGCCCTCGGCGGCCACGAGGTCGAGGAACCGGCCCAGGTCGCGGTGCCCGGTCAGGTCGAACACGCCGCGCTCGGGGGCGTGGAAGTTCCAGGCGACGTACGTCTCGATGGTGTTGAGGCCCATCAGCCGCGCCTTGCGGATCCGGTCCGCCCACTGGTCGGGGTGGACGCGGAAGTAGTGCAGGGCGCCGGAGATCACCTGGTACGGGCGGCCGTCCAGGAGGAAGTCGCGGTCACCGATCTCGAACGTCGGCATGGCTGGGGCATCTCCGCAGGTCAGGGGTGGTCGTCCCGCGCAGGTGGCGCGGGCCGGCGGGTGGTGCACGGCCGGCGGCGGGGGTGGCCCGCCGCCGGCCGCGGGCGTCACTCGGCGGTGAAGCCCTGCTCGTTGCCGTAGGCGATGGACTGGTCCTGCCAGTCCGCGAGGCCCTCGGTCAGCGTGGTGCCGCCGACGTACGCCTGGCCGACGGTGTCGTTGAAGATGCTGTTGGCGTAGACCTGGTAGGGCAGGTACTGCCAGCCCTCGACGACGTCCGCCGCGGACTGCGACAGGACCTCGTTGATCTTCTGGCCGCCGAAGTACTCCGACTCCTTGTTCAGGAACTCGTCGGACTCCAGGTCGGCCGTCGTCGCGGGGAAGCCGCCGGCGTCGATGCGGATCTGGGTGCCGTCACCGTTCGACAGGTAGGACAGGAAGTCGTACGCGAGCTCCTTGTTCGGCGACGCCTCCATGACGGACATCGCGCTGCCGCCGTTCTCGGACGACGCGGTCGCGCCGGCCTCCCACTGGGGCAGCGGGGCGACCCGCCACTGGCCGGCGGACTGCTGGACGCTCGCCTCGAGGTTGCCCGGCATCCAGGCGCCGATGGCCAGCGTGGCGATGGTGCCGTTGCCGAGGCCCTGGTACCACTCGTCGCTCCAGGACGAGGTCGGGGCGACCAGGTCCTCGTCGAGCAGCTGCTGCCACAGGTCCGCGAACTTCTGCGAGCCCTCGTCCGAGAAGTCGACCGTCACGTCGGTGCCGTCGACCTGGTACGGCTGGCCGCCGGCCTGCCAGATCATCGACGTCGCGAAGCCCGCGTCGCCGGTGTCGTTGGTGATGTAGACGTTCGGGTCCGCGGCGTGCAGGGCGCGCGCGGCGGCGAGGTACTCGTCCCAGGTGGTGGGGACCTGCACGCCGTACTTCTCGAACACGGTGGTGTTGTAGAACAGCGCCATCGGGCCGGAGTCCATGGGCAGGCCGTAGATGCCCTCGCCCTGCTGGACCGCGTTCCACGGGCCGGGGCTGTAGGTGCCCTCCAGGTCGGACGCGCCGAGGTCGGACAGGTCGGCCAGCGACTCGCCGATCGCGAACTGCGGCACGGCGTAGTACTCGATCTGCGCGAGGTCCGGGACGCCGGAGCCGGCGGCCACCGCGTTCTGCAGGGCCGTGTACTCGTCGGTGTTGGTCCCGGCGTTCACGACCTCGATCGTGACGTCCGGGTTGTCCTCCATGTACGCCTCGGCGATCGGCTCGACCGTGTTGTCCCAGGCCCAGACGGTCAGCTCGCCGCCGGCCGCGGCGTCGCCGGAGCCGGAGTCGTCGGATCCGCCGGACGAGCAGGCGGTGAGCGCCAGGGTCAGCACGCCGGCGGCGGCGACGCCGCGCCAGAGGGTGCGGGTGGTGGTCATGCGGGGTCCTCTCACTTCGTTGTCAGAACGGGACGGGAACGGGGTCGGTCACTCCTTGACGGAGCCGGCGGCGAGGCCGGACTGCCAGAAGCGCTGGAGCAGCAGGAACGCGACGATCAGCGGGATGATCGTGAGCAGCGCGCCGGTCAGCACGAGGTTGAAGATCGCCTCGCCGCCCGCGGTCGCCGCCTGCGCGTTCCATGCGTTCAGGCCGAGCGTCAGCGGGTACCAGTCGGGGTTCTTCAGCATGATCAGCGGCAGGAAGTAGTTGTTCCACGTCGCGACCATCGTGAAGAGCAGCACGGTGACGATGCCGGGCCCGAGCAGCGGCAGGCAGATCCGGCCGAACGTCCGCAGCTCCCCCGCCCCGTCCATGCGGGCGGCCTCGAGCAGCTCCGTGGGGATCGCGTCGGCCGCGAACGTCCACATCAGGTACAGGCCGAACGGGGAGATCAGCGACGGGATGATCACCGACCACGGGGTGTTGGTGAGGCCCATCTGGCTGAACATGAGGAACGTCGGGACCGCGAGCGCGGTGCCCGGCACCGCGACGGCGCCGATGACGATCGCGAACACGGCCTTCTTGCCGGGGAACGAGAACTTCGCGAGGCCGTAACCGCCGAGCACGGCCAGGGCGGTGGCCCCGCCGGCGCCGACCACGACGTACAGCAGCGTGTTGCCGAGCCAGCGGACGAAGATCCCGTCGTCGTACGTGAGCGTGTCGGCGATGTTCGAGAACAGCGCGAAGTCGCCGCTGAACCACAGGCCGAAGGAGTCGAACAGGTCCGACTGCGTCTTGGTCGCGTTGATGAACAGCCACGCGAGCGGGATCAGCGCGTAGACGCCGATGATCGCGGTCAGCACGGTCAGCAGCAC
Source organism: Cellulomonas hominis (assembly GCF_901521055.1). Classification (GTDB taxonomy): domain Bacteria; phylum Actinomycetota; class Actinomycetes; order Actinomycetales; family Cellulomonadaceae; genus Cellulomonas; species Cellulomonas endometrii. Next base: position 55,868 of record NZ_CABEGA010000012.1, on the reverse strand, counting down.
GCTGCGGCGGGGACGGTCGGAGCTGTAGCCCCTGCGGGTGGTGCGCAGGCGCGGGCGGCCGGCGGCGCGGCGCTCCGGGCGGGCCGCGGCGGCCCCGGTGGTGGCGGTGGTGGTCGTCATGTCGTCACGCCTCCTTGCGCATGCCGCGCAGCTGGACGACGTAGGCGACGATCATCGTGATGACGCCCATGATGATCGCGACCGTCGCGGAGTAGTTGTACTGCTGGCCCGAGAAGGACAGCGAGTAGGCGTACAGGTTCGGGGTGAAGTACGTGGTGATCGCGTTCGGCGCGAGGCTCTGCAGGATGCTCGGCTCGTTGAAGAGCTGGAAGCTGCCGATGATCGAGAAGATCGTCGCGATGACCAGCCCGCCGCGGATCGCGGGGATCTTGATGGACCGGATGATCCGCCACTGCCCCGCGCCGTCGAGCTCGGCCGCCTCGTAGAGCGACGTCGGCACGGTGCGCAGCGAGGAGTAGAAGATCAGCATGTTGTAGCCGACGAAGCTCCAGGTCACGATGTTGCCGATCGAGGCGAGCACGAGGTCGGGCGCCAGCGGGTTCGGCAGCGAGACCCCGAACGCGTCGTTGATGTTGCCGACCAGGCCGAAGCGCGTGCCGTACATGAAGCCCCACATGAGCGCGGCGACGACGGCGGGCACGGCGTACGGCAGGAAGATCGAGATGCGGAAGAAGCTCTTGCCGTACAGGCGGCCGCTGTCCAGGGCCAGCGCCACGAGCAGGGCGAGCCCGAGCATGATCGGCACCTGCACGACCAGGAACGCGCCGACCCGGCCGACGGCGGACCAGAACTGCGGGTCCGAGAAGGCCCGCTGGTAGTTCTCGACCCCGACGAACGAGTTGCCGCCCACGAGCTGCTTGCGGAACAGGCTCAGGTAGATCGAGTACGCGATGGGCGCCAGGAACACGAGGGCGAAGACGGCCATGAACGGGCCGACGAAGCCCCAGCCGGTCCACCGGCCACGGCGGGTGCGCCGGCGCAGACGCGGGCCGGCGGCCAGCCCGGTCGCTGCCACGGGCACGGGGACGTTCTGCGTCACTGCGAGCCACTCCTTCGGGGGTCGGACCCGATGTTGACGTCAACATGTTCGGGTGCGGGCACACGCTGCCACGCGGTCGGGAATGGTGTCAACCGCGAGCCGGCGCGTCGCCGGGTGATGATGGCGACGTCACCATCGGCGTATTCGCGCGGCATCGGGTCGGACCGGCGATCGAGGAGGGCGACAGCGCGCCGACCGGCCGCGACCGCGGCACGACGTCCCGGGGGTCCCGCATGGTGACGTCACCACTGCCGCTATCATCGCCGCATGACGCCCGACCTCGTCCCGGCCCCCCGCGGCAGATCCGGGCCCTCCATCGCGGACGTCGCGCAGCTCGCCGGGGTGTCGTCGCAGACGGTCTCGCGGGTCTCGACCGGCGCGGACAACGTGCGGCCCGAGACGCGGGAGCGCGTGCTCGCCGCCATGGACGAGCTCGGCTACTCCCCCAACCACGCCGCGCGCGCCCTGCGGTACGGCAGCTTCGGGACCATCGGCGTGATCGCGCACCGCCTGGCCCGCACCGGCGAGTCGCGCACCGTCGAGGCCGTCGTCGAGGCGGCCCGCGCGCAGGGCTACACCGTCAGCCTGGTCGACGTGCAGAGCCCCTCGTCCGACGACGTCACCGAGGCCGCGGCCCGGCTGTCGCACCAGTCGATCGACGGCCTCGTCATCATCCGCGCGGAGACGGCGACGCCCGCGAGCCTCGCGCTGCCGCCGCGCATGCCCGTGGTCGTCTCCGACTCGCGGTTCGTGGGCCACCACCCCGCCGTCGCGGCCGACCAGGTCACCGGCACGCACGTCGCCGTGCAGCACCTGCTCGACCTCGGGCACCGCACCGTGCACCACCTCGCCGGGCCGGTGGACTCCGCGCCGGCCGAGATCCGCGTCGACACCTGGCGCGAGCACCTCGTCGGCTCCGGCCGGGCCGTCCCGCCCGTGCTGCGCGGCGACTGGTCGGCGCGCTCCGGCTACGAGCAGGGCCGCGCCCTGGCGCAGGACCCGGACGTCACGGCGGTCTTCTGCGCCAACGACGAGATGGCGGCGGGCCTGGTGCGCGCCTTGTACGAGCACGGGCGGCGGGTCCCGGAGGACATCTCTGTGGTCGGCTTCGACGACATCCCGCTCACCGAGTTCCTGTGGCCCCCGCTCACCACGGTCCAGCAGGACTTCCACCTGATCGGCAACCAGCTGGTCGACCTGCTGATGCGGCAGATCCGCGGCGGCGAGACGCTCACCGACACCCGCATCGTCGTGCCGACCCGGCTCGTCGTCCGGGCCAGCACCGCGGCACCCGCCCGCCCCTAGGCTGGGCGACCGTGACCACCACCGCCCCGCAGACCCGACCGACGCCCGACCCGGACCGCAGCGAGTACGACAAGATGGTCGCCGGCGACTGGTACCGCTACCGGCTCAGCGCCGAGCTCGCCGACATCACCGCGGCCAACCACGAGGCCTGCCGGCGCCTGACCGAGGTGTACCGCGCCGACCCCGCCGAGGGCCTGGCCCTGTTCCGGGAGATCCTCGGGGCCGTCGGCGAGGGCGTCGACTTCCGCCCGCCGTTCTACGTCGAGTACGGGCAGCACCTGTCGATCGGGCGCGGGTCGTTCGTCAACACCGACTTCCTGGCCCTGGGCGGCGGGCGCATCACCATCGGCGAGGACGTGCTCATCGGCCCGGGCGTGCGGTTCTACACCCCGAACCACCCGCTCGACCCGGAGGACCGGCGCGCGGGCTACGAGCGCGTCGCACCGATCGCCGTCGGGGACAACGTCTGGATCGGCGGCAGCGCGGTCGTGCTCCCCGGCGTGACCATCGGGTCGGACAGCATCGTCGGCGCCGGGTCGGTCGTCACGAAGGACGTCCCGCCGCGCGTCGTCGTCGCCGGCAACCCCGCCCGGGTGATCCGCGAGCTCTGACCTCAGGGGGCCGGGGACTCCGGCACCGCCCGCGCCGGCCGCGTCACCAGCACCGGGCAGTGCGCCCGCTGCACCACCGCGCGGCTGGTGGACCCGAGCACGAGGCTGGTGAACCCGCTGCGCCCGCGCGTGCCGACCACCACGAGGCTGGCGTGCCGGGACCGGCGCGCGAGCACCTCGGCCGCGCGGCCCTCGGCCACGTCGCACGAGACGGCGACGTCGTGCCGGGACGCGGACCACGAGCGTGCCCGGTCCAGCACCCGCTCCGCCTCCTCCTGGGCGACCTCGCCGGGCGACCGGTTCGGGTACGCCAGCACCCAGTACGACACGCTGGACGTCTCGCCCGTGGCGCTCCACGCGGTCACGACGGACACGTCCGTGCCGTGCAGCCGCGCCTGCTCGCAGGCCTCCTCCAGCGCGCCGTACGCCCCGGGGGACCCGTCGAAGCCGACCACCACCGGGTCGCCGGACTCGCGGGCGTGCGACTCCTGCGGCACGACCACGACCGGGCACGGCGCGTGGTGCAGGACCCCGGACGTCACGGAGCCGAGCAGCCCGTCGCCGAACCGCCCCGCGCCGTGCCGCCCGAGCACCACCAGCCGGGCGGACCCGGCGCGCTCGACCAGCTGGACGGCGGCCGCGCCGTACGCGACCACGCCGCGCGCGTCCACGTCCGGGGCGGCCTCGCGCGCGACGCGGGCGCCCTCGTCCGCGACCTCCTGCACCTGGGCCTGCACCTGCCGGCCGAGCCAGGAGCTCCCGGCCCCGCCGCCCTCCTGGCCGGCGAAGCCCCAGGCGTGCACCACGTCCAGCGACCAGCCGCGCGCGGCGGCCTCCGCGGCCGCCCAGCGCACCGCTGCCTCGGAGCCTGTCGACGTGTCGTAACCGACGATCACCCTGTCGTCCATCGTGACCTCCCGAGAGAGACTCGTGCCCCCAGGATCACCCCCGGCGGGACGGTGCGGCTGGGCCGTCGGTCCCGCCCCGGCGGGGCGTCAGCGCCCGGTCGTCGAGAAGTGCTGGTAGTCGACCGGCGAGGACCAGTCCCCGCCCCACTGCCAGCCGTGCGCGGCGAACGCCCGGACCACCTCGTCCCCCGCGTGCACGACGCCGGGCTCGTCCGGCCGGGACGCGTACGGGGCGCCCTCGGGCGGCAGGACGAGCGACCCGCGGACGTACGGGTTCTCCACCGGGTTGAGGTCGATCGCGCGGCCGTACGCGTGCTCGGACCAGCCGGTGCCGCGGCTGATCGGCCGGCAGTTGAACGCGGAGGTGTTGTCCGCCGCCATCGAGGCGTCGTCGCTGCCGTCGAAGTCGTCGACCAGGCGCATCGACCGCACCGGGTAGCCCAGGGCGAACAGCTCGCCGAACACGGCCACCACGCTGTCGGCCACGTCCGCGTGCACCACCAGCTCCCCGGTCGCCGTGCCGCCGGCGAAGTCGTGGTGCGTGACGGTCACGTACCGCAGGTCGGCGAGCGGCACCGGGCAGCCCTCGCGCCACGACGGCGCCATCCGCGCGGCGAGCTCCGGCGTGATCGCCGAGACGGCGCCCGCGTACCCGGCCGCGTAGGCGTCGGGGGCGACGGCGTCGTGGTCCGTCCACGGCGCCCCGGGCGCGACGACGGGCTCGGCGGGGAGCATCTCCGCGGTCGTCGGCGTGGCGCCGGGCGCGGCCGGGGTCCGGGCCTCGGCGACGACGCCCGGGGACGGGACGGGGTCGTCCGTCGGCGCGCAGCCGGCCAGGGCCACGGCGAGGACCACGGCGAGCGCGACCGCGCTGACGACCCGCCGCGTCACGGCGTCAGCTCCACGTCGACGACCACAGCGAAGTGGTCCGACGGGTACAGGCCGCCCACCGGTGCCGACCCGGCCAGCCGCGCGCCGGTCGCCCGGACGATGCCGCCGGGGCGCCCCGGGCGTGCGAGCACGTGGTCGATCCGCTGGTCGATCAGCTCCGTGGCCTCGAGCGGCGCCTGCGGCACGCGGGAGCTGAGCGTCACGGCGGCCGGGTCGCCGCCACCGGCGGGCCACAGGTCCGTGAGCTGCCGCGTCAGCGCCGCCATCTGGGGTCCCGCGGGAGTGGCGTTGAGGTCCCCGAGCAGCAGCACCGGCAGGTCCCCGTCCAGCGACGCGTCCATCGCGAGGTCCGCCAGCGCCCACGCCTGCGCCATCCGGTCCTCGTCGTACTGCGGCTGCCACTCCATCGTCGCCACGACCACGTGCAGCGGGCCGGCGGGGTGGTCGAGCGTCGCGAGCAGGGCGTGCGCGGGCGGACCGCCCCGCTGCGCACCGGGCAGCGGCACCGTGCGGGTCGCGGTCGGGGGCCACCGGGATACCAGCGCGATCCCCATCTCGACGCCGGCCTGGTCCGGGTGCTCCGGCGGGTCGGGCTCGGGCGGCAGGCCGGTCGGCACGAACACCGCCGCCGGCAGGCCCAGGTGCTCGGCCACCCGGTCCGCCTGCGTCCCGTCGGCGTCGCGCCACGTCTCCACCAGCGCGAGGACGTCCGGCCGGGCCTCCTCGAGCACGCGCAGGATCGCGGGCTCCCGCTCCCGCCACGCGCCCCCGAAGCGCCACCACACGTTCCACGTCATGGCTCGCACCCGGCCAGCCTAGGGACGCCCGTGACCAGGCGCTCACCGGGGCGGCTGGCCAGGGCGCGCCGCGCGTGCCTACCGTGGTGCCTCCCGTCCCCCACCGCGAAGGAACCCGCCGCGTGCGCCGACCCGCCGTCCTGATCGGGGCCGGAGCCCTCGTCCTCGTCCTCGTGGTGGTCCTGGTGGTGGTGCTGGTGTCCCGCGACGACCGCTCCCCCGCGCCCGAGGCCTCCCCGACCGCGTCCGTCGCGCCCGCCGCCGAGGTGACCACCGTGCTGTCCAGCGGGTTCGACGAGGACGACGAGGGCTGGGAGCCGCTCGGCGAGGGCGTCGCGGTCGCGACCGCCCAGGACGTGACGCACGCCGGTGCGGGCAGCCTGCTCGTCACCGGTCGCACGGAGCCGTGGCACGGCGCCGCCGTCGACGTCTCCGGTGCGCTCACGCCCGGCGCGGCGCACACGATCTCCGCGTGGGTGCGCCTGGCCGACGACGGCGACGACCGGCCCGAGGACGCCGACGTGCAGCTCACGCTCGAGGGCCGCAGCGGCGACGAGGACCCGGTCTACGTGCACGTCGGGCGCGCGACCGCGACGTCCGACGGCTGGGTGCAGGTCGCGGGCACGGCGCAGGTCCCCGAGGGCGGCGGCGCCTGGCGGCTGTACGTCGAGACGCCGGAGTCGCTGGCCGACCTGCGGCTCGACGACGTCACCGTGCAGCGCCCGACCCCCGAGGTGCAGACGGACGTCCCGGCGCTGCGCGACGTCGCCGCGTTCCCCGTGGGCGTGGCCGTGGGCCCGCAGGACCTCACCGGGCGGCCCGCCGACCTGCTGGCGCGGCACTTCGACCAGGTCACCCCCGAGAACGCGATGAAGCCGGTGACCCTGCAGCCCGAGGAGGGCACGTTCGACTTCGCGCCGATGGACGAGGTGCTGGACTTCGCGGCGGAGCACGGCCTCACGGTGCACGGGCACACGCTCGTGTGGCACCGCTCGACGCCCGACTGGTTCTTCGAGACCGCCGACGGCCGGCCGCTGACGGACAGCGACGAGGACCGCGCGCTGCTGCTCGACCGGCTCCGGACGCACGTGCAGGCGGTGGCCGACCACCTCGAGGAGCGGTACGGCGACCAGAGCCCCGTCACCTCGTGGGACGTGGTGAACGAGGCGCTCGACCCGCAGGAGGACGACGGGCTGCGCCGCAGCCGCTGGTACGAGGTCCTCGGCCCGGAGTACGTCGGCGAGGCGTTCCGGATCGCGCGCGAGGCGTTCGGCCCCGACGTGACGCTCCTGCTCAACGACTACGACACCGACGCCCCCGACCGGCGGCGCGCGCTCGTGCAGCTGGTCATGGAGCTGCAGGCGCAGGGCGTGCCGGTCGACGGCGTGGGGCACCAGATGCACGTCGGGCTGGACACGTCGGTGGACGACGTCGCCACGACGCTCGACGCCGTGGCCGCGCTCGGGCTCCGGCAGGCGGTCACCGAGCTCGACGTCGCCGTCTCCGGCCGCGACGAGCAGCTGGACGCGACCCCGCAGGACCGCCTCGCGCAGCAGCAGGAGCAGTACCGCGCGCTGGTGGCGGCGTTCGCGCAGCGCGACCTCGCGTCCGTCAGCGTCTGGGGCCTGTACGACGCGCGGTCCTGGCTGCGGTTCTGGCCGGAGGACCGGCCGTTCGAGGCGCCGCTGCTGTTCGACGACGACCTGCAGGCGAAGCCGGCGTTCTGGGGCTTCGTCGACGGGGCCGACGGGAGCTGAGACCTACGCGCCGGGCACCTCGACCGAGCCGGCCCGGTACACGACCAGCGCCACGTCGTCGTCGGCGCCGTTCGGGACGAGCGTGCGCAGCAGGTCGTCCGCCACCGCGGCGGTGCGGGCCGTCAGGGGTTGTCCGGCCACCACCGCGGCGAGCCGCTCGAGCGCGACGGCCAGCGACTCCGTCCGGCGCTCGACCAGCCCGTCCGTGCAGACGACCAGCAGGTCGCCGTCGGACAGCGCCTCGACCGCCTCGGGGTGCGGCTTGTCGCTGATCGCGAGCGCCGCCCCGCGGCCCTCCTGCAGCAGGACCGTGCCGGCGCCCGCGTGCTGCAGGACCGGCGGCAGGTGCCCCGCCAGCGAGTACGTGAGGGTGTGCTGGACCTCGTCGACGATCCCGCAGAACACCGTCGTGCACTCCGCGCCGGGCAGGGTCCGGGCGAACCGGTCGAGACCGTCCAGCACCGCCCCCGGGCCTCGGCCGTCGAGCAGCAGCGAGCGGGCCGCGGCGCGCAGCTGGCCCATCCGCGCGGCCGCGTCGAGCCCGTGCCCCACGCAGTCCCCGACCACGAGCGCCCGGGTGCCGGGGGCGAGCTCGAGCACGTCGTACCAGTCGCCGCCCACCGCCAGGTCGCCCACCGCCGGGACGTACCGCGCGACGACGCCCGGCAGCACGGACCCGCCCGGGACGATCGCCGCCTGCAGCGTGTCGCTGACGTGCCGCAGCTCGTCGACCTCCTCGAGGTGGCGCAGCGTGCCGCTCACCGCCGCACCCACCGCGGAGGCGACGAGGCCGAAGAACGCCCGGTAGGCGTCGTCCCACGGGCGACGGCTGCCCGCCGCCAGCACGAGCACGCCGCTCGCCGCCGGGTCGCCCGTCGCGAGCAGCGGCACGACGAGGGCGCGGCCGCGGTCCTCCGCCGTCGCGGTCCGCGCCACCCGCGCGAGCACGTCCGCGGGCACGGCCGGCACGCCCGCCGACCCCGTGGTCCCGGTCAGGGCGAGCGCGCCGTCCCCGTCGACCAGGTGCAGCTCGGCCGCCACCACGTCGGGAGCGTCCCGCATCAGGTCCATGGTCTCGGCGGCGAGCGCCTGGACGTCGCCGTGGGCAGCCGTCAGGCGGACCGACAGGTCGCCGAGCAGCCGCATCCGCCGGCGCTCCACGACCTGCTCGGTCGTCTCCGTCGCGATGTCCAGGAGGCCGCGGACCACGTCGGAGGAGTCGCGCAGCGGGGAGTACGAGTAGGTGAAGTACGTGTCCTCGTCGTACCCGGACCGGTTCATCACCAGGTGCTGGTCCACGGACCACGTCGGCTCGCCGTCCTGCAGGACCCGGTCGACCGACGGTGCGAGGTCGTCCCAGATCTCCTTCCACACCTCGGCGAACGCGGCGCCCATCGCACCGGGGTGCTTGTCGGAGCCGAGCATGTCCCGGTAGCCGTCGTTGTAGATCATCGTGAGGTCCGGGCCCCACGTGACGAGGACCGGGAAGCGCGTGGTGAAGCACAGCTCGACGACGACCCGCAGCGCGGGCGGCCAGGTGCTGGGCGGGCCGATCGGGGTCGCCGCCCAGTCCGTCTCCCGTGCGAGCGCGCCGCACTCGGTGCCCTCGGTGACGCGTCGGAACCAGGGTGACCTCACCGCGCTGACAGTACGCGTCAGCGCTCCGCGCGTCGTCCCCCGGCACCCGGCGCGCCGGACTGCAGCGCACCGGACCTCGGGGACCCGGACCGCTGCGCCAGGACCAGCGCGGCGAGGGCCAGGCCGGCTCCGGCGAGCTGCCACCCGTTCAGCGCCTGCCCGAGCACGAGCCAGCCGAGGGCAGCGGCGACCACCGGGCTGAGCAGCCCCAGGAACGACACGCGGGCCGCCGGCAGCCGCTGCACCCCGCGGAACCACAGCACGTACGCCAGCGCGGTCCCGACCAGCCCGAGGTAGACCATCCCGCCCAGCGCCGCGCCGTCCAGCTCGCGCGGCACCCCCTCGGCCAGGAGCACGACGGGCACGAGCAGCAGCCCGCCCGCCGTGAGCTGCCAGCCCGTGAACGCGAGCAGCGGCACGGGCCGCCCCCAGCGCGCGGTCAGCACCACGCCGAGGGCCATCGCCGCCGCGCCGCCGAGCGCGGCGACGACCCCGACCACGTCCAGCTGCGCCGTCGCCCGCAGCACGAGCAGCGCGACACCGGCGACGCCCGCGATCCCCGCCACCACCGTCCCCGCACGGACCCGCTGCCCGAGCAGCAGCGACCCCAGCCCCGCCACGAGCAGCGGCTGCACCGCGCCGAGCGTCGCCGCCACCCCGCCCGGCAGCCGGTAGGCCGCCACGAACAGCAGCGCGAAGAACAGGCCGATGTTCAGCGCACCCAGCACCGCCGCGCGCCACCACCACCCGCCGGACGGCAGGCGCCGCGTGAGCAGCAGGAGCAGCAGCCCGGCCGGCAGCGCGCGCAGCGCCCCCGCGAGCAGCGGCCGTCCCTCGGGCAGCAGCTCCGTGGTGACGAGGTACGTCGTGCCCCACACCGCCGGCGCCACCGCCGTGGTCAGCGTGAGGAGCAGGCCGGCGCGCCCGTCCGCCGTTGCCGCAGGTCCGCTGCCCGCCGCCGCGCCGCCGGCAGGCGCCGTCCCGGGCAGGCTGGTCGACCCGGGTCCGGTGGTCGTCCCGGGTCCGGTGGTCGTCCCGCGCGCACCGTCCATGTCGCTCATCTCCCCGCAGTGATTGCTTAGCGCCTAAGATACTCGCAAGCAAGCGACCGTCAAGAGGGTTCGTGGCACGATGGGCGCGTGGGCGACAGCGACGGCGTGGACCGGATCCTCGAGCAGTGGGCGCGCGAGCGCCCCGACCTCGACACCGAGGCGATGGGCATCTTCGGGCGGATCTTCCGGCTGGCCCGCGCGGGCGGTGACGCGACGGCGGCGGCGTACGCGCGCTCCCACCTGACCCGCGCGGACTTCGACGTGCTGGCGACGCTGCGCCGCTCCGGCCCGGAGGGGTCGCTCTCCCCCTCGGCGCTGTCCGCGACGCTCATGCTGACGTCCGGCGGCATGACGCAGCGCCTCGACCGGCTGGAGCGCGCCGGGCTCGTGCGCCGCAGCCCGGACCCGGTCGACCGGCGGGCGCTGCGCATCACGCTCACCGACCGCGGCACCGACGTGGTGGACGAGGCGGTCGCGGCCGGGCTCGCGGCCGAGCAGCGCCTGCTCGCGTCGATCCCACCCCAGCGCCGGCGCGAGATCGACGCGATGCTCCGGGAGCTGCTCGCGGCGGTCGACCCGTCCTGACCCCGCCGCGCGCCGGCCGCCGCGCGGGTCAGCCGTCGCGGTACAGGCAGAACGGGTGCCCCACGGGGTCGACGAGCACGCGCAGCGAGGCCTGCGGCTGGTGCTCGGCCAGCCGCGCCCCGAGCCGGACGGCGTCCGCGACGGCCTCGTCCAGCTGCTCGACCTCGACGTCCAGGTGCAGCATCATCTGCGGCGCCCCCGCCTCGGCGGGCCACACCGGCGGGACGTAGCCGGGGTTGCGCTGCACGGCCAGGTACGCGACGCCCGACGGGGCGGCGACGACCGCGTGGTCCGGGTCGTCGCCGACCACCTGCCAGCCGAGCACCGCGGCGTAGAACTCCGCGAGCGCCGTCGGGTCCGGGGCGTCGATCACCACGCCCCACCAGCCGTCCCGCGCACGCCCCCGCATCTGCCCATCGTGGGTGCCACGGGCCGATGCGGCACGTCGGGCGGGTTCAGCGCGTCCCGAGCTCGGCGATCCTCGGCACGACGGGGGCGACGTGGTCCCGGACCCAGGCGGCCGAGGGCGTGGCCGGCGGGCGCAGGATCACGGACTCCACACCGAGCTCGGCGTACGGCCGCGCGGCCTCGACGAACCCGTCGACGTCGCCCGTCAGCAGCTGGTCGCCGGCCATGAGCAGGGTCACCCGGATGTCGGCGTAGTCGCGCCCGACCGTGTCGCAGTGGCCGCGCAGCACGTCCAGCTTGTGCGCGACCTCGTCGGGCGTGGTCTCGAACAGGTTGCACGCGTCCCCGTACTGCGCCACCAGCCGCAGCGTCTTGCGCTCGCCGGACCCGCCGACCAGGATCTCCGGCCCGCGACCGGGACGGCTGAGCGGCAGCGGCGAGCACAGCGTCTCGGCGAGCTGGTAGTGCACGCCGTCGAAGGGCCCGTCGGCGCCGGGCGTCCACATCTGCCGGCAGATCTGCAGGGTCTCCTCCAGCCGCTCGAACCGCTCCGCCAGCGCCGGGTACGGCACCCCGAGCGCCCGGTGCTCCTTCTCGTACCAGGCGGCGCCGATGCCGAGCGTCGCGCGCCCGGCCGACAGCACGTCGAGCGTCGCGACGATCTTGGCCAGGAGGCCCGGGTGCCGGTACGTGACGCCGGTGACGAGCGCACCGAGCTGCACCGTCTCGGTCCGCGCCGCCAGGAACCCGAGGGTCGTGTACGCCTCGAGCATCGGGTCGCTCGCCGGGAAGCCCGCGGGCTCCATCTGGAAGAAGTGGTCCATCACGGACAGCCAGGACAGGCCCGCCTCCTCCGCGGCCTCCGCGGTGTCGGCGAGCTCCTGACGCAGGCGGGCGGGCTCGACCGGGTCGAACCGCATGAGATGGGCACCGAGACGCATGGCTGCTCCTCCGACGGCGGTGGGATCGCCGCCCGGGGCCCGCGCGGCACGGCCGACGATGCCCCTTGGAGCGCGCTCGAAGTCAAGCGTCTGCTCAGGGCAGAACGCCGGTGCGGGTGGCGCCCGGGGGTGCGGGGATAGCGTGACGGGAGCCGAGGAGGTCTCATGTCGCCGTCGCAGCCGCAGTCCCCCGTCGCGCCGCCCGCGCGCCCCGCCCGCACCGCCCGTCCCGCCCGGTCCACCCGCACCGCCCGTCCCGCCCAGGCCGCCGATCCCGCCCGGCCGGAGCCGCCCCTGCGCGTGCTGGTCGGCGCGATCCTGCGGCGGCACCGCGAGCGCCAGGGCCGCACCCTGCGGGACGTGGCCGAGGACGCCCGGGTCTCCGTGCCGTACCTGTCCGAGATCGAGCGCGGCCGCAAGGAGGCGTCGTCCGAGGTGCTCGGGGCCGTGTGCCGGGCGCTCGGGCTCGGGCTCGTCGACCTGGTCGGCGAGGCCCACGCGCACCTCGCACGCGCGCAGGGCCGGGTGGTCCTCGACCTCGCGGCGGCTCCCGCCCCGGCCCTGGCCCGCCCCGACGGCGCGCGGCTGTCGCGGAGCGCGGTCCGCCTCGCGGCCTGACGCCCCCTGCCGTCGAGTGGAGACTTCTGCCCGGACACGCCGCGCGAGTCGGGCAGAAGTCTCCACTCGGAGCACTCAGGCGGCGGCCGGGGCCTCCGGCCGCTTGATCGTCGTGACCACCGTGTCCGCGATGCCGTAGGCCACGGCCTGCTGCGCCGTGAGCACCAGATCGCGGTCGGTGTCGGCGCGCAGCTGCTCCAGACTGCGTCCGGTGTGCGCGGCGAGGATCTCGTCGACCTGCGCCCGCAGCCGCAGGATCTCCGCGGCCTGGAGCTCGAGGTCGGCCGCGGTGCCCTGCGCCCCGCCCGACGGCTGGTGCAGCAGCACCCGGGCGTGCTCCAGGACGTGCCGCTGGCCCGCCGTGCCCGCCGCGAGCAGCACCGCTGCCGCGGACGCCGCCTGACCCAGGCAGAACGTCGCGACGTCCGGGCGGATGTACCGCATCGTGTCGTAGATCGCGAGGAGCGCGGTCACCGAGCCGCCGGGCGAGTTCAGGTACAGGTGGATCGGCTTGTCGGGGTCCTCCTGCTGCAGGTGCAGCAGCTGCGCGATCACGACGTTCGCGACGCCGTCGTCGATCTCCGTGCCGATGAACACGATCCGGTCGCTCAGCAGCCGGGAGAACACGTCGGACGCGCGCTCGCCGTTCGGCCGCTGCTCGACGACCACCGGGACGGTGTACTGGCCGGCCATCACAGGCCCGCCCGCCGCTGCGACGCGTCGGGGCGCACGTCGTCCAGGTGCTCCACCACCCGGTCGACGAACCCGTACGCGAGGGCCTCCTGCGCGGTGAACCACCGGTCCCGGTCGGAGTCGCGCTCGATCGTCTCGACGCTCTGGCCGGTGTGCTCGGCGATCAGCTGCTGCATGGTGCGCTTGGTGTGCGCCATGTTCTGCGCCTGGATCGCGATGTCCACCGCGGTGCCGCCGATGCCGCCGGACGGCTGGTGCATGAGCACCCGGGCGTGCGCCATGACGTTCCGCTTGCCGGGCGTGCCCGCGCTGAGCAGGAACTGACCCGCGCTGGCGGCCAGCCCCATGGCGAGGGTCGCGACGTCGTTGGGGATCAGGCGCATCGTGTCGTACATCGCCAGGGCGGCGCTGACCGAGCCGCCCGGCGAGTTGATGTACAGCGCGATGTCGCGGCGCGGGTCCTCCGCGGACAGCAGCAGCAGCTGGGCGCACACGCGGTTCGCGACCGCGTCGTCGACCTCCTGGCCGAGCACGACGATGCGCTGGTGCAGCAGCCGCGCCGCCAGGTCGTCGTCGAACGGCCGGGTGACGGGCGGTGCCGCGGTGCGGGCGGTGGGTGAGGGGAACGGCACGGGGACCTCCTGGGGTGGGCTGGTCCCTGCACGCTCGCACCGCGGGCGGCGGCGGACGCCGTCCGGTCTGCCCTCGGCAGATCTGCGCCGGGCAGACGGGACGCCGGGCAGACGGGACGCCGGGCCGCTCAGGCCGTCGGGTCCAGCACCACCCCGCGCGAGTCGTCCGCGGCGGCGCCGGCCAGCCGGGCCTCCCGCGTCGACGCGGAGCCCTCGGCGACGACGACGTCCGCGACCACCACGCTCACGTTGTCCCACGCGTCCGCGTCCATCGCCGCCTCGACCAGCGCGTCCGCGGCCCCGTCCGGCCCGTCCTGCGACGCGAGCAGCTCGAGCACGCGGTCCTCCGGCAGGTAGTCGGTGAGCCCGTCGGTCGCCATCAGCCAGCGGTCGCCGGGCCGGGCGTCGACCTCCAGCACCGTGACGTGCGCCGGGTCGGCGGTGTCGCCGGCAAGGCAGTGCAGGATCACGTTGCGGCGGGGGTGCTGCGGGGCCTCCGCGGGGTCGATCACCCCGGCCTCCAGGAGCAGCTGGACGAGGGAGTCGTCGCGCGTGACCCGCCGCGCGTCGCCGTCCCGGAGCAGGTACGCCCGCGAGTCCCCGATGTGCACGACCCGGACGGCGTCGGCGCCGCAGAACACGCCGGTGAAGGTCGTGGCCATGCCCTCGAGCTCCGGCTCCCGGCGCACCCTGCGTGCGAGGTCCGCGTTCGCGACCGCCACGGCGGCGCGCAGCTCGTCGACCCCGAGCGCCGGCCCGTCCACCGCGGCCAGCGCCGACGTCACGCGGTGCGCCACGGTCCAGGACGCCACGTCGCCGCCCGCGTGCCCGCCCACGCCGTCGGCGACGAAGGCGAACGCCGGGGCGGCACCCGCCGAGTCCTCGTTGCGCGACCGGTGCGGGCCCGCGACGGAGCGCACGGCGGTGACGAGCGACAGCGGCATGCGGCACCTCCGGGGGGTCGGGTACCTCGTGCACCCACGATGCCACGACCTCACCCGTCCGGCAGATCGCCCGGACGGGTGCGCGGCCCGCCGGGGCCGCCTCAGCGGATCAGGCCGCGCAGCGCCTCCGGCCGGACGTCCCGCTGGTGGTCGACCACCTCGCGCGCCCTGTCGGTCGCGTCCCACACGTTCCACAGCAGCACGCCGGCCACGCGGTCCGCGTCGACGTAGTAGACGACGCCCGCGCCGAAGTCGTCCTCGTGCCAGTCCTCGACCGTCGTCAGCGACGCGTCCAGGGTGCCGACCGCCTCGTACCCCGCGTCGAACAGGTCCGAGTAGAAGAACGGCGTGTGGTCGTACGCCTCCCCCGCCCCGGCCAGGTTCCGGCCCGCCTGCCGGCCCATCGAGGTCGCGTTGTCCACGTGCTCGACCCGCCGCCGCCCGAGGATGCGGTCCGGGTACCGGGCGACGTCCCCGGCGGCCCACACGTGCGGGTCGGAGGTCCGCAGCTGCTCGTCCACGACGACGCCGTCGTCCACGTCCAGGCCGGCAGCGCGTGCCACCTCCGTCTCGACGACGATGCCGGTGCCCAGGACCACCCCGTCCGCGGCGACCTCCCGGCCGTCCGTGAGCACGACCGTGACGCCGTCCGCCCCCGACACCGTGGACGCCACCCGCGCCCCGCGCAGCAGCGTCACCCCGGCGTCCTCGTACACCCGGTCCAGGTGCCGCGCGAGACCGCCCGGGAACGACGCCGACGTGAGGGTGTCCTGCGGCAGCACCAGGGTGACGCGGGTGTCGTTCCGCACGAGCGCCGCCGCGAGCTCCGTCCCGATGTAGCCGCCGCCGACCACCACCACGTGCCGCCCACCCCCCGCGAGGTCCCGCAGCCGCTCGTAGTCCCGGACGGTGC
Source organism: Cellulomonas hominis (assembly GCF_901521055.1). Taxonomy (GTDB): domain Bacteria; phylum Actinomycetota; class Actinomycetes; order Actinomycetales; family Cellulomonadaceae; genus Cellulomonas; species Cellulomonas endometrii. Next base: position 40,115 of record NZ_CABEGA010000012.1, on the reverse strand, counting down.
GGTAGTAGATGACGCGGCCGGAGTCGTCCACCCCGTCGACGTGCCGCGGCCGGCCGCCCGTCGCCAGCAGCAGGGCGCCGTAGCGGAGCGTCACGCCGGCGTCGGTCGTGACGGTGCGGGCCGCGCGGTCGATCCCGACGACCGACTCGCCGAGGACCATGTCGGCCCCGGTGTCCTCGCCCGTCCGCAGCCACACCTGGTCGAAGGTGAACCCCGGGTCGTTCCACAGGTCCTTCGTCAGGGCCGGGCGCGTCACGGGCGCCGTGGGCTCCCGGCCGACCACCGCGACGGTCCCGTCCGCGTCGACCTCGCGGATCCCCCGCGCGGCCGCGTCACCCGCCATGCCGGCCCCGACGATCACGTAGTCGTAGCTGTCCCGCACCGTGCCCACCCTCTTCCCGAGCGCCACCGTCCTGCCCCCAGCCTGGCGCGGCGGGCGGCGGGACGCACCCCCCTCGGCACCGGCGTCAGGTCAGGGCACCGGTGTGACCGTCCACGACCCGTTCGTCGACAGGGCGACGATCCCGGGCATCGGGACGTCGGCCGTCTCGCTGAACGCCACGTCGTCCCCGAACAGGAGGGAGGCCGGGCTCCAGGTGTCCTCGACCTCCACCGCGGAGAACACGCGCGCCAGCAGGTCGTCGCCCGGCCCCGCCGGGGTGTAGTCCACCCGGACCGCGCTCGCCGTGTCCCCGACGAGCAGCACCGTCGACCCGGAGCCCTGCTGGACGCCGGTCACCGGGGGGAGGTCGTTCCAGCTCTCCAGCCGCATCGTCCACGGGCCCTGCGCCTGCACGACGAGCGTCTGCTTCGGCTCGGAGTCGCGGAAGACGTCGACGAGGTACGACCCGCTGAGCGGCGCCGTCCCCGCGCCCCACGGGTCGCCGCGGCCCTCGGCCGTGACGACGACCTCGCCCGTGCACGCGGAGCAGTCGAGGTGCGCGACGACGCCGAGCTCGCCCTCCCGGCGGACGCTCACCAGCGCGGGCCCCTCGCCGGACACGGCCGCCGCGGCGCCGTCGGCGACGGCGCCGGCGTCGAGCCGGACCGTCGGGAGCGCCGCCCCGGTGGGGGTCGGCGTGGGCGTCGGGGTGGGCGACGGCGTCGGCGCGGGGGTGTGCGCGGGGGTCGGCGTGGTGGCCGCGTCGTCGGACCCGCCCGGGCCGCACGCGGCGAGCCCCGCGGCGCTCGCGAGCAGGAGGACGGCGAGGACGGCGGCGCGGGGTCTGCGGGCGGGCACGTCCGCCATCGTGCCCTGCTCCCGGGGTGCCACACCCGGGGAGCGAAGCCGCCTCACGCGGGCAGCGCGCCCGCCACGACCACCCCGCGCGACACCACCGCGACGATGTTCTCGACCCGCAGCGCCGACACGTCCTCCCACGGCCGCCCGCGCAGCACCACGAAGTCGCTGCCGAGCCCCGCGCGGAGCCGCCCGGTCACCGACCCCATGCGGATCGCGTCGGCGGCGTCGGAGGTGGCGGCGGCCAGGGCCCGCGCGGGCGTCCACCCGAACATCGCGGCCATCTCGCGGACCTCCTCCATCTGGTCCCCGAAGCCGACGAACTGCCCGGAGGCGTCGGTGCCGAGCACGAACCGCACCCCGGCCTGCGCGGCCCGGGCGAACCCGGCGTCCCGGAGGGCGACGACGTCGCGGGCCTTGGCCTGCGCCTCGGCGGAGACCGGGCGGCGGGCCTCCGCGATGATGTCGTTGATCAGCAGCGTCGGGGCGACGGGGATGTCCCGCTCCACGAGCGTCGCGAGGTGCCGCTCCGCGATGCCGGTGCCGTGCTCGATGGAGTCGACGCCCTCCTCGAGCGCGATGTCGAGCCCCTCCGCGCTGTGCGTGTGCGCCGCGACGAGCATCCCCAGCGCGTGGGCCTCGTCGACGGTGGTGCGGATCTCCTCGCGCGTCTGGTTCCGCCAGCCGACCTTGTCGCCCATGGAGAGCACGCCGCCGGAGGTGTAGATCTTCACGCCCGCGGCGCCCGAGCGGGCCCAGACCCGGACCAGCTTGCGGCACTCGTCGGGGCTGTCGGCGGTCGGCGGGCGGTGCGGGTAGTGCGGCGGCACGAACAGGTCGCCGTGCCCGGCGGTCATCCCGACCTGCCCGTGGGACAGCAGGCGCGGGCCGGCGAGGATGCCCGCGTCGAACGCGCGGCCCACCGCGAGCTGCACCGAGTCGGCGGCGAGGTCGCGGAGCGTGGTCACGCCCGCGCGAGCGCACCGCAGGGCGTTGGCCGCGACGTGCAGGGACCGCTCCTCCGGCGGGGTGAGGATCGGCCACGCGGACGGGTCCGCCGCCGGCGCGCCCGCCGGGTAGCCGAGGTGCACGTGCGTGTCGACCAGGCCGGGGATCACGCTGAGCCCGTCGTGCCGGAGCGGAGCCGGGTCGACCGCGACGATGCGGTCGCCGGACCACGTGAGCCGCGCGGGCCCGACCTCCAGCTCGCCGTCCCAGAGCGGGATGCCGTCGAGGAGGTGCTCGGGCGCTGCGGTGTCGGTCATGCGGGAGTCCTTCGTGAGCAGGGGCAGGGGGCGGGTGCGCGGACGGGAGCGCGGTCAGAGCGCGGGGGTGATCGACCCGACGACCCGGTCGCCGTCGACGAGCGGGATGCGCCGCCACCGGTCGAACGCGCCGCACGGGTGGCTGATCCCGAACCGCAGGACGGTCCCGGGGCGGAGCGTCGGGGCGACGCCCGGCGGCACGGACAGGAACGCGTGGTGGTCGTTGACGCCGGTGACCTCCCAGCCCCACACGTCGAGGTCGCGGGCCTCGGACCCCACCGCCCCGAGCACGACCGGGAGCCGGTCGTCCGTGGGTGCCTCGCGGCGGCCGAACCCGACGACCGCCCGTCCCTCCTCCGGGACGGACAGCACGCTGGCCCGCAGCTCGAACGCGGGGCGCAGCGTGCCGGTGCCGCGGTCGGCGCCGAGCGGGGACGTCCGGCGGTAGACGCCGTGGTCGTGGGTGACGTAGCAGCCGGACCGCAGCACGGTCGTGACGGGCCGGTCCCACTGCGCCGGCCCGAGCTCCCGGGCGACGAGGTCGAAGTACGAGGAGCCGCCGGCGGTGACCACCGGCACGCCCGCGACGAGGCCCTCGTCGGTCACCGCGGTGACGAGCGCCCGGACGCGGGCGAGCAGCTCGACGGCACCGTCCGGAGCGCCGGGGTCGTCGCCGGCCGGCATGAGGCCCTCGAACGCGGACACGCCCGCGAGCCGCACGTGCGCGGACCGGGCCACGCGGCGCGCGAGCGCGAGCGCCGCGACGTCGTCCCGCACGCCGGTGCGGCCGCCGGGGAAGCCGAGCTCGACCAGCACCGGCAGCGGACGGGCCGGGCGGTGCCGTGCCAGCTCCGCCTCCAGCAGGTCGAGCCCGGCGTCGCTGTCGACGTAGCAGAGGTACTCGGTCGCCGCGTCCGCGGTCAGCAGGTGCGTCGCTACCCACGCGATCGCGGCGCGGTCGACCAGCACGTTCGCGTGCAGGACCCGGGCGACGCCCCACCCGGCGAGCGTCCGGACCTGCGCGGGCGTCGCGGCGGTGAAGCCCCAGGCCCCGGCGTCCGCCTGCCGGCGCACGAGCTCGCGGGACATGTGGGTCTTGGCGTGCGGGGCGAGCTGCACGCCGGCGGCGCGGCACCACTCCGCCATGACGCGGACGTTGTGGTCGACCGCCGCGTCGTGCAGCAGCATCACCGGCAGCTCGAGGGCGTCCACGGACGCGTCCGCGCCGGGGTCCTGCCCGCTCACGCCGCCGCCCCGCCCACGCCGACCGCGCCGCTCGCGCCGCGCGGCTCCGGCCGTCCCGCGCGCAGCACCCGCCCCGCGCGCACCCCGGTGAACTCCCCGTCCTCGACGACGACCACCCCGGCGAGCACCGTCCAGCGGACCCCGGTCGGCCGCACCCACGGCCGCTGCGGCGTCCCGGCGTGCCCGACCGTGGCCGGGTCCAGCACGGCGAGGTCGGCGACGGCCCCGGGCACCAGGCGCCCGCGCCCCGGCAGGCCGAGGGCGTCGGCGGTGAGCGAGGTCATCTTGCGGACCGCCTCCGGGAGGTCGAGGACGCCGAGGTCGCGGACGTACCGCCCGAGCACCGTCGGGAAGCAGCCCCACCCGCGCTGGTGGGCGTTGCCGACCGGCACGGAGTTGTCCGAGCCGATGCCGATCAGCGGGTCCGCGAGGATCGTGCGGACGTCCGCCTCGGCCATGAGCTCGTAGACCATCATCGCGCCCGGGTCGGCGAGCACCAGGTCGCACAGCGCGTCCCAGACGCCGACGCCGCGCTCGGCGGCGACCTGCGCGACGCTGGCGCCCAGCAGCCGGGAGTCGGTGTGCATGCTGACCAGGACGCCCTCGGGGGTGGTCTGCGTCCACGACCCGGAGCCGGGGCCGCCGGCCAGCGCGCGGTCCCGCAGCGACGCGCGGGCGGCGGGGTCGGAGAGCCGGCGGGCCAGCGCGTCGCGGCCGCCCACCTGCGCCTCGGCCGGCAGCAGCGCGGTGAGGAAGCTCTCCCCCGTCGTGTACGGGTACTGGTCGCCGTGCACGTCGATGCCCTCGTCGCGCGCGGCGTGCAGCGCGGCCAGCAGCTCGGCCGCCCGGCCGTGGTTCCGGCGGCCCGCGGCCTTGCAGTGCGACACCTGCACCCGCACGCCGGTGCGCCGGGCGACGTCGAACGTCTCGGCGAGCGAGGCGGCCAGGCCGTCGCCCTCGTCGCGCAGGTGCGTCGCGTACGGCCGGCCCCAGCGCGCCGCGACGGCGGCCAGCGCGGCGACCTCGTCGGCGCCGGCGTACACGCCCGGGGCGTAGATCAGGCCGCTGGACAGCCCGAAGGCCCCGTCGGCGAACGCCGCCTCGGCGAGCGCGACCATCCGGTCCAGCGCACCGGGCGCCAGCGGCTCGGCCATGCCGTTCGCACTGATCCGCAGGGTGCTGTGGCCGACCAGCGACGCGACGTGCGTGGTGGGCCCGTGGCGCTCGACGGCGTCCAGGTACTCGCCGAACGTCCGCGGCCACGAGCCGACGCCGGCGGCCACGGTGCTGGAGATCGGGCGGTGCAGGTCGACCGCGCGCTCGTCCACCAGCGGGGCGGCGGAGTTGCCGCAGTTGCCGACCACCTCCGTGGTGACGCCCTGCAGCACCTTGAACGGCTGCGGCTCCGTCATGAACGGCACGACGTCGGAGTGCGTGTGCGCGTCGACGAACCCCGGGGCGACGACCAGGCCGCCGACGTCCAGCACCCGCGCGTCCCCGGCGGGCAGGTCCCGGCCCACCGCGTGCACCCGGTCCCCCGCGACCGCCACGTCCGCGACGACCGGGTCCGCGCCCGTCCCGTCGACGACGGTGCCGCCGCGCAGGACGAGCGTCACGGGGCCGGTCACGACAGCCGGCCCATCCGGTCCTGCACGAGGGTGTCCGCGATGCTGACGACGGCGTAGGCGAGCATCGTCACCGCCGCGACCGTGATCGCCGACGCCCACATCGCGTCGTACCCGAACGACCCGGCCGCCCGGGAGATCGCGCCGCCCAGCCCCTTGCCGGTGGAGAGCCACTCGGCGATCATCGCGCCGGTCACCGCGGACGGGACGGCGATCCGGGCGGAGGCCAGCGTCGACGGCACGGCCGCGGGCAGGGCCACCTTGCGCAGCACGGTCCAGGCGGAGCCGCCGTAGGCCAGCACGAGGTCGCGGTGCTCCCCGGAGACGCTGCGCAGGCCGTACAGGATGTTCGCGAGCGCCGGCAGGAACACGACGATGATGACGATCGCGGTGACGCCGGTCTGCCCGATCCCGAAGATCAGCGTGATCAGCGGGGTCAGCACGACCAGCGGGATGGACCGCAGCACCATCGCGGTCGGCATGACGATCCGCTCCAGCACCGGCGAGACGCAGAACACCACGGCCAGCACGAACGCCGCGGCCAGGCCGACCAGGTAGCCGATGCCGGCGTCCCGCAGCGTCACCACCAGGTCGGCCGCGATGGTCGCCCGGTGCTCCGCGGCGCCCTCGCCGGTGACGACGTAGTCGAGCACCTGCCACGGCCGCTTGCCGACCAGGTCGCTGACGTCGAACACCTCGAGCACCGCGACCCACACACCGATCGCGACGACCACCGCGAGCAGCAGCGTGCCCGCGCGCCGGGCGACGAACCCCCAGGTGCCGGTCATGCGCGCCGCTCCTGCGCCCACGGTGTCACGAGCCGGCCGAGCAGCCCGACCAGCGCGTAGCCGCCGAGCGAGATCAGCCCGGCGAGGATGCTCAGCGCCCAGACCCGGTCCGGCTGGACCTGGCGCTGCGCCGCGTTGAGCGCCACGCCGATCCCCGAGTCGATGCCGCCGAGGTACTCCCCGACGACGGCGCCGAGCAGCGCTGCCGGGATCGCCACCTGCAGGGCGGTGACGATCGCCGGCAGCGCCGACATGAGCTGGACCTTGCGGATCCGCGTCCACCGGCCGCCGCCGTACGCGGCCACCAGGTCCAGCGAGCTGCGGCTGGCGGAGCGCATCCCGAGGATGGCCCCCACCAGCGTGGTGAAGAACACGAGCAGCGCGCCGAGGAAGATCGCCGCGGCGCGGCCGCCGAAGATGACCATGACGATCGGGCCGATCGCGGTGACCGGCAGGCAGGAGCTGATGACGCCGAGCTGGGTGACGACCTCCTCCAGCCGCGGCACCACGAGCACGACGGCCGCGAGCGCCAGACCGGCGAGATTGCCCCACAGGTAGCCCTGCGCGGCGCGGGCCAGCGTCGGGCTGACGTTCGGGCCGTAGAACGACCAGCCGTCATCCGCCGCGGAGCGCGCGACGTCGACCGGCGACGGGAACGAGGTGCTGTTCTCCAGGTTCGCCGTCATCGCCCACCACAGGGCCAGGAGCAGGACGATGCCGACGGTGCCGCCGACCCACGGGCGGGCCAGCGCGCGGCGGGCGGGCGCGAGCACGCTCACCGCCGGGCGTCCGAGAACAGCAGCCCGGACAGGTGGTCGACGATCGCGTGGAACTCCGGGGTCCGCATCATCTCGGGCGTGCGCGGGCGCTCGAACGGGATGTCGACGAGCTCGACGATCCGGCCCGGGCGCGCGGACATCACGGCGACCACGTCGGACAGCAGCGCCGCCTCGGCGATGCCGTGCGTGACCATGAGCGTCGTCGCGGACCGCTCCGTCCAGATGCGCTGCAGCTCGAAGTTCAGGCGCTGGCGCGTCATGTCGTCGAGCGCGCCGAACGGCTCGTCGAGCAGCAGGAAGTCCGGCCGGACGGCGAGCGCCCGGGCGATGGACGCGCGCTGCCGCATGCCGCCGGACAGGTGCGCGGGCCGCGACTTCTCGAACCCGGTCAGGCCGACGAGCTCGATCAGCTCGTCGACGATGCCGTCGTCCTTGCGGCCCTGGATCTCCAGCGGCAGCCGGATGTTCTTCTGCACGGAGCGCCACGGCAGCAGGGCCGGGTCCTGGAACGCGATGCCCATGCCGTCGGCGCGCCGGCCCGGGGCCACCGGGGTGCCGTTGACCGCGACCGTGCCCGCCGACGGCGTCTCGAGCCCGGCGAGGATGCGCAGGATGGTCGACTTGCCGCAGCCGGACGGGCCCAGCAGCGACAGGAACGACCCGCGGGGCGTGGACAGGCTCACGTCCTCCAGCGCGGTGACGGTGCGGCGCCCCGAGCGGAACTCCTTGTCCAGCCCGGAGATCTCGATGCCCGGCCGCGCGGCGGACGGGGACGTGGGCGCGCCCGCCCCCGCGGCCGAGGGAGCCGGCTGCACGGGGACGGGCGCGGACTGGGGGGACGTCACGACAGCAGGTCCGGGTTCTCGGCGTACACCTCGTCCAGGAGGGAGAGGTCGAACAGGTCCTGCGCCGCGATGTCGATGCCGGCGTAGCCGAGGGAGGCGATGGTGCCCTCCTGCAGCTCGTCGCTGACGGTGAGGATGCCGTTCGTCGCCGTCTCGTCGGTCGCGATCAGCTCCGCCTGGCGGTCGAACGCCAGCGTCGTGGCGTCCAGGTCGTACTGCTGGTCCTTGCCGTAGGTGTTCACCGTCAGGTCGACCGCGCGCTCCGGGTCGGCCAGCGCCCCCTGCCAGCCCTGGACCGTCGCGAGCAGGAACGCCTTGACGGCCTCCGGCTGCTCGTCGATCGCCTCCTGGCTGGTGACGAGCACCTCGCCGACCATCGGCAGCCCCTCGTCGGCGAGCAGGAACTCGGTCGCGTCGAACCCGGCCTGCACCAGCGCGGAGGCACCGGACGTGGTGTAGCCGATGTAGCCGTCGACCTGGCCGGTCGTGAGCATCGAGGTGTCGGACAGCGGGACCGTCGTGACGTCGGCGGGGTCGATCTCGTTCGCCGCGAGGAACGCGTTCCACACCAGGGTGTTCGAGTCGGAGACCGCGATGGTCGCGCCCGCGAGGTCCTCCGGGCCCTCGATCGGCGCCGAGGCCGCGGAGATCAGCGCGAACGGGTTGCGCTGGTAGGTCGACCCGATGATCTTCAGCTCCGCGCCCCCCTGGATCGCGGGAGCCGTGATGAGCGGCGAGGAGATGCCGACGAAGGCCTGGCCGGTGGCGACGGCGGCCTCGGCGCTCGTGGCGGACGACCCGCCCGCGGTCAGCGTCACGTCGTCGAAGCCGGCGTCCGTGTACAGGCCGTCCTCCGCCGCGACGTACTCCCCCGCGAACTGCTGGTTCTTCAGCCAGGACAGCTGGACGCTGATCGCGTCGAAGGAGTCCTCGCCCCCGCCGGCCGCGGCCGTGCCCTCGTCGGAGGAGGAGCCGGAGCACGCGCTGAGCAGCAGGCCGGCGGCGGTCACCGCGGCGACCAGGCCGGCGGTGCGGCGCCGGGGGCGCGGGGTCGTGATGGTGCGGGTCACGTCAACCTCGATCACGTCGTGCGGCCACCCGGGGCATCGGGTGGCTGCGGTGCCAGGGGGGAGGGTGCGCCGGCGGTGCGGCGACGCCCTCCATCCCACAGGGCCCGCCGCCGCCGTCGCCATGTGGGATCCTCCGAACTCCCCCGCCCCGGACGGTGCGGTCCGTTGTGCGACCGCCCGAGCGCGTCACACGGACGTCACACGACGGGTGCGGCACCGCGGCGGCCCGGCGGATCGCCCAGGCCCGGGGCGCGGGCGCGGCGGCCGTCGTTGGTCGATCGCACGAAGATGCTGGCCGGGGCCCTGTGGTTGGCTTCCGGGACGGCGCCGGACCCCCTGTCCGCGCGACGCCGACGACGAGGAGGAGCGGGGCATGTGGCCGACGGCCGAGCTGCACGTGCACATCGAGGGCACGCTCGACGCCGACCTCATCCGCGCGCTCGCGACGCGCAACGGCCTGCCGGTGCCCGAGGGGGCGGCGCGGATGGACCGGAGCGCGCCGTTCCGCGACCTGCAGGAGTTCCTGGACCTCTACTACGCGAACCTCGACGTGCTGCGCACCCGCCAGGACTTCCACGACCTCGGCGCCCGCTACCTGGACCGCGCCGCCGCCGCGGGCGTCCGGCACGCGGAGGTGTTCGTCGACCCGCAGAGCCACACGGAGCGGGGCGTGCCCGTCGCGGACGTGCTGCTCGGGCTGTCCGCCGCGCTGGCCGGCGCCCGCGAGCGGCACGGCATGTCCGGCGGGCTGATCGTGTGCTTCCTGCGGCACCTCGGGCCGGACGCCGCGATGGCCGCCCTCGAGGACGTCCTGCCGTACCGCGAGCACCTGCTCGGCGTCGGGCTGGACTCCAGCGAGGTCGGGTTCCCGCCGTCGCTGTTCCGGGACGTGTACGAGCGCGCCGCCGCCGAGGGCCTGCGCCGCGTCGCGCACGCCGGCGAGGAGGGCGGGCCGGACTACGTCTGGGAGGCCCTGGACGTCCTCGGCGCCGAGCGGATCGACCACGGCAACCGGGCGCTGGAGGACGTGGAGCTGGTCGCGCACCTGCGCGAGACCCGCACGCCGCTGACCGTGTGCCCGCTGTCCAACGTCGCGCTGCGCACCGCCGGACCGGACCTCGCCGACCACCCGATCGCCGTCATGCTCGACGAGGGCCTGCGCGCGTCGGTGCACTCGGACGACCCGGCGTACTTCGGCGGGTACCTGGACGACGCCGTCCGCGCGCTGCACGCCGCCGGCACGGTCACGCAGGACGACCTGGGGGTGCTCGCGGCGAACGCGGTCGTCTCCTCGTTCCTGCCGGACGACGCGAAGGCCGCGCTGCTCGCCGAGGTCCGCGCGTACGCCGAGTCGGTGGGCGCCGCCGTGCCCCCGCTGGCGCTCGACCCCGTCGGCGCGGCCTGACGTGCGCAGCAGCGAGGTCACCACCGGCCGCCGGGTCGCGGTCGTCCTGGAGCCCGGCGACGACGTGCTCGGCTGCCTCGCCGACGCCTGCCGGCAGCACGGCATCCGGCAGGGCTTCGTGCCGGTGTTCTCCGGGGCGTTCCGCAGCGTCCGGTTCATCGCCGCCGACTCCCCCGTCACCGACCAGGAGCCCCCGCTCCCGCACGAGGTCACCGTGACGTACACCGAGGGCATCGGCAGCGGGACGATCCTGTGGGACGAGGCGTCGCAGTCCGCGCTCCCGCACGTGCACCTGGCCGTCGGCGTCAAGAACGCGGCCGCCGCCGGCTTCGCCGGGCACCTGCTCGGCGCCGAGGCGCACTACACGGTCGAGGTGCTGCTCGAGGAGGTCCTCGCCCCGGCGATGCTCCGCGTCCCGGACCCCGTCGCCTACGGCATCCCGACCCTCCGCTTCGCCTGACCCCGGCGCGCCGACGCGCGCGCCGGCCCCTCGAGGTCGTCACACGTGCACGAGGTCGCCAGTCCTGCGGGACGACCTCGTGCGGATGTGACGACCTCGCGGCCGGCTCCTGGAGGGTCAGTCCGTCTCGTCCAGGCAGGTCATCGCCAGGAACAGGTCGACGCGGTCGGCCATCGTGCTCATGTCCCGGTGCGTGAGCTCCTCGATCCGCGCGATCCGGTACCGCAGCGTGTTGGTGTGCAGGTGCAGCTGCCGGGCGGTCTCCTGCCACGCGCCCCCGCCGTCCAGGAACGCCCGCAGCGTCCCGACCAGGTCGGCGTTGTGCCGCTCGTCGTAGGACAGCAGCGGCGCCAGCACCTCCTGGGCGTACCCGGACCGGGTGCTCTCGCCCAGCATCCGCAGCAGCGCCCGGTGGGTCTGCACGTGCAGGGCCGTCGACACGACCACGGGCCCGGACCCGGACGCGTTCTGCACGCGCTCCACCGCGGTGGCGATCCCCGAGTTCAGCCGGCTGACCCCGCTGACGGGGTCGCTCATCCCGACGCGCAGCTGGCGCCCGGCGAGCAGCAGGTGGTGCTCCTCGGTGAGCTGCTCCTCGAGCGGCCGGTCGTCGTCGCCGGGGCCGTTGACCAGCAGCACCGCGAGGTCGCCCGACCGGCAGCCCATCACCCGGTGACCGCGGGCGGACAGGGTGCGCTGCAGCATCTCCAGCACCGCGGGCAGCGGGAACCGCGGGTCGTCGACCCGGGCGGCGACGATCGTGGTCTCGTCCTGCGGTCCCAGGCCCTCCAGCCGCATCCGGGCGGAGATGGCGCCGGGCGACGCCTCCTGGTCCCGGATGGCCGTCACCAGGGAGGCGACCTGGGCGTCGCGGGTCTCGCGCCACCGGCCCGCGAGCTCCATCTCGACCCGCAGCGCCCCGACCAGGGCGTCCATCGCGAGCGTCACCTCGTCGGAGAACGACCGGTGGTCGCCCCAGCAGCCGAAGAACCCGGACCGGTCGCGGGCCCCCGTGCGGGTGATCGTCGCCGGTCCCTGGTCGCCCTGCACGATGACCCGCCGGTCGTCGCGGGCGATGACGGCGTTCCACTGCGCGGCGACCTGGGCGCGGTCGGGCGCCGCACCCGCCGACGCGAGCAGCACGCCCGTCTCGTCGATCACCCAGCAGCCGATCGAGAACTCGGCGCCGAGCTGGGCGAGCAGCTCCGCCACGCCACCGCCGCGCGACACGGTGTCGGCGATCCGGCGGCTGAACCGCATGGTGCGGGTCGCCAGGCCGGTGGCCGACCCGGGCTGGCGCGCCGCGATCTCGTCCGCGATCTGCCGGAACGAGACCCCGGGCGACACGGTCAGCAGCGTCAGCCCGCGGGCGCGGCAGGTCGCGATCACCTCGTCCGGGATCACGCCGATCTCGATCAGCCCGATGATCAGCGCCGCGACGTTCTGCTGCGCGAGCGCGCCGAGGAACGTCGCCGCGCCGTCCGGACGGTCCAGCCACAGGCCGGAGGTCAGCACCACGTCGCCCGTCGAGAGGAACCGCGACGGGTCCGGCAGGTCGGTGATGTAGGCGGCGGTCACGGGCCGGTCGAGGGCGTCCGGCTCGGCGGCGACGACGCTCAGCCCGAGCCCCGGGTCGGCCAGGAGGTCACGGACGTCCACTGGTCATCACCCCGGGTCCGCTCGGCACCGGGACAGTGTACGAGCGCCCCCGCGGGCGGCCCGGACGCCGGACCGGGCAAGATGGGCACGTGAGCACCGACCTCGTCCCCGACCGCCTCGACACCGGACGACGCCTGCGCGCCGCGATGTTCGTCGACTTCGACAACGTCTACATCGGCCTGCGCCGTCTGGACCCCGACGCCGCGGAGGCGTTCGCCACCGACCCGGGGCACTGGCTCGGGGAGCTCGAGTCCGGCACCGACGCCGACGGGGACTTCACCCGGCGGTTCCTCGTGCGGGCCTGCTACCTCAACCCGTCGGTGTTCTCCCGGTACCGCCCGAACTTCACGCGCGCCGGCTTCCAGGTCGTCGACTGCCCGTCGCTGACGCAGCAGGGCAAGAGCAGCGCGGACATCAACCTGGTGCTCGACGCCGTGGACGCGCTGGACGCCGACACCCGGTACGACGAGTTCCTCATCGTGTCCGCCGACGCCGACTTCACCCCCCTGGTGCAGCGCTGCCGCGCGGCCGACCGCCGCGTCACGATCATCACGGCGAGCCCCGCCGCGAGCGCGTACCGCGCGGTGGCGGACTCCGTCATCACCGCCGACGACCTGGCCGAGCTCGTGACCGTCGGCGACGCGGCCGCACCCGGGTCCGACACCCCGGACGTGGCCGACGTCCCCGCACCAGCCGCGACGCCCGCCGCGTCGGCGGACGCCCCCGCCTCGGCCCCGACCGCCGGCGACCACGCCCGGTCCGGCCGCCGCGAGGAGCAGGCGGCCGCGCTGTCCTCCCCCGGCTCGCTGGCCGCCCGCCGCGCGGTCCTGCAGCGGGTGCGTTCCGCCGACCGCCCCGTGCCGACGGGCGCCGTCGCGACGGCCGCGCAGAAGGCCGACCCCACGCTGCCGTCGACCCGCTGGGCGGGCGCGGGCGGCTTCCTGCCGTGGCTCGCGCAGGCCGTCCCGGAGCTCGGTGTGTCCGCGCGCCCGTCGCCGGGCTACGTCTGGGACCCGAAGCGGTTCGGGGAGGCCGACCTGCCCGGCGCCGCCGCGGTGGGCACGGACCCGACGGCGCTGCAGCGGCAGGTCATCTCCGTGACCGACACGCCGGGGCTGAGCAAGGAGAACTACCGCGTCCTGCTGACCGCCATCGCCGACGACGTGCGCGCGCACCCGTTCGAGCGCGCCGCCACCGCGCGGCGGGTCCGCGACGCCTGCCAGAAGGAGGGCGCCGCGGTCGGGAAGTCCACGGTCAACTTCGTCCTGTCGGGCGTGCTGTACGTCGGGCTCGAGCTCGACGACACCGTCACGGCCGAGGACGTCGCCGAGGCGTGGGCGGACAACGTCGTCGGGCTGTGCCGCGGCGCCCGCATGGAGCTCACCGAGGCCGACGAGGCCGCGATCGACGACTGGGTCGGCGGTGGCCTGCTGGACGAGCTCGATGACTGACGCGGGCGCCGGCTCGCCGGGACCGCCCGCCCTCCCCTCGCCGCCCGACCTGCCGCCCGACCTGCCGACCACCGTCGCGCTGCCGTCCGGCCCGGTCGTGCTGCGCCGGGCCACGGCCGAGGACCTGCCCGGGCTGGTCGCCGTGCTCGCCGACGACGAGCTCGCGGCGGCGCGCGGCGACTCCGCCGGGCCCGAGCACGCCGCGGCGTACGCCCGGGCCTTCCAGCGGATCGACTCCGACCCGCACGACCTGCTGCTGGTGGCCGAGCGCGACGGCCGGGTGGTCGGCACCCTGCAGCTCTCGTCCCTGGTGAGCCTGAGCCGCGGCGGCGCCGAGCGCCTGCAGATCGAGGCGGTGCGGGTCGCGGCGAGCGAGCGCGGCCGGGGCGTCGGGCGCGCCATGATCACGTGGGCGTGCGCCGAGGGCGTCCGGCGCCACGCGGCGCTCGTGCAGCTGACCTCCGACCGGGCCCGGACCGGTGCGCACGCGTTCTACGAGCGGCTGGGCTTCACGGCGTCGCACGTCGGGTTCAAGCGGGAGCTGCGGGCGCGGGACTGAGCCGCGCGCGCAGGGCCGGGTTGTCGATCCCCGCGGCCAGCGCGTCGGCGTGCTCCTGCGCGCCGGCCTGGCCCAGGGCGGCGCGGTGCAGCGCCGCCCGGACCACCAGCTCGCGCATCCCCCGCCGCGCGGCGAACGCCTCCAGGTCCTCGACCCAGCCGGCGGCGCTCGGCAGCCCGCGCGGCACCGCGAACCCGCACAGCGCGTCGAGGCAGTACGCCTGGACCCAGTCGTGGGCGTCGCGCTGCCGGCCGCAGACGGTCGGCGCCTCGGTGAGCAGGTCCAGCGCGGCGGCGTCGTCCCCGCGCGCGGCCGCCAGCAGCCCGCGGCCCCGCACGGCGTAGCTCTCCCAGCAGGGGTCGCCGACCTGGCACGCCAGCGCGTAGGCGCCCTCCAGGGCAGCCCCGGCCGCGTCGAGGTCCCCGGAGCGCAGCAGCACCTCGGCGCGCTGCGACCGCGGGAACGGCAGGAACGACGTCCAGCCCAGGTCCTGGGCGACGGCGCACGCCCGGTCCAGGGCGACCAGCGCCGCGTCCCGCTCGTCGCGGAGCACCCGCAGGCGGCCGAGCGCGGTCAGCGCGTACGCCTCGGCCCGGAGGTCGGCGGCCTCCCGCGCGTCCGCGACCGCCGCGTCCAGCGTCGACGCGGAGCCCCGGTAGTCGCCCTGGTCGGTGCGGCCGATGCCGGCGAACACCCCGACCCAGGCCCGCAGGCGGGGGTCGTCGCCCCCGAGCCGGACGGCCCGGCCGAACCACATGTCGGCCCGCGGGTACCGGCCCCGCAGCGTCTCGACGTGGCCGAGCTCGAGGGCCGCCCGGGCGGCGACCCCGGAGGACCCGGTGCGCCGGGCGACGACGATCGCCTCGTGCAGGACCGTCATCGCCTCCTCGTCGCTGCCCCGCACCCCGTGCACGAGCACCCGCCCGAGCGCGCCCAGGGCGGTGGCGAGGCGCGGCTCGTCGCCGAGGGCCCGCGCGCCCTCCACCGCCGAGCGCAGCAGGTCGATCGACCGCTCGTAGGCGCCGACGTGCGCCGCGCCGTCGCCGCCCTCGACCGCCGCGTCGACCGCCGCGGGCGAGCGCGCGGGCGCCGGGGCGGGCCGGGGCCGCAGCGCCGCCGCGAGGCTCGGCGAGGGGTCCGTCCCCAGCTCCCGCCGGAACAGCGCCCGGCACTCGGCCGCCCGGCGCTCGGCCGCCGCGGTGTCGCCGGCCGCGACCAGCGCCCGCACCCACAGCTCGTGCCCGCGCTCCGCGAGCGGCTCCGCGGCCACCAGCCGCCCGGCCAGGGCGACCGCGGACGCGACGTCGCCGCGGGCGAGCCGGCTGTGCGCGGCCTCGTGCAGGATCGCGGCGGTCAGCCCGGCGACCCGCTCCCGCTCGGCGGCGAGCCACAGCTCCAGCGCGGCGCTCCCCCGGGGCGTGACACCCTCCAGCAGCGCCCCGCCGAAGCCGGGCAGCGCGAGCGCCTCGGCCCACGCCCCGGAGGTCAGCACCGGCACGTCGACCACGGTGCCGGGCTCCAGCCGGAGCACGAGCGGGTCGCCGCCGAGCCCCGCGACGCCGTCGAGCGTGCGACGGAGCTGGGAGAGGTTCCACCGCAGCGCGGCGCCGGGGTCGTCGGCCTCCTCGACGAGCAGCCCCGCGAGGCGGCTGCGCGGGACGGGACGCCCCGCCAGCACCAGGTACGCGAGCAGCAGCCACGCCTTGCTGCCCCGCGGCCCCGGCACGTCCACCCCGGCCCGCCGGACGCCGGGCGGGCCGAGCAGGGTGATGCCGGAGGTCACCTCCCGCGTCCCCTCGTGCGCCCGGGGACGGGCCGCGGGGCCTAGGCGGCGTTCCCCGCGATGTTGACCAGCCAGGTCACGCCGAACCTGTCGGTCACCATGCCGAAGGCGTCGCCCCACGGCGCGACGGCCAGCGGCTCGACGACCGTGCCGCCGTCGGCGAGCTTGTCCCAGTAGCCGTGCAGCTCGGCGTCGGAGTCCGGCCCGCCGCTGAGCGAGACCGAGAAGTTGTCCCCCGGCGTGTACGCCATCGCGTTCGGGGTGTCGGCGGCCATGAGGACGAGGCCGGCCGCCGTCTCGAGCTGGGAGTGCATGACCTTGTCCTTCTCGGCCGGGTCCTCACTGGCCTGGAAGTCGCCGAACGTGCTGACGGTCAGCTCCCCGCCGAACACCGACTGGTAGAACTCCATCGCGTCCCGCGCGTTGTCGCGGAAGCCGAGGTACGGGTTGAGGCGCGTGGGCATGGCGTGCTCCTGCATCGACGGGCGGACGGCGCTGTGACGCTCATCACACTGCCGCCCGCCCCTCGCTGCGTCAAGACTGCCCGGCGTCGCTCCGCAGGGCGGTGACGAGCAGGTACTCCCAGTCCAGCACCAGCGGCTGCCCCGGTGCGGCGAGGTCGAACCGGCGCGCCAGCTCGACGAGCGCCTGGTCGAGGGCCGCGCCCCGCTCCGGGTCGTCGGCGACCGCCCGGTAGACCGCGATCGTCGGGCCGTAGCGGCTCGCGAAGTAGTCCCGGAACTCCTCCGGCGTCGCGAACAGCTCGACGCGGACGGTGCGGCGCTCCACCCGCACGTCCTGCACGCGGTCCCCGAGCAGGTCCCGCACGTGCTGCTCGTCACCCCACAGCGGCGGGGGCTGCGCGCCGGCGGGCGGCGGCGGGGCGTACGGCTTCATCGTGGCGAACATCTGCCCGATGAACCCGCCCGGCGTCCAGGCGATCAGCCCGATGCGTCCGCCGGGGCGGCACACGCGGGTCAGCTCGGCCGCGGCGGCCTCGTGCCGCGGCGCGAACATCACGCCGACGCACGACATCACCACGTCGAACGACCCGTCGGCGTACGGCAGGTCCTCCGCATCGGCCTCCTGCCAGTCGAGCGTCGCGCCCCGCTCGCGGGCCACCCGCTCCCCCGCCGCCAGCAGGGCCGGCGTCAGGTCGGACGCCACCACCTGCGCGCCCGCGAGCGCCGCGGGGACCGCCGCGTTGCCGGAGCCGGCCGCGACGTCGAGCACCCGCTCCCCGGGCCGGACGCCCAGCGCCTCGACCAGGGCCGGCCCGAGGTCCGCGATCACCTCGGCCGCCAGGGCCGGGTAGTCCCCCAGCGCCCACATCGCACGGTGCTTGTCCTTCACCGCGCCCCAGTCCGGAGCCGTCGGGCCGGCCTGCACCGGGCCACCGATCACCGTCATCATCTCGAGCCACCTCGTCGTGAGCGGCGCCCGGACCGTCCCGGACGCCTGATGAGGACGACGCAACACCCCCGGCGTGTGCGCGGGCGTGTGACGGCTCACACGCGGCGCACAGCCTCCGCACCGCGGCGTCCTGGACCCGCTCCGTAGACCTGGGCGCATGACGCAGCAGCCCCGGACCCGACCTCCGCGCCCGCGCCGGCGCCTCCGCCGCACACTCCTGGTCTCAGCCCTCGTCCTGGTCCTCGCCCTCGGCGGCGGCGTGGCGTGGGCGCTCGACAGGTTCGTGGTCGACCACGTCGAGATCGCCGACGTCCAGGCCTACGAGGCCGAGCAGCAGGGCACCACGACCGGCACCTCGGACGACGGCACCGCCGACGACGACGCCACGACCACCGCGACCACGTACGCGTCCGACGACGCCGCCGTGAGCATCTCGACCGTGGTCACCGGCAGCGGCGACGACCAGGTCACGTACTACGTCGCCGACGTGACCCTGTCGGACGCCACCGTGCTCCGGTCGGCGTTCGCGAACAACCAGTTCGGCACCAACATCACCCAGACCACGTCCGAGATGGCGGAGGCGAACGACGCGGTGTTCGCGGTCAACGGCGACTACTACGGCTTCCGGGACACGGGCATCGTCATCCGGAACGGCGTGGTGTACCGCGACGAGGGCGCCCGGGAGGGGCTGGCCTTCTACGCCGACGGGACCGTCGAGATCTACGACGAGACGACCACGACCGCGGACGAGCTCGTCGCCGCGGGCGTCTGGAACACCCTGTCGTTCGGGCCGGCGATCGTGGCGGACGGCGAGGTCGTCGACGGGATCGAGGACGTGGAGGTCGACACCAACGTCGGCAACCACTCCATCCAGGGCGACCAGCCCCGCACCGCCGTCGGCGTGATCGACGACAACCACCTGGTGTTCGTCGTCGTCGACGGCCGCTCCCCGGGCTACAGCGCGGGCGTCGACATGACGGAGCTCGCCGGGATCATGCAGTCCCTCGGCGCCACCACCGCCTACAACCTGGACGGCGGCGGCTCGTCGACCATGTACTTCGACGGTTCGCTCGTGAACGACCCCCTGGGCAAGGGCACCGAGCGCGGCACCTCCGACATCCTGTACATCGAGGGCTGAGCCGTGATCGTGCTCATTCCCGCCTACGAGCCCGACGAGCGCCTGGTCCGCCTGGTCGAGGACCTGCGGGCCTCCGCCCCGGACGTGGGTGTGCTCGTCGTCGACGACGGCAGCGGCCCGGCGTACCGGGCCCTGTTCGACCGGGTCGGCGCCGCCGGCTGCACCGTGCTGACGTACCCGGCCAACCGCGGCAAGGGCTGCGCGCTGAAGACCGGCTTCGCCTACGTCCAGCGCCACCACCCGGGTCACGACGTGGTGTGCGCGGACAGCGACGGCCAGCACTCCGTCGCGGACGTGCTCCGGGTCGCCGCGGCGCTCGCCGCGCAGCCCGCCGGCCGCCCTGCGACCGTGCTGGGCAGGCGGTCGTTCACCGGTCCCGTCCCCGCGCGCTCGGTCGTCGGGAACCGCGTGACCGCCCGCGTGTTCCACCTCGCGACGGGCCGCAGGCTCGGGGACACCCAGACCGGGCTGCGTGGCTACCCCGCGGCGCTCCTGCCGTGGCTGCTGTCCGTGCGCGGCGAGCGGTTCGAGTACGAGCTGCACCTCCTGCTGCGCGCGGCGGCGGAGGGGCTGCCCGTCGAGGAGGTCGAGATCGCGACCATCTACCTGGAGCGGAACGCGTCCTCGCACTTCCGGCCGCTCGCCGACTCCGTGCGGGTGCTGGCGCCGCTGCTGCTGTTCACGCTGTCGTCGCTGTCGGCGTTCGTGCTCGACACGCTGGCCCTGCTGGTGCTGCACGCGCTGACCGGGTCGCTGCTGGCGTCCGTGGTGGGGGCGCGGCTGCTCAGCGCCGGGACGAACTTCGCGGTGAACCGGCGGCTCGTGTTCGGGCGGGGCCGCGACCGGGTGCGGGCCGGGCGCGCGGCGGTGCGGTACGCGGTGCTCGCGGTGGTGCTGCTGGCCGGGAACTACCTGCTGCTCCGGCTGCTGACCGGCCTCGGGCTCGGGCTGCTCGCCTCGAAGGTGGTCACGGAGGCCGTCGTGTACCTGGCGAGCTTCGAGGTGCAGCGCCGGTTCGTGTTCGCGCCCGCGACCCCCGCACACCCGCGGGCCCCCGCCGAGCGGACGGGAAAAACGCCCGCACCCAGCACCGCCGACCGCTAGCGTCACGGCGTGCCCATCGAGAAGACCCTGGAGCGCGTCGACGCCCTCGTCGCCGCGGGCGACCTCGACGGCGCGCGCACCCGGCTGGTGAGCCTCGCCGACCACGCCCCCCGCCGGCTCGACGTCCGGGAGCGGCTCGCGGACGTCTACCGGCGCACCGGCAACCGGCAGGAGGCCGGCCGCTGGGGCTACCTCTCGGAGCAGACGTCGCCGGAGGAGCTGCGGGCGTTCGCGAAGGCCCACCGCGGCGACGCTCGCTCCATGATGAGGGCGCTGCGGTGGGAGGGCGCGGAGGACGGCACGGGGTCGCAGGTCGCGGAGGAGCGGCTGCGCGCGCTCCGGGCGACGGCCGAGGACGACGCCGGCGGCACGGTCGACTGGCGCGACCCCCGGCCGGAACCGGTGCCGGGCCCGTGGTGGGGTGACGTCATCGCGGTCGCGGTGCTCGGCGGGCTGGTCGCGTGCCTCGTCGTCGGCGCCGTCACGATCGTGCGGTGGCTGGTCGGGCTCGTCTGGTGACGCGCGACGGGTGACGCCGGGTCCGCTCGGTTCAGGCCGCGAGGCGCGCTGCCACCGCCCGGGCCGTGCGCCGGCCCGAGACCAGCGCTCCCTGCTGCGACGGCGTGTCCCGGTGGTCCCCGCAGACGTAGCGCCCGTCCCCCAGGTCGACGTCCTGGCGGACGCGGTCCCGCAGCGGCGGCGGCAGGGCGGGCAGGGCGTGCCGCAGGTCGTGCCGCGCGAGCTCCGTCCAGCCGCGGGGGTCCGCGCCCAGGATCTCCCCCGCCTGGCGCCGCACCGCGTCCCGGTCCGGTGCGTCGCCGTCCGGCGGCAGCACGCACGTCGCCTCGACCAGGTGGGTCCCCGCGGGGGCGTAGGAGGGGGCGGCCCGTGACACCACGGCGGCGTTGACGACGGGCCCGCGCCGACGGCCGTCGACCACCACCGCCCGGGTCGGGTGCACCAGCGCGTCGGCGGCCCACCACGTGGTGGACAGCCCGCGCATCGTCGGAGCCGGCAGCCCCGTCAACGACGCCGCGGTCACGGGGTCCGCCGCCACGACGACGGCCCGCGCGCGGACCTCGACCCCGGCGGCGCGCACGACCTGCCCGCCGGGGACGGCCGCGATCTCGTCGACCCGCACGCCGGTCGCGACGTCGGGCAGCCCGGCGGCGAGCTGCTGCGGCAGCGCGATGGCGCCGCCCACCGGCAGCCCCGGCGTGCCGAGCGTGTCGGACCGCAGCACCAGCCGCACGAACGCCGCCGACGTCTCGCCGGCGTGGTCACCGAGCACGCCGGCCAGGAACGGCTCCAGCACCTCGCGCCGGATCCGCCCGTCCACCCCGGCGGCGGTGAGCGAGTCGGCGAGGGTGGCGTCGTCCCCCTCGACCAGCCGCCGGACCGGTCCGAGGGCCGGCGCCAGCCACCGCGCCAGCGCCGCGAGCTCCACGGGCCGGAGGTAGCCGCTGCGCAGCGTCGCGAGCAGGTCCCGGGGCGCGCGGCGCGGGTCGGCCAGCAGCGCGAGACCGTCGTCGCGGCGCACCGCCACCCCGGGCAGGAACCGCTGCAGCCGCAGGGCCTCGACGTCCACGAGGTCCGCCAGGGCCGGGTACGCCGGGTTCACCACCTGGAAGCCGCGGTCCAGCGTGAACCCGTCGACGCGCTGGCTCGTCACCCGGCCGCCGACCCGGTCGGCGGCCTCGAGCACCCGCACCGCGTACCCGCGCCGGTGCAGCGCCCGCGCGCAGGTCAAGCCCGCCAGCCCGGCACCGACGATCACCACGTCGCAGTCCATGCCGGGAGCGTACGGTCGGCCCCGCGGCCCCGCCCGGGCGAGCGCGCCGGTCAGACCAGGTCGAGCCCCGACGCGACCGCCAGCAGCTCCTCCACGACCGCGACCACGGCGGGGCCGGGTTCCCTGCGGGTGGCGCGGTGCCGGGCGACCAGCCGCCGCGAGCCGAGGCCGGGCACCGTCGCGACGGTCACGCCGTCGGGGAGCTCGCCCTGCAGCGCTAGCGCCGGCAGCATCCCGACGCCCTGACCCGCGGCGATCAGCGCGAGCGCCACGTCGAAGTCGTAGTACACGTGCCGGCTGGTCACCGGCCCCAGCGCCGCCGCGACCCGGCTCAGCGCCCGGGCGGCAGCCGTCCCGGCCTCCGCCGCCAGCCACGTCACCCCCGCGAGGTCGGACAGCTGCGTCGGCGTCGCGACAGAGCTCGGCAGGACCACGCGCCACGGCTCCTCCAGCAGCACCACGTCCCGCTGCCCGCGCGGCACGTGGGTGTCGGCGTCCTCGTCGCGCTCCAGCAGCACGATGTCCGCGTCGCCCTCCCGCAGCCGGCGCATCGACTCCCCCGGCTCGCGCTCCTCCACCACGAGCTCGACACCCGGGTGGTGCTCGGCCAGGACGCCCAGCGCCGGTGCGACCACCGCCCGGATCGCCGTCTGGAACCCGGCGAGCGTGACCCGGCCGGAGAGCTCGCCCCCGAGCGCGGCGAGCGACTTGCGCGCCTCGACGAGCTCGGACTCGATGCGCTCCGCCGCCTCCGCGAGGATCCGACCCGCGGCGGTCAGCGTCGCCCCCCGGGGGTTCCGGTCCAGCACCGCGACGCCCTCCTCGGCCTCCAGCCGGGTGATCTGCTGCGACACCGCCGAGGGGGTCACGTGCAGCACGTCGGCGGCCGCGAGGACCCCTCCGGCGCGGTGGACGGCGAGCAGGACGGCGAGGCGGCGCGGGTCGGTCGGCACCCATTCATCCTAATTCACTCCTGCTAAATCCGGGTCGGAACATCATTCGATTGTGCTGAACCCGTGACAGGCCCAGAATGGAGGCGTCGGCCCACCCCGCACGCGGGGACCCGGCAGCCCTCCACCCACCCCTCGTCCTTCCTGGAGCACGCCCGTGTCCGCTCTCGTCACCGCGCTCGGCTGGCTCGGCGCGGTCACGTGCCTCGTCGCCTACGTCCTCGTCACGCAGGGGAAGTGGTCCCCCACCTCCGGGCGGTACCAGGCGGCGAACGTCGTGTCCGGGCTGTTCATGGGCCTCGTCGCGGCGAGCAGCGGGGTGTGGCCGTCGGTGGTCACGAACGCGGTGTGGGCGCTGGTCGGGACGCACGCGGTCGCCGTGGTCCTGCGCGCGCGCCGGCAGCGGGCCCGCGAGGCCGCGCAGGCGCCTGCGGCCGCGCCGGCACCGGCTGCCGCGCTGTCCGAGGCGCCGGACCTCGGGCCGCGGGTGGTCGACCTCGCCGCCTGAGCCCGCTGGTTGCTAGCATTGACAGCAGTCCCAGCGAGAGGAGGTGCGCCATGGCGACCGTGACGGTCCGCAACCTCGATGACGAGGTCCAGCGACGACTGAAGCAGCGAGCGGCGTCGCACCACCGGTCCATGGAGGCGGAGGTGCGCGCGATCCTCAGCGCGGCCGTGAACGACACCGGGCTGACGCAGGCGTGGGTGGCCGCGACCCGCGAGCTCCGGGGCGATGACCTGGAGCTCCCCGCCCGGTCGGTGCCGCGGTCGGTGGACCTCGGGTGATCGTCCTCGATACGAACGTCCTCTCCGAGCCGATGCGGCTGTCCCCGGACGACCGGGTGATCGCGTGGCTCGACCAGGTGACCGAAGCCGTCGGGGTGACGGCAGTCAGCGTCGGAGAGCTGCTCGTCGGAGTCCGCTGCCTCCCCGCGGGCCGGCGACGAGACGGGCTGATGACGGCCGTGCAGGACGTGGTGCAGCGGTTCCGGGACGACGTCCTGCCGTACGACACGGAAGCCGCTCGCCGCTACGCGTCGCTGCAGGAGCAGCGTCTCGCGGCAGGCCGGCCGCTCAGCACCGAGGACGGGATGATCGCCGCGATCTGCTCGGCTCGGAACGCGACGCTGGCGACGCGCAACACGCGTGACTTCGAGGGCCTCGGGCTCCGTCTCGTGAACCCGTGGGACGCGTCGACCCCTGACAGTCCCCCGTTCTGAGGCGCGGCGCGGGGCGGACCCGCCGTCGCCTCCGGCCCGTCAGACGTCCAGCACCCGCAGGGTCACCCGCACCGGCCCGCCGACCGTCAGCCCCTCGGCCGCGCGCACGGCCTTCTTGACCGGCAGCGAGTACGCCTTGCGCTTCCCGTCCGGGAAGATCGACGTCCGCCAGGTCGTGCCACCGACCGTCACCTCGACCCGCAGCGACCCGAACCCGCGCGCGAACGCGCCGGCACGCTCGAGGATCTCGTCGGACGCGTCCTCGGGCACGCTCACGAACGTCCACCGCTCGGTGCGGCGGGCGTCCCACTCCCACAGCGGGGCCTCGAAGTCGAAGATCATGCGCCGATGCTCCCGCACACCGCTGACACCGCGCAGGCCGTCACGTCGACGCGAGGTCGAAGGCGTGCGAGATCGCCCGCGCCAGCGCCCGCTCCTGGTCGGGCAGCAGCATCCCGATCTGCGGGCCGAGCGAACCGGCGGGAACGGTGAGCAGGTTGTCGCAGCTGACCACGGACGCCTGGTCCAGCCCGTTCTCGGGGCCCACGGGCACCTCGGTCGCGAGACCGCGCGCGGTGCTGGTGATCGGCGCGACGGTGACCTTGCCGAGGTACGGCCGCACCGCCTCCCGGGTGAGCACCAGCACCGGGCGCCGCTCGTCGAGCTCGGCGACGTGGATCGACCTCATCCGTCGAGCCCCTCGACCGGCCGCCCCTGCGCCCAGGCCGCCAGCGGAGCGAGGTCGTCGGGGGCGCCGTCCCCGCGGAGGATCGCCACGTCGCGCTCGGTGAGCAGGCGCCGGACCTCGTGCTCCAGCGCCTGCTCCACCACCGACGCGCGGCTGCGGGCGCGACCCGACGTCACCAGCGAGTCGACCATCGCCACCATGTCGTCGGGCAGCCGGACCGTGATCTGGGTGCTCATCCCGCGACGGTAGCACCGCTGGGATTCATCGTGAATCCCAGGATCACGGCACGGTGTGGCCCGACGTCCGGAACAGCTCGTACCACTCGGCGCGCGTCAGCGTGACGTCCGAGCCGGCCGCCGCCTCCGTCACCCGGGACGGCGTCGTCGTCCCCAGCACGACCTGCATCTGCGCGGGGTGCCGGGTGATCCAGGCGGTCGCGATGCCCAGGGGCGTCACGCCGTACTTCTCGGCCAGCCGGTCGATGGCCTCGTTCAGCTCGGGGAACGCCTCCCGGTCGCCGAGGAAGACCCCGTCGAAGAAGCCCTTCTGGAACGGCGACCACGCCTGCAGCGTGATGTCGTTCAGCCGGCAGTAGTCCAGGATCCCGCCGTCCCGGTCGATCGACTGGTCGAGCGCCGCCATGTTCGCTGCGACCCCCTGCGCGATCAGCGGGGAGTGCGTGATGCTCAGCTGCACCTGGTTGACGACGAGCGGCTGGGTGACGGACCGCT
Organism: Cellulomonas hominis; assembly: GCF_901521055.1. Taxonomy (GTDB): domain Bacteria; phylum Actinomycetota; class Actinomycetes; order Actinomycetales; family Cellulomonadaceae; genus Cellulomonas; species Cellulomonas endometrii. The sequence goes on along the minus strand of NZ_CABEGA010000012.1, from coordinate 14,905 downwards.
TGAGCAGCTCGATCTGGCGGGGCGTGTGGTTCGAGACGCCGAACGCCCGGACCTTGCCGGCGGCGGCGAGCTCGTCGAACGCCCGCGCGACCTCGTCCGGCTCGACCAGCGCGTCCGGGCGGTGCAGCAGCAGGATGTCGACGTAGTCCGTGCGCAGCGCCGCGAGCGAGCCGTTCACCGACTCGATGATGTGCTCGTACGAGAAGTCGAAGTACGGGCCGTCCTTGACGATGCCGCACTTGGTCTGGATGACGTACTCCTCGCGCTCGGCGGGCGTGAGGTCCAGCGCTTCCGCGAACCGCTCCTCGCAGCCGTGCGGCCGGTCGCCGTAGATGTCGGCGTGGTCGAGGAACGCGATGCCGGCGTCCCGCGCGGTGCGGACGAGCTCCCGGACCTCGTCGTCGGACTTCTCCTGGATGCGCATCAGGCCGAGGATCACGTCCGGGGCGACGATGTCGGTGCCGGGCAGGGTGAACGTCTTCATGCGGGGCCGGTCCTTCGGGTCGACGGTGACGACGAGGCGGCCCGGCGACGTCGTCGGCAGGCCGTGCCCCGAGCCTACGGACGACCACCGACGACCGCGCGAGCGGGGTCGGTGCTACACGTCCACGGTGAGCCGCAGCGCGACCGTGTCACCGAGCTCGACGTCCTCGGCCCGGCGCACCGCGTCCTTGACCGGCACGAGGTACCCGCCGTCCCGGGGGAACAACGACGTGGTCCACCGGGTCGACCCGAGCGTCACCGCGACGGGGACGACGCCCCACCCGTAGGACACGAGCGACGCGGCGGCCCGGAGCGCCGCGGCCTCCTCGTCGGGCACCCGGACGAAGTGGAACGGGGCGGGCCCGCGCCACCAGACGACCTCGCCCTCGAACCGCAGGTCCATCGCGCCAGCGTACGGACGCGGCACCCGGCCGGGAACCTCTCCAAAGTCCTTGCCCCCGCGGACCGGGCAGGTCGACGCTGGTGACTCCGTCCCGCCGCGCGAAGGAGCGCCGCATGACCACGTCGAGCAGCACCTCCCTGACCGACCTCCGCTCCCGCCTGACCGGGCGCGTGGTGGAGCCCGGCGACCCCGACTTCGACGCGTACCGCGGCATCGTGCTGGGCGGCACGGACCCCCGCCCCGCGGTGATCGTGCGGCCGGTGGACGACGGCGACGTCTCCGCGGCCGTCACGTTCGCTCGGGACGCGGGCCTTCCCGTCGCCGTCCGCAGCGGCGGCCACAGCGGGGCGGGCCACGGGACCGTCGACGGCGGCCTCGTGGTCGACCTGCGCGACCGGAAGCAGCTGGACGTCGATGTCGACGGTCGCACCGCCTGGGCGGAGGCCGGCCTCACCGCCGGGGAGGTCACCGCGGCCACCGCGGCGCACGGGCTCGCGATCGGGTTCGGGGACACGGGGTCCGTCGGCATCTCCGGCATCACGCTGGGCGGTGGGGTCGGCTACCTGTCGCGCGTCCAGGGCCTGACGATCGACAACGTCCTGGCCGCGGACGTGGTGCTCGCGGACGGCCGGGTCGTGCGGACGGACGCCGAGCAGCACCCGGACCTGTTCTGGGCGATCCGGGGCGGCGGCGGGAACTTCGGCGTCGTCACGCGGTTCCGGTACCGGCTGCACCCGCTCGACGGGGTCACCGGCGGGATGCTGCTGCTGCCGGCGTCGGCCGAGGTGGTCGCGGGGTTCATGGCGGCGGCGGCCGCCGCGCCGGACGAGCTCAGCGCGATCATGAACGTGATGCCCTGCCCGCCGCTGCCGTTCGTGCCCGCGGAGCACCACGGGACGCTCGTCGTCATGGCGCTGCTGTGCTGGTCGGGCGCCCCGGAGGCGGCGGAGGGCGCGCTCGCACCCTTCCGGTCGCTCGCCACCCCGCTGGCGGACATGGTGCGGCCGGTCGCCTACCCGGAGCTGTTCCCGCCCGCGGACCCCGAGTACCACCCGACCGCGGTCGCGCGGACGCTGCTGCTCGACCACGTCGACCTCCCGCTGGCCGAGCGTGTGCTGGAGCGGCTGACGAGCACCGACGGGATGCGGGTCGTGCAGCTGCGGGTCCTCGGGGGCGCGATCGCGCGGGTCGCCGCCGACGCGACCGCGTACGCGCACCGGGCCAGCCGCGTGATGGGCAACGTCGCCGCGTTCGTGCAGGACCCGGGCGACCGCGCGCAACGCGCCGAGTGGGTGGCCGGGACCGCGGCGCTGCTCGACCAGGGCGACGCCGGCGCCTACGTGAACTTCCTCGGCGACGAGGGGCCGGAGCGGGTACGCGACGCCTACCCCGGTCCGACGTGGGACCGGCTGGCGGCGATCAAGGCGACGTACGACCCGGAGAACCTGTTCCGGCGGAACCAGAACGTCGTCCCCGTCGGGTGAGCGGTTCCTCCGTGACCCGCGGGGCCACGCTGACGCTCCGGCAGCTCAACCGGACGCTCCTGCGACGCCAGCTGCTCGACACCCGGGCCGACCTGTCCCCGGCGGCGGCGACCTCGCGGGTGCTCGCGCTCCAGGCGCAGGAGCCGAACTGGGTGTTCGCGGGGCTGTGGTCGCGGGTCGCCGGGTTCGCGCGGGACGACCTCGAGGCGGCGGTCGAGCGGCGGGAGCTGGTCCGCGGGCCGCTGCTCCGCGGCACGCAGCACCTCACCACGGCGGAGGACTACGTGTGGCTGCGGCCCACGATCCAGCCGGTGCTCAGCCGCCTCGCGCGGTCGACCTACTACACCGCCGAGACCCGCGGCATCGACCCGGAGCAGCTGGTGGCCGCCGCGCGCGAGGCGCTCGGTGACGACCTGGTGCGGCGCCGGGACCTCGCCGCGACGCTGGTCGGCCGCTGGCCCGGCCGGCGCGGCGCGGTGCTCGCGGCCGCGGTCGAGGCGCTCACGCCGGTGGTGCACGGCCCGGACACGTCCGCCTGGGGGTCGTGGTGGAGCCGCCGGTCCATCGCGGTGTCCGACGCCGAGGCGTGGCTCGGTCGGCCGATGGCCCCGCCGGACCTGCCGGCGCTGGTGCGGCGGTACCTCGCGGCGTTCGGGCCGGCCGGCGTGATGGACCTGCAGACGTACACCGGCCTGACGCGGCTGCGGCCGGTGGTCGACGCGATGCGGGACGAGCTGCGCGTGCTGCACGGCCCCGACGGCGCCGAGCTGCTGGACCTGCCCGACGCGGAGATCGCCGACGAGGACGCGCCCGCGCCCGTCCGGTTCCTGGCGGCGTTCGACAACGCCGTGCTCGGGCACCGCGACCGCACCCGGATCCTGCCCGAGGCGCACCGTGCCGCCGTCATGCCCGGGTACTCGATGGTGCACGCGACGGTGCTGGTCGACGGGTTCGTCGCCGCGCGGTGGACCGTCGAGGACGGCACGCTGCTCGTGCACCCCCTGCAGCCGCTCCACGACCCGGACGCCGTGCTGACGGAGGGCGCACGGATGGCCGCGTTCCTCGACCTCGACACCGACCGCGTCACGATCACCTGAGCCCCGGAGGCCGCCGTGCCCATCACCACCCGCATCACCGGCTTCAACCGGCGGGTGCTCAACCCCCTCATGCTGCGCGTGGCCGGCCGCTGGGGCTCGATCGTGGTGCTCGAGCACGTCGGACGGCGGACCGGGACGGTGCGGCGCACGCCGCTCATGGCGTTCCGGCACGGCGACACCGTCACCGTGGCGCTGACCTACGGGCCGGACGTCGAGTGGCTCCGCAACGTCCGCGCGGCGGGCGGGTGCCGGATGCTCCTGCGCGGCCGGGTGCTGCGGCTCGGCGCGCCCCGGCCGGTCGACCCCGCCGAGGCGTTCCGCCGGGTCCCGCAGCCGCAGCGCACCGTCCTGCGGTGGCCGGTCCGCTGCCGGGACTACGTGGAGCTGCCGGTGCAGGGCGGGCAACGCTCGTCCGGGTGAACCGTCCGGGAACTGCCCTGCAGGAGGCGTCGACCGGAGCACAGTGCGAGGGGTGATCTCTCCCGGGCTTCGCGCGGCCGCGTCCGCGCTCGACATCACGCCTCGAGCACGCGTCTGGACGAGCGTGACGTTCTGCGTGCTCGACGCTGTGTGGTCGATCGGCGCGCACTACGACCGCGTCGTCGTCCCCGTGGTGCGCGGTGTCGCTGCGGCCGCCGACGTCGCGGCCCCCACCGCCGAGCCCGGCGCGGCGCCCGACGAGGACACCTACCCGCTGGAGCGGTTCCTCGCCGACTACCCGGACGCCGACACGCTGGCCGGTGCGACGAACCGCCAGCGCACCTCGACCCGCGGGGGCGTCCTCAAGGCGGAGGCGGCGCTCCGCTACGCGACGATCCTCCGCTCCCACGGGATCACGACCGGCGCTGACGCCGCGTCGGTGGTCGGTGACACCGACCGGCTCGTGGCGATCGACGAGCAGCTCGCACGCGTCCCGGGGGACGGCGTGCGGCGGGCGTACTTCTGGATGCTGGTCGGTGACGACCACCAGGTGAAGCCGGACCGCATGGTCCTCAGATTCCTCGCGCGGCACGACGGCCCGACCGACGTCGCGGGGGCTCGGACCGTGCTGGCCGAGCTGGCGGCGGAGCTCACCGAGGGGTCACGCGTGGTCACGCCGTGGATGGTCGACCACGCGATCTGGCTGGCGGAGCGCGGGCGACGCTGACCCGCGGTGCGGTTCGGACACGCGCGGAGCGCCTCAGCGGTAGACGTCGCGCCGGTGATCCACCTTCACGACGGTGATGATGATCGCGTCGTCGTCGACCACGTAGATCACCCGGTACTGCCCACGACGCGCCGACCAGTGCCCTGCGAGCGGACCGAGCAGTCGCTTCCCCACGCGGTGCGGGTTCTCGGCGAGGGGTCCGTTGACGAACTCCCACACCGCGGCCGCGACCGACTCCGGGAGGCCGTTCTCGATCGCGCGCCGCGCGGGTGGAGCCCAGCGGATGCGGTAGCTCACCGGCGCGGGAACGCCCGCAGCTCCGCTGTGACGCCTGCCTCGATCGCTGCTGCCGCCTCGCGCAGCTCCGCCATCGCGACGGGATCGGACAGGATCTCGAGCGTCTCCTCGAGCGCGGCAAGGTCGTCGGGCGAGATGAGCACGGCGGCGGGTTCACCGTTGCGCGTGATCACGACTCGTTCGTGGGTGTCGTGCACGGACCCGACGACGGCTGACAGGTGCGCCTTGACGTGGGCGAGGGACGTCGTCGTGGTCATGACCACCATTCTAGTCATCACCGTGTGACGGCGCGATGACCAGTCCCTCGATCAAGTCCCCGTCCATCGCGAAGCGGTAGGCCAGGTCGACGACGCCGCCGGGGAAGTCGCCCTCCAGGCGCTGCGTCGCGACCCAGTGCGCGTCGTCGACGCGCCGTACCGAGATCAGCTCGGTGGTGTACCGGAACTCGGCCCCGGCCTTCGACAGGAACCGCCGGACCTCCTCGGTGCCCCGGTAGGTCGTGCCGTCGTCGACGACCACGGCGGTCGAGGTGAACGCGCGGAGCGCCGCGTCGGTGTCGTCGGCGGTGTGCGCGGCGAGGTAATCACGGATCGTGGCGGGCAGCTCACCCGGCTGGACTGTTGCGGGAGTGGTCATGCCTCGACCCTGGGCGCTCCCGGTGCGCGAGGGTCAACGGCTGGACTCTCCCCCTGGGAGAGGGTGCACCATGGCGGCGTGCTGGCCATCGGTGAGTTCTCGCGGCTCACCCACCTGAGCGTGCGGACGCTGCGCCGCTACCACGACGCGGGGCTGCTGGAGCCGGCGAGCGTCGACGGCGTGACCGGCTACCGCTCCTACAGCCCCGACCAGATCCCCACCGCGCAGGTGGTCCACCGCCTGCGCGAGCTGGACGTCCCCCTCGCCGACGTGCAGCGCATCCTGCGCTCCCCCGACCCCGGGACCCGCGCCGAGCTGGTCGCCGACCACCTGCAGCGGCTGGAGTCCGAGCTCGACCGGACGCGCGCCGCGGTCGCGTCGCTGCGCCGGCTGCTGCGGCCGGCACCGGCTCCGCTCGACGTCGAGCTGCGGGCCGTGCCGGCGACCACCGTCGCCGCGGTCGAGGGCGACGTGGCGCACGACGACGTCATCGCCTGGTACGCGGGCGCCATGGCCGAGCTGGACGCCGCGGTCCCCGAGCCGACCGGCGTACCCGGCGGCCTGTACGACAACGCGCTGTTCGAGGACGGCCGGGGTCACGCGCTGGTCTACCGCCCGACGGCGCGGCCGCCACGCACGGGGCGGGTGCACCCGGTGACCCTGCCGGCGGTCGAGATGGCCGTCGCGACGCACGTCGGCGAGCACCACGACATCGACGTCACCTACGGCGAGCTCGGCAGGTGGGTGGTCGCCAACGCGCTGGCGGTCGCCGGGCCGGTGCGGGAGATCTACGTGGTCGGGCCACGCGACACCGCGGAGCCGTCGGCCTGGCGCACCGAGATCGGGTGGCCGGTGTTCCGGGTGGCCGCGCCCTGACGATCCCCCCGCTGACGACCCACGAAGCGAGAAGACCGTCGCCCTTGTTCTCGGTTGTGCCCGTAAGCGAGAATAGCGAGCCCGCTCTTCTCGCTTACGGAGACCGATGCCTCCCTCCGCCCTCCGAGTGCCACCGCATGACCACGAGACGCTGCCCTGGGCGTCCCGCGCAGGGCGACGCGCCGAGATCGACACCTACGTGGCCAGCATCCCGCCCCGGATCGCGGCTCTCGATCTGCCGCTCGGCGGGAGCCTGCTCGAGGTCGCCCGCAGCGCCGCGGTCGACGTCCGGGTCCTGGAGCAGCGCTTCGCCCACCAGGTCTCCACGCTGGAGCCGTTCCTGCTCCGTACCGAAGCGATCGCCTCGTCGCGGATCGAGGAAGAGCTGACGACCGTCGACCAGCTGGCACGGGCGCAGCACGGCATCCGCGCCCCGCGATCCGCCCGGACCGTCAAGGGCGCGATCGACGGCTTGTCCCTGCTGGTGGAACGGGCTTCCCACGGCATCGCGCTCGACGACATCCTCGCGGCCCACCGCCCGCTCATGGCCGACGACCCCGAGGAGAAGTGGGACGCGGGCACGCTGCGCACGGTGCAGAACTGGACCGGCGGCTCCAACCGCTCACCGCGAGGAGCACTGCACGTGCCCCCGGCGCCGAGTCTGCTGCCGGCGCTCATGGCGGACCTCGTCGACTTCCTCCGGCGCACGGACCTCGATCCCGTCGTGCAGGCCGCCGTCGCGCACGCCCAGTTCGAGTCCATCCACCCGTTCACCGACGGCAACGGCCGCGTCGGCCGCTCGCTGATCAACGCGATCTGGCGTTACCGCGGTACCACCACGCGGATGGCCGTGCCCGTCGCCTCGGCGATCGTCGCCGACCGCGACCGGTACTTCGCGCTGGTCAACGACTACCGCACCGGGACCGTCGAGCCGTTCGTGGCGTACCTGGCGGAGGCCACGGCCCGCGCGACCCGAGAGGCCACCGTCTCGGCCGAGCGGCTGATCGCGCTTCCAGCCGTCTGGCGTGACCTCGTGAGCCCACGCTCCGGCTCCGCTGCGGCCGTCCTGCTCGACCTGCTGCCCCGACATCCCGTCGTCGACGCGAGCGACGTCGTTCGGCTGACCGGCGCCTCGACGGCACGTGCCTACGCGGCGATCGACCGGCTGGAGGAGGCCGGGGTCCTGCGCCGCATCACCGAGTCCCGTCGGGACATGACGTGGGCGGCCGGCGACGTGCTCGACGAGGCCGACCTCATGGTCGACCGTCTCCGCTTCGGCTGACCGATCGCGAACAGGCCGACGCGCGCCGCCGCAGACGCGACGAGGCCCGCCCCGCGAGCGGGACGGGCCTCGTGTCACTGGTGGAGGTGGCGGGAATCGAACCCGCGTCCGATGACGTGGGACCAGGGCTTCTCCGGGCGCAGTCTGCAGCAGATTTTCTCGGCCCCCGCGATCACGCAGACAAGTCGCGGACGGGCTCAGTCACCTGAAAGTCCCCGCAGCCCCGGTGACGAAGGCTGCGAGCAGTGGCTCCCTAGATGACGCCAGGAACTGAGTCGGAAGCTAGCTCAGGCTGACGGACTTCGAGGCTCGCTCAGGCGGCGAGGGCGAAGTCGGTGCGCTTGTTATCGGCACCTATTGGTTTACACGGAGCGTTAGCGAGATAACCGTGTGTCCTCGGCCCGCTTCTCCTGGTTCGACGATCACCGTCGAAACCGATCACCCCCAGTGGGTGCTGCTGTGGAGTTGTCAATCTCGTGTCGATCACCGCGCCCGCCTCCCGGTGTGACCCGGTCGCCGCGCGCAGCATGTCGATCGTACCGTTCCAACGCGCCCGGCCGCACGGTCATTCCCGCCGCCCCCTGCCCACGGACCCGAATCCGGTGGCGCCGCGCGCCCGGGGCGGACGAGACTCCCGCCATGCACCTGCGACCCACGACCGCCGACGACGCCGACCTGCTGACCGGCCTGGTCGCTGCCGCCGTGAACTGGACCGGCGAGGAGCGCGTCCGGGCGCAGGACGTCGCCGCCGACCCGCACCTGGCGCGGTACGTCGCCGGGTGGGGCCGGCCGTCGGACCTCGGGGTGGTCGCCCTCGACGGGACGGGCGAGCCGGTGGGCGCGGCGTGGCTGCGGCTGCTGACCGCCGACGCCCCGGGGTGGGGGTACGTGGCCGACGACGTGCCGGAGCTGTCGATGGCCGTGCTGGCGCCGGCGCGCGGCACGGGTGCGGGCTCCGCGCTGCTCGACGCGTGCCTCGACGGGGCACGTCAGGCGGGTCGGCGGGCGGTCAGCCTGTCGGTCGAGGACGGCAACGCCGTGGCGCGCGCGATGTACGAGCGCCGCGGGTTCCGGCCCGTCGGCCGCGTGGGCGGGTCCGACACGCTGCTGCTCGACCTGCGCTGAGCCCGCGGGCGCGGCACCATACGGCGAGCGCGTCGCGGGACTCCCCCTCCCCCGCGGCGCGGGACGGAGGACGACCATGACCGACCAGCAGCGCGCCGCACGCACCGACGACGGGCGCAGCGAGACGCCGACCGAGCGCATGGACCGGAACTGGAACGAGCTGCTCCAGGAGCTGCGCGTCGCGCAGACCGGCGTGCAGATCCTCACCGGGTTCCTGCTCACGGTGCCGTTCCAGCAGCGGTTCCTCGACCTCGACGAGTACCAGAAGGCCGTCTACCTGGTCCTGGTGGTGCTCGCGGTCGCGGCGACGGGCTTCATCGTCGCGCCGGTGTCGTTGCACCGGATCCTGTTCCGGCGGCACCTCAAGCGCGAGCTGGTGGAGTCGGCGGACAAGATGGCGCAGACCGGCCTGGCGATGCTCGCGCTCGTGCTGGCGGGTTCCGCGCTGCTGCTGTTCGACGTCGTGGTCGACCGCACGGCGGGCTGGATCGCCGGCGCGCTCGTCATCGTCGGCCTGTCGGTCGTGTGGCTCGCCGTGCCGCTGCGGCTGTCCCGCAACGCGCACCGCGACGCGGGCTGAGCCTCAGCCGGCCAGCAGCCGGGCGATGATCCGGGCTCCGGCCTCCGGCGACATGTGCTCCGACCCGGTGAGCTTGCCCTCGAGCGTCGCGACGTTCAGCACGCTGATGACCGCGAGCGCCGCGTCCCGGTCCTCCTGCGTCGGTTCGGCGGGCCCCGGCTCGGCACCGGCAGCGCGGCGCCGGGCCAGCCGCATGGCCGCGACCTGCTCGGCGACGAGGTCGAAGGACCGCACGTGCAGCGCCGCGAGCTCGCCACCCGCGTCGGGGTTGCGCAGCCCGTAGGTCAGGAACTCCAGGGACAGCAGCAGGTTCGGGTCGTCCTGCGCGTCCCGCAGCCAGCCCGCCAGGGCCGCGGTGTCGACGCCGTCGGTGCTGAGCCCGGGGATGTCCAGGTCGGGGTCGGACATCGCGATCCCCAGGCGCTCGCGCGCGAGGGCGAGGAACACGCCCTCCTTGGACCCGAAGTGCCCGTACAGGGCCCCCTTGGTGTACCCAGCCTCGGCGGCGATGTCGCCGACGGACGCGCCCTCGTAGCCCTTCGCGGCGATGACGCGGGCGGCGGCGTCGAGCAGGTCGGCGCGGGTGCGGTCCACCTTCTCCCGCCGGCGACCCTCGGCCCGGGTGCCGTCGCCGGCCCGCTGCACGTGCTCGGACGCGTCCGCCAGGCCGCGTGACGCCTCGCGCAGGCTCGCGGCGACCGCCTCCGAGACCTCGGGGACGACGCTCTGCACCTGCTTGCCGATGAGGCGGGTCAGGGCGGCGGTCGCGTCCGCCAGGGCGCGGGTGGCGGCGCCGATGGTGTCGTCGGGGTGCTCGTCGCGGTCGGGGGTCCGGGCCATCCCGCCATCATACCCACGGGCGTACCGCGCGGTATGTCGACGACGTCGAGACGATCGTCCCGGCGCCCGGACCTGCGCAGACACGCCCCCGGCTCGATGGATACCCCCTGGTATGTGACGCCATGTGCTGCTACGGTCACCGATGTACCGATCGGTATGTGACGAGACGGAGGAGGTGCACGATGGGATCGGCAGACGTGCTGAGCGTGCGGGGGCTGCGCAAGCGGTACCGCGGACGCAGCGGTGTGCAGGCCAACGACGGGATCGACCTGGACGTCGCCGCGGGGCAGGTCGTCGGGCTGCTGGGCCACAACGGAGCGGGCAAGACCACGCTCGTGAACCAGGTGGTCGGCCTCGTGCGGCCCGACGCAGGGACCATCCGCCTCGCCGGGGTCGACGCGGTCGCACACCCCGACCAGGCCCGCCGGCTCGTGTCGATCCAGGCGCAGGCCAACGTCCCGATCACCGGGCTGACGCCCCGCCGCGCGATCGAGCTCGTGGGACGCATCCGGGGCGCCGACCGCCCCGCCGTCCGGGAGCGTGCGACCGAGCTGATCGACGCGCTGGACCTCGGCCCGTGGGCCGACACCCCCGCGGAGAAGGTCTCCGGCGGCATCGCCCGCCTCACGGCGTTCGCGATGACCGTCGTCGCCCCGGGCCGGCTCGTGGTGCTGGACGAGCCGACCAACGATGTCGACCCGGTGCGCCGCCGGCTGCTGTGGCAGCAGATCCGCGCGCTCGCCGACCAGGGCCGCGGGGTCCTGCTGGTCACCCACAACGTGCGCGAGGCGGAGCGGGTGGTCGACCGCCTGGCCGTGCTCGACCACGGCGTCGTGCTCGCCGACGACACCCCCGCGGGCCTCACCGCGCACCTGCAGGACACGCTCACGGTCGAGGCCGACCTCGCGCACGACCTCGACGGCGCGGCCTGGGCGTGGCACCCCGCCGTCCGCGGCGTGTCCGCTTCGCGCGGCCGCGAGACCGGGACGGTCCGGTCCGACGACGCCGCGGAGGTCGTGCGGTGGGCGCAGGCGGAGGTCGCGGCCGACCGTCTGGAGCGGTACGCGCTCACCCCCGCGTCCCTGGAGGACGTGTACGTGGACCTGGTCGGCGACGAGCACCACGCCGGCACCGCGACCGCCCTGGCGGGTGAGGCCGCGTGACCGCCGTCGAGCAGACCCTGCTGCTGGCGCAGTGGCAGCTCCGCCGCCAGTCGGCCTTCCTGCCGCTCATGGTCGTGGTGCAGGTGTTCATGGCCGTCGCCACCGTGATCGGCTACGGCCTGCTGGTCGGGGACCCGGACCCGGTGACCGCGCTGTACCTCGCCACCGGCGCGCCGACGGTCACGCTCATCACCATCGGCCTGGTCGTCACGCCGCAGCTGCTGTCCCAGTCCCGCACCGAGGGCAGCCTCGACTGGATGCGGACCCTGCCGGTGCCGCGGTCGCTGTTCCTGATCAGCGACCTGCTGGTCTGGACCGTGCTGGCGCTGCCGGGCATGGTGCTGGGCGTCGTCGCCGGCGTGCTGCGGTTCGACGTCGACCTGTCGCTCGCGCCGTGGCTCGTGCCGGGCGCCCTGCTGGTCTCGCTCACGGCCGCCGCGGTCGGGTACGCGATGGCCTCGCTGCTCGCGCCCGCGCTGGCGTCCCTGATGACGCAGGCCCTGGTGTTCGTCGTGCTGCTGTTCAGCCCGGTGTCCTACCCCGCCGAGCGGATGCCCGGGTGGCTGCAGGGCGCGCACGAGTGGCTGCCGATCGAGCCGATGGCGCAGCTCGTCCGGGCGGGCCTGGTCAGCGACGCGTTCACCCTGCCCGCGCGCTCCCTCGTCGTGCTGCTCGCCTGGTGCGCGGCGTCGGTGGCCGGAGCGGTCTGGGCGCTGCGCCGCCGGGCGTGAACGAGCAGGATGGGCGCCATGGACCTGCCCGTGATGCCACCCGTGTCCCCGATGCTGGCCAAGGCCGTGCCCGAGATCCCCGACCTCGGGCACACCGAGCCCAAGTGGGACGGGTTCCGGACCATCGTGTTCCGGGACGGCGACGAGGTCGTCCTGGGCAGCCGCAACGAGAAGCCGATGACGCGGTACTTCCCGGAGCTCGTCGAGTCCCTCAAGGCGAACCTGCCCGAGCGGTGCGTCGTCGACGGGGAGATCGTCGTGGTGTCCGGCGACCGGCTGGACTTCGACGCGCTGCAGCAGCGCATCCACCCGGCGGACAGCCGCGTGCGGCTGCTGTCCCAGCAGACCCCCGCGTCGTTCGTCGGCTTCGACCTGCTGGCGCTCGGCGACGAGGACCTCATGCGGACGCCGTTCGCGGACCGGCGCGCGCGGCTCGTCGACGCGCTCGGCGGGGCGCAGGCGCCGGTCCACCTGACACCCTCGACCGCGGACCTCGCGGTCGCCCAGGACTGGTTCGGCCGGTTCGAGGGCGCCGGGCTCGACGGCGTCGTCGCGAAGCCGCTGGACGGCACGTACCAGCCGGACAAGCGCACGATGTTCAAGGTCAAGCACGCCCGCACCGCCGACTGCGTGGTCGCCGGCTTCCGCTGGCACAAGTCCGGCCCGGTCGTCGGCTCGCTGCTGCTCGGCCTGTGGACCGACGACGGCCGGCTGCAGCACGTGGGCGTCGCGGCGTCGTTCCCGATGGCCCGGCGCAAGACGCTCGTGGAGGAGCTGGAGCCGCTGCGCGCCGACGACCTGTCCGGGCACCCGTGGGGCGACTGGGCCGACCAGTCCGCCCACGGCGACAAGCGGATGCCCGGCGCGGTCAGCCGGTGGAGCGCCGGGAAGGACCTGTCGTTCGTGCCGCTGCGCCCCGAGCTCGTGGTCGAGGTCGCGTACGACCACATGGAGGGCGACCGGTTCCGGCACACCGCCCAGTTCCGCCGGTGGCGCACCGACCGCGACCCGGCCACCTGCACCTACGCGCAGCTCGAGGAGCCGGTGGGGTTCAGCCTGGCGGACATCCTCGCGCCGCCGGCCTGACGGGAGGCGGTGCCGGCTCCGCGCGCGCTCCGACCACCGCGCTCGTAGGGTCGGACGGGTCCCGCCACCCCTCCGCGGAAGGACCCCTGATGAGCGCCAGCGTCCCCTCGCGCACACCCGGAAAGCCCCACGACGTGGTGGTGATCGGCTCCGGCTTCGGCGGCCTGTTCGCCACGAAGGCCCTGGCCGGCGCGCCGGTGCGGGTGACCGTCGTCGACGGCACCGCGACGCACGTGTTCCAGCCCCTGCTCTACCAGGTCGCGACGGGCGTGCTGTCGGTCGGGGAGATCTCCCCCGCGACCCGCGACGTGCTGCGGGGCCAGCGCAACGCCCGCGTGCTGCTGGGCGTGGTGACGGACATCGACGTGGAGAACCGCGTCGTCGTGTCGTCCTCGCCGCTCGGGGAGACCCGGACGCCCTACGACAGCCTGATCGTCGCCGCCGGCGCCGGGCAGTCCTACTTCGGCAACGACCAGTTCGCGGACCACGCCCCGGGCCTGAAGAGCATCGACGACGCCCTCGAGATCCGCGGCCGGGTGTTCGGGGCGTTCGAGCTCGCGGAGCTCGCCACCGACCCCGCCGAGCGCACCCGGCTCATGACGTCCGTCGTCGTCGGTGCGGGCCCCACCGGCGTGGAGATGGCGGGGCAGCTGGCGGAGCTCGCGCACCGGTCGCTCCGCGGCAACTTCCGGCACATCGACCCGTCGCAGGCCCGCATCCTGCTGGTGGACCCCGTGCCGCAGGTGCTGCCCGGCTACCCCGAGAAGCTGCAGGAGTCGGCCGCCCGCACGCTCGAGGGCCTGGGCGTCGAGCTGCTGATGAACCACAAGGTCGTCGACGTGGGCGCCGACTTCGTCGACGTGGAGGACACCGACGGCAACCGGACCCGCATCGACGCGCAGACCAAGGTGTGGGCCGCGGGCGTGTCCGCCTCCCCGCTGGCCCGCCGCCTCGGGGAGCAGACCGGCGCCGAGGTGGACCGGGCGGGGCGCGTGAGCGTCGAGCCGAACGGGTCCCTGCCCGGGCACCCGGAGGTGTTCGTCGTCGGCGACATGGCCTCCCGCAAGGGGGTCCCCGGCGTCGCGCCCGCCGCCATGCAGTCCGGGCGGTACGCGGCGGAGGAGATCATCCGGCACGTCAAGGGCGAGCCGACCGGTGAGCCGTTCGTCTACCGCGACAAGGGCAGCCTCGCCACGGTGTCGCGGTTCCAGGCGGTCGCGAAGATCGGGCCGGTGCAGACCGCCGGGTTCGTCGCGTGGCTGCTGTGGCTCGGCGTGCACATCGTCTACCTGGTCGGCTTCAAGAACCGCGTCACGACGCTGCTGCACTGGGCGGTGTCGTTCATCGGCACCGGCCGGTCCGAGCGCACCGCGACCTGGCAGCAGGTGGTCGGGCGCACGGTGCTGCGGTCCCGCGGGGCGGAGCACCCGACGCGGCGCGCGCAGGACGTCGCCGGCAGCTGACGCCGGCGGCCGGGACGGTCAGGGGGCCGGGGTGGCCGCCGGCGGCGGCGAGCTCCACCGCACGGGGCGCGGGCGGCGCGGCCGCGCCGCCGACGCGCCGTCCCCGCGCCCCGGTGCCTTCCGGAACGCCGCCGACACCGACCCCGCCGTGGCCGAGTCGCGGGAGTGGGCCGCCGGGCTCGTCGCCCGTGACGTCGAGCCGCCCGCCGGCG
>NZ_CABEGA010000011.1 GCF_901521055.1 Cellulomonas hominis | reverse complement strand
CGGGTGGCGGGTCAGCGCGGTCGTGCCGGCGCCGGTGAGCGAGACTCCCGGCGCACCACCGATGATCGGAGCGGTGGCTTCTCCGGATCCCGACCGCAGAACGGCGGTCGGCCGGCGTTCCGCGGCGGTCGCGGCCCCGGCGGGGCCTCCCGCGGGGGGGGCGGGGGGCGGCCCCGGGGCGGGGGGGCCGGGGGGGGGCCGCGGGGGGGCCGGGGGGGGGGGGGGCGGGCGCCGGGGTTCCGCCCGGCAGCGCGGGCGGCCCCCGGAGCGCCCCGCCGCACCCGCCCGTCGCCTGACGGGACCACGGCGTCCGGCTGCTCGGCCGTCCCGCGCCGGTGGGAGGATGGGGGACGTGAGCACTCCCTCCCCCGAGCCGCGTCCGGCGGGCACGGACCGCCCGCTGCCCCCGGTCGACGACGCCCCGCTGATCCCCGACCGCAGCGCGGACGACTCCGACACGGGCTGGGGCGACGACCGCTCCGGGTCGAACGACGACCGCCTGCTCCGGGACGTCCCCCCGCACTGGTGACCCGCTGACCCCCTGGCCCGCTGACCCCCTGGCCCGCTGACCCCCTGACCCGGAGCGGGTGGCGCATTGGTGCCCCCGGAACCCCCTGCCCCGCAGCGGGTGGACCCGCAGCGGGTGGAACCTTCGGACCGACACGCCGTGCGCGTGTCCGGCGGAACGTTCCACCCGGCGGCGCGTCGAGGCGGCGCGGGAGCCACGGCCGCGCGTCGAGGCCCGGAGGTCAGCGGCCGGCGGTGCCCGTCGCGCGCTGGACCGCCGCGCCGACCACCGAGTCCACCCGGGCACCGCGGCGCGCGATGCCGAGCTCCCGGCGGAGGGCCGCTGCCAGCTCGTCCGGGGTGCGCTCCACCCCGTCGGACACGAGCCACGCGACGAGGTCGTCGAGCTGGTCGTCCGAGTAGGCGCTGACCGGCAGACCGGGCCGGACGTCCGGCCGGGGTCCGCCGGGGACGGGGAGAGTCGGCTGCACCGCGCGCACCGCACCGGTCATGGGGGCCGAGGCCTCCATGACGCCGGGGATGTCCGCGGCGGTCGCGGGCGCGACCTGCGACGACGCGACGGACGGCGACGCGACCGAGCCCTGTCCGGCCGGGGACGCGGGCGCGGCCGGGGCGCTCCAGTCCCCCGCGGGCCCGGCGGCCGGACCCGTGCCCGGTGCGGCGTCGGCACCCGCGGGCACCGCCGGCAGGACGCCCGTCGCGGGACGGCGGGGCTCGTCCGCCCGCGCGCCGCCGCCCACGGGCAGACCCGCGTCGGGCAGCACGCCCATGCCGGTGAGGGTCGGTGCGGGGCCGGTGCCGTCGTCGTCGAGCAGCGGCGCGGCGGGGATGTGCAGCAGGCCGCGCTCCCGCTCGGCGCGCGCCTGCGCGACGCGGCGGTCGGCGACCGCGTGCAGGGCGCGGCGGATCCGGTCGACCTCCGCCTCGGGGTCGAGGAACGCGGCGGCGGACCAGACCCGCAGGACGCTCCAGCCGAGGCGCTCCAGGCGCTCGGCCACCTGACGGTCCCGGACGCGGACGCTCGGCTCGCCGAGGTAGGCGTCGTCGTCGGTGAGGACCGCGACCAGCAGCTCCCCGGGCAGGTCCGGGTGGCCGACCGCGAGCGGCAGGTGCAGGCCACCGGGCAGGCCGTGGTCGAGCTCGACCACCAGGCCGTGCCGCCACAGCCGCTCCGCGAGGTCGACGACGAGCCGGTCGGGGGCGCGCTCCTCGGCGGGTGCCTTGACCTCCTCGGCGACCGCGGGTGCCTTGACCTCCTCGGCGACCGCGGGGGCCTTGACCTCCTCGGCGACCGCGGGGTCGGGGGCGTCGGCCGCGGGGTCCGGCTCGGCCGGCGGCTCCGCGATCGCCAGGTCGGTCTCGCCCGCGGCGCGCCGCTCGGCGAACCGCAGCAGGTCCCCGAGCAGCCGGGGGCCGGGGCCGCGCAGCCGCTCGGGGTCGATGTCCGCGAACGCGAAGCACGACACCACGTCGAGCCGGTGCCGTGTGACGCCGAGCGCGGCCAGGAGCAGCGCGTCGCCGCCGGGCCCGCTGATCGGCCCGAACCGGTGCAGCACCCGCCCGTGCGGGGTGCGGCCGAACCCGAGCGACAGGATCAGCGCGTCCCGGCGCAGGCCGGCCACGTTGGTGAGGTCGGTGACGACGAACGGCTCCGGCCGGGACCCGTCGAGGCACGCCGCCAGGGACGGCGAGTCCCGGACCTGCGCGAGCACGGCCTCCCGCACCTGGGCGGTGTGCAGGGCGGAGGCGGTGACGACGGCCAGCGACTCCTCGGGGTGCGTCAGCGCGTGCTCGATGACGAGCTCCACGACGCGGTCCACGTCGGCGCGGGTGCTCTGCACGGCGCCCGAGGCGTCGGGCATCCCCGTGCCGTCGACGAGGTGGTGCCCGACGGTCGCGACGCTGGTGGGCAGCGGCGTCGGGGACAGCACGTCGCCGTAGCCGTGGGCCGCGAGGAACGCGGTGAGGTACGGGTCGCGGCGGGACGCGTCGGCGCGCAGGTGCACGGTCGGCAGCACGTCGGCGAGCTCGCGGACCGCGGTCCCGGACGCGCACCGCCGGTCCCCGACGACGACGACCTGCCGGCCGCGGGCGAGGGCCGGCAGGGCGACCTCGACGGGCAGGTGGGCGGCGGCGTCGAGCACGACGAGGTCGACGGTGCGGGTGGCGGGCAGCACCTGCGGCACCAGCATGGGCGCGGCGGCCAGCACGGGGCGCAGCCGGCGGGCGACGTCGGGGTACCGCTCGAACGTCTCGCGCAGGCCGGTGAGCCGGTCCTCGACGAGCTCGGCGAACAGCGCCTCGGACTGCTCGGTGTGCGCGGCCATGGCGTTGCGGACGTGCGCGGCGGCGCGGGCACGGACCGGCCCGGCGAGCGCGGCGGTGTGCGCGAGGTCGAGCTCCCGGTACTCGGCGGCGATCCGGCCCAGGGTGCGACCGTCGTAGCCGGCGAGCGCGGGGTCGGCGGTCAGGATCTGCTCGAACACGGTGCTCCACCACGCGAGCTCCAGCTCGGCGGCGACGAGGCCCGCGGGGACGCGCCGGTCCGCGAGGTCGTCGAGCAGGTCCCCGATCCCGGCGGCGACGAGCGACCGCACCAGGCGGGTGCGCTCTGGGAGGTCCGTGAGGCTGTCGCGGGCGGCGACGAGCCGCTGCACGCGGTCGAGCACCTCCCCGACGGGCCGCGTCAGCAGGTCGGCGCCCTCGGGCGTGCCGGCGAGCACGGCGGCGAGCGCGTCGACGTCCGCCCGGACCTCGCGGTGCTCGGCCTCGATGTCGGCGAGCCCCTCGGGCAGCCGCGGCCAGCCGCCGGCGGGGCAGTGCGCCTGCCAGATCTCCCGCTGGCGCTGCACGTCGACCAGCGCCGCGTGCAGGTCGGCGACGGGGCGGCCGGGGCGGAGCAGGTCCTTGGCCTGCTTGCGCAGCCGGCGCCGCAGCCAGTACCCCATGGGGGTGCCGTGCTCGGCGCGCCAGGCCTTGCTCGCGGTGGCGGCCACCATGTCCGACGGGTTGCGCTCGAACACGAGCGGCTGGAACACGTCGAGGACCCCGCGGATGCCGCCGAGCACGTCGAGCTGCTCCGCCCAGGTCGCCAGGGTGGTCGCGGGCGTGAACCCGGTGACCTCCGCGACCTCGGCGACCCGCCGCTGGACGGCCGGGAGCCCGGTGTCCCCGGCGAGCCGCTCGGCCCGGCGGAGCGCGTCCGCGGCCTCGGCGTCGGTGACCAGCGCGGCGCCGTACCAGGGGGTGTCGACGGGCCGGAGCGTGAAGGCACCGGCGCCGGCGGCCTCGGTCAGCTCGGCCCCGACGGCGCGGCGGCGGTCGGCGTCGAGCGACCGCGCGACCTCGGCGGGCAGCCGGACGGTGGTGCGGGGCGCGGGGCGCTCGGCGGTGAGCCGGGCGAGCGCCTGGAACGCGTCGTACGCGGAGGCACCCCACGGCGCGCGGACCTGGTGCAGGCCGTCGACGTAGCCGCGCAGGCGCTCCCGGCGCTCGACCAGCGCCCGGCGCAGCTCCGCGGCGGCGGCCGGGTCGCCGGGGTCGGCGTCGAGGGTCATCGCGCCCATGAGGCGGCGCGAGGAGGCCGCGCGCCAGGCGGCGTCGGGTGCGACGTCGAGCAGGATCTCCCCGACGCCCAGCTTCTCGAGCCGCTCGCGCAGCGCGACGGCCGCACGGCGGTGCCCGGGCACGTACAGCACCGTGCGCCCGTCGGCGGCGGCGTCCGCCACCAGCGCCGCGAGGGTGCCGGTCACGTCGCTGTCGGCGGGGGCGTCGACGAACACGTGGTTCCCGCGGGCCACCACGTCCAGCACGTGCTGCTGCGCGGGGTCCAGGTCGCCGACGCCGCGCTCGAGCGCGGGGTCGCGGTCGCCGCGCACCGGCTCCGGGAGGGCGACGGTCAGCTGCTGGGCGGCCTCGGCCACGCCGGCCAGGGCCGCGACGACCTCGTGCCGCTCGAGCGCGGGGGCCAGCCGGTCCAGGTCGTCGACCAGCACCTGCCCGGGGTGCACGAACGTCCCGACGACGATGCGGTCGACGAGCTGGAAGTCGTCGAGGACCGCGGTGCCGAGCGAGGTCAGGCGGGTGATCGCGTCGCGCGGGTCGAAGCCCGAGCCGGTGAAGGCGCTGCGGGCGACCGCGCCGGGGTCGAGCAGGGCGCCGCGGGCCCGCAGCGCCCGCGCGAGCACGGGGTTCACCTCGAGCGACGGCTCCAGCGTGAGCTCGTAGTCGCTCTCCGCGGTGCCGCGCGCGGTCAGCGACACGGGACGCAGGAGGACCGGGGCGCGCACCTTGCGGGCGGTGGGCGCCGGCGCCTCGGTGTCCGCACCGTCCTCCGCGGGCCGGGTGGCGGAGTCCATCGTCGCGGTCGCGATGGCGGCCACGTCGTCCGTGGCCACGTCGGGGGTGCTGTGCTCGGTCCACGACGCGACGCCGATGGCGAGGTACGTCGGGGCGATGCCGTACTGCTGCGCGTACGTGGCGGCCCGCGCGGCGACCGCGCGGGACCGGCGGCGGGCCGTGCCGAGCGCCGCTCCCTCGCGCACGAGGTTCGACAGCCGCGTCTCGCGCCCCGCGAAGAGCTGCGCGATGCCGGACGGGTGCGCCGCGGACAGGTCCAGCGCGGCGTCGCCGAGCAGCTCGACGTCGGCGAGCGTGGAGCCGCCGGCGGCCTCGACCAGCGCGGCGCGCCAGGTGCTGGTGGCGCCGGCGACCAGCTCGGCGGCCGACGGCGGCTCGACGAGGACCGGGCCGGCGGGGTTCGCGGTGTCGGGCATGGGGATCTCGCCGTCGTGCGTCGTCTGCGCCGTCTCGCGCAGGGCGCGGGGGCCCTCGGTCCCCGTCGCGGGCGTGTCCGCGCGCGGAGTGGGGACGCCCGCCTCGTCGGAGGCGGTCGGCTGTCCGGGGACGGGGCGACGCGCAGGGACCTTCACCCGTCGAACGCTAACCTCCGCAACCGCGCCGGGGCGTCGTGACGCGCCGCCGTGCGCGTGATCATGCGGAACTCAGCCGTCAGGAGCAGGGAGGGAGGCCGCCGCGCGGGCCCGGGGCGACGTCGCCCGCGGGGCCGGGGGGAAGTTGATCAACGGTGCGCACCGCGCAGGGGGCAGGCGATGCGCACCGTCGGGAATGAACTATGGCCCCGGGATGGTGCAGCGGTCAACAACCTGGCATGCGCTCGGGTGAACGCTCACACAGCCTGGTCACAGCCTCGGGGCATCGTCCCTGGTCGCGCATCGGGCCCCGTGACCGAGATCACCCGCACCGGGGCGTGCACGGCAGGCGGAACCGGGGGCTCCGGCGCCCGGCGGGGCGCCTGCCGGGCACCGGAGCGATCAGGTGTCGGTGGGACCCGTCAGCCGCTGCGGGCCCCACCGACGTGCCATGTCTAGGCGTCCCCGACCACCCCTCGGTGCCGCCGGGCGCCGCTGAGTGGCGTCCGGGACCGGAGTTGAGTGGTGGGAGCGTTCCCCGCTGAGGGGTGGCCGCCCTCGTTGAGGGGCGCGCGAGGTCGCGTCGGCGCGGCTGCGTACCGTGCTGCAGCATGGACGCCCGCGTCGAGCCGTTCCAGTTCACCGCCGACCCGGCGGACCTCGCCGACCTGCGCGACCGGCTGCGCCGCGCCCGCTGGCCCGAACCCGCGACGACCCCCGGCTGGGAGCAGGGGGTCCCGCTCGACGTGCTGCGGGGGCTGTGCGCCCGGTGGGCCGACGGGTACGACTGGCGCCCGGCGGAGCGGTGGCTGAACGGGGCCGGCGCGTCCCGCACCCGCATCGACGGCCTGGACGTGCACCTGCTGCACGTCCGCTCCCCGCACGCGGACGCGACGCCGCTGCTGCTGACGCACGGCTGGCCCGGATCCGTCCTCGAGCTCCGGCACGTCCTCGGGCCGCTCACCGACCCGACCGCGCACGGCGGCCGGCCCGAGGACGCGTTCCACGTGGTCGCGCCGTCGTCGCCCGGCCACGGGTTCAGCGGGCGACCGGACGCGCCCGGCTGGGGCGTGCGCCGGATCGCGGACGCGTGGGCCGAGCTGATGATGCGGCTCGGCTACCGGCGGTTCGGCGCGGCGGGCGGGGACTGGGGCACCTCGGTGACCACGCTGCTCGCCCAGGTGGTCCCGGAGCGGCTGGTCGGCATCCACCTGTCGCCGCCGCTGGTCGCGCCCGACCCCGCCACGGCCGACGACCTCACCCCCGCGGAGCGCGCCGCGCTGGCGTCCCTCGAGCACGCCCGGGAGCAGGAGGACGGCTACACCGCGGTGCAGGCCACCAAGCCGCAGACCATCGGGTACGCGCTCGTCGACTCACCCGTCGCGCTCGCCGCCTGGCTCGGGGAGAAGTACGCGTCGTGGACGGACGGCGGCCTGGCGGCGCTGGACACGGACGAGGTGCTGGACAGCCTCACCCTCTACTGGCTGACCGCCACGGGGGCGTCGGCCGCCCGGCTCTACCGCGAGTCGATCCGCGAGGTGCAGGCCTGGTTCACCGCGGGCACCACGGACACCGTCGACGTGCCCACCGGGTGCTCGGTGTTCCCCGCCGAGACCATCCGGCCGTCCCGGCGCTGGGCGGCGCGGCGGTTCACGGACATCCGGTGGTGGGGCGAGCCCGCGCGGGGCGGGCACTTCCCCGCGTGGGAGCAGCCCGACCTGTACGTGCGCGAGCTGCGGTCGGCGTTCGCGGCGTTCCGCGGCTGATCCCGCGTCAGGGCCCCCGCCACTCGGCGAGGTCCGCGCGGCTGCCGTAGCCCAGCTTCCGCAGCCCGCGGCTCATGTGGTTCTCCACCGTGCGGACGCTGAGGTTCAGGCGGTCGGCGATCTGCTTGTTCGTCAGCCCGTCGCGGGCGAGCGCCACGACCTCCTGCTCCCGCACGGACAGGGGCTCGAGACGCTGGGCGCCGACCCGGCCGGCGCCGTCCACCGGGGTCTCGTCGGCCGGGGGCTCCGGGACGCCGATCAGCTGCTCGGCCGCGCGGAACAGGCCGGGCGTGACACCCGCGCGCACCGAGGGCATGACCTCCGCGACCGTCGTGACGTCCTCCTCCGCGACCGCCAGCAGCAGCCGGACGTACGGCTCCACCAGCGGCAGCGAGGTCCGGGACAGCACGTCGCGGACCAGCTGCGCGCGCACCGGCGTGAGGCTGGCCGGACCGCCGATCCACGCGATCAGCGCGGGCTGCAGCAGGCCCTCCTCCGCGTACCGCTGGCCGGCCTGCCAGGCGATGTGCCCGGAGGTGGTGCTGTCGCCGGCGGCGGACGCCGCCGCGACGTGCGCGATCACGCGCAGCGACCGGATCAGCGGCCGGTACGTCTTCGGGGTCTTGTCGAGCTCCTGGATCAGCACCTGCGCGAGCGTCAGGTGGCCGGCGTGCGCCTGGAGCACCGCGCCGAGCGTCAGGCCCCGCCGGTAGAACGTCGTCTCGATCGGCCCCGCGGCGCCGATGCGCAGCGCGGTGCTGATGACCCGCCACGCCGCACCGGCCTGGTCGGAGAAGTACAGGACCTCCGCGAGGACGCACGCGTGGACGCGGATGCCGAGCGCGTCGACCTCGTCGTAGGCGGTGTCGAGCATCCGCCGCTGCCACCGCTCCGCCTCGGGGAGCCGGCCGGCCTGCAGCAGGGACAGGCCCTGGAGGGCCGCCAGGTAGTGCCGGACCTCGGGCTCGGCGCCGGACACGTCGTTCGCCGCGCACACCCGCAGCGCCTGCTCCGGCCGGCCCGCCTCGAGCAGCGCCGCGGCGCGGATGACCGCGGGCCAGCCCCGGAAGAACCGGACCGGCACGTCGGAGGGCGGCTCGTCGGCCACCTCGTCCGCGGACCGCCCCTGCGCGAGCTCGCGCACCAGCCGCTCCTTGAGGTCGCGCAGCTGGGTGAACGGCTGCAGGTCGGCGCCGCTGGCGGTGAGGCCGCTGTCGACCTCCGCCGGCGACGCGCCGTTCCATGCGGCCCACCGCGACCGGTAGTAGGCGAAGGCCAGCCGCTCGGCGTCCCCGTCCCGCTCGGTCGGGCGCGTCCCCTCGAACACCGCCGCGAGCAGCTCGCTCGCCGGGCGGCGCATCAGCAGGGCCAGGTACGCGTTGGCGGTCCGCAGGGTCGGCGCGGTCAGCCACGCGGCACGCCGCGCCGCCTCCTCCACGCTCGCCCGCTCGTGCACCAGCCCGGCGAGCTCCGCGGTCCAGCGCCAGTAGTCGTCGCCCTCCCCCGCGGTGTCCCCGAGCAGCACGGCGGTCAGGTCGTCCTGCGGGGCGCGCGCGGGGGTGAACGCGGGACCGGCCTCGGCGCTGACCCGCTCGGCGAGCTGCCGCCGCCGGTAGGGGGCGACGCGCTCGCGCAGCGCCCGGGCGAGCACCGGTGGGGCGACGCCGAGCATCTCCCCCGACCCGGACAGGTCGTGGCTGACCACGCGCCCCCGGTCGGCGAGCTCGGCCAGGACGACGGGGTCGACCAGCCGGGCGCCGACGTCGGCGGGCACGGGGCCGATGGTGGACAGGAACTCCAGCGCCTCCACCAGCGGCTCCGGCATGCCCGCCAGGAACAGGAACACGACCGGGTCCGCGGGGACCTCGCCCAGGGTCCCGTCCTCCACCCACAGCCCGTCGATCCGCCGGAGCGCGCCCGCCGCCCGCGCAGCGTCCGCGAGCGCCACGACGGCGCGCGGGTTGCCGCCGGTCTGGGCCAGCACCGAGGACGTGAGCCCGGCGTCCGCCGGCGCGCCCAGCACCGACGTGAGCAGGCTCGCGACCGCCCGGAACCCGAACGGCTGCACGCGGACCTCCGCGGGCGGCCTGTCGAGCAGCACGTCGCGCATGCCCTCGGTGGGCGCGCGGAGCGGGTCCACGGTCGTGGACGCGACGAGGACGGACGTCGTCCGGCCGAGCGCCCGCCGCACGACGTCGAGGCTGCGGGGGTCCACGCGGTCCACGTCGTCCAGCAGGAGCACGCCGCGCCGCCCGCCCAGCTCGTCGGCCAGCCAGTCCGTCAGCGTCTGCTCGTCGGGCACGCGCGCCGGGGCGGAGGCGTGGTCCCGCAGCGCCGACAGCGGACCCCGCCCGGCCGCGCGCACCAGCACGCCGTTGAGGCCGCGGCGGGAGGCGTCGGCCAGCAGCGCCTGCAGCACCGTCGACTTGCCCGACCCGCGGTCGCCCCGCACCAGCACGTCCCGCCCGAGCGGCAGCCACCGCTGGACCGCCGCGACGGTCACCCCGAAACCCTCGGTCTCCACCGATCCTCTTCCCCTGCGCCGCCCTGTGAAGCACTGCACTGTGACGTCCCGGGCACCACTCAGATGCCCATCGCACCACCTACGCAGGGCCGCGGGAAGAGGCGGGGGACGGCGTAGCGCGCGGCCCGCGCCGGCCGGTGCCACGCTGGACGAGCCGCGCGGGGCCGGCCGGGCGCCGCCGTCCGTCACCGGGAGACGCCATGTCGTACACCATCGGCTACTTCGTCGGCAGCCTGTCCAGCACGTCGATCAACCGGACGCTCGCCCAGGCGCTGATCGCCCTGGCGCCCGAGACGCTGGAGTTCCGGGAGATCCCCATCCGCGACCTGCCGCTGTACAGCCCGGACCACGACGCGGACTACCCGCCGGAGGCCCGGGCCCTGAAGGAGGCGGTCGAGTCCGCCGACGGCATCCTGTTCGTGTCGCCCGAGTACAACCGGTCGATCCCCGGGGCGCTGAAGAACGCGATCGACTGGGGGTCGCGCCCCTGGGGGACGAACTCGTTCGCCCGGAAGCCGACCGGCATCATCGGGGCGTCCATCGGGAAGATCGGCACGGCGGTGATGCAGTCCTCGATGCGCAGCGTGCTCAGCTTCCTGGACGCGCCGCAGCTGAACTCGCCGGAGGCGTACGTCCACTTCGACCCCGCCGTGTTCGGCCCGGGCGGCGCCGTGCACGACGAGGCACCGCGAAGTTCCTGGGCCACTACATGGACGAGTACTGCGCGTTCGTCCAGCGGGTGCTCGCAGCGAACGCCCCCGGGCACATCGGGGACCGGGACGCGCAGTCCTCGAAGTAGCGGGTCAGTCGCGCGGCCGCAGCCGCAGCTCGGGGATCGGCGGGGCCGGCAGCGGGGGGTGCGGGTGGCCGTCGACGCGGCCGAACCGGGGCCCGCCGCCGTCGGGCGACGCGATCTCCGCCTGCCACTGCGAGCGGGCGGCGAGGACCTCCTCGTGGTCCCGGCCGATGAAGTTCCACCACATGACGATCCGCTCGCCCAGGGGGACGCCGCCGATCAGCACGACCCGCACCTCGTCGTCGCCCGTCGCCCGCAGGGTCAGCTCCGTCGCGCCCGGTGCGCGGTACAGCAGGTGGTGCTGCGGCGCGGGGGTCCCGTCGACGTCGACCCGGCCGGCGTCGACCAGCACCCCGTGCTCGAACGCCGGGTCGACCGCGAACGTGTGCGCGGCGCCCGGCCGCAGCCGCACCTCGGCCCCGACCAGCGGCGAGAACGTCGGGACCGGTGACGTCGAGCCGGCGAGCGACCCCAGGAACACCCGGGCCTCGCCGCCGCCGAGCGCGGTCACCGGCGGGACGTAGTGGTCGAACGCCGGGTCCACCTCGCGGTCCCGCTCGGGCAGCACCGTCCAGAGCTGGACGCCGTGCAGCACCGTGGTGGCGTCCGTCGAGTCCTCGGAGTGGCTGATCCCGTGGCCGGCGGTCATGAGGTTGAGCTCGCCGGGCCGGACCAGGCAGTGCGTTCCGAGGCTGTCGCGGTGCTCGATCTCGCCGCTGAACAGCCACGACACCGTCTGCAGCCCGGTGTGCGGGTGCGGCGGGACGCGCATGCCGCCGGTCGCCGCGACGTCGTCGGGACCGTAGTGGTCGAGGAAGCACCAGGCGCCGATGAACGACCGCGCCCGCTGCGGGAGCGTCCGGCGGACCGACATCGCGCGGATCCCGCCCAGCGGGACGTCCCGGGGCTCGAGCAGCTCGGTGCCGGACGCGGTGCCGGACGCGGCCCCGCCGGGAGCGCAGTCGTGCTCGGTGACGACGACTTCGAGGTTGGTCATGACGCTCCGCTGCTCGACCCCGCTGGGAGCGCCAGGGTACGTCCCGCACGGACTGCGCCCAGCGTGCGGGACCGCGCCCTGTGCAGCGGGCGCAGTCCCCGGGGAAGGGCGCAGTCCGTGCGGCAGCCCGGCGGGGTCAGCGGCGCCTCGTCACGGCGCCGATGGCCTTGACCGCCAGCACGCCGCCCAGGATCCACGGGCCCGCGACGATCAGCGGGTCGAGCCACTGGTGCCGGACGTCGACCCGGCCGCGGCGGGACGAGACCGGGTGGCGGTGCAGCTCGGACAGCACGCCGGTCTCCGTGATCGGGTTGTCGGGCCGCATCGTCACGAACGACTGCAGGTGCGCCTGCGCGGCGTCGACGCGGTCGGCCGCGAGCAGCAGCAGCCAGTGCGCCGCCCGCCCCTCGCTGAACCGCTCGTAGGAGAACCGGCGGATCGCCCCGGCCGGCCCGTGCAGCGGCTGCGCGGTGCCGAACACCGGCGGCAGCATCGTGTGCTCGATCGACCGCTCACGCGGGTACGTCTCCGGCTGGCGCTCCGGGAACTCCCAGTGCGCGCCGGTGGGCGGCAGGTCGAACGTCTCCCGCGGGAACGACGGGCGGTCGGCGGGGTCGGAGTCGGCGCCCCACCCGGGGATGCGGGCGCGGAGCTGCTCGGCGGACTCCCGCGGCGCGGGCTTCTGTGCGTGGTACGGCATGGTCCGGCTCCTCTCAGTCCTCGCCGGGGATGATCAGCGGCTTGATGCAGCCGTCGAGCTTGGACGACATCACGTGGTAGCCCTCGGCGATGTGCTCCAGCGGGATGCGGTGCGTGACGATGTCGCTCGGCTTGAAGTAGCCGTTGCGGATGTGTTCCAGCAGCCGCGGCCACTGCCGCTTCACGGGTGCCTGGTTCATGCGCAGCGTCAGGCCCTTGTTCATCGCGTCGCCGAACTTCACCGACGTGAACAGCGGCCCGTACGCGCCCATCACCGACACGGTGCCGCCCTTGCGCACCCCGTCGATCGCCCAGTTCAGCGCCACCGGTGAGCCGGCCTGGAGCTTGAGCTTCGAGCCCGTGACGTGCTGCAGCAGGTTGCCGTCCGCCTCGGCGCCCACGGCGTCGATCACCCGGTCCGCGCCCAGCCCGTCGGTGGTCCGCTTCATCTCGACCACGATGTCCTGGTACTCCGTGAAGTTCAGGGTCTCCGCGTGCGCGAACTCGCGGGCCTTCTCCAGCCGGTACTCGAGCTGGTCGATCACGATGACCCGGGACGCGCCCATCAGCCACGCCGACCGCGCCGCGAACAGGCCGACCGGGCCGGCGCCCAGCACCACGACCGTGTCCCCCTCGACGATGTCCGCGAGCTGCGCGCCGAAGTACCCGGTCGACAGCGCGTCCGTCATCAGGACCGCGTCGTCCTCGTCCAGCCAGTCGGGGATCACCGACGGCCCGACGTCGGCGAACGGCACCCGCACGTACTGCGCCTGCCCGCCGTCGTAGCCGCCCGTGGTGTGCGAGTAGCCGTAGATGCCGCCGACCGCCGTGGCGTTCGGGTTCACGTTGTGGCAGTTCGAGTACAGGCCGCGGGCGCAGAAGAAGCACGTCCCGCAGAAGATGTTGAACGGCACCATCACGCGGTCGCCGACCTGGAGGTTCTGGACCGACGACCCGACCTCGTGGACCACGCCCGTGAACTCGTGGCCGAACGTGTGGCCGATCCGGGTGTCCGGCATCATCCCGTGGTACAGGTGCAGGTCGGAGCCGCAGATCGCCGCGCGCGTGACCTTCACGATGGCGTCGTTCGGATGCTCGATCCGGGGGATGTCCTTCTCCTCGACCCGGACCTTGTACGGCCCGCGGTACACCATCGCTCGCATGGGGCTGCTCCTTCGGCGGAGACGGGTTGTGGGTACCCCCAGCCTGCGCACCCGGCGGCGACGCCGCATCTGGAGGGAGGTGCGGCGTCAGCGGACCAGCTGGTCCTTGCCGACCGAGAGCCGCACCACGTCGCCCTCCACCGCGGCGACCTGGTCCCCCGCGGCGTAGCAGCTGCCCGAGAACAGCCCCTTCGCGTCGATCCGCACGTAGCCCAGGCGGAGCAGCCGCTCGCGGTCGGCCTCGTTCAGCCCCTCGCCGCCGTCGAGGCCGCGGAACAGCGTCCCCGCGACGCCGCCCGTGCCTCCGCCCGTCTCCTGGCCCTCGGAGGTCACCGCGCCCGGGTCCCCGAACGAGACCTCCTGCACCGTGCCGACCTCCTCGCCGGACGCGTCGACGACCCGCATGCCCTCGCGGACGCCGGTGATCGGACCCTGCTGGTCGCTCGTCGGGATGCTCATGGCCGCACTCCTTCGCGTGGCCTCGCCGCGGGTTCCTCGCTGCGCGGCTCGGCGACGAGCCGGCGGCTGCTGCACCGGTACGACCAGCCTCGGCGCTCGGTGGCCGGTCGGCAACCAGACGTGACGGTCGCCGCCGCCGCATAGCATCGCCGTCGATGAGCACCGGCCCCGCCACCGAGCCCGGCGCCCCCGCGCGGGCGCTGCTGGCCCGGCACCGGGCCCTCGCGGCGGCGGCCCGCGGGGTGCTCGACCACCTCGACGGCACGACCCTCCGGATCGCGACGCTCGTCGAGGAGGACCGCGAGGCCCGGGTCCGCGCGGAGCTCGGCATCGTGGACGTCGAGCAGCTCGGCGCGCTGACCGACCGGAACCTGCGGCTGCGGGCGCTGGTGGACGCGGGGTACCGGACGGCCGCCGACCTGCTGGGCGTCCCCGCGGCCGTGCTGGACGCGGTGCCGGGCGTCGGGCTGCAGACCGCCCGGAGCGTCGTCGCGGCGGTGGAGCAGCTGGCGGACGCGGTGCGCGGTGCGACCCCGGTGCGCCTCGAGATGAACCGGTCCGGCCGGCCCGACACCGCCACGACGGTCGAGCTCCTGCGGCTGCTCGACCGGCTGCTGCGCCTGCGCCCCGTCGTGGAGCCGCACCGGGCGGCGCTCGCCGAGCACGTCACGTCGGCGGCCGCGCACGTCCCCGCAGCGGAACCGGCGACGCGGCGCCTCCGGTTCCTGTTCGCCCGCGGGCCCGCGAAGGAGCGCGCGCTGCGGGCGCTCGCGGCGCTCGACGCCTGGGGCCCGTCGGTCGAGTCCCTGGAGGCGACGGTCGCACGGCTGGCCGCCGCCTGCGCCGAGCCGGACAGCGGCGCGTCCGCGCTGTGGGACGCGTTCGAGCAGCGCAGCGCCGAGTTCTACACCGTGCTGGGCGGCATCGTCCCGCTCGCGCGCGACGTGCTCGCCGACCGCGGCATGCTCACCGCCGAGCTCGCGGAGCGGGTCGCCGCGCGGCCGCTCGACCTGTCCCGGATGCGGGTCCCGCTGCGCGGGTACCAGGAGTTCGGGGCCCGGTTCGCCCTCAACCAGGGGCGGGTGCTGCTGGGCGACGAGATGGGGCTCGGCAAGACCGTGCAGGCCCTGGCGGTGGCGTCCGACCTCATGGCCGCCGGCGAGACCCACGTGCTCGTCGTGTGCCCCGCGGGCGTGCTCGTGAACTGGCTGCGGGAGATCGAGCACCGCACCACCATGACCGGCCACCGCCTGCACGGCCCGGGCCGCGACGCGGCCGTCGCCCGGTGGCAGGCCGAGGGCGGCATCGGCGTGACCACGTTCGAGGCGCTGCCGCACGTGCCGCTCGACGGGCCCGCGGTCGGGCTGCTCGTCGTCGACGAGGCGCACTACGTGAAGAACCCCGAGGCGCAGCGGTCGAAGGCGGTTGCCGCCTGGGCCGGGCGGGTGTGGCGGGTGCTGCTGATGACCGGCACCCCGATGGACAACCGGGTCGAGGACTTCGTCGCGCTGGTGCGGCTGCTGGACGCCGACCTGGTCGCGTCGCTGCCGCGGCACCTGGGGCTGGTCGGCGCGGACACGTTCCGGCGCACCGTCGCCCCCGTCTACCTGCGGCGGAACCAGGCGGACGTGCTGCTCGAGCTCCCGGAGCTCGTGGTCGTCGACGAGTGGGAGGACCTGTCCCCCGCCGGGGAGCGCGCCTACCGGGACGCCGTGGCATCTGGCAGCTTCATGGCGATGCGCCGTGCCGCCTACCTGACGCCGGACCCCGCGGACTCCACCAAGCTGGCCCGCCTGGTCGAGATCGTCGCGGAAGCCGGGGAGAACGCGCACCGCACCGTGGTGTTCTCGTACTTCCGGGACGTGCTCGACGTGGTGTCCACCGCGCTGCGGCACCCGGGCGGGCCGCCGGTGTTCGGCCCGCTCACCGGGGACGTCCCCGCGGCCGAGCGGCAGGCGGTCATCGACGCGTTCGCCGCCGGCCCGCGCGACGGGGTGCTGGTCGCGCAGATCACCGTCGGCGGCGTCGGCCTGAACCTGCAGGCCGCGTCGGTCGTGGTGCTGTGCGAGCCGCAGCTCACGCCGTCCGCGGAGGCCCAGGCCGTCGCCCGGCTGCACCGCATGGGGCAGGTGCGCACCGTCGTCGCGCACCGGCTGCTGGCGGAGGACGGCGTCGACGAGCGGATCGTGGAGCTGCTCGCCGGGAAGCGGCGGACGTTCGACGCGTACGTGCGGGAGTCGTCGGTCGCCGCAGCCGCCGTGGCGGCGGTCGACGTCACCGAGGCCGGGCTGGCCCGGGAGGTCGTGGCGATGGAGCAGGCGCGACTCGGGTACGGGCCGGTGTGGGAGGAGCTCGCGGCGGAGGCGCCCGACCAGGTCGACGTGTCGGCCGAACGAGGCGAGGGACCGTTCTGACCGACCGGGCCGGTCCTCCACCCGGCCCCGTCGTCCTCGCGCTGTGCCTTCAGGAGAAGAAGGACGCGTTCCGGGGCCAAGCACCGTCCCGGCGCTGCAACCGAAGCGCCTTGTGCAAGACGTTCCGTGCGAGGACTGGCTTCCTGTCGCTCCCGTCGACGTACCACTGATCGGGGTCGTCCAGCGGGATCACCAGGATTCCCTCGATCGACTCCGGGTTGGGACCGAACTCGTAGCGGACGGTCTGCGAGTTCTCGCCGACCAGGCGTCCGAAGCCCATCGTTGCCATCAGCCGTCTCCCCTTTGCTTCATCGCAGCTTCCCAGTTCGCCACCGTGTTGGCGTGCTCGTGCGCGTCCTCGTACGTGGTCGACGGGTTCCGTCGCGTGAATGCTGCCTCGGCGATCTCGTGTTCGATGAGCAGTCGGTCTGTCGACGTGCCCTCGCCGTTGCGGAGCCGAAGGAAGGCTTCGGCCATGTCCGGGTTCGAGTCGAATCGACCCCGGTATGGGTCACCCCAGCGTGTTCCGAGGAGCTGGTCGTCCAGGAGGACGTGACGAAGCGCAGCATCGATCTGCTGGGGGTCAAGATCGGGGAGGTTCCGGGCGATGTCTTCTGACAGCCGCGGGTCGTGGCGGAGGACGTCGTAGGCGCACCGCACGCTCCTGCGCCGCACGGATGTCGGCCTGCACCCGGTCGATCGCCGCATCCGGATCATCGAAGAAGGACGTCACCGCGGCACCGTAACGCGCCGGTCCACGCAGCGGGCCCGTTTGACCTACCTACTCGTATGCGCCCCGCGCCCGGCCAGGGCGGGCGTGGTCCACCGACCCCACCCGCCCCGACCGGGACCCGCCCTACGCCGTCGCGCGCGCCGTCGCCGCACCCGGTTCGGCCGACAGCACCACCGTCGCGCCACCGGCCTCGACGGCCTGCAGCGTCCGGAGCTGGAGCAGCCCGGGGTGCGTCTGGACCATCGACGCCGCGTTGGCGAGCGCCCTCGTGGCCGCGACCTCCGAGCGCGCCCGCTCCAGCGCCGCCTGGCCCTCGGCGCGTGCCGTCACGACCGCCGCCGACGCGCGCCGGACCTCGGCCGGCACGACGACGTCCCGCACCGCGAGCGCGTCGACCGCGAGGCCGGCGTGCACGACCGCGGGGGCGACGACGGCGAGCATCCGCTGCGCCGCCTCGGACCGGTCGGCGAGCAGCTCCTCGAGCGTCCGTGACGCGATCTCCTCGCGGAGCGCCGTCTGCAACGCCGCGTAGAGGAACGCGTCCGGCTGGTCGACGGCCTCGTGCCATGCCCGCGCGTCGGCGACCCGGACGGTCGCGAGCAGGCTGACCTTCACCGCCAGGCCGTCCCGCGTCAGGACCTCCTGCACGGGCACCGTCAGCAGGCGCGGGCGCAGCGACGTCCACGCGAACCGGTGGCGCCTCGCGGGCACGCGGTGACGACCGGGGCCGAGCGTGCGCACGAACCGCCCGTCCCGGTACACCAGCACCCGCTCCCACTCCTGCACGACGATCCGCATCTCGCTCGACCTCCTCCCGGCCCTCGGTCCCGCCGTCTCTCGGCAGGCACCATCCGCCGCACGGGCTCCCGGCGGACCGGGCGGCGTGCGGTCGGGCGGGCGCGGGGGACACCGGGCGAACCGGTGTCGCAGACCGCGACCGCCACGGCTGACCACACGCCGACCGGAGACCCGGGACTCGAACCCGGAACCGTCCGCAGCGGTGTGCCCATCTGGCGAGCTCCCACCTACGCGCAGGACCGCGACGGCGACGCCGCCGGGCTGCTGATCAGGAGCGTCGCCGAGCGTAGGGCGCCGGGGTCGTCGCGGGCGCGTCATTTTCGGGCGGCCACGCCCGGGGCCGTGGAGTGCCGGGTGCGGGGTGCCGGGTGCCGGCTGCCCGGTGCCGGGCGGTCGGGGCTCAGGTGGCCGAGGCGAGCGACGCCAGCCGCGCCAGCGCGTCGGCGACGCACGACGGCAGGTCCCCCAGCGACGCGTCCGCCACCCACGTCGCGAACCCGACGGCGAAGGCCGTCACCCCCGACTGCGCGACCAGGCCCGCGGTCGGCTCCGCCACCCCGCGCTCGCGCAGCACCTCGGCCATGGCGGACCCGAGCTGCGCCATCTTGAGCAGCTCGCGCTCCTGCAGGCTGCGGTTGGCCGCGACCACGGCGGCTCGGACGCGCGCGAAGTCGCCGCGCCCGTCCAGCACCGCGCCGGCGGCCAGCGCCCCGGCCGCGGCGACCTCGAACGGCGTGGCGTCGGCGGGTGCGGCGCGCATCGCGTCGACCACCGCGCGCTCGAGCTCGCCCGAGCCGTCGAACAGCACCTCGCGCTTGTCGGCGAAGTGCCGGAAGAACGTCCGCTCGGTCACGCCGGCGCGCGCGGCGATGTCCTGGACGGTCGTCTGCTCGTACCCGCCGTCGGCGTAGAGCTCGACCGCGGCGCGGATCATCCGGCCGCGCGCGTCCGGCTCCCAGCGTCCCATCCCGCCAGTCTAGTGATGACAGCGGCTGACATTGGCGTCTATGGTGATGTCAGCGCCTGACATCACCAGCGCTCCGGCACTCGCCGGCACCCTCCAGGAGGTACGCCATGCACGTCTTCGTCACCGGTGCGTCCGGGTGGATCGGCTCGGCCGTCGTACCCGAGCTGCTCGCCGCGGGGCACGAGGTCACCGGCCTGGCCCGGTCCGACGCGTCCGCCCAGGCCCTCGCCGCCGCCGGCGCCGGGGTGGTCCGCGGCGACCTCGACGACCTCGCCAGCCTGCGGGCCGGGGCCAAGGCCGCCGACGCGGTCGTCCACCTCGCGTTCAAGCACGACTTCTCGGACTTCGACGCGGCGGGGCGCACCGAGCGCGCCGCGGTCGAGGCGTTCGGCGACGCGCTGGCGGGCACCGGCAGGCCCTTCCTGTTCGCGTCCGGGCTGGCCCGCCCGGCGCCCGGCGACCGCGCCACCGAGGACGACCCGCTCGGGCCGGACGACCCGTCCGCCATCCGCGGCGGCGGCGAGACGCTCGCCCTGGGGCTCGCCGACCACGGCGTGCGCCCGGTCAGCGTGCGGTTCGCGCCGACGGTCCACGGCGAGGGCGACTACGGCTTCATGGCGGTGCTGGCCGGCGTCGCCCGCGAGCGCGGCGTGGTCGGCTACATCGGCGACGGCAGCAACCGCTGGCCCGCGGTGCACCGCCGCGACGCCGCGCAGCTCGTCCGGCTCGCCCTGGAGCACGCCGACGAGGTGTCCGTGGTGCACGCCGCGGCCGAAGAGGGCATCCCCACCCGGGACATCGCCGCCGCCCTCGGGCGCGCGCTGGACCTGCCGGTGGCCTCGATCGCCCCCGAGGACGCGGCCGGTCACTTCGGCTGGATCGGCGGGTTCTTCGGCTTGGACGTCCCGGCGTCGAGCGCCCTCACGCGCTCCCGCCTGGGGTGGACGCCGACGCACTCCACGCTGCTGGAGGACGTGGCCGCGGGGTACTACACGCGCTGAGCCCTCGACCGGTCCCGGGGCCGCGTCGTCGGTCCGGCGGCGCGCCCGGGACCAGGCGTCGGGCCCTGGCGTGGCGAGAGCCCGCGGTGCCACGATGGCCGGCATGGAGCCGCGCCGCCGGACCCGCACCCGTTCCCGCACCGCCGCCGCCGTCGGGCTCGCCGCGGCGAGCGTGCTGCTGCTGGCCGCGTGCGCCGCCGGGGTCAACCCCGAGGTCGGCACCCCGCCGCCCGGCTCGCTCACCCCCGCCGGCTTCTGGCTGGGGCTGTGGCACGGGATCATCCTGCCGGTGACGTGGATCGTGTCGCTGTTCACCGACACCGTCACGCCGTACGAGGTGCACAACAACGGCAACTGGTACGACGTCGGCTTCGTGCTGGGGATCTCGATCGTGTTCGGCGGGCCGTTCGGGGCGCGGCGGGCGCGGAAGCGCTGAGGCGGCCGGCCGGGCTGAGATCACACGGGCACCACGTCGGTCGCCCGCGGAAGCTGCGACGGGACCCCGCGGTATCGACTCTCGGCGAGTGGCGGCGTCCTCAGCCTCGCGCAGCTTGGATGCGCCGGACGGTCGTCGGAGCCGCGGCTGTGCCGAGCTCGGGCCGGTTCTCGGACGCGCGATAGTGCCACAGCAGGTCAACCAAGGCGTATGCGTCGACAGGCAGCGCCCCGGTCGCGATCGGGATGTCTCCGAGGGTGACTCCCGCGCGGGCTCCTCGGTCGCGTCCGGTCACCGTCAACGCTGCCATGGTCCGCGGGAGCACCACGACCAGATCGGTCGAGCTCGTGGACTGCGACACTCCCGCGACATCGTCCCAACCCGTGCGGTAGCTCGTCCCTCCCTCGCGCACCAGGAGAGAAGTGGGAGTGAGCCACACCCCGCTGCGACGCGCGCGGACGAGTCGACGGATCGCGGCGACGACGAACGGCAGCAGGAGGATCCCGAGCGGCACAAGCGCACCAGTGGTTCGCCCCTCCCCCAGGGCGAACCACCCGCTCCCGAAGAAGAACAGCCCGAGGTAGGCGATGAAGCCGGCTGCGACCCACTCGCGCGCGGTGCTCCGACGGAGCACGGTGGCGGGTTCGCCGCGCACCTCACCGGAGACGAGCCGACCCCGGGGACCGTCACCTCGCTCCTGGCGGTCACGCAGACCTCGGCCGACGAGAAAGAGGACTCCGGCCCCCGCCATCCACACCGCGATGAACGTCGGAAGCGGCGCGCCGCGCCCGAAGGCGGCACCCGCGACTCCGAGGACGATGAGCGCCACGGCTGTGGGGACCTCGCGGCGGCGGCGCTTCAGCTCGGCGAGCGGCTGCCCCGCGATCAGGTCGTCGAGCTGGTTCGGCGGGCGCTGAGCGGACGGGTC
This sequence comes from Cellulomonas hominis, assembly GCF_901521055.1. Taxonomy (GTDB): domain Bacteria; phylum Actinomycetota; class Actinomycetes; order Actinomycetales; family Cellulomonadaceae; genus Cellulomonas; species Cellulomonas endometrii. Next base: position 54,351 of record NZ_CABEGA010000011.1, on the reverse strand, counting down.
GTGCTGTGCGTGCCAGCTCGTGGATCCGCTCATCCGAAGACCGAGCCCCTGACGGACGTCATGTCACCGCCTGGCCGGTGCGACGGGGCCCTCCGTGAGGGTGAGTCACATCGGGGCGAGCGAGAACGTCCACGCCCCGATCGAGAACAGGGCGAGCGTCGCGACCATGTACCCGAGCACGACGGCACGCTCCTGGAGCGTCACGCCGTGGGCGCCGGGAAGGAGCCACCGCCCGAGAACGACCCAGAGCAGTGCGGCGGACCCCAGCAGGCACAACGCCGACACGGCCATCTGCCAGCTCGGGTGCAGGACGAACGCCACGACCACACCGACCGCGATCACGCCGAGGAAGCCGACGAAGACGATCCGCGACGTCAGCAGTCGGGTACCGGTCAGCATGCGCACGTCATTCACGCGGGCACTCTAGCGTCCGTCAGCTCCCCAGATCGACGTCGCTCGTGCCCGTGACCAGTACCTACACACGGGTGAGTGCGCGGCCGTGGCCCTCTGCTGCGCTGTTAGCATCCCGACGTTCGATGAAGGGGGCAGTGACGTGGGCTTCAACGTCAGCGAAGAAGTGCTGACCAATTCAAGCGGCATCCTGACGGGCCTCGAGCCTGCGGTCGCCACAGCGCGGTCCTATCTCGATGAGCACGTGACGCTGGACGGATTCGGTGACAGCGGGATCTTCCTGCAGGCGACCGGAGTGCTCGAGGACGTCCGCAGTGCCATGGCGGACGAGCTGAACCGCCTCAGCCAGCTTCTGCAGGCGTCCGCCGCGGAGCTGAGCGCGACCGCTGACCTGTACCGCTCGAGCGACGACCGGACGCGCCAGACTATGGACCGCCTCTACTACTCGGGCGGCGCGATCCCCAGCAGCGCCGGGAACCAGACCCCCCGATGAGCGACCCCGCCGCGGCCCTGGCGGCACCGACACCGTCGGCGCCCATCCCCGACATCGTGTCGACGATCATGCACTTCCCGGATCTCGTGTCCCCCAGCTACTGGCTCCTTGTGGTGATCGAGAAGGCGTGCGGGACCAACCCCGTCGAGTGGCTCACGGAGAACCTGTCCGGTGACTGGGAGCGCATGTCGACGGCGGCGAGCGCACTCAACAACCTCGCCGATTTCCACGAAAGGCTCGCGCAGGAGATCAAGGCCGCGCGCACGGAGCTCGAGTCCGGATGGAGCGGTGAGGCAGCCGCTGCCGCCAGCGCCTACTTCTCCCGGTTCGAGGAGTCCGTCGCGCAGCAGGCGGAGCCGCTCACGTCGATCGCACGTGAGGTGAACAACGTCGCGCAGGGCATGAAGTCGACGCAGGAGACGCTCGTCTCCCTCATCGGGCTGATGCTGGACCTGGCCATCGCTGCGGCCATCGAGCTCGCCGTCGCCGCCGCGTCGTCGTGGACCGTGGTCGGCGGCATCGTCGCCGGCGGGGGTGCGGCCTACACGATCGTCCAGGTGGCACGGACGTGGATGCAGGTGATCGAGGTGCACGGCAAGGCGGTGACGATGGTCGACGGACTCGTCGGCCTGGCGGCGGGTTACCTCGGGTCGATCCACGGCTTCTCTACCCACCCGCTCCCCGCCGGGAGCTACAACAACAGGTTGGTGCCATGAGCGACGAGAGCACTCCTCCTCTTCTGGGACTGACGGCGCATGACCCCGCGTGGGACCGGCACCTCCGGGCCCAGGTGTCGATCCTCCGGGACCGGGCGAGGGGCACCGAGCTGGCGGCGCTGCTCGATGACGTCCTGGCGGGCAGGCGCACGCTGCGTGAGGTCGCACGTACACCCGCGTTCGACGAAGCAGTGCGGCCTGCCGTCCAGCGAATGGCGACGGAGTGGGACTCGCTCTCCGAAGCCGAGCGGGACGAGCTGGCGAGGCAGGCGGCGGAGCGCATCCCACAGGCGGAGGGTCAGCGCCGGATCTAGGCGCCTGCCGGCGAGGAGTAGCTCAGACTCCACGGAAGACCTCGGCCTGACACACGGAACGACCTCGTGGAGCCGTTACGTCGCAGGCCGCGGCACCTCGCGCCGTCGGTGGTGGCGCCGACGTCATCTGAGACGACGTGGACGAGGCAACGTGGGGCTGGCCAGCATGAGTTGGCCATCAGACCACTCGAGCCCCCCGCCGGTTCGGGGCCTCGATCGGCGCGGCGTCCACGAACGTCCGCGCCCGGACGCGGTCGTCCTCGTCCACCAGCCACACCAGCAGCCGCGCCGACGCGACCGGTCCGGCCGGCGGCACGGTCACCCGGACCGCGCCGCTGAGCAGGAACGGCTCGGCCTTCACGGGCTCCGACTCTGCCCCGGCCGCCACCGGCACGTCGCCGAACGGCGTCCCCGCCTGCACCCACGCGACGCGCACCCGCCCGAGCAGCGGCCCGGTCCCGTGGTGCGACACGTGCACGTCCAGGTCCAGCGACGCGTCCGGCACCGGGATGTCCGCCCCGGCGCAGGCCGGCACGAGGTCGAGCACCAGCGTCGTCGGTGCGTTCACGTCGCGGGGGTCCACGCCGCCGAGGTCCTTCGCGCGCCGGTCGGCGTCGCGCAGCCCGGCCATCTCGTGCTCGACGTCGGTGAGCTCGGTGTACACGTAGCCGGCGAACCGGTCGTGCCGCCGCAGCTCCTGGGTCTGCCAGCGCAGGTGCCAGCCGCGCTCCAGGCTGGTGAACCCCGCGCCGTACTCGCTGTTGAGGACGGGGACGCCGCTGCGCGGGTGCGACGGCGACCCGTAGAACGACTTGTCGACCACGAAGTCCACCCCGAGCTTGACTGGGAACTCCTCGCGCGACCCGTCCGCGAGCGCCGCGAGGTTCGCCGCCCACGTCTCGGGGTCCTCGTCGTAGTAGTGCCAGTCGACCAGGTCCGTCCGCACGTGCGACCAGCCGGAGTTCTCCACCACCGGCCGCGTGTCGTCGAGGGACCGCAGCAGGTCGTACGCCCGGACTGCCGCCGCCGCCCGGGACGAGGAGCCGGGGATGTCCCAGTCCAGGCCCCACTCCTCGTTGTACAGGCCCCAGATCACGATCGACGGGTGGTTGCCGTCGCGCTCGACCATCGGCGCGAGCTGCGCCTCGAACGCCGCGGCGGCCTCCTCGCTGAACCGGCTGGGCGCCGGCGGCTCCGCCCACACGAGCAGGCCCAGCCGGTCGGCGTGGTGCAGCCAGCGCGGCTCCTCGAGCTTGATGTGCTTGCGGACCAGCGTGTACCCGAGGTCGCGCGCGAGCTCCAGGTCGGCGACCAGCGCGGCCTCGGACGGCGCGGTCGGGCCGGACCCGGGCCAGTAGCCCTGGTCGAGCACGCCGGTGACGTAGAGCCGCTCGCCGTTGAGGTGCAGCTGCTCGCCCCGCGTCTCGATCCGACGCAGCCCGCCGGTCACCCGGACGACGTCGGGCTCCCCCGTGCCGCCGTCGACCGTCACCGCGAGCGTGTAGAGGTGCGGGTCGGTGGGCCCCCACAGGCGCGGGTTGCGGATCTCGACCCGCCCGGTCGCGGACCCGTGCGCGTCCGCGACCAGACCGATCCGCTCTCCGGCGCCCGAGCCCTCCACGACCTCGACCACCACCCGCGCGCCCGCCGGGGCGTCGCCCGCGAGCCGCACGGCGACGTCGAACCCGGTGAGCGAGTCGCCGCGCAGCGCCACCGACGTCGCGTACGTCCGGCCGCGCGCCTCGAGCCACACGCTCTGCCAGATGCCCGACGTCGGCGTGAACGAGACGCCGTCGTAGTCGTCGCGCGGGATCGAGCGCTGCTTGCCGTGCGGGATCGACCGCTTGTCGGCCGGCGCGTGCACCTCGACCTCGACGGTCCCCTCCCGGCCGGGCGCCAGCGTGTCCGTCACGTCGACCTCGAACGGCGTGTACCCGCCGACGTGCTCGGCCACCGGCACCCCGTCGACGCGGACCTGCGCCCGGTGGTGCACCGCGCCGAAGCACAGCACCACCCGCGACCCGGCCCAGCCGGCGGGGACGGTGACGGTGCGGCGGTACGTCGCGTGCTCCAGCCACGGACGCGCCACGCCGGAGGCCGCGGTCTCCCACGCGAACGGCACGACCACCGGGACGGTGCCGTCCGGCAGGTCGAGCTCCCAGGTCCCGTTGAGGGACGCCCAGCGGGCGGAGCGGTCGAGGTCGGGGCGCGGGTACTCGGCGCGGGGAAGGGCGGAGCTCATCGGGACGTGGCCTTTCGGGGAGGACGGGGAGATCAGCCCTTGACGCTTCCGGCGAGGATGCCGTTGATGAAGTGCTTCTGGAGGGCGATGAAGGCGATGAGGAGCGGGACCAGCGCGATCGACGCGGCGGCCAGCAGCTCGCCGGTGACGGTGGCGTAGTCGGCGCCGATGCGGTTGCCGGTGATGTTCTGCGCGAGGGTCGACAGCACCACCTGGAGCGTCGCCATCCGCTCGGACGAGGCGGCGATGACGGGCCAGACGAAGTCGTTGTAGATGTTCATGACGGTCAGCACTGCGAGGCCCGCGAGCGCCGGCCGGATCACCGGCAGGACGATCCGCCAGAAGATGCCGAACTCGGTGCAGCCGTCGACGCGTGCGGCGTCCAGCAGCTCGTCCGGGACCGCGGCGATCACCTGGCGCATCCAGAAGATTGCGAACGCGTCGACCGCCCCCGGCAGGATCAGCGCCTGGTACGTGTTGACCCAGCCGAGCTCCTTCATCTCCAGCAGCAGCGGGATGATGAGGACGATCGTCGGCAGCATCAGCGTGATGAGCACGGTGCCGAACAGCAGGTCCCGGCCGCGGAACGTGTACTTCGCGAACGCGAACGCCGCGAGCGGCGCGCAGAACAGCGTGATCGAGCCCTTCACTGCCAGGACGACCGCGGTGTTGACGAAGCCCTGCCCGATCGGGACGTCGGCGAACATCCGCCGGAAGTTCTCCAGCGTCAGCGCCGACGGGTCCAGGCCCAGGGGGTCGCTGACGATCTGCGTGGCCGGCTTGAACGCCGACACCAGCGCCCAGACCACCGGCGCGAGGAACGCCAGGGCGAGCAGCCCGAGCAGCAGCTGCGTGCCGAGCGGCCCGGTGGCGACCCAGCGGCGCCGGACGGGTGCCGGACGGTCCGCGGGCCGGGCGGGCACGTGGGGTCGGGCCGGAGCGGGTGCGGTCACCATGTCAGTCCTCCGTCCGCAGCAGGCGCACGAACCCCAGCGACAGCGCCATGACGACGATCACCAGCAGGAACGAGTTGGCCGCGCCGGTGCCGAGGTCGGCCCGGTTGATGTGGTCGTACAGGTGCAGGCCGGCCGTCGTCGTCGACCCGTACGGCCCGCCGTCGGTGACGACGAACGGCTCCGCGAACATCTGGAACACGGCGAGCGTCTGGAGCACGACGGAGAACATCAGCGTGCGGCGCACGAGCGGCACCGTGATGCTGACGAACCGCCGGGCGGGCGACGCCCCGTCGATCGCGGCGGCCTCGTACACCGCCCCGTCGATCGACTGCAGGCCGGACAGCAGGATGATCACGATGAAGCCGGTGGTCTTCCACAGGAACAGCAGCGCCAGGGTCGGCTTGGCCCACTGCGTCGTCGTCAGCCACCCGACGTCCGGCAGGCCCACGAGGTTGAGCAGCCCGTTGACGGCGCCGTAGTCCCGGTCGAACACGACCACCCAGATCTGCGCGACCGCCACCAGCGGCGTCACGAACGGCACCAGGAAAGCCACCCGGTAGAACCCACGCATCCTGGTCCTCGCGTTGTCCAGCAGCACCGCGACCACCAGCGCCAGCACCATCTGCACCGGCACGATCAGCAGCCACAGCACCGCGGAGTTCCCCAGCGAGGACCAGAACGCCTCGTTGCCCAGCAGGTACGCGTAGTTGTCGAGCCCGACCCACTGCGCGGCGCCGGAGCCCCGCCAGTCGGTGAACGACAGCCGCAGCGTGAAGATCATCGGGTAGACGCTGAACGCCACGAACACCGCGACGAACGGCAGCACGAACGCGTACGGGGCCACGGCCCGCGGCAGGTGGGGGCGCCTGCCGCGGACCGGGGTCGTGCGGGCAGCGACTGCGGTCACTGCCGGTCCACGAGGTTGGCCTGGATGTCGGCCGTCGACTGCTCGATCACCTGGTCCGGCGTGAGCTCGCCGTCGAGCATCCGCTGCACGTCGGTGCCCAGGTAGTCGACCGCGCCCGCCCACCACGCCGGTGTCGGAGCGCCGCCGGGGATCTGCGCGCCCGCCTCGACGGCGGTGGTCCACAGGTCCTGGTCGCCCAGCCCGGCGACGGGCCCGAACAGCGGCTGCTCCGGGTCGGCGGCGGGTGCGTACGCGGGGATCGACGTGGCCAGGCCGTTCGGGTAGACGTCGTTCGGGCCCCACACCGCGGTGTAGCCGGCCTCGTCGTACATGAGGAACTCGTAGAACAGCCAGGCCAGGTCGGCGTTCTCCCCCGCCTTCGGCAGGACGAACGACGAGCCGCCCATCGCACCGGACCGGGCGCCGCCCTCCTCCCACGCCGGCAGCGGCATCGCGCGCCAGTCGCCCGACGTCTGGGTCAGCTGCTGCTCGGGGGCGAAGCTGAACCAGATGGCCCACGGGTAGAACACCTGCTGGCCGCTCTCCAGCGGGCCGACGTCGCTCGGCGACAGGTACTCCGCGCGGGTCCCGAGACCCTCCTTCTGGACGGTGTCGAGCCACCCGAGGATCTGCCGGTACTCGTCGGAGTCGATCCGCAGCTCCCCGTCCTCGTCGGCGATGCTCGTGCCGAGCTGGCTCGCGTACATCTCGAGCTGCAGCTGCCCGAGGAACGCGCTCTGCTCCAGGTGGATCGGCTTCGCGCCCGGCACCGCGGCCTGGTACTGCCGCGCCGCCTCCAGCAGGTCGTCGTAGGTCGCGATCTGGGTGGCGTCGACGCCCGCCGCCTCCAGCGCGGTCGCGTTGTAGAACAGCAGGCCCGGGTCGAGGTCGAACGGCACGCCGTAGATCCCGCCGTCGAGCGAGCTCACGTCGATCTTCTGCGGCGCGATGTCGTCCACGTACGGGTCGAGCACGTCGGACAGGTCCCACAGGTAGTCGGCGTACCCGGCGACCTTCGCGTCGTCGAGGAACACCCCGTCGGGCACGTCGGTCTCGGTGATGAGCGTGTTCTGCAGCTTCGCGTCGATGTCGACGGCCTCGTGGTGCACGACGATGTCGGGGTACACCTCGTTGAAGTCGTCGATCACGGCGTCGAACACCTCGAACAGGTCGCCGGAGCGGTCCCAGATCGTGATCTCGCCGCTGGGGCTGTCACCGGCCGGGGCCTGGAGGCGGGTGTCGTCGGCGGCGGCGGTCTCATCGGTGCCGCTGCCGCCGGAGATGGACGGGCCGCAGGCGGCCAGGACGGTCGCCGCGGCGAGCGTGCCGGCGGCGATCCCGAGCAGGCGGTGCCTGCGCGGCCGGATGGAGCGGGGCCCGGCGGTGCGGCGGGGCCGGTGGGTCGGGTGCATCAGCACTCCCTCGTGCGAGCGGGTCGGTCCGGCGCGGGGGGTCGCACCGGTTTTGCCAACGTGTGCAAACTAGACCTGCTTTGCACACGTTGGCAAGACCCCTACCCTGGCGGTGGACCGACGAAGGGGGTGCCATGGCCGCGACGCTGCGGGACGTCGCCGAGCACGCGCAGGTCTCCGTGCGCACCGTCTCCAACGTCGTGAGCGGCTACGCGCACGTCAGCGAGCGCATGCGCAGCCGCGTGCTCGCCGCCATCGAGGAGCTCGACTACCGCCCCAACCCCGTCGCCCGCACCCTGCGCACCGGCCGCACCGGCGTCCTCGCCCTGGTGGTCCCGGAGATCGACGTGCCGTTCTTCGCCGAGCTCGCCCGCGAGGTCATCAACGCCGCCGCCGACCTCGGCTACCGCGTCATGGTCGACCAGACCGGCCACGACCACGAGCGCGAGCGACAGCTCCTCACCGGCGCCGACCGGACCATGCTCTTCGACGGCGTCCTGTTCAGCCCGCTCGTCACCCGCGCGGAGCTGCTGGAGATGCAGGGCTCGTCGACGCTGCCGCTCGTGCTGCTCGGCGAGCACGACTTCGACGGCCGGTACGACCACGTCGCCATCGACAACGTCCAGGCCGCGTTCGACGCCGTCTCACACCTGCTGTCGATCGGGCGCCGGCGGATCGCGGCCATCGGCGCGCAGCCGGAGGAGTCGTACGCGACGCCCCAGCAGCGGACGACGGGATACGAGCGGGCGCTGCAGGCCGCCGGGGTGCCGGTCGACCCGGAGCTGCTGCGGGCAGCCGCGCACTACCGGCGGGCGGACGGGTACGCGGCTGCTTCGGTCTTGCTGCGGCTCTCGGACCGGCCCGACGCGATCTTCTGCTACTCCGACCTGCTGGCGATGGGTGCCATGCGCGCGGTGTTCGACGCCGGGCTGCGGGTGCCGGAGGACGTCGCGGTCATCGGGATCGACGACATCGAGGAGGGGCGGTACTCGCGGCCCACCCTGTCGACGGTGTCGCTGGACACGCCGTTCATCGCGCGGGAGGCCGTGGGGCGGATCGCGGCGCGGATCGCGGAGCCGGACGTGGCGGCGGTGGAGGTGACGGCGCCGCACGTGGTGCGGGTGCGGGAGAGCACGGGGGGCGGCTCGTTGGCGCGTAGCAGATCCTGGCTGTCGCGTACCCCTGCCGTAGTGACATCGTCGACCGACGTCACGGACGCAACCGCCGTGCCCTCTGGACGTTCCTCGCCGCCCGTGTGCAGCGAGCCGGTTGGGAAGCTCTCAGGGCGCGGTGATCCTAAGGGAGTGCAACTCCCGCCGGATTCGACTCCCTCGAGGGCATGACCCCCAGGACCCAGTCACACGGCTGCGATCTCGGCCACCAGCTCGTCGTAATCGCGAACGCGACGCTGCTCGACCAGTCGATGGAATAGGTCGCGACTCGCCGTGCGCCTCGGGCCGACATACACGGTGTCAACGGCCGCCGTCAGCGCGGGCAGATCGAGGTGGTAGACGCAATCGACGTCTCCGGACCCGCCGCCGAGCAGGTTGAGCATGTAGGGACGCGGCTCCATCGTGAGGACACCGAAATGTGGCATGCGCCCGCGCCGGAGTGCCGACATCTTGGCGCCCTGCGATCGGCAGTCCTGCGCTCGATCAGTACGCAAGGACCACTTGAGCGACAGACCGATGGCGAGCTGTGGTCGCGCGGGCGGCTCAACGGCCCTCGAGACCGTCAGATCGAGTCCGAGCAGCGATTCGTCGCCTGCCTGGGCCAAGAGGCTCGACAGATGCTCGGCTTCGCTGTCGATGACCGACTCCACGTCCCCGATGAGAGTCTCGACGCGCGCGAGAGCGGCGCCTGAGGCTCCCTTTCGCGCGTGAGACGTCAGCCGCTTCCATGCCTTGATGAACTCCTTCGACCGACCTGGCTCGAAACCGCGCAACGCTCCGACATGTCGGTACTGGTCGAACTCGAAGAGCTTACGTTCAGGCAGAACGACCGTCCCGGCTGCCGGCGGGAACCTCGACATCAGGTCGGCAGCGACCTGGTGGGCGAACTGAGCACCGGTGGGCTCGTCCTTCTCGTCGCTACGAGCGGCGTTCACGCCAAGCACGCGGAAGAGCTCCTCGCCTACGGCGACACTGAGCTTGTCGCTCGCATCCGACGTGTTGGGCTTTCCGTTGGCGCGGACCTTGCAGAGGTCTTTCGCGAACGATGCAGGCACGCCGAAGACCGTAGCGCGGTTCATGCCGTCAGGTTCGTCGCCTATACGGTTCCGGCGAAGGGATTCACCCGCTTGGCCTCCGCTTGGGCCAGCGCGGCTTCCACACGATCGGACGCGTCTGCCGCCGATTCGTGTTCCCAGACACGCACGACGTGCCACCCGGCGTCGTCGAGGTCCACGTCTGTTTGCCGGTCGCGGGCGACGTTGCGGGCAAGCTTCTCCGCCCACCACTCGGGGTTCGTCTTGGGTTTCGTCCCATGCTCGGGGCACGAGTGCCAGAAGCAGCCGTCGACGAACACGACGACGCGGGCGCGCGGGAAGACGAGATCAGGCCGCCGGCGACCCGGAAGCACTGCGCGCTGTACGAAGAAGCGTCGACCGCGGCCATGGAGCTCGCGCCGGACCGCCATCTCCGGGGCGGTGTCGCGGTTCCGGACCCGCGCCATTCGAGCACTGGTTGCCGCGTTCGTCTTCATGATCCCATCGTCTCTCGGCATCGGCCTCGGTCCGGTACGGTCCAGTTGTGACGATCTCGCCGACGCCAAAGGTGCCGTTGGCTACGCCTGGCCATGTCTGTACGCCTGACGCGCGCCCGGGACGCGAACGAGCGGCGCACGTCCTCGAGGCGCCGGACGAGGACCTGCGGCTGCAACAGGTGCTCACATGGCTCACGCCCTCGCCACTCGAGGCCGCGTTCACTCGGGCCGTCGACGACGCCGTGAAATACGTGCTGGACGGCTCTCGGACCGGTCGTTTCGACCTGATGAGCCCCGACGTGGACTCGGACGAGCGCGCCTCTGTCGGCACGAAGCTCCAGTACCGAGTCCTTGACGAGCTGAAGCTTGTCAAGGAGCGCCCGCTCGACACCACGATCGTGGGTGTCCCGGTCGAGCTCAAGGCAACCGTTCGGTCAGGCTGGATGATTCCCACGGAGGGGCAGTGCGAGGTCTGTCTGCTGCTCCAGGTCGATGCGGGGAAGGCGAGACACCGGGCCTTCCTCATGCGCACCCACAGAGCCTGGCTTCGGGAAGGTGCGAACAAGGACGGCAAGCGAGGGATCCTGAGTGCAGCGCTCACCGAATACGCGATCCCGCTGCTCGGCTGGACGCCACTCCCACCGGAGCCACTGAAGCGGCTGACCCGCCCTCAGCTCGACATCGTCTTCGCCCCGCGAGTGGGTCAGACCGAGCGCCTGACCGAACTCTTCGGTTTCTTGCCCGATGTCGTCATCCCGCGGTCATCGATCGAAACCGTGTGCTCCGGCTATCGCGACCCCATGCGCCGCGCGCGTCAGGCCAAGCCGCTCGTAGCGCAACGGCACGGCCTCACGCTGCTGTGCGGCACCTGGAAGGAAGACCTCGAGCTTGCATCCGCTCGGGGCTTCGACATCTCCGGCGATTCTTGGGTTGCACTGACTCCTCGCGCGCTCAAGCACGACTCAGATCAGGTACGGCTTGATTCGCCGAGCGATAGCCCGAGCAAGGCCGCCAGGTACGGCGTTGCCGATTTGCCGCGCAATCTGGATCTTCGTCCCTACCCACTGATAATCCTTGGGGAAGTCCTGGATTAGTGACGCCTCGTAATGCGTTATGACGCGGTCCACGCTGCGGGAGAGGTCGCCCTTGATCCACCGTGAGCCGGGGTCCTGGACAGCAGCTGGCTCCCACTGTGGGTGCAGATACTGGCCCTTCTCCGGCTTGAAGAACTCTGTTCGGATGGTTACCGAAGGCGCGTCCCAGCGCCCACGACCCATCACATCCGTGGTCCCCGTCGGCTTCTCTCGCCAGCAGCGCGGGAGGAGCTCCGTCGGCACGTCGAAGCGTCCCCCGCCGGGCGGTACATACGAGTAGCGCTCTCGACTCTTGGGAAGTGGGTTGCGCTTGATATGAATGTCGCGACCCTTGAATGTGCCAGGCATCGGCTCGCCGAAGAACATTGTCGTCGATGCCGGCAGCTCGGTCGACGCAGGGTCCACGGGAAGTCCACCGATCACGTCGCGAAGCGTCCTCCACGGGGCGAGCCCGCTACCCTCGACCGGCTTCTGAGCATGCGTCGGTGTCGGCATTTCGATTCTTCCGACCCGAGAACCGATGACGATCGTTCGCTTCCTCCGCTGGGCGACGCCGTAGTCCGCGGCGTTGAGTACGGCGTGGGTCAGCTCGTACCCCTGGAGCGCGCCGTGCTCCTGCTCCGCGAGCAGCATCTGGAACTCCGGGCTCTTGGAGAAGCGATCGACGTTCTCAATCACGAAGACCTCAGGGTTTGCCGCAGCCACGACGCGCATGTACTCGCGCCAAAGCTGGTTCCTCGGATCATTCAGATCCTTCAACCCCAGGTTGCTGAACCCCTGGCAGGGGGGCCCCCCGATCACGACCCGCGCCTGTGGAATCTGCTCGGTGGCCACGCGGGCGATGTCGCCGGCGATCACGTGATCTTCGCCGAAGTTCGCTGCGTAAGTGGCCGCCGCTGCCCTGTCCCACTCGACCGCGAGCAGGGGTTCGAAACCCTCATCGACGAACCCCTGAGTCATGCCGCCACAGCCTGCGAAGAGGTCGATCATGGGGATGCCCGTCATGGCGTCGATCGTACGTGCCGCCACCGACAGGACCAGGCGCACACGCCCCGCACTCGCCGACAGCTTGACCGGTTCGCGCCAGGACAGACCCCAGGGCCACCCGCCTCCCAACGGATGCCCCCGGGGCTGCACCTGAAGGCCGACTACCGCCGCCCTCCCCTCGACAGGTCGAACACCGTCGTCGTGTCGTACGTCTCGCCCGGCCGCAGCGTCGTGCTCGGGAACTGCGGCTGGTTCGGCGAGTCCGGGAAGTGCTGCGTCTCGAGCGCCAGCCCGTCGGACTGCCGGTACACGTGCCCGCCGGTGCCGACGAGCGTCGCGTCCAGGAAGTTGCCCGAGTAGAACTGGATGCCGGGCTCGGTCGTCCACATCTTCAGCGTCCGCCCGGAGTCCGGGTCACGGAGCTTCGCAGCGAGCTGCAGGCTGCCGTCGTCGGGCCGGTCGAGCACCCAGTTGTGGTCGTAGCCCTGCCCGAACAGCAGCTGCTCGAACGGCTCACGGATGCGCTCGCCAATCGGCGTCGCCGACCGGAAGTCCATCGGCGTTCCCGACACGTCGGCGATCTCGCCGGTCGGGATCAGCGTCGGGTCGACCGGCGTGTAGCCGCTGGCCGGCAGGGTGAGCTCGTGGTCGAGGATCGAGGACGTGCCCTCGCCCTGGAGGTTCCAGTAGGTGTGGTTCGTCAGGTTCACGACCGTCGGCGCGTCCGTCGTCGCGGTGTAGTGGATCTCGAGCTTCTGGTCGCGGGTCAGCGTGTAGGTGACCTGGACGTCGAGGTTGCCCGGGTAACCCTCCTCGCCGTCGGGGCTCAGGTAGTTGAGCTGGAGCCCGACGGTGCCGTTGTTCTGGATCGGCGTGGCGGTCCAGACCTTGGTGTCGAAGCCCTTGAAGCCGCCGTGCAGGCTGTTCGGGTCGTTGTTGATCGGCAGCTGGTAGGTGGTGCCGTCGAGCTCGAACTGGCCGTTCGCGATGCGGTTGCCGTACCGGCCGATGATCGCCCCGAAGTACGGGCCGGGGTTGTTGTTGTCGATGTAGCCCTGCAGGTCGCTGAATCCCAGGACGACGTTGACCGGGTTGTTCCGACGGTCGGGGACCTCCAGCGACTGGATGATGCCGCCGTACGTGAGGATGCGGACGGTCATGCCGCGGTTGCTGAGCGTGTACCGCTCGACGGCGGTGCCGTCCTCGGTGGCGCCCCACGGCTCGGACGTGATCGTGGCGGTGTCGTGGTGGCCACCGCCCTTGTCACCACCCCAGCGGTCGGTCGTGTCGTCGGCGCCCACGGCGGCGGGGCCGCCCGAGACGAGCAGTGCGGCGACCGCGAGCGGGGCTACGACGCCCACGAGGCCGCGACGGAGTTGACGCATGCGCATGTGACTCCCCCTTGTCCACGTCGGCCGGCGCCGCCCCCTGGGACGTCGATGTCCCGCGGCGCGGCGACCCTGGTGCGTGACGTGGAGGGGGTCGGGGGCCCGGAGGGGCGGTGCGGTCGAGAGCGACGCTAGGACCATCTGGAACCCGGGTCAACGGACGATCGCGACCGGCCGACGAGCTGCGCGTACGAGGACGCCACCAGGTTGTCGTCGGTGTCGTCGAGCTTGGTGTGATGCCGTCGTCCGACACGCACGGCGTGCCTGTCAGCGGACCGACTGGTCTCACCGACGAGACGACGCCCGGCTGCACCTGTCCAAGTCGGGCTCGCGCTCACCGGCGACGGTCACGCGAGTTCCGGATCCCGCTCGTCCCATCCGGGCAGCGAGTGGTCGACAGCGGCCGCGTCGAACGTCTTCCCCGTGATACCGGGGACGAGATCGACGTGCCACGTCCATCCGGAGTCGAATGCGATCACCCGCGGAGCCGGCTCGGGGAGCAACGATCGGATCCACACGGCGGTCGCCCGGTTCTGCTCCGGGGTCCCGTCCACCCACATCGTGGTGCCCGCATCGTTCAGGCTGATCGAGAACGGGGACTCGCCTGCTGGGTCGACCCATGCCGTGAGAGCCACCCCGGACGTCGGATCGCTGACGCGGACGTGCCCGGGCCACCGTGCGTGCAGCGCGTTCAGGAGGCCCTCCGGGGAGATCGGAAGGGCGCCCCCGGAAGGGGAAGCGATCAGCAAGTCGTTCACCGTCTAGCTCTCCGCACTCCGGCCGTACCACGACCTGGAAGTCGATGTCCGGACCCAGGATGGCGCGGGCACGCTCCCCGAGGAAGTCGGCGACCGCCTGCTCGTTCGTCACCAGGCGCAGCCGTGCCACTGGATTGGCGTCGTCGGCGATGACGGCGGCATAGCGACTGATCTGGTCGCTGAACTGCTCCATCACGGGGCCCGTCACGAACGATGGCGCCGTCCCCGTGTAGGGCGACCGCCCTGGTGTCCCGCTGAACTTGATCTCGACGGCTGCGACCGCGTCGGGGTCGAGCGTCAGACCGTCCGCCCACGCTTCCTTGCCGGATCCCTTGATCAGCGTCTCGACCGGGCCCGTCTGCCCGAGCTGGAAGAGGTCCTCCGGCGCACTCAGCGGGATCCGCCTGAGGTTCGGGTTGGAGTCCACCGGGCCGCGTGTGTAGTCGTCCAGCCAGCGGGCACGCTCAGCAGGACTCTCCCACCGGGATCCCGCCTGGTAGAGGCGTCGCGTCGCGTTCGCGACGTCTTCGCCGACCGATGCGACCTCTTCCGCGACGGCGGCGCCGCGCAGGGCCTTGGTCGCGAACCCAGCTCCACCGACTGCAGCCAACGCGATGTCGGGGCTGAGCTGCCCCCACCACTGCGCCGGACGATCGCGCAGCAGGTCGAGCTCGGCCAGCCGCCGGGTAGTCCCTGTCGGGTCGTCGGTGAACGCCTGGTACATCTCGGCACCGCTCTCGGTGAGGTCGGCACCATCCCGGAGCAGGCCTCGGGAGTCGACGAGCGCGCGGATGCTGTTGAACTTCCAGACGAGCGAAGCCATGCCGGTCACCCACGACCGGATCCCTGTCGTGAAGTCGCCGAGATGCCACCTCCCGTCGGGCAGGTCTGCGGAGAGCTGGTCGAGCACCGCGGCCGCCGCGCGCGCCGACGCGAGCACCTGCTGCTGCGCGGATGCCAGCACGTCCTCTGCGGCGGCGCGGTGCTGCGCCCCGGCATCTGTAGCGGTGCGGGCGAGCCCGGCGGCGAGCAGAGAGCCGCTGGGACCGAGATCACGATCGCGGAGCTCGCACCCGCGGGCCCAGAAGTCGATCGCGACCTCGGCACGCCCCTGCCCCCACGCGACCGCGTCGGCGTGCAGGCGGAGGGTCGAGGCCGCGGTCGCATGCACCTGGGAGACGGCGTCCAGGGCCTGCGCGTACTGCTCTCGCCTGCTCGCCCACCCCTCTGAGGCCGCACCGGTCCACGACGAGGCGTCGGCTTCGCGGATCTCGACGACGTGCTGCGCCAGGGCGCGCGCCTGCTGGTCGAGGTTGTCCGCGTCGGCACGCAAGGACGCCGCCGACCCCGGCACGAGGAGGCTCGCGTCGGAGCACGTCGCCAACGTCGCCCCGAAGGCCGTTGACCTCACCAGGCAGAGTCCATCTGCCGCTGGATCCCCTTGGCACGGGCCTCGACGCTCAGCTCGACTTCGAGGTACGTGTCGGCGGACCCCCTGAGCTCGTGACCGGCGTGCTCCACGTCCTCGGCGATGCCGTCGAGGAGGTAGGCGTACCTGTCGGCCCACTGCTGACCTGCAGTGGCCAGCGGCGAGCCGTAGGCGGCGGCTGCGTGCATCGATCGTCGAGTTCCCACGGCCTGGACCCGATCTGCCAATCCGAGCACCGAGTTGGCGACGCTGCGCAGCTGGTCGATGTCGACCGTGTACTGGCCGGTGCTCAGCAGCGGGGTGGTGAGCGGCTGTTGACCACCGTCCCCGTCGCGCATCATGTTCGTCGCCATCATCCCCCTGCGCCGGTTCCGGTCCGACGCGATGCTATCGAGGGGGGCGCAGCCAGCGCTGGCGTTCTGCGTGGCGAGCTCCGACCTCGGTCGCCACACGGCGCGGCCCCCACCCCCACGGACGTTCCGTCCACGGGTCGCTGGAGCAGCGCGCCACCGCCACCGAGCCGCCCCGGAGTACCCTCCCCCCACCAGCATCGGCGCGGCAGGACGGGAGGCCCACCAAACATGGCCGGCTCCCAGACCGCCCTGCGCGAAGCCAACCGCGCCACCGTGGTCGACACCATCCGCCGCTACGGCGGTCTCACCCAGGTCGAGCTGGCGGCAACGACGGGCCTGTCCGCCGCGACGGTCTCCAACATCGTCCGCGAGCTCCAGCAGGCGGGCGAGGTCGACGTCCGGGCCACGATCCACAACGGGCGCCGCGCGATGCTCGTCACGATGGTCCACCGCACGGGCCTCGCGGCCGGCGTCCACGTGGGCACCCGGCACATGAGCATCACGCTCACCGACTCGGCCCACCAGGTCCTCGTCGAGCAGGCCCTCCCGCTCCCCCACGAGCACCGCGCGGACACCAGCCTGGACCGCGCCGCCCTGCTCATCGTCGAGATCCTCGAGCGCGTCGGCTCCGGCCTGGACGAGCTCCTCGGCATCGGCATCGGCCTCCCCGCCCCGGTGGACGCGGCGACCGGCACCGTCTCGGTCCCCGGGATCCTGCGCGGCTGGGACGACGCCCCCGTCGCCCAGGTGATGTCGAAGCGCCTGGGCGTTCCGGTGTTCGTCGACAACGACGCGAACCTCGGCGCCCTGGCCGAGAGCCGCCTCGGCGCCACCCGCCATTTCCAGGACTCCGTCTACGTCCGCGCGAGCCACGGCACCGGCGCCGGCGTCTCGCTGAACAAGAACCTGCACCGCGGCTTCGCCGGCACGGCGGGCGAGATCGGCCACGTCCAGGTCGACGCGCAGGGCGTCGTCTGCCTGTGCGGAAGCCGCGGCTGCCTCAACACCGTCGTCGGCGCCCCCGCGCTCATCGAGGTGCTCCGCGCCAGTCGCGGCTCACTCACGCTCAGAGACATCGTCGCCCTCGCCAACGACGGGGACCCCGGCTGCCGCCAGGTCGTCGAGGACGCCGGCGCCACGATCGGCGCGGTGGTCGCCGGGCTGGCCATCGCGGTGAACCCGCAGTGCGTGGTGGTCGGCGGGGAGCTCGCGGAGACCGGCGAGCTGCTGATCGGCCCGATGCGCGAGGCGATCCGGCGGCGGGTGCCGCTGAACCACATCGCACCGCTCGAGGTGGTCGCCGCGGAGCTCGGCCCGGACGCCGAGGTGATGGGCGCCGTGCTGCTCGCGCTGGAGAACACCCTCGGCACCCTCCCGCCGACCCCCCGTCCGGACGGAGACTGAGACCGTGGCACTCGACGTGGAGTGGACGACGACGCAGCAGCAGGGCCGACGCGACACCGGCGGCCCGCCCCTGCTCGCCCTGCGCAAGGTCACCAAACGGTTCGGCGCGGTCGAGGCGCTGACCGACGCGGACCTGACGGTGCACGCGCACGAGGTCGTCGCGCTGGTCGGCGACAACGGGGCGGGCAAGTCGACGCTCGCCAAGATCATCTCCGGCGTCCTGCAGCCCGACAGCGGGACGGTGGAGATCGACGGCGACGCCGTGAGCATCCCCAACCCCGCAGCAGCCCACGCCCTCGGCATCTCCACGGTGTTCCAGGACCTGGCGCTGTGCGAGAACCTCAGCGTCGCGGCGAACATCTTCCTCGGCCGCGAGCTGCGCGCCTCCCGGCACAGCCCGATGGACATCGACGGGATGGAGCTGGCCTCGGCGCAGATCCTCCGGGACCTGACGATCACCGTGCCGTCGGTCCGGACGCCCGTGCGCGAGCTGTCCGGCGGGCAGCGCCAGGCCGTCGCGATCGCCCGGACGCTGACGACGCGGCCGCGGGTCCTCGTGCTCGACGAGCCGACGGCCGCGCTGTCCGTGGTGCAGACCGCCGAGGTGCTGATGCTGGTCGAGCGGCTGCGCGAGATGGGCCTCGGGGTCGTGATCATCAGCCACAACCTGGCGGACCTGCGGGCGGTGTCGGACCGGATCGAGGTGCTGCGGCACGGCCGGAACAACGGGTCGTTCGACGCGGCGACGTCGGCCCCGGAGGAGATCATCGGGGCGATCGCCGGGGCCACCCGACCGGTGCGACCGGCCTGGGCGACGCGCTGACTGACTTCGACCGCGACATCGGATTGCCTTCAGAGGTTGTCGGCAATCCTCGGTTCAAACCCGCGACCGGCCCCCAGCGACCCTGGATTGCCGCGATCCCGACCGCCCGACCGGCCTTTGGTTGCGATTTGGTCACGCCAGCGCCGAGCATTGCCTTCAGAGGTTGACGCGAAGCCCGCCGCGGTCCTAGCGTCCACCCCGAGCTCGACAGACCGGCACCGACGCCGGCCGTGCAGCGCGGCACAGGGAGCAGGCACGATGCTGGACACCCCCGTCGTCCTCGAGATGAGGTCGATCACCAAGACCTTCCCCGGCGTGAAGGCGCTGGACCAGGTCCGGATGACGGTGCGCGAGCGCGAGATCCACGCGATCTGCGGCGAGAACGGTGCCGGCAAGTCCACGTTGATGAAGATCCTGTCCGGCGTCTACCCGCACGGCACCTACGAGGGCGAGATCGTCTACCAGGGCGAGGAGGTGCGCTTCAAGGACATCAAGTCCAGCGAGCGGGCCGGCATCGTGATCATCCACCAGGAGCTGGCGCTGATCCCGGAGCTGTCGATCGCGGAGAACATCTTCCTCGGCAACGAGGTCACCGGGCCGCTCGGCATCGACTGGGACGCCACCCGCGAGCGCGCGGCGGAGCTGCTCCAGCGCGTCGACCTCGACCTGTCCCCCGACGAGCAGGTCAAGAACATCGGCGTCGGCCAGCAGCAGCTCGTGGAGATCGCCCGGGCGCTGGCCAAGGACGTGCGGCTGCTGATCCTCGACGAGCCGACCTCGGCGCTGAACGAGGAGGACTCCGCGCACCTGCTGGACCTGCTGCGCGACCTCCGCGCCAAGGGCATGACCAGCATCATGATCAGCCACAAGCTCAACGAGATCGCCGCGATCGCCGACTCGATCACGATCATCCGGGACGGGAGGACGGTCGAGACGCTGGACGCCGGGGCGGGCGAGGTCGACGAGGACCGGATCATCCGCGGCATGGTCGGCCGGTCGCTGGACCACCGGTTCCCGGACCACACGCCGAGCATCGGCGAGACGTTCTTCGAGGTGCGCGACTGGTGGGTGGAGCACCCGACGGTCGCGGACCGGATGGTCTGCAAGGGGTCCTCGTTCGAGGTCCGGCACGGCGAGATCGTGGGCTTCGCCGGGATCATGGGCGCCGGCCGCACGGAGCTCGCGCGGTCGGTCTTCGGCCGGTCGTACGGGCGGTTCCGCGGCGGGCAGGTCCTCATCGACGGGAAGCCGGTCGAGCTGCACACCGTCCAGCAGGCCATCGACCACAAGATCGCCTACGTCCCGGAGGACCGGAAGGTCCAGGGCCTCAACCTGCTGGACAGCATCCTGGACACCATCGTGTCGGCCGACCTCAAGCGGATCACGAAGCACCGGGTGCTCGACACCGACACCGCGTTCCTGGCCTCGGAGCACTACCGGAAGTCGCTGAACATCCGGACGCCGTCGGTCCGGCAGGGCGTCGCGAAGCTGTCCGGCGGCAACCAGCAGAAGGCGCTGCTCGGGAAGTGGATGTTCCCCGAGCCCGGCCTGCTCATCCTCGACGAGCCGACCCGCGGCGTGGACGTCGGCGCGAAGTACGAGATCTACGGGCTCGTGCAGCGCCTCGCCGACGCGGGCAAGGGCGTCGTCGTCATCTCCTCCGAGCTCCCCGAGCTGCTCGGCCTGTGCGACCGGATCTACACGATCTTCGAGGGCCGGGTCACCGGCGTCCTCGACCGGGAGCAGGCCGACCAGGAGGCCCTGATGCGGCTCATGACCGGCACCACCCCGGCTCTCACCACCCCCTGATCCAGCGGAACCCGACGAAGGACTACCGGACGATGACGTCTCTCAAGCAGCTGTTCGGCGGCGGTGCCCGCCAGTTCGGCATGGTGTTCGCGCTGATCGCGCTCGTGATCATCTTCCAGATCGCGACGGGCGGGAAGGTGCTCACGCCCACGAACGCGCAGAACATCATCAACGGCAACTCGTACGTGCTGATCCTGGCGATCGGCATGGTGCTGGTGATCATCGCCGGGCACATCGACCTGTCGGTCGGCTCGGTGGCCGCGGTGGTCGGCATCATCGTGGCGCTGGCGATCCGGGACTGGGGCATCCCCTGGTGGGCGGGCATCCTGCTCGGCCTGGCCGTCGGGGCGGCGATCGGCGCCTGGCAGGGGTTCTGGGTCGCCTACGTCGGCATCCCGGGGTTCATCACCACGCTCGCCGGGATGATGTTCTTCCGCGGCGCGAACCAGTACATCGGCAAGTCGAACACCGTCCCGGTGCCCGAGGAGATCCAGACGCTCGGCGCCGGCTACCTGCCCGAGTGGGGCCCGGACACCGGGCTGAACAACTGGACGCTGCTGCTCGGCGTCCTGGCCATCGCGGGCGTGGTCTACGGCGAGCTCCGGCGGCGCCGCTCGGCCCGCCGCCTCGGCGGCACTCCGGTCCCGCTGTGGGTGTCGGTCGTGCGGATGGTCGCGCTCGGCGCGGTCATCGCCTACGCCACGGTGCTGTTCGGCAGCGGCCGCGTCGGCACCTCGTTCCCGGTGTCCGGCGTGATCCTCGGCGTCCTCGTGCTGGTGTACGGCTTCGTCTCCAGCCGCACGATCACCGGCCGGCACGTCTACGCGGTGGGCGGCAACAAGGTCGCGGCGGCACTGTCCGGCGTCAACATCCGCCGCACGAACTTCTTCGTCATGATGAACATGTCCGTGCTGGCGGCGCTGGCCGGCGTCGTCTTCATCGGCCGGTCCACCGCGTCCGGGCCGTTCGACGGCACCAACTGGGAGCTCGACGCGATCGCCGCGGTGTTCATCGGCGGCGCGGCGGTCTCCGGCGGCGTCGGCACCGTCGTCGGGTCGCTCATCGGCGGTCTGGTGATGGCCGTGCTGAACAACGGCCTGCAGCTCCTGGGCGTCGGCTCGGACAGCACCCAGATGATCAAGGGCCTGGTGCTGCTCGCCGCCGTCGCGTTCGACGTCTACAACAAGGTCCAGGGTCGGCCGTCCGTCGTCGGGCTGCTGATGAAGGGCGCCCGGCGCGGCCGGCCGGAGGGCCCCGGACCGGACGACAGCGACGCGGGCACCGGCGCGGTGCCGGTGTCGCAGAACGAGACGCTGGCGCGGAGCTGACGCGCGCCGCCGCGCCGCACCAGACCCCCAGACCCCCACCTTTCCCCCTCGTGCCGGACCCCCGGCACGACGCTCGACCGCACCCAACGGCGGGTGCCCAACCAGGAAGAGTGACACCACCCATGATGAAGCTGACTGCGGCGCTGGTCGCCGCCGGGGCCGCCGGAGCCCTCCTCCTGACCGGCTGCTCCTCCGAGCGAGGCGGCTCGTCCACCGAGGAGACCGCGGGGTCGTCCGAGAGCGGCGGCGGCTTCGCGGCCGACGCCACCATCGGGGTCGCCCTGCCGCAGAAGACGTCGGAGAACTGGGTGCTCGCCGAGCAGCTGTTCGAGGACGGGCTGGCCGAGGCCGGGTTCGACCCGATCGTGCAGTTCGCGAACAGCGGCGTCACCGAGCAGCAGAACCAGATCCAGGCCATGACCGAGCAGGGCGCCAGCGTGATCGTCGTCGGCGCGATCGACGGCTCGCAGCTGGGGTCCCAGCTCGAGGCCGCCGTCGACTCCGGCGCCCACGTGATCGCCTACGACCGCCTGGTGAAGAACACCGAGGCCGTCGACATGTACGTCGCGTTCGACAACTACCAGGTCGGCGTCCTGCAGGGGCAGGCGCTGCTCGAGGGCCTGGCCGAGCGCAAGGGCGAGGGCCCGTACAACATCGAGCTCCTCGCCGGCTCGCCCGACGACGCCAACTCGACGCCGTTCTTCGAGGGCGCGATGAGCGTCCTGCAGCCGAAGATCGACGACGGCACGCTCGTGGTCGTCTCCGGCCAGACGTCGTTCGAGCAGGTCGCGACGCAGGGCTGGAAGGCCGAGAACGCGCAGAAGCGGATGGACACGATCCTCGCCGGCTCGTACGGGTCCGAGGAGCTGCACGGCGTGCTGTCGCCGAACGACACCCTCGGCCGCGCGGCGCTCACCTCGGTGGCGCAGGCGGGCAAGGAGACCCCGGTCGTCACCGGCCAGGACTCCGAGGTCGAGTCGGTGAAGTCGATCATGGCCGGCGAGCAGTACTCGACGATCTACAAGGACACCCGCGAGCTCGTGGCGCAGACGATCAAGGAGATCCAGGCGCTGCAGAAGGGCGAGGACCCGGAGATCAACGACACCGAGTCGTACGACAACGGGGTCAAGGTCGTGCCGTCGTTCCTGCTGACGCCGGTGATCGTGACGAAGGAGAACGCGGCCGACGTGTACAAGGACGACGAGACGCTGTCCCCCCTGACGCAGGGCTGACGGCGCCGCGGCAGGACGCGTCAACGGTGAGGGGCGGGCCCGGGTACGGGTCCGCCCCTCGCCGTCGCCGGTTCAGCCCCGCCCGACCGTCCTCGGCGCGTGTCCGCGCTTCGTGGCCCTCTCGAGCATCTCCTTGGCCCGGCGCTGGTTCTCCGGCTTGGACATCTCCCGGGCGACGACGCGGGCCGCCTTGAGCGCGATCCCGCTCGTGATCGCCTTGCGCATGAAGCCCATGGCCGGCTCCCTTCTCGCTGTGGTCGTGCGACCGTACAGCGGCGCGTGGCGGCGCGCGCGGCGGGGTCCCGGCCCGCCAGCGCGTCCGTCAGCAGCCCCATCAGCGCCTCCAGCTGTGCGTCCGTCGGGCGCTGCGCCCGGTTGCATCCACGACCGGTCTCGTTACGTTCGAGGTCAGGGGCGTGCCGACCCGTTCGCCCCGGCGGTTGCTGCCGACCGAGCCGCGACCCGGCCGACCCTCAGGAGGACACCGTGACACCCGTGACACCCACCCACTCCCGGTCCCGGGCCTCTCGACCGATCGCGTCCGCTCTCGCGGCCTGCGCACTCGTCGTCGGGACGGCAGCGTGCAGCGGCGGTGACGCGGAGGCCGACGGCGCCGACGCCTCCACGCCGGCGCCTCCGCCGGTCACGACGACCGAGGACGCCGCCGGCGGCACCGCGTCCGCGCCCGCACCCGACGGGCTGCTGACCGGCACCCGCCAGGTCGACATCCAGACCTACGGCGGCGCGTGGGTCACCACGACCGTGGAGGGCGGCGTCACCACGGTGGCCGACCCCGCGGAGGCCGGCGGCGTCCCGACCACGTGGGTGTTCGTACCGGACGGTGCGACGTTCCAGGTGCGGACCACGGCCACCACCGACGGGAAGCCGTCGTGCCTGAGCGTGCCCGGCGACGGGGTCGTCACGGTCGCGACGTGCGACCCGGCCGCTCCGGACCAGCAGGTGGACGTCGCGACCCTCGACCAGCCGGACCAGGTGAACATCTCGTCCGCCGCGGGGGTGGTCGTGGCGGACCAGGAGGGCGGGCTCGCGCTCGAGCCCGATCCGTCGAGCCCCGCCGGCGTGTTCACGCTCGTGGACCGCGGCGCCGCGGAGGGCTGACGGGGCCCCGGCGCAGACGCCAGGCGCCGCGACGATGCGCTAGGCGGCGGTGGTCGATCGGGCATCGTTCTGCGCACCGCGCTGGCGCGGATCCGCTACCTCATGTCTCCCGGAGAGGCGATGAGCGACCGGAGCTTCGCCTGCGTCTCCTCGTCCGTCGAGTACAGCACCGCGCCCACCATCCCGCGGGTGAGCAGCACCTTGTAGACGTTCCGGACGAGCCGCTCGAACGTCTCGTCGTCCACGGTCTTGCGCGAACGGAAGTCGGGGTCGCGGTTGTGCTCGCGACGCGCGACCCACCGGTCGCGGCGCCAGACCAGGTCCGGGCCGAGGATGACGCCGTTCCAGGAGTACTCGAAGCCCTGCGCCGTGTAGACGCAGCCGACCTGCTCGAACCCGCCGTCGGCCGTGGCCCAGAGCGCTGAAGGAGGCGCCCCTCCCACAGCGCGCTCGCCACGCACGTTCCAGGGGCGGGCCCAGGCACCGATCTGGACGTCGTCGACGAGTGTCCCGTCGGGGCGGGGATCGCTCCACGGCCAGCAGTAGCCGGCGGTCATGCGGGCGTTGAGGCCAGCGTCGAGCCGCTCCCGCAGACGCCTCTCCAGGTCGGCCGGGTCGTCAGCGACCTCGACCGCGAACCGGTCGTCGCCGGGCCACGGCACTGGGCCTCCCGGGGTGAGTTCGAGCAACCGCAGGACCCACTCGATCCACGCCTCGCTCCCACCGGACCGGAACTGCCCGTGCAGGTCGACCTCGAGGACCTTCAAGCCCCGGCGCTCGGCGTGCTCACGGATCTCGTGGACGGAGCCCATCTCGCCCGGCCGCACCACCTGGTGCTGGTCGAGCAGGAAGACCGGGACGCGCGCGGCGTCGAACAGCTCGTCGACCTGCGGGCGCGCGACGGCACGGACGTCCTTGCGCGTGTACCGGTTCACGGACGTCGTCCGAAGCCGGTGCGCCTCGTCGAGGATGAGCGCGTCGAGGCCGTTGCGTTCCGCCGTCATGAAGCTGTTGAAGTACGCGAAGAGGTTCCGTGTGCGCGGCGAGCCACGCCCGGCCACCGAGCGAAGCGTCTGCGTGAACGACCGCGACCCCGTGCCGTGCATGACGGTGCGGCCCTCGCGGGCCAGCTCGCCGAGCAGCGAGAGAGCGATCACGCTCTTGCCGCTGCCCGGCCCCCCTGTCACCACCACAACGGTCTTCGTGTCCGCCCGGCTCGCCGATCGGACTGTGTTCATCACCAGTTCGTAGGCGACCCGCTGCTCGTCGAGGAGCCGGAACTGCTCCCGCTGCTGGATCTCGTCGGCCGCGACCGACAGCAGCTGCCGAGACGGCGCGACGCGTGACGACAGCAGCGCGTCGGCGGCCCGCACGCCTGACGCCGGTGCCAGCCGCGAGCGGAGGAAGTCGTGGAAATCACCGCGACGTTGCCCGGTGAACAGCCG
Source organism: Cellulomonas hominis (assembly GCF_901521055.1). Classification (GTDB taxonomy): domain Bacteria; phylum Actinomycetota; class Actinomycetes; order Actinomycetales; family Cellulomonadaceae; genus Cellulomonas; species Cellulomonas endometrii. The sequence goes on along the minus strand of NZ_CABEGA010000011.1, from coordinate 29,028 downwards.
CGACCGCGCGCCGAGGCCGGGTGCGCGCAGGTCCGCGATCCCGTCCTCGGAGGCGTTGTGCAGGTAGGCCGCGCCGACCAGGGCCTCGGGCGACGATGCGAGGACGCTGACGAAGTCCCGCATGTAGTCGACGTACCCGTCGACCTGGAGCGACGGGTGCAGCACCGGCCGGTAGCGGGCTCCGTCGACGTCGAGCAGCGTGACGCCGCCGTCCCAGCTGCGCGCCCGGCTCCACTGCTTGAGCTCGACGACGACATAGCTCGGGTCCCCGGTCCGCGGGTGGACTCCCGCCAGCACCGCGTCCGCCCGCTTGCTGGTCATCGGGAGCCGGTGCTCCATGAGCACCTCGACACCGTCGAGTCCGGCCTCGCGCAGGTCGTCGGCGAGCACCGGGAGCGACGAGCGCCACGACCTGCGCTCGCCCTCGCCGGGCCTACCCACGCCCTGGTACATCAAGTAGTCGACCAACGCCTGCTCGACGACGGAGAAGTCCGAACGCGCGTAGGCGATCAGCTCCGACGCACTCCGGCGCAACGCTTCCACGACGAGGTCCCCCGGGCAGCACGAATGAACGTGCGGGGGGACATGTCCTGGGGCTCACGCCTGGAAGTCCGTCGATCCGCTGACGGAGGGAACACTAGCGAGTGCGGCAGGCCTGGTCAGCGAGGCGCGACGACGCAGCCGCCCGGCGTTGTACTCGCACCGTCGGCCGCAGGCTCGCTCGTGAGGGTCACGGCAACTCCGCCGCCGCCCAACAACCCACGGTCGTCGACGTACGCGGCGGGTTGCTCTCGCGGGCCCACCGCTTCGAACTTTGCAGGTATTGAAGGCGCTGTCAACGCAGGGCTGAGCCGGGTCGCAATGCCAGATACGGTGCCGGGCACCCAGGGACGACGAGCATCGAGAGCGGGTACCTGGTCGCTCTGACGAGGATTGACCCGGGCCAGGCCACATCGACGGGTTCGAGTATGGACATAATCGGCGCAGCGAGGCGATGGTGCGCCGCGTTCAACGCTGCCGAGCACACGCAGCCAGAATACGAAAGCGCCGTCAACGCCCCTTAAGGGAGGAACTGATCAAGTCTGCGACCGGTCCCCAGACATCCCACACATCCTCGATCAGCCGTCGACCTTCGAGCGTCTTCCCGCTAAAGCGATGCTGCTCCCACTGTTCCGTAAGGTAGACGATGTCACCCGAGGTCCGGATGGTCCCGCGAGCCTCGAGCAACTCCAGCACATTCCCGAAGTCTTCACCCTTGATCGACTGCCGCCCTTGCAGCTTCATGACGTAGGTACCGCGCTCACCGTCGTGCCCATGAGACCGGGTGAGGTTCATGAGCATCTTCAGGAAGCGCACCGCCCGGCTTGAGGGATCCACCGACGAGACCTCTTCCCGCGACTGGACGTATGAGTGCCAAGGAAACGCCGGCGACGTGCCGCCCGGAGGAATAAGCTCAAAATCTCCAGCCCGAGGGGGCCTGGTGATCTCGGCCGGGAGTTCAAGGCCCGAAAGCACGTCGAACGTCACCATGCCGCTGACGGGAGCGCTGCCCGACGCTGGCGCCGCGCGCTGCGCGAACTCAACACTGCCACCCTCGATCCGAAGCGATCCACATCGTAGGAACAGGTCAGGACCAAGAACGGTCGACGGCAAATGGGCCGGGATCAAGACGCCTCGCGACGTCTCGACGGTGAGACCCTCCAGCGGCCCAAGGAGACGAATGTCGGTCTCGTGGCTTGAAATCAACACGAGGTCGACCGCTGACTTCGCGCCATGCCCGTCGACGCGAAGCGTGACATCAAACTGACTCGGTCCACTCTCGGTGATCGAAACAGTCGCCGAAGCGGCAGTCGACTCACCGGCCGTCACCGACGCATGAAGAGCGGCGAACTGCCACTCATCAACGAGTGCTCCTTCTCGGTCAAGGGAGAAAAGGTCGAACAAGAGACTCGAGTCATTGCCCGTCCTCAGCAGCCGCTCACCAGGGAGCAGAGAAAACCGCCTATAAGCGACGTACGCTCGAAAAACAGCGCTAGCCCAGTCGCCTTCGTTGAGGAACGGATGCTGGGCGCGGAACGGCTCAATCTGCGTCAGGTATTCAGCGCGCACCTTACTCTCGACGTGCGCGACGGCCGGGAAATCAAGGCCCTCGAGTGTCGCACAAAGCCAGTCCATTTGCTCGTCCGGCGTGTAGACCGCCTGAGGATCCAGTCCAAGACTCTCGGCCAAAGGAGCGACCTTCTTCTGCTCCCGATGAAGCAAGGCCTCAAGGATTCCCCGGAGCACGTCCAAGTGGCGAGTTCCCCCAGACGTCGTCTCGAACTCGCGCGCGAGCGCATAAAGGTTGACGTCGGCGCGAAGGGCAACGGACACGGCGTCGAGGACCGGTGCATATCCGACGAAAGCGTCCACCGCCTCATCGGGGAGAGGGCCGGTCAGTCCGGCGAGAATTGCGTCGCGCGCCTCGACGTACGCTTCCGTGTCGACGACGGCAGGGTTCTTAGCCCGCAACCTCGTCAAGCCGTCGACGTAGTCCAACCTCGATTGAGCATCGAAGTGGCTGACCTCAAGCCACGCTACGGATGCGCCGGCGTCGTCGAGCGATACCCACACCTCCTCAAGCGTCCGCTCGCGACCGAAGAGCACGAGCCGCGCTCCGTGTCGGACCACCTCGCCCATCGAGTCCAGGAACTGGGACCACGAGGTCCCGGACACTCGGGCGTGCGCCTCGTCGAGGGAATCGATGAGGATCTGCGGGCGGCTCAGTTGTTGGAACGTGCTCTCGTAATCGAGACGGTTGGTGTAGCGACTCAGCAAGTGCGCGAGTGATGTAGCCCCGACGGCACTATCCTCTTCCAGCTTCCAGAGGGGAGCTCCGAGCTCGAACGACATCTGCTCAGCGGCAGTGCTCTTCCCCGCGGCACCGCGAGCGGACACAAGGATGACGTCGGCCGTCAGGTCTCCGAGGTCATCCTTGACCACGAGCGTCGGCCCCGCGAAGAAGTCGCGGGGCTCGCGCACGCGGAAGGTGTCGAGGCTGCTTCCGACGAAACCTCCGCCACGCAGGGTGCTCACGACGTCGTCGAAACTGATCTGAGTGGCCATGATCTGAGTTGACCACATCGGCTAGCCACCTCGTGGGCACTTCGGCCCGCCAATGCACCCAGCGTTACGCACCAGTCAGCACGAGGCGTCGACAAGGGGCGCGGTCATGACGGTCGACGACGGCACGCGCTCGCAACGGCCGCAGCGAGAGCGACTTCAGCGTGCGGCACGCTCCTCTAGACCGTTGGCCTCGTATCCCGCACCAGCAGTGACGCGTCACGAGCTCCACGCGGCCGCTCTTCTTCGGGTGCAAGGACCGCGTCGGAGGGCCCGCACGGACTTCGACTACGCCGTGTAGGCGGGCGCCTTCGCCGGGCTGTCCTGCGAATCGTCCGGGCCCGCCAGAGCCAAGACACCGCCACGTCTCCAAGGCCGTCCTCTCACGCGAGGATCAGCCAACGCGTCGGCGCCCAGACGTCACGCCTGCCCCGCGGCACCGCCCCGCTTCGTGACCCACCCCAGCAGCTCTCGCGCCTTGCGCTGGTTCTCGGGCTTCGACATCTCTCGCACCGCGACCTGCGCCACCTTCGCGACGACCGCGCTCTTCAGCATCTTGCGGACAAACCCCATCGGTCTGCCTCCCTCGCGTCCGGTAGCGGCGACCGTAACCCGGGCACCGCTGGAGCGCCCCCGCTCAGGCCGGGGCGCCCCCAACGGCGAGCGCGTCCGTCAGCAGCCCGACCAGCGCCTCCAGCTGCACGTCGGTCGACGACGCCACGTCGTCCTCCCCCGCGCCGTCCAGCGCCCGCGCGGCGAGCCCGGACTTGCTGTCGATGAGCTCGGCGATCTTCGAGTCGATCGTCTGCGCGGCGATGATCCGCCAGGCGGTGACGGGCTCGTCCTGCCCGATGCGGTGGACGCGGTCGATGGCCTGCGTCTGCTCGGCGTAGGTCCAGGAGAGCTCGGCGAGCACGAGGTTGGACGCGACCTGGAGATTGAGCCCCACGCCGGCGGCGGTCAGCGAGCACACGGCGATCGAGACGTCGGGGTCGTTGACGAACGCGGCGACGTTCTTCTCGCGGGTGCGGGTGGTCTGCTCGCCGCGGATCGAGGCGTACCGGATGCCGCGGTCGGCGAACGTCTGCTCGGCCTGGTCCATCACGTCGACGTGCTTCGCGAAGAACACGACCTTGCCGACGTTGCGGGCGAGCTGCGCGGCGTAGTCGGCGGCGGGGCCGGCCTTGGCCTGGCCGATGCGCCGGACCATGGTGAAGACGTTCTCGCCGCCGGTCTTGGAGCTCGAGTCCTTGAGCTCCGACGCGGCGATCCGGCGGGCGAGGTCGAGGTCGATCCCGTCCACGACGGCCGACTCGCCGCGGGTCGCGACGGCGGTCCGGTAGCGCTCGACCATGCGGGCGGCGAGCGCCGCCTCGGCGGCGCGGATCGAGCGGCCGGTCGCGCCGTCGAGCTCGACGGGGAGGTCCGCGACCCGGCGGGCCGGGATGTCGGCGACGACGTCGGCCTTGCGGCGGCGGACGATGCCCATGTCGATGACGGCGGTGCGCGCGGCGGTGGCGAAGCCCCGGTCGGCGGGCGTGAGACCGGTGTCCTCCAGGGTGGTCATGAGGGCGCCGAGCGGCTGCGTGTCGTCGATCCAGCCGAGCAGCTGCCAGATGGCCCGGAAGTCCTCGATGTCGTTGATCAGCGGGGTGCCGGTCAGGGCCATCATCAGCGGCCGGGCGACGCGCGCGCGGATCCGGTCGGCGATCGCGAGGACGTGCTGCGAGCGCTGCGAGCCCTTGTTCTTGATGAAGTGCGCCTCGTCGACGACCATCCCGCGGAAGCCGAGGTCGCCGAGCCAGCCGACGTGCCGGTCGAGGATCTCGTAGTTCACGATGACGACGTCCGCGAACGCGTCGACCTTCTCGCCGTCGCCGTGGACGACGGTGGCGCGGCGCTCCGGGGTCCACAGCGCCACCTCCCGCGCCCAGTTCGTCTTCACGACGTTCGGCACCACGACGAGCAGCGGGTACGCGTCGGCGGCGCGGGCGGCGAGCAGCGCCTGCGCGGTCTTGCCGAGGCCGGGCTCGTCGGCGAGCAGGAACGTGCGGTGGCCGGTCGCGGTCGCGGCGACGACCTGCGCCTGGTGCGGCATGAGCTCCCGGCCGAGCGGGACGGGCACCGCGCGCGGCTCGGGCAGCGGCATGCAGGCGGGCGCGCCGGTGGCCGCCTGCTCGAAGGACCGGAACAGCGGCTCGAGCAGCTCCCAGCCGGCCAACCGGTGGGCCTTCGGGGCCATCCGCTGGGCGGCGGCCTCGAAGTCGGGCGGCAGGAACGGGTTCGCGAGCTGGCGGGAGATCACGGAACGTGGCACGACCCGGGTGTGGGCGCCGGGCTCCGGCACGACCGGGGCGGGCTCCGGCTCGGGCTCCTCGGGCGGCTCCATGCCGGCGGCCCGCATCATCGTCGCCTTCAGCGCGCGGGCCGCGTCGGAGACCTTCGCGTCCTCCGCGAGCAGCTGCAGCAGCGAGGTGTCGCGGGCGGCCGTGCGGGCCAGCATCGTCGCGACGCCGTCGAGCCGCTTGAGCTGCTCGGCGCGCTTCGCCTCGGTGAGGTCGCCGTCGGCGATCGTCCGGGCGCGCTCCTCCCGCACGAGCAGCGCGACGACCTGGAACTTCGTGCGGGTCGACGGCCGGAGCGGCGGACGCTGCACGGCGCGGTCGACCTCGGCGGCGGCCTCGGCGAGGACGGGGATCAGGCCCTCCTCGGACCGGCGCGCACCGCGGCGACGCTGGCCGGAGGCCGGGCGCCCGCCCGACCCGGAGCGCGAGCCCGACGCGGACCGCGAGCCGGAGCCCGCCCCGGACGCGGCACGCGCCCCCGCGGAACGTCGTCGGCCCGACCCTGGTCCTGCCACATCTCCTCCTTCGACGAGCCACCGCGGCCGCGACGGCGGCACGGCACGCGACGGCTGCACGACGCACCGCGCGTCGGGCACACACCGGCCGGGTCGTCCGGAGCGCGACCCGGGCGGCACCGCGCGGCCCGCTCCCCTGAGCCGCGGCCGTGGACCGGCACGCCAGAACACCGCCGTCAGGGCGGGCGTGGCCGGCAGAGGGAACTGCCGGCCGTCAGGAGTGCCGGACGCCTCGCGGGACCACGACGTGGACCGCCGCGGATGCGTCGCCGTCGGGAGCAGCGTAACGCCGACGAGGGACGGCGGCGGACCCGCGGGTCGACCGCACGTCCGGCGCGGCGGGGGCGGCGAGCCGGCGCGCCGACCCGACGAGGACGCCCCCGCCGGTCAGGGGTGCACGAGGGCAGCGGAGGTCGCGACGGCGTCCTCGTACTGCCGCCTGTCGAACACGAAGGGGCCGACGCCCGCGTAGGACCACGCCGGGCGGTGCGGCTGGGCGAACCCGGACCACGTCACCTGGTGGTCGGTGAGGACGACATCGGCCTCCAGCGGCCAGCACCCCACCTCACCGCAGTCGCACCCCAGCAACCACAGCCGCGCGGGAACGAGACCGGCGTACTCCCCGGCAGGCGCGAAGCCCCGCTCGGACGGCGCATCCACCGATCGGGCGATGCCCGGATCCACCGACCCCGCGCCAGCCAGCCGATCCGGGACCGTCCCACGCCGCCGAGGCTCGACCCATGACGATATCGAAGTCACCAACCTCCGCAAGACCTACGGCGAGATGACCGCCGTCGAGGACGTCTCCTTCACCGTCGGGGCCGGGGAGAACGGCGCCGGCAACACCACGACCGTCGAGTGCCTCACCGGCGTGCGCACGCCCGACGCGGGGTCGCTCGCGGTCCTCGGGCTCGACCCGCGGCGCGACCGGCGTGAGCTCCGGCAGCGCGTCGGCGTGCAACTGCAGGACAGCCGTCCGTCTGCCGGACCGGCAGACGGTCGGCGAGGCGATGCAGCTCTACCGCACGTTCTACCGGCGGCCCGCCGACGGCGGGCCGCTGCTGGAGATGCAGGGGCTCGCGGACAAGCGCGACACCCGGTACCGGCAGCTCGCCGGGGGGGCAGAAGCAGCGGCTCGCGATCTCCTTGGCGCTGGTCGTGAGCCCGGACGTCGCGGTGCTCGACGAGCTGACGACTGGGCTCGACCCGCAGGCCCGGCGGGACACGTGGGACCTGGTCGAGCACGTGCGCGACGCCGGCGTGACGGTCCTGCTGGTCACGCACTTCATGGACGAGGCGGAGCGCCTCTGCGACCGGCTCGCACTGATCGACGCCGGCCGGGTGACGGCGCTCGACACCTCCGCCGGCCTGGTCGCCCGGGTCACTGGGAACAGCGCGTGCGATTCCGGCCGTCGGCCGCCCTCGCCGACCGGCTGCTGGTCGACCTCCCCGAGGTCACCGGCGTGCAGCAGCACGGCGGCCAGGTGGTGGTGATCGGCACGGGCGACTTGCTGCAGGCCGTCACGTCGGTGCTGGCCGTGCATCACGTCGTCGCGCACGAGCTCCGGGTCGAGCAGACGAGCCTGGACGACGCGTTCGTCGCGCTCACCCGACGGGCCGCCTGATGCGCGCGCTGCGCGGACTCACGGCCGCCGAGACCCGGCTGTTCCTGCGCGACCCGGTGTCGGTCGGCTTCGGGGAGCTGCTCCTCGACGACGTGTCGTTCACCGTCCCGCGCGGGAGCCGCGTCGCGCTCATCGGACCGTCCGAGTCCGGCAAGAGCACCGTCGCCGCGCTGCTTCAGGCGGACCTGCCAAGCCGGCCACCGGGTCCTGTTCGCTACCGCTTCGGAGTGGGTCGATCACCTCGCAGGCGCGCACCACGACGGCCGGCTGCAGGACGAGCTGCGGCGCCTGGGCCGCTACCCGTTGCTGGTCATCGACGAGGTCGGCTATATCCCCTTCGAGCCAGAGGCCGCGAATTTGTTCTTCTAGCTGGTCCCAGCCCACTGCGAATACGCATCGCTGATCGTCACCTCGAACGAGCCGTTCGAACGCTGGGGCGAGGTCTTCGGCCACGACACCGTCGCCGCCGCGATGACTCGACCGCCTCGTCCACCGCGCCGACGTCATCGCCTTCAAGTGCGACTCCCACCGGCTCAAGAACCGCGACCTCGGCCGCCCACCAGCGGCCACGACCGACTGACCACACCATGAGGGGGGCTACTTTCACCCACCCTCAGATTTCAGCCGTCGTTGACACAGGCGTCCGGCGGCTTCAGAACGTCAGGAGAAGTACGCCATCGAGCTCCAGGTGCACTCCTGTGCTGTGAGCCAGTCGGGCGAGGTCGTCCCCGACGGGCTTGCCCGTGGTGCTGCCCTTGTAACGCTCGGGCACGAGCAGGATGAGCCACCGGATGCCTGGCATCGAGGCGGCGGCCAAGGCGGCGAGCAGCGCGGCATTGTTGGTCCGCGCACGGCCAGTCTGCACACTCACGGCGACGCCGGTTTGGCGAGCAACGAGATCGACCTCGGTCGCCGCGAACGTCTCGCGATCCGGGACGCCGAGCGAGTGGGCGCGCGCGACGGGTCCGACTGCGCTGAGAAGATCCATGCGGTGCAGACCGCCCGTCGGTGTCTCGGCGGTGGCGAGGGAAGGTAACCGTTCCCGAAGATCATGCGCCAGGTCGGTAACCGGGGCGGGAGGGCCATCCGTTGCGTGCTTGAAGAAGATCCAGTCGTACATGGCGTGAGCTTGCCAGCTCTCCCGCGTGTCGGGAGCGCACAAAGCGGGTGAACACCGTCAAGCTGCTGTGTCGTGCTGCCGACATCAGAAGCACAGCACGTAGACATCGGAGTGACAGTTGGCGCAGAGAGTCCACACCTTCCCAGCGCATCGCTACAGCCGCGGGGGAATCGCGGTGTTCGTGGTCGCCGTGCCACTGCAGGCCATCGCCGAGCTTCTTCCGGAGCCCGACCCCGCTCACAAGTTCCCGGGGAACCGTCGCGTCGACCTCGCTCATGCCGAAGGTTTCTCGCTGTACTGGCAGCACAACGAGCGCTGGGCGACGCCGCCGCTGCTACTCGACACCGAGGCACGGTTGGGTGACAGGTTCCAACAGGAGACATCGGTGCTGGCGGTCTCGAGCGGCATGCTGACGTTCCCCGATGACTCCAAGACGTCGCTCGAGATCCTCGACGGGCAGCACCGCATCCTGGGATGGCACATCGCGGCCGAACAGATCTCTGCGGGCCTCAGAACCAGTCGCCGGGCACTGGAGAACGCGCACCTCCTGGGCGACACGGGTGCCGGGCGGAGCGCCGGAAGCGCTCTCGATCGCTGGACTCGCCTCTCGGAGCGCCTCCAGACGGAGTGTGTGACGTTGGAGATCTTCGAAGGGGTCGGGATCGAGGAGCACAAACAGCTCTTCTCGGACATCGCGACCAACGCCAAGGGGATCACGAAGTCCCAGGTCGCCGCGTTCGATCAACGCGACCTGGTGAACCGGGTCGCAGCCGAGCTCGCCGTGAAGCACCCGCTGGTCGACGGGATCGTGGATTTCGAGAAGGACCGGATGGCCGGGGCGAGCGAGAACCTCCTCTCGGCGAAGACCCTGGTCGACGTCGTCCGGGCGGCGTCGATCGGGTTCGAGTCCCGGGCGACGCAGAAGCGTGAGGCGCTGCTGGCTCCGGAAGGCGTGAGGGATGTGACGCTCCGGTTCCTCGACGTGCTCCTCGACGAGGTCCCCGGGCTGGCGCGGGTGGCCTCGGGCGCCGAGAGTGCGGCAGCTCTACGCGCCCGAAGCCTTATCGCGTCCGCGACCATCCTGCGGTGTCTCGCCGGCGCCTTCCGCATCGTGGCCGTCGACGGGATCGACGAACTGCGTCCCCGCGTCGACGATGCCGGGGAACTGGCCTTCCGTCGCATGCTCCACCAGCTCGCCGGGTCGTGGAGCTTCCCGATCGACGGCCGTTGGTTCGCCACCGGGTACTTCCCACACACCGGCAGCCGTGCACCGTCCTCGAGGGCACAGGACCTCAAGGGCATGACGATGACACTTGCGTCCTGGGCGCGCGCAGGGGTCCCGGCGGCACGCGACCGCTAACGTGCCGCCTGCGGAATATCTACCGCCGCCAGATCGCGGTGCAGATCGTCGTCCTGAACTCGCTCCCACACGAGTGCGCGTCCGCCTGGTGCTGCGTCCTGAGGAACCACCATCGAAACGAGCACCGTGATGTCCCTCAAGTCCGCGGGTGCGTCGGTGGTCGGCCGCTGTGCGCCTGACTCACGCGGATCCCAGGCGAGGTAGACAAGGACCACGCCCAGGCGCTCGACGTTGCGTCCTTCTGCCAGCGCCTGGAAGGCCACCTCCGCGCTCGGGCCGTCCGCGGCCAACGCCTCCGCGGGACGACGATGCTTGATGTCACTTCCGGAGAAGTCGTGGCGCCCCTCTCGTCGGGCGCGCTCCACGAGCCGGGCGCTTCCCGTAATTCCATCAAGCTTAGTCAGGCCTCCCTCGCCGAGCTGCGGCCACATCACGGCCCAACCCTCGACCCGACCATCGCGGGCCACGTTCTCGAAGAAGCGAACCTGCGGCCGCACCTGCTCCGACACGGCGCTGTTCCAGCGCAGACCCGTGCGCCGGTCCAGGAGGTCGAGGATCTCAGAGTTGTCGACGAGACCGATCCTGGCATCGAACAGGTTTTTGCCGTCGCTGACCGGCACAGGGCCGGTGGTACCTGAGAGGATCCGAGCGACCGTTCCGACGTTGTGTTCCTTGCTGTCTCCGTCATCGCGGGAGGGCACCATGTAAAGGTCCCTGATACGACCGCCCACGCCCTGCTCGATCAGCCGGGCGTTCCACATTTTGTTTCGCGCGGTCAGCTTGACCGCTGGCAGATGCTGACGGATCAGGGGGGGCACCGCCTGCGGCGTCAGGAGCGGCTTCCCGGACTCGTCGAATCCCTCGTACTGCGCCAGCTCGAGCCGCAAGGCCTCCTCGTCGCGGAGCACAGCCTCGAACGCCTGGTAGAGGTCATCGGGGATGAACAGGCGGACCAGGTCCCGGTAGCCCTTGCGGTATCCGAACCAGCGTCCGGCCTGCATCAGGGTGTCACCCTGCCCGGCCGCGCGGCGGTAGTAGGACACGGTCAGGCCCTCGACCGTGAAGCCGCGGCTGAGCTTCGTGCCACCGACGAGAATGCGCCAAACCGGCTCGGCATCGAAGTTGAGACGCTTGGCGTTGGCTTGCAGTTCGGCATCTGAGTTGACGACGATGACGGGATCGCCGTCCGAGGTCATCCGGGCGTAGGCCGCTCCGATGTACGGCTTGATGGCGGCGAACGACTCGGGGACGGGACCGTCCTGGCGCGCGTCGCAGACCTTGCGGTAGTCGGCGTCCCACAGGGCCTCGAGGCGTCGGATGCCCTCCGGCGACGTCGCCGGGTGTGCGGACCATACTTCCCGAACACGCTCCGCAGTCTCGCGGTGCTCGGCCTTCTTGACGGACTCGTGCACCAGCATCGTGTGGTGCTTGCCGGTGCTCGTACCGTGCTCGGTGCGGTAGAGCTTGATCGCCCCCGACAGGACAAAGGCGTCCATGGCATCGAGAAGTTCGGCGTCCAGATCGGCGGCGTCGACATCCGGCTCCAGGTCTCGAACGAACGCCATGCGGTTGGACGTGGTCAGATCGCGCGTCTCTGAGCTCCAGTCGCGCTCTATGTCGTGGAAATCCGCCACACCCATGTAACCGTCCGGGCGGTGGAGGGTGATGAGGAAGTCGGACGGGAAGATGTCCTGCTCATCCGTCGGATCGACGAAGACATTGGCGAACGGCGTGGCGGTGTAGCCGACGTACTGCGCGCGCGGCGCGAGGCCGAGAATCTCGGAGATCGCCTTGTTGATCGCCGTGCGCTTGCGCTCGGCCTCCGTGGCGGCCGCTGCCTTCACCTTGGGGCTCGTCGTGTCGAGCGACGCCTGGTCGGACTCGTCGTCGATGATCAGGATCGGAAGCTCGGCCAATGTCTTCGCTCCTACCGCCTTGAGGTCAGTGATGAGCTTCTTGAGAGTCGTGGAGTTCTTCTTCACGACCGCCAGGTACGCATCCGCGGCCGCGAGGTTCTCGGGGTGGTTCAGTGGCGCAGACTTCTTCGGTCGACTGGGGAAGCGCAGCTTGGTGAGTTCCTGCTTGAGGCGCCTGTAGTCAGCACCGAGCGTCGTCGCGCGGATAATCCGCGGCACTCCGTCGGCGGTCTCGATGCCGGGGTGTCGCACGAACGACGCGTCGTCGTGCCACTCCGGGTCACCGGCGTAGTCGAACTCCTTGAGCCAGGTTTCACTCGTGGTGTCGAGCCCGTGGACGAGATTCTCGTGGCCGACGAGCTCCTTGTCCAGGCGCCGCTGCGTCTGGGCGCGCAGCATCTCGACGGTGCCGGTGAGGACGATCACGAGGCGATAACCGGAGTCGACGGCCTTGGCGATGACGCCAGTGAAGTTCGCCGTCTTGCCGCTCTGGACGTAGCCGATCACAAGCCCGCGAGTCCTCTTCGCCTCAGGCCTAGTGGGATCGGACAGGCGACGGACGACGTCGTCCGAGGCGGCGTCGAGCGACTTGATGACGTCGGCGCCCCATCCCTTCTCGCGGAGGTATTCCTCGTAGTGCGCCCAGTAGAAGCTGTGACGCTCGTGCTTGGCGTCCTCGTACCACGGCTCGAACTCCCTGGAGATCACGACCTCGTGCTTCTCGACCACGGGGCACTTGACGTCGAGCGCTGCCGCCAGTTTGTCCGAGAAGCCCAGCCGGGCGTATGCCCGCTGTCGGCGGGAGCGGGTATGGGGAGGCGGTGCAGGCTCGCCGTTGAGCGCCGCCCACGGTGCCGCGGTGGCGGAGTCCCACGCCAGGAGCGCCCGGTGGAGGCGGTGAACCACGGGGTCCTTGAGGGGCGCGGCTTCGAGGTGAGCAGCGAGCTCGTCCTCGGTGAGGCCTCCGCCGCCGAGGAGGACGTTCACCGTCGAAACGAGAGGCCGCGGCGCAGTATCAGCGTCGGCGTGGAGCAGCATCGTCAGGTCGTGCTGCCAGGCGGGTGCGGTCATGCGGTCGGCTCCTCAGGGTGCTCCACGAATCCGTCCATCGGCGCCGGAGGGACGCCGTAGTCCAACTGGGTCACGTCGACCCGGTACTTCACGTCATTGATCAGTTCCGCTTGAGGCACCGCAACCCTAAGGCGATCGTCCGTCAATGCCGGGAATGCCGCGTCGACGCAGTAGGCGCGCGGGTCGCTCCGAAGGGTGAGGTGGGAGGCGTAAAGGTCGGCATCGGAGTCACGCCAGCCCATCCCGCGCAGCAGTTCGTCGACCCTCGGCCGGCCCCCACTGGCGAGCTGACGGACGTCGGCCACCAGATCGACCAGGCTCCGCCCGGCGTCGGGCGTCGTCGGCGTTACCTGCAAGGAGAGCAGCCACAACGGGACGCCGCGTAGAGGCTGCAACTGTTGCGTCCCGCTGATCACGTGCTGGCGGTGCTCACCCTTGGTGGTCTTGACCTCGAAGTGGACGTCCGCGAGAGCGATATCGTGCTCCTCGTTCATCGGCCCCACCCACGCCGGCACCGCGACGCCCGGGCCGGCGTGACGCAAGAGGTGCTCGAGTGCCAGCAGCTCGCCGTAGAGCCCTATCTGCTGCTCCTCGCTCATCGCGCCGCGCGGGGCCAGCAGCGCACGGTACGTCTCTAGTGCCTGGTACGCCGCGACCCCGACGGACTGCCGGTCCAGCTGAACGAGATCGGCGATGCGGGTCAGGAGGGAGTACGCCTCGTGCAACGAGTGCTCGACGAGCACACGGATCTCCCACCAGACGACACCGTCGTCGGTGTGGGTGGCTAAGTCGATGTTCCGGAACTTCGCCAGGTCGGGCTCCTTGCCGTCGGCCGGGACGCTGAGCTTGATCTCACGATGCGGTGGATCCAGGTCGATGAAGCACTCCGGCGCACCGAGGATCGGGAGCCTTGCGGGATGGCCGTCGGCCCAGTACCCGTCGAGCATGGGCAGGTCCGGGTGTCGCTCGGAGGGCACGAATGGTCCCGTGTCGGACGTCATCGCGGTCCCTCTCCTCGGTTCCGTCGCACCTTCTCCTCCTCGGCGGCTGCTCCGAGAACGGCCTGCCACACCGCCGCCTCGTCGCGCTTCGCGGAGCTGTATTGCATGCCCGTGAAGTGGTCCTGAGCGAGCAGGAAGATCAGGGCCTTTACGAGGGGTGCGTCGTTCAGGCTTTTCTGGCCGGGGGAGTAGAGGTTCCTGTACGCCAGGTTCAGCCACAGCGTCCGTGCAGGCCGGTCGATCTCGAAGAACGTCCCGGCGGGGAGCCGCTTCCAGCGGACCTCCACCGCGTCCTCGTCCGCATGGAAGTCGAGTTCCTCTCCGATCGCTCGCCGAACGCCCTTGGCGAATCCGCGGTCCGGCCGCACCACGGGCTTGCGTTTGTGAGTCCGCTTCTTCGACTGAACCACCACCTCCTCGGCAGCGGTCAGGAAGTCCTCGAACGACACGGCGTCGCCGCCAGGGCTGGAGGTCGCGCGTGCCAGGGCATGGGACAGCGCCGTGCTGAACTGTGTGCCGTTCTTCTCCGGGTTGAGCTGCACCAGCCCGTCGAGACCGTCGGCATCGATGCTGACCCGCGCGAGCTTGCGGAGCGGTCCGGCGTTCGCCACGTTGTTCCAGCCGCCGGCCTGGAGGAGACGGTCCGCGCGATAGACGTAGAACCCCTGGGTCTCCTCGGCGGACTTCTGCTGCAGCCTGAACTCTGTGTTGTTCTCGTACCGCGCCGGCCAGATGTGGCACGTGACGGTGACGTCGATTCCCGCCGCGCGGGCGTGCAGCTGCTTCGGGAAGCCGGGCCGTCCGGTGACGGGGTAGGCGAAGGGATCGACAGGTTGGACCGGCGTGAGTACTCCCTGATTGCCGTGTTCGTCGACCTCCACCGTCTGCACCACCACGCGATTGGCGGCGAGGAGGCGGTGGTAGACGAGGCCGAGGTGGTGTCGGACACGCTGCTGAGCGTGGGACAGCCAAATCGCCGCCTCGGTCGGCGACGCTCCATGGACGCCGGCCTTGAGCTCGGTGAGCGCGATGATCGTGCCGCGTTCGGCACCGTCGAGTCCGTGCCGAAGCGAACGCTCGGCGGCCTTGGTACTCAGCACGTCGCATGAGTAGTCGCGTTGCATGTCGACGCGTGTGAGTCTGCGGCCGACGGGGCTGGCTCCGTACCGGCGCGACCACACCGTCAGGACGTTCGCGACCCCGAGGGCCGCTGACTTGAGCCCCACACCGAAGTGCCCCAGGTCGCCGGCCGCGTACTCACGCTGACCTCCGAGCCGCATCGCACGGTCCGCGATGTCGGCGTCCATACCGTCGCCGTCATCGATGACCAAGATTCCGGCGAGGTGACCGTTCCAGGTGATGAACCGGATCGTGACCGTCGTGGCGTGGGCGTCGATGCTGTTGTCAACAAGGTCCGCCATGGCCGACTCGAGGGTGTGGTGGGTGCCGAGGCTCTTCACGAAGGCCGGATCCGGCGTGAGGATCAGTCGGCCGATAACCTCGCCTGCCAGCGAGTCCGCTTGGACGTCGGTCATCGGTCAGTACTCCACGTCGTTGAATCGGCTGGCGTCGAACCGGAGGTTCCGGGCGTCTCGCGGACGGCCCGCTGAATGGTCAGGATCTCCTCGTGCGCCTCACGCAGCAGTCGCTCATCGCCGGTGTTCTCCCAGACAACCAGACGGCGGATGACGTTGTGCAGCCGCTCCCCTTCGACCTCTTGGTCCTCCTCGGTGGGGAACCGGTGGGGGCGCGAAGACGGGTCGTCGAGCTGGGCGGGGACCACGCCCGGAGCCGCGGCCAACGGTCGGCGAGCCCACCACAAGTGCAGGGTGGGCGGGTGGCCTTGCCGGATCGACTCCTCCCGGGCGGACCCGTGGTTGATGTCCTCCAGGGGCAGCGAGACTTCGATGAGCTTGCCGAACTGCGTCACCTGTGGAGTCCTTCCGAGGCCTCAGGGCCTGTGGATATCTCGATGGAGGCCATCGTAGGAGGCGTCACCGACACTCCGAGTCTCATCGGCTTCCGGCCCCCGTTTCGTGAGCATTCGTCCAAGCGTGAGCGACGAGGGCCGCCGCCTGCTCCATGTCCGCGTGTTCCCAGAACCGGGGGACAAGCCACCCGATGGACGTCAGATGCGCGTCGGTATCCCGGTCGCGCTGCACGTTCGTCGCTAGCTTTACCTCCCACCATGCGGCATTGCTCGTAGGACGCGTCGCGTGCTCCGGGCGGCCCTTCCAGAAGCAGACGTCGACGAAGACCGCGATGCGGGCACGGGTGAACAGGACGTCGGCACGGCGCCTGGGGAGGCCGGGGAGGGCGTAGTCGACACGGAAGCGCAGTACCGCCGATGGAGAGCCCGGCGCAGCAGCAGTTCCGGTCCGGTGTCCCTCCGGCGCTGCCAGGACATCCGGTCGGAGAGATTGCTCTGGAAGCGGGGATCCGGGGCTGGGGGGCGGCACCGCGCTTGGGCGCCTCCCGCCCACCTCGCCGGTTGCGTCCCCGCTGCCAGCGAGCGGCCCCATGGTCACCCCCAATGCTCGCGCAGCACTGACGTGCCCGGAAGCGGCTCGTCGGCGATGACGGTCCTCGATCTCTTCGCCGCGCAAGCGGGTTCAGTGCGGGGTTGGGATCGCAAGGGGGCTACTCGACCGTGGAGACCGTCGAGATGGACGTCGCGGCTGCGGCCACCTATCAGCAGAACCACCCGGAGGCCGACGTCTTCGTCCGGCCGATCCAGGAGTGGCTACGAACGCGGTACGTGCCCTCGGTCGACGTCATCGTGGGTGGGCCGCCCTCTCGACATTCGGCAAGCAGGACGCCGAGGATGAGCGCAACACCCTCTGGCGTGAGAACCCCCGCAGGATCGTCCGGGTGAGACCCCGGTATTTCGTGGTGGAGAACGTCGCGGCCTTCATGAAGTCGGCGCAGTACCCAGCAGCTCCTCGATGCACCTGTACAAACGGGTGCTGTGCGCCTGGGCAGACTCGAACTGCCGACACCCGCTTTAGGAGAGCGGTGCTCTATCCACTGAGCTACAGGCGCGCGGGACCCGCGAGGTGTTCTCGTCGGCCCCATGCGTCGCCGGTCGGACCGGTGGGGCCCGTTCGGCGCGGGTTCAGCCTACCGGCGGGCGGCTCGGGGATGTGCCAGGGCCGGAGGACCCACCGCGCTCATCCCGCTGCCGGTGCGGTCTCGGTCCGGAGCGCGGGACAGTGCTCGGGGTCCGGGTGCAGCGAGAGCTCGATGACGCGGTCGAGCTGAGCGCGGGCCTGCGCGAGCGCGGCCATGCTCTCGGTGATGCGGTCACGCTCCTGCCGGAGGAGGGCGAGCGCCTCGTCGCTGGCCACCCCGGAGTCGACGCACGGCAGCAGCTCCACGATCGTGCGGCTGGCGAGTCCCGCCGCGAACAGCTGCTGGATCAGCTGGACGCGTTCGACCGCGGCCTCGTCGTACACGCGCTGGCCGCTCGCCGTCCGCTGGGCCGGCAGGAGGCCCTGCTCCTCGTAGTAGCGCAGGGCCCGGGGGCTGACCCCGGCCCGTTCAGCGACGTCCCCGATGCGCACGCGCACCCCTTCGGTCATGACGGCGGGCCGGACTTGCCCTTGACGTCAACGTGAGGTTCTAGCGTACCCGCGCAGGTCGACCACCAGGCCGACCGCGAGAAGGGAGAACGCCACACATGGACATCACCGACCAGGTCGCCCTCGTCACCGGAGCCAACCGCGGCATCGGCCGCCGGTTCGTCGACGAGCTCCTCGCCCGCGGGGCCCGCAAGGTCTACGCGACAGTACGGCGCACCGAGACCCCGGAGGCGCGCGAGCTCGCGTCCCTCGACCGCGTCGAGGTGCTGCAGCTCGACATCACCGACCACGCCTCGGTCGTGGCCGCCGCCCGGGCGGCGACGGACGTCACCCTGCTGATCAACAACGCGGGC
This sequence comes from Cellulomonas hominis, assembly GCF_901521055.1. Taxonomy (GTDB): domain Bacteria; phylum Actinomycetota; class Actinomycetes; order Actinomycetales; family Cellulomonadaceae; genus Cellulomonas; species Cellulomonas endometrii. Next base: position 11,039 of record NZ_CABEGA010000011.1, on the reverse strand, counting down.
ATCGCCACCTCGACGCCGCTCGTCACGGGCGACCTCGACGAGATCCGGCGTGAGATGGACACGCACTTCTGGGGCACGCTCGACATGATCCGCGAGTTCGCCCCGGCGCTCGCGGCGGCCGGCGGCGGCGCGGTCGTCAACGTCCTGTCGGCGCTGTCGTGGTTCTCCTTCCCCGGGAACGGGGCCTACGGAGCCGCGAAGGCCGCCGAGTGGAACATGACCAACGGCGTGCGCCTCGACCTCGCCGCGCAGGGCACCCTGGTCCAGGGCGTCCACCTCGGGGCGGCGGACACCGACATCATGGCCGGCTACGACGGGCCGATGATCGACCCCGCGCTCGTGCCCCGCGCCTCGCTCGACGGCCTGGCCGCCGGGGAGATCGAGGTCGTCGTCGACGAGTGGAGCGCGATGGTCAAGGCCTCGCTCGCCGGCGACCCGGCCGCGCTGTACGCCCGGATCGCACCCGCCAGCTGACGGGCGCAGGCCGACGTCCCGGCCGGGGCGCCGCACGTGGCGGCGCCCCGTGCTCCGGTCGTGCAGCGATTTTCCGACGGACCCGCACAATGCGCACAGAAATGCGTGCAAACTCGGGCACCACCGGGAGCGCCGGCGCCCGAGCGTCCCGGTCATCGCGCCGGACGGAGTTCTCGACGCCCGGGGTGCGGCATTCTCACCAATGCACGACCACTTCGCGCCGAAGGACGGGCTTGACCTTCTTCTTTTCCGGGCTATGGTGCTCGGACGGTGACGACCCGGGCGCTGCCCGAGAAGACAGGTGACCCCCATGAGGACGCACGAGGACCACGCGCTCCGTGGCGAGATCGAGCTGTACGGCTGGGCCCTGCAGTACGTGGTCGGCGCCCGGCTCGCGACGTCCTTCGGGTACACGGCCGGGCTACACCTGCGGGACCTGCCCGAGCTCGTCGACGCGGGGCTGCCGCCGGAGCAGGCGTGGCTGGTCCTGGACGACGTGGCCGGGCGGGCGACCGCGGGGCTCGCGCTCGACGACGGCGCGGTGGTCGGGGACCTGCCGCTCGGCCTGCACGCGCGGCTCGTCGCGGTCGAGGACACGACCGAGCTGCACCGGGCCCGCGCGCTGACCGGGTCGCCCGACCGGCTGCGTGCCCTGCACCTCGACCTGAGCGTCGCCTAGCAGCCCGAGCGCGGATCAGCCGCCCGCCCGGTCCCACCACGCCAGCACCCGCGCGGCGTGGAACGTCAGCCACCGCGACGGCTCCCCCGCCGGCACGTCGACCTCGAACCACGCGGTCCCGGGGTGGCGCCGCTCCTGCAGCCACGTGCCGTCGGACTGCCGGGCGGCGCGGATCGACTCGACCGCGTCCGCCAGCCGCGGGTCAGGGGGCACCCCGTCGTGCAGCGCGGCGGACCGGAAGTGGTCCACGGCCTTGAGCGCGCTGTAGAACCAGCGGAACGGGTACGCGAGGTGGGTGGCCCACGGCGCGACCAGCTCGCCGGTGGACCGGCGGTAGAGCAGCCGCCGCTCCAGCAGGTACTCCTCGCCCGCGTGCCGGGCGGCGCGCAGATCCCCCGCGGTGCCCGTCGCCTGCTCGTACGACAGGATGCCGCGGAGCGCGTTCAGCGTGGAGTGGAACGACGACCGCGTGGACCCCTCGACCCACGCGCAGTTCCAGCCGCCGTCGGGCAGCCGGTGCTCGACGAACCACTGCGCCAGCCCGGAGACGTCCGCGCCCAGCCACGCGCCGTTCGCGAGCGTGTAGGCGTTGATGCAGGCGTCGACCTCGCCGTCCCAGTACGGCAGGTCGTCGTACTCCCAGCGGCTGTTCGCGGCGAGCTTCTCGGCGGTGCCCGCGAGCGCCGACGCGTCGACGCCCCACTCCCGCAGGGCGTTGAGGCTCCAGGTCGTGGCGGTCCACGGCTGGCCCTCCTCCTCCTCGGGGCCCTCGAGGTACCCGGCCGGGAAGTACGCGCCGCCCGCCCACTGCCCGTCCGGGTCCTGGTGGGCGAGCAGCCGGGCGCCGAACCCCTCGGTCGCGACCCGCGCCCGCGTCGCCCGCCACACCGACGGCGGCGCTCCCGCGAGGTCCCGTTCGACCTGCCAGCGCAGGGCGGGGTCGCTGTCGAGCAGCCAGTCCAGGAGCGCACCGTCGAGCACCATGGATCGAGACTACGAGCCCCCTCCGACACGCCCGCCCGCCAGCCGGGGGCGGCGGCTCAGAGCTCCAGGACGAGCCGCCCCCGCACCCCGCCGGCCGCCAGCCGCCGGTGCGCCTCCGCCGCGTCGCTCGCGGGCATCGTCGCGGCGACCCGCACGGTGAGCCGCCCCTCGGCCGCCATCCGCAGCAGCTCCGCGAGCCGCGCCCCGTCCTCCAGGTAGTCCGCCGGCCTGACCGTCCGCACGTGGATGCCGCGGTCCGCCTCGCCGTCGAACGGCCGCAGCGCGACGACGACGCCGCCGTCCCGCACCGCACCGAGCGCCTTCGCCCCGAGCAGGGCGGCGTCGAGCAGCCCGTCGACCCCGCCTGGCTCCGCCGCGCGGACGGCGTCGCCGAAGCCGTCACCGCGCGGCACGACGGTGCGGGCGCCGACGGCGCGGACGAACTCCTCGTCCTCCGGCTTCGCGTCGGCGACCACGCGGTAGCCGTGCGCCGTCGCGAGCTCGATCGCGTACCCGCCGACGGCTCCGGCCGCTCCCGTGACCGCCAGCGTCCCCGCGTCGGGCAGCGTGAGCAGGTCCAGCGCCCGCAGCGCCGTCAGCCCGTTGAGCGGCACCGTCGCCGCCGCGACCAGGTCCAGGTCGTCGGGCACCCGGGCGACGCTCGTCTGCGGCACGACGACCCGCTCCGCGTAGGCGCCGCCTTCCGGCCGGCGGGGGTTCACGACGGCCGCCACCCGGTCGCCGACGGACAGCTCCACGCCCGGGCCGATCGCGTCGACGACGCCCGCGGCGTCCATGCCCGGCACGTACGGCGGCTCCAGCCCCTCGGGGATGCCGAGGCCCTCGCGCAGCCCGGTGTCCGTGGGGTTCACCGCGGCCGCCCGCACCGCGATGCGGATCTCCCCCGGCCCGGGCTCCGGCTCCGGCAGGTCGAGCTCGCGCAGCCGCTCCGGGCCGCCGGGTTCCGTCACTCCGATCGCGCGCATGCGGCCACGCTAGGTCGACCCCCACGAGCGCGCCGCTCGAGAGCGGCCCCCAGATGCCGACCCGGGCTCGCGGGCGCAGGATCGAAGGGCGCCGTGCGGTCCGACCGCGGCCACCCCGGGCCCGGAGCGGCCACGCCACCTCACGAGGGAGCACACCCATGCGCGCAGTCGTCTACCGCGGTCCCCGGTCCGTCGAGGTCGTCGAGGTCCCGGACCCGACGATCCAGAAGCCCACCGACGTGATCGTGCGGATCACCACGACGAACATCTGCGGTTCCGACCTGCACATGTACGAGGGCCGCACCTCGGTCGAGGAGGGCAAGGTCCTCGGGCACGAGAACATGGGCGTCGTCGAGGAGGTCGGCCCGGCGGTCAGCCGGATCAAGGTCGGCGACCGGGTGAGCGTCCCGTTCAACATCGCGTGCGGGACGTGTCGCAACTGCCTGCACGGCTGGACGTCGTTCTGCCTGCGCACGAACCCGATCGAGGGCATGGACGGCGCGGCGTACGGCTACGCGAACATGGGGCCCTACGACGGCGGGCAGGCCGAGTACCTGCGCGTCCCGTACGGCGACGTGAACCTGCTCGAGCTGCCGGAGGGCACGGAGCACGAGAACGACTTCACGATGCTGAGCGACATCTTCCCGACCGGCTGGCACGGCACGGAGCTGGCCCGGATGTCGCCGGGCGACGACGTGGCCGTGTTCGGCGCCGGCCCGGTCGGGCTGATGGCCGCGCACAGCGCGCTGCTCCGCGGGGCCTCCCGGGTGTTCGTCGTCGACAAGGAGCCGGACCGGCTGAGGCTCGCCGAGAGCATCGGCGCGATCGGTGTGGACTTCTCGCAGGGCGACCCGGTCGAGCAGCTGATGGACGCGACGCTCGGCCGCGGCGTGGACTGCGGCGTCGAGGCCGTCGGGTACCAGGCGCACGACCCCTCCGGCGAGGAGCACCCGGAGCTGGTGCTCGACAACCTGGTCGCGAGCGTGCGGACCACCGGCGGCATCGGCGTCGTCGGCGTGTACATGCCGCAGGACCCTGGCGCGGCGGACGAGGGCGCGAAGGAGGGCCGCATCGGCTTCGACTACGGCACGTTCTTCACCAAGGGCCAGCACATGGGCACCGGCCAGGCGCCCGTCATGCGGTACAACCGGCAGCTCCGCGACCTGATCGTCGCGGGCAGGGCGAAGCCGTCGTTCATCGTGTCCCACGAGCTGCCGCTCGACCAGGCGGCCGACGGGTACGCCCGGTTCGACGCCCGCGAGGACGGGTGGACGAAGGTGCTGCTGCGCCCGGGCGCCGCCGCGTGAGCGGGCGGGACGTGAGCGGCCCGGAGGTGACCGCGCAGGACGCGCCGGTCGGCGAGCCGGAGCTCGTGCACGCGTTCGACGGCCCGATGCCGACCGGCGTGACGGTGTCCGCCGCGGGGCGCGTGTTCGTCAACTACCCGCTGTGGGGCGACGACGTGCCGGCGACCGTCACGGAGCTGCGCGACGGCGTCGCGGTGCCGTACCCGGACGAGGCGTGGAACTCCCCCGGCGGCGACGACGACGCGAGCGCGTTCGTCTCGGTGCAGAGCGTCGTCGTCGACCCCGCCGACCGGCTCTGGGTGCTGGACACCGGCAGCCCGATGTTCCGGCCGACGTCGAAGGGCGGCCCGAAGCTGGTGTGCGTGGACCTCGCGACCGACGAGGTCGTCCAGGTGATCACGTTCGACACCGACGTCGCCCTGCCGAGCACGTACCTCAACGACGTGCGGTTCGACCTGCGCCGCGGGGAGGCGGGCACGGCGTTCATCACCGACTCCTCAGACTCCGGGCCGAACGGGATCGTCGTCGTGGACCTCGCGTCGGGCCGGGCGTGGCGCCGGCTGCACGACCACCCGTCGACGAAGGCGCAGCCGTGGTCGGAGTTCCGGCCCGTCGTGGAGGGCCGCCCGTTCGTGCAGCGGCCCGAGCCGGACGCGGAGCCGCAGCCGGTCGCGATGGGCGCCGACGGCATCTCCATCTCCGCCGACGGCGAGCGCCTCTGGTACTGCCCGCTGGCCTCCCGCCGGTGGTGGAGCGTGTCCGTCGACGCGCTCGCCGACGAGCAGGCCGACGAGTCACGGGTCGCCGCGACGGTCCGCGACGAGGGCGACAAGGGCACCGGCTCCGACGGGCTCGAGACCGACGACGAGGGCCGGCTGTACCTGACCGCCTACGAGCACGACGCCGTGCTGTGCCGCGAGCCCGACGGGACGTTCCGGACGGTGCTGCACCACCCGAGCGTGCTCTGGCCGGACACGATGGCCGTCGCCGACGGGTACCTCTACGTCACCGCCAACCAGCTGCACCGGCAGGCGACGTACCAGGGCGGCGAGGACCTGCGCGAGCGGCCGTACGCGCTGTTCCGGGTGCCGATCGACGCCGGGCCGGTGCGGCTGCGCTGACGCGGCGCCCCACTAGCCTGTGCCGATGCTGCCCGCCGACTGGTCCGAGCACCGCCGCGCCGACGACCGCGAGCTCCTGGGCTGGATCCGGCCGGACGGCGAGGACTTCGTCGCGGTCGACCGCCTCGGGCGCGACCTGACCGGTCCGGTCGACTGGCTCGCGGCGGAGGAGGCGCTGGAGGGGCGCGGGCTGCGGTGGCTCGCCGACCTGTGGCAGCTCGACCTGCCGGACGGGTCGGTGCAGCGCGTGCGGTTCGTCGAGGTCGGCCCGGACCGGGTCGTGGTCGCGCCCGACGTCATGGGCGCGCCCGGGCGCGGGACGCACACGCTGCCGTTCCCCGCTCCCGCGACGCTCCGGCCGTTCCAGGGCGACCCGCACGTGATCGGCGACGTGACGGCCTGACCCGGTCGGTGCGCGCTACTCCACCCCGGCGTCGTGCACCAGCCGCGCGATCTGCACCCGGTTCGTCACGTCGAGCTTCGCGAACAGGTGCGCCACGTGGGTCTTCACGGTCGCGAGCCCGAGGTAGAGCTGCTCGGCGATCTCCGCGTTCGACAGCCCGCGCGCCACGGCGGTCGCGACGTCCCGCTCGCGAGGGGTGAGCTGCTCCAGCCGGCGGACGGCGTCGTCGCGGCGGGTCCGGTCCTCGGGGCGGGTGACCGTGGCGATGAGCTGCGCCGTGACCGTCGGGGACAGGATCGGCTCCCCGGCGGCGACGCGGCGGACGCCCTCGACCAGCTGGGCCGGCGGCGTGTCCTTCAGCAGGAACCCGGCGGCACCCTCGCGCAGGGCCCGGAGCACGAGCTCGTCGGCGTCGAACGTCGTGAGCACGACCACCCGGGCGGTCGACCCCTGGGCGCGGAGCGTGCGCAGGGCGGTGAGGCCGTCGACGCGCGGCATCCGGACGTCCATCAGCACGACGTCGGGACGCAGCCGCCCGACGACGTCGACCGCCTCGGCCCCGTCGGCGCACTCGGCGACGATGTCGATGGCGGGGTCGCCCCCGAGAATCATCCGCAGGCTGGCCCGCACGAGGGCGTCGTCGTCGACGACCACGAGGCGGACCGGGGCGGGGGTCGTCAGCTCGGCCACGGCAGCCACACTCTCATGGCAAAGGTGCCGTCCCGCTCGACCCCGTGCTCCAGCGAGCCGCCGAGCAGGTCCGCGCGCTCCGCCGCGCCCACCAGGCCCAGCCCGGCACCGGGGACGGCGGCCGGCACGGTCGCGGGGACCAGGTTGCGGGCCTCCAGGAGCAGCCGCTCCCCCGGGACGCCGGCCAGCCGGACCCGCACCTCCTGACCCGGTGCGTGCTTGCGCGCGTTGGTCAGCGCCTCCTGCAGGACGCGGAACGCCGTCCGGGACGTCGTGCCGGGCAGGGCCGCGAGCGCCGCGAGGTCACCGCCGGGCAGGCCCGAGGTGTCGAGCTGGATGCGGCCGCCGGCCTCGACGGAGTCGGCGAGCAGCGCGGGCAGCTCCGCGAGGGTCGGCTGCGGGGCCTCGACGGCGACCTGCCCGGCCTGTCCCGGCCGCAGGACCCCCGAGCCGCCGTCGGTGCGCAGGACGCCGAGCACCTCGCGCAGCTCGCCGAGCGCCTGGTGCGCGCTGTCCCGGATCGTCTCCGCGGACTGCGTGATCTGCTCCCGGGTGAGGTCCTCGCGGTAGGCCAGGGCGCCGGCCTGCATCGCGACCAGCGAGATGCGGTGCGCGAGCACGTCGTGCATCTCCCGGGCGATCCGGGTGCGCTCCGCCTGCCGGGCCTGCTCCGCGCGGGACTCCTGCGCGTGCTCCGCGGCCTCGGCCCGCAGCTCGAGGGAGCGGACGAGCTCGCGCCGGGTGCCGATGTAGAAGCCCGTGGCGATGACCAGCGCCGTGCCGAGCACGCTGAGCGCGATCACGAGCATCGTCATCAGGTGGCTCGGGGGCTCCTCCTGGGCTCCGGTCTGGTAGACGAGCTCGTAGACGAGACCGGCCGCGAACCACAGCCCGGCGACCGGCAGGACCTCGCGCCACCGCCGCCGCGTGCTGAGCGACACGAGCGCGAGGATCGCGGGTCCAGCAGCGAACGACGACACCGCCGTGGCGGCGGCCAGCACCGCGGCCACCACGACGGGGTACCGCCGGCGCAGCGGCAGCAGGCCGATCGACAGGACCCCCACCACGAGGTCCAGCAGGACGGCGGCGCCGACGCGGCCGTCGTCCTCGACCCCGGGCTGCGTGCTGAGGTCGATGACCACGATCATCCACAGCAGGAGCCCCGTGCCGATGGCGACGAGGTAGCGCCAGGTCCGGGACCAGCCGCCCAGGCGCGGCGGCTCGGCGACCGCGGCGGTGGCGGGACGGGAGGGCATGCCGGCGAGCATAGGTCGGGCGCTGCCCGCCGCGGATCGCCCCGGCGGCTGCGACGCCTCCGCCGAAAGGTGGAGCGGCCCACCCACCGGCGCCGCCCGGGTCGAGCCCCGGAGCCGACGCGGGCCGGGACGCCCCGCGGCGAGGCTGACCACCATGATCGACATCAGCCACCTCACCAAGCGCTACGGCGCCACGACCGTCCTGGACGACGTGTCGTTCACCGCCCGGCCCGGCCGGGTGACCGGGTTCCTCGGCCCGAACGGGGCCGGCAAGTCCACGACCATGCGCGTGCTGTGCGGGCTCGCCACCGCGACGTCCGGCACGGCGACCGTCGCGGGCCGGCCGCTGCGGGACCTGCCCACCCCCGGCCGCGTCGTCGGCGTCCTGCTCGACGCGTCCGCCCAGCACGCCGGGCGCTCGGGCCGCGAGGTGCTGACCCTGTCGGCGCGGCTCATGGGCCTGCCCGGCTCGCGCGTGGCGGAGTGCCTGGCGCTGGTCGGGCTGACCGCCGCGGAGGCCGACGCTCGCACCCGCACGTACTCCCTGGGCATGCGGCAGCGGCTCGGGCTGGCGCACGCGCTGCTCGGGCAACCGCGGGCTCTGGTGCTGGACGAGCCGGCGAACGGCCTCGACCCGGCCGGCATCCGGTGGATGCGGGACCTGTTGCGCGCATTCGCCGACGACGGCGGCACCGTGCTGCTGTCCTCGCACCTGCTCCGCGAGGTCGAGGCCGTCGCCGACGACCTCGTGCTCATCGGCCGCGGGCGGGTGCTCGCGCAGGGCAGCGCGCAGGAGCTGCTGTCCGCGCCGGGCACCGAGGTGCGCAGCCTCGACGACGGCGCGCTCGCCCGCGCGCTGCTCACCGCGGGCCACGACGTCCGGCCGCTCGACGGCGGGGGCCTGGCCACGTCCGCGGGCGCGGAGGCCGTCGGCCGCTGCGCGCTCGACCAGGGCGTCGTCGTGCTCGACCTGCGCCCCGCCCGGTCCGCCGGCATCGAGGACCTGTTCTTCACGCTCACCGCTGGGACCGACCGACAGGAGGCCGCGGCATGACCGCCGTCCGTGAGAACCCCGCCGTGGCGCTGCCGGCCCCCGCCGCGCTCCCCGGCATCCCGTGGCACCGCCAGGTGCGCGTCGAGCTCCGCAAGCAGATCGACACCCGTGCCGGCCGCTGGCTGCTGGCCCTGATCGTCCTCGTCGACGTCGCCTTCATGGCCCTCATGCTGTGGACCTCCGACGCGGGGTCGCTCAGCTGGTCCGACCTCACCGAGGCCGCCACCGCGGGGCAGCTGCTGCTGCTGCCGCTGGTCGGCGTGCTCGCCGCCACCTCCGAGTGGTCGCAGCGCACCGCCCTGACGACGTTCGTGCTGGAGCCGCGGCGCACCCGCGTGCACGGGGCGAAGGCCGCCGCGGCCGGGCTGCTCGCGCTGGCGATCATGGTCGCCACCGTCGCGGCCGCCGCGCTGGCGAACCTCACCGGCGGGGCGCTGCGGGACGGCGCGGGGCCGTGGACCCTCGACTGGGCGCTGGTCGGCGGCAGCACCCTCGGGCTGCTGCTGCTCGTCGCGCAGGGGCTCGGGTTCGGGCTCGCGCTGCTGTCCACCCCGGCGGCGATCGTCGCCTACCTGGCGCTCCCGACCGTGTGGACGATCGTCGCGAACCTGGTCGACGCCCTGCGGGAGCCCGCCGAGTGGCTCGACATGTCCGGGCCGGTGTCCACGCTCATGTCCGGGGACATGGCCGGCGGCGACTGGGCGCGCCTCGCGACGTCGACCGCGCTGTGGGTCGGGGTGCCGCTGGCGATCGGCCTGTGGCGGACGGCGCGGCGGGACGTGGCCTGAGGCGGCGCGGCACCTCGTCCGGTCAGCGGGCGGGTGCCGCCACCGCGTCCTCCCACGGCCCCGGCCGCCCCAGCAGGTACCCCTGCCCGAGCTCGACCCCGAGCCCGAGCAGCGCGTCCCGCTCCTGCGGCGTCTCGACGCCCTCGGCCACCAGCCGGGACCCCAGCGTGCCCGCGAAGTCGCCGACGGCTCGCGCGAGGGCCTGCCGGACCGGGTCGGCGTCGATCCCGCGGACCAGCCCGAGGTCGAGCTTGATGATCGTCGGCCGGAGCTGGAGCACGTGCCGGAGGCTGGCGAACCCCGCGCCGGCGTCGTCGACCGCGACGTGCACCCCGGCGTCCTTCAGCCGGTCCGTCACCGCGCACAGCGCCGGGTAGTCCTGCACCGGGGTGTGCTCGGTGACCTCGACGCCGACCGACCGGCCGCCCGGCAGCAGCAGGGCGGGCGTCCGGGGGTCCAGCAGCGCCTCGGCGGACAGGTTCACGGACAGCCGCACGCCGGCGGGCAGGTCCGGCAGCCGGTCGAGCGCGCACCGCGCGGCCAGCAGCTCGAGCTCCACCGCCAGGCCGGCGGCGGACGCGGCGGCGAACGCGTGCACCGGCGTCGGGAACCGGGCGGGGTCGAACCGGGACAGCGCCTCGACCGCGACCACCTCGCCGGTCGCCAGCCGCACGATCGGCTGGAACACGGTGCGCAGGTCCCCGGTCGCGACGACCTGCCGCACCCAGCGCACCCGCTCGGACACCGCCGGCCGGTGCGGCAGGCCCAGCACCCCGAGCCGGTCCTCGACCAGCGCCGCGGCGAGCCCCATGACGCGCAGCGCGTCCTCGTCGAGCAGCGGGTTCGGCCCCCGGCCGAGGCAGCAGAGCATCCCGACGGGCCGGCCGTCCGGGCCCCGCAGCGGCGCGCCGACGTAGGAGCCGATCCCCAGCTCCGCCGTCGCGGTCAGCTCCCGTGCCACCGGGTGCCGACGCGCGTCGGGGATCACCCCCGGGAGGCTGCCCGACAGCACCCGCACGCAGTACGTGTCGTCGAGGTCCCGCGCGTCGCCCACGGCCATCTGCATCGGGCCCGTCTCGGCGCTGGTGGCGAGCACGACCTCCGCGGACGTCGTCAGGCCCGAGAGGAACGCGATGTCCATCCCGAGGTGCTCGCGCACGCGGTCCAGGATCCGCCGCACCGCGCCTGCATCGGCCTCGGCCTCGGCCGGCGACCGGTCCTCGGTGACGCTCATCCCACCCCCGTGCGTCCTTGCCTGGTGATGACGCGGTCAGCCTAGTGACGCACCGCCGGACGG
>NZ_CABEGA010000010.1 GCF_901521055.1 Cellulomonas hominis | reverse complement strand
ACCCCCCGCGGCCCGCCGCGGACCTGCCCACCGCCGAGCGCGCCCGCGCGGAGCCAGTTCTGACCTGCGGGGGCATCGCGGAGCTGTCGCCGTAAGGACAGGCAAACCTGCATCTGCGCAGGTCAGAACTGGCTCCGCGCGGGCGTGCTCGGCGCCAACGACGGCATCGTCTCCGTGGCCGCCACGGTCGTGGGCGTGGCCGGCGCCGCGACCGGGGTGTCGACCCTCGCCGTGGCCGGCGTCGCGGCGCTCGTCGCCGGTGCGCTGTCGATGGCCGCCGGGGAGTACGTCTCCGTGAGCAGCCAGCGGGACGCCGAGCGCGTCCTGCGGGACCACGGGCTGCGCGACGCCGACGAGGGGCTGACGAACCCGTGGCACGCGGCGCTCGCGTCGCTGCTGGCCTTCGTCGCCGGCGGCGTCGTCCCGCTGCTCGTCGTGCTCGCCCCCTGGGGCGGCGGGCGGATCGTCGCCACGTTCGCGGCCGTCGTGCTCGCGCTCGTCGTGACCGGCACCGTCAGCGCGCGCCTCGGTGGTGCGCCCGCGGGCCGCGCCGTGCTGCGGAACGTCGTGGGCGGCTCGGTCGCGATGCTCGTCACCTACGGCATCGGCGCCCTGGTCGGCCTCGCGGTCTGACGCCCGGGCGTCCTCACCCGCCCAGGAGCCGTCCGCCGACCACCACGACGGCGACCACGGCGAGCACCACGGCCGCGAGCCCGGCGTCGCGGACGCCGAGCGGCACCGGGCGCCAGAGGCTGCGCGGCCGCGTGGACAGCCCGCGCGACTCCAGCGCGAGCGCGATCCGCTCCGCGTCCCGCACCGACGAGACCAGCAGCGCGAACGCCGAGCGCCCCAGGTGCCGCCACCCGCCGCGGGGCCGCCCGTCGCGGGCCAGCGGGGCGCGGACCAGGTGCGCCGCCCGGATCGTCGCCCACCGGCGCGGCAGCCCGGCGAGCACCCGGTGCCCCGCCAGCAGCGCGTAGGCGTAGCGCGGGCCGACCCGGGCGTGCTGCGTCAGGCTCACCATGAGGTCCCGCGGCGGCGTGCTGGCGAGGAACGCCACCGTGCACACCCCGATCACCAGCCCGCGTGCCGCGAGCGCCGCCCCGACGGCGAGGCCCTCGCGCGTCACCGGCACGACCGCGCCCTCGACCAGCGGTGCGCCGGGCCGGCTCAGCGCGTTCACCAGCAGCACGCCGACGGCGAACGTCCAGAAGGGCACCTGGGCGCGCAGCAGCGTCGGCCCGCGCACCCCGGCGGCCCAGCGCGCCGCGGCCAGCCCGAGCAGGTACAGGACCAGCAGCGTGGCCGTGTCCAGCAGGGCGAGCGTCACCACCGACACCGCGACGACGAGCGCCAGCTTGACGGTCGGGTTCCGGGCCTCGAGCAGCGTCACGCGACCGGCACCTCCGCCCGCACGGGGGCGCGGCGGTCGAGCGCGACGAGCGCGTCCCGGAGCCGCCCGGCGTCGTCGACCGCGTCGGCCAGCCACCGCAGCAGCTGCTGCGGCCGGAGCCGCGCGGCCGCGAGCAGGTCCGCGTCGCGCAGCAGGGCGAGCGGGTCGACGTCCGCGACCAGCCGGCCCTCGGCCACCACGAGGACGCGGTTCGCGCACGTGGCCACCGCCCGCAGGTCGTGGCAGGAGAACAGCACGCCCCGCCCGTCCCGCGCCGCGTCGGTCAGCGCCCGCAGCGCCCGGGCGGTCCCGAGCCGGTCGAGCCCGAAGGTCGGCTCGTCGGCCAGCAGGAACGGGCGGTCGTGCACCAGCATCGCGGCCAGGCTCAGCCGTCGCTGCTGGCCGCCGGACAGGCGGTGCGGGTCCCGGTCGGCGAGCCGCGTCAGGCCGAAGTCCGCGAGCGCGGCGTCGACGCGCGCCTGCGTCGCGGGTCCGGGCGGGAGGCCGACGGCGACCTCCGCCCGCACCGTGCTGCCCGCGAGCTGGTGCTCCGGGTTCTGCAGGACGAGGCCCGGCCGTGGCCCCTCGACGGTCCCCGCGACCGGCGGGAGCAGCCCGGCGAGGCACGCGAGCAGCGTCGACTTGCCGGCCCCGTTGGGCCCCACCAGCGCGACGACCTCGCCGGTGCGCAGCGTCAGGTCGAGGTCGCGCAGGACCGGGGCCGGGGCGGGCGCGCGCCGGCTCCCCCGCGCACGCGCGGGCGACACCGCCAGGCCTCTCGCGGCCAGCACGGGCGCACCCGCGGACTTCTCCGCGACGGCTGGCGACTGCGCCGACGGTGCCGGCGGCGCCCCGGACGCCAGCTCCAGGAGCCCCCGGCGGTGGTCGGGCGACCCGACGGGGCCGCCGAGGACCGCGGCGAGCTCGACCTCCAGCGGCAGCCAGCACCCGCGCGCCAGCAGCTCCGGCCCGGCCTCGGCCGCCACGTCGCGCGCGGGGCCGTCGTGGGTCACCCGCCCCGCCCGGTCCAGCACGACCCAGCGCCCGGGGAGCGCCGCGAGCCCGGCGTCCCCCGCCAGCTCGTCCAGCCGGTGCTCGACCAGGACGCACGCCGCCCCGGTCGCGTCCCGCACCGAGCCCAGGGCGTCCCGCACCGCCGCGACGCCGTCGCCGTCCAGCATCGAGGTCGGCTCGTCCAGCAGGAGGAGGCGCGGCCGGGCGACCACCGCGGCGGCGAGCGCGACGCGCTGCAGCTCACCGCCCGAGAGCGCGTCCGTCCGCCGCCCGAGCAGGTGCGCGGCCCCCGTCGCGTCCAGGGCGGCGCCCACCGCGGGGCCGATCGACGCGGGGTCCGTCCCGAGGTTCTCCAGCGGGAACGCGACCTCGTCCGCCACCTCGGTCAGGCACACGCCGGTCTCCGGGTCCTGGGCCAGCACGCCGACCACGTCCGCGAGGCCCGCCACACCGTGGTCGGCGACGACGCGGCCCGCGACCTCGACCGTGCCGGTGACCCGGGCCGGCACGGCGTGCGGCACGGCGCCGTGCAGGCAGCGCAGCAGCGTCGACTTGCCGGAGCCGGACGGGCCGAGCACCAGGACCTGCTCCCCCGGTGCCAGCCGCAGGTCGACCGGCCCGATCCCGTCGCCGCCGGGGAACACCGCCTCCAGGCCCCGCGCGACGAGCACGTCCGCCCCCGGAGCGGTCTCAGTCGGCACGACGTGCTGCCACGGGCGCTCCGTCGGTCGTCGCCCGCCCGATCGCGAAGCCGTCGAGCACGCCGGTGCGGTGCAGCGCGTCGACGACCACCCGCGCCAGCAGGCCCCCGAGCAGCACGCCCGACGCCGCCTGGAGCACGAACCGCAGGAGCAGCACGTCCTGCCCGTACCAGCCGAACCGGAACGCCGACCACACGAACACCAGGCTCGCCCCGAGCAGCCCCGACACGGCGAACCGCGCCCAGCCGAACCGGCGGTAGCGGCCGAGCGCGAACGGGATCTCGCTGCCCAGGCCCTGGAGCAGGGCGGCCACGACCAGCAGCGGCCCCACCGGCGACCCGAGGAAGACCACCTCGACGACCGACGCCAGCACCTCCGCGAGCACCCCGACCCCGGGGCGGCGGATGATCGCGAGCGCGATCGGCGCGACGAGCAGCCAGCCGCCCAGCAGCACGTGCTGCGCGAGGTCGCCGGCCGGCCCCATGAGCAGGGCCAGGCCGTTCCACGCCTGCACGAGCGCCCAGTACAGGAAGCCGAAGACGACCCCGAGCACGACCATCAGCACGATGTCCTTGGTCGCGAGCGGCCTGCGCCGCGCCCCCGGCTCAGCCACGGGTCCGGGACGGGCTGTTGAGGGACAGGGTCACGTGGCTGGTCACGTGCTGCACGCCGCGCCCGACCCGGGCCCACGCGCCGACGACCGTCTCGACCACCGCGCCGACGTCGCCCTCCAGCCGGGTCACGAAGTGCTCCGAGCCGCGGAACGTCCCCGCGACCCGGGCCAGCTCGATCGCCGCCTCGATGTCGCGCATGTGGTCGGGCACGACCCCCGCCCGCACGTCGTCCACCAGCGGGTAGAGCGCCCACTCGGCGACGGCGACCCGCCCGGTCCGGCGGCCGGGCGGCAGGTCGACCGGGCGGGGCCCTGCGCCGCCGGGCAGCTCGCAGCGGACCTCGCCGGGGCAGCCGCGGGACAGGTGCAGCGTCACCGCGGCGTGCTCCCCGGTGGCGGCGACGGCGTCCACGAGGTCGGTCAGGTAGCGCAGCAGGTCCGCCTCGTGGCCGCCGACGTACGTGCTGACGTCGCCCGTCGCCACGACCAGGCCGCTGCGGTCGACCCCCGCGAGCACGGAGAGGATCACGTCCGCGTAGTCGTCCGCCATCACGGCCACCGTCACGCGCGCCCCCACGCCGAAGCGCAGCGGGTCCTCTGTGAGGTCCTCTGCCCCGTCGGTCCGCGGGTGCGGGGCGGTACGGGTCCCGGTCATCGTCGTCCTCCTGCGCTGGTCGGTCTCAGCACGGGAGGGCGCACGGACGGGAGTCCGGCGTCCTGCGATGTCGCTCCCTGCGCTGGCATGACCCAGATCAGGTTCTACGGTCGGAGTTCGAGTACTCCCTCTCAGCCCGGCTCACCGGACTCCCGTGCTGCTCGGAACGCTAGCAGCAGGTCCCGGGGTGCCGCACCGTCCTAGGGTGGGCCCGTGAGCCGGTCGAAGCAGTCGCCCTCGGGGACGCCCGCCCTCGCGGCCCTCGCCGCGGCCGGTGTCCCGCACACCGCCCACCCGTACGAGCACGACCCGCGCAGCACCGTCGGCTACGGCCTGGAGGCGGCCGAGGTGCTGGGCGTCGAGCCCGAGCGGGTCTTCAAGACGCTGATGGCGTCGGTCGACGGCGAGCTCACCGTGGCGGTCGTCCCGGTCACCGGGAAGCTGGACCTCAAGGCGCTCGCGCAGGCGGCGGGCGGCAAGAAGGCCGTGATGGCCGACCCCGCCGCGGCCGAGCGCGCCACCGGGTACGTGGTCGGCGGGATCTCCCCGCTCGGGCAGAGGACGCCGCACCCGACCGTCGTGGACGAGACGGTCTGGCTGTTCGACACGGTGCTGGTCTCGGGCGGCCGGCGCGGGCTGGACGTCGAGCTCGCGCCCGACGACCTGGTCCGGCTCACCTCCGCGACCGTGGCGGCCGTCGCCCGGGACTGAGCCCGGGCGACGGCCGCCACACGTCATCGCGAGCTGCGCGCGAGCGTCCGCACCCCGACCAGCAGCCCGAGGGCCGCGGTCAGCACCGCCGCGACCGCGCCCCACAGCACCGTGCTCGACACCACGTCCCCGGCGAACAGCGCGCGCTCCGCGTCCACCACGTACCGCAGCGGGTTGAGGTCCGCCGCGACCTGCATCCACCGCGGGCCGGTCTCCAGCGGCAGCAGCATCCCGGACAGGATGAGCAGCGGGAACAGCAGCGTCTGCTGCACGACCCAGAACATCCAGTCCTGCTTCCGGACCGCGATGGCGAGCGCGTAGGACAGCGAGCCGATGCCGACGCCGAACACCGCGAGCACCAGCAGCCCGATCAGCGCGCCCACGGGGTCGAACGTGAACCCGAACGGCAGCATCACGGCCAGCACCACCACGGACTGCGCGACAATCGGGACCATCTCCTTCCAGGAGCGCCCGACGAGCTGCGCGGACCGGGCCAGCGGCGTGACGAGCAGCCGCTCGTGCGCGCCGGTCTGCATCTCGAACAGCAGGTTCGCCCCGGTGGTCGAGGTGCCGAACAGCGTGGTCATCACCAGGATGCCGGGCACGAACCACGCCCACACGTCGCCCCCGGGCAGCCCCGCGCCGACCGAGCCGGCGAGCAGCGGCCCGAACAGCGCCAGGAACACGACCGGCTGGATCAGTCCGAACACCACCGAGAACGGGTCCCGGAGCGTCGGCATCAGCTCGCGCGTCATCACGAGCCACGCGTCGCCCCACCAGGACCGCGACGCCTCGCGCGCGGGCAGGGTCTCGGTCACGGGTGTCGTCGTCGTCGCGGTCATGCCGCCACCTCCACGGGCTCGCCCGGCCGCGCAGCGCCCTCTTCGCGCAGGCTGCGGCCGGTCAGGGACAGGAACACGTCGTCGAGCGTGGGCTGGTGCCCCTCGGCGCGGGCGACGCGGATGCCGCGCGCGGCGGCCTCGGTCAGGACGGCGGGCAGGGCGGTCGGGGCGTCGGCGACGCGCGCCTGGACCGCGAGGCCGTCGACGCGGACGTCGCGGGCGCCGTCGGCCCGGGCGAGCACCGCGGCGAGAGCGGGGGCGTCGGCCGGGTCGGCGACGGCGAGCGCGAGCCGGTCGCCGGCGAGGGTGTGCTTGAGCGCGGCGGCGGTGTCGTCGGCGATCACCTGCCCGTCGTCGACGACGACCACCCGCTCGGCCATCGAGTCGGCCTCGTCGAGGTAGTGCGTCGTCAGGACGACGGTCATGTCGTGGGCCGCGCGCAGCCGCAGGATGTGCTCCCACAGGTTGGCGCGGTTGTGCGGGTCGAGGCCCGTCGACGGCTCGTCGAGGAACAGCAGCCGCGGCGCGTGCACGAGGCCGAGCGCGACATCGAGGCGCCGGCGCTGGCCGCCGGACAGGTCCGAGACCTTCCGGCGCGCGAGGGGCTCGAGGTCCAGCTGGGCCATGAGCTCGGCGGCGCGGCGCCGGGCGTCGCGCCGGTCGAGCCCGTAGACGACGCCCTGGACCACGAGCTCGTCGAGCGCCCGCTGGGCGTGGCCGGCGCCGTTGCCCTGCCCGACGTACCCGATGCGCCGCCGCACGGCTGCGGGCTGCTCCCGGATGTCCGCGCCGGCGACGCGCGCGGTCCCGGCCGTGGGGGCGATCAGCGTGGTGAGCATCCGGATGGTGGTGGTCTTGCCGGCCCCGTTCGGGCCGAGGACGGCCACGAGCTCGCCGGGCGCGATGTCCAGGTCGATGCCGCGCACCGCGTGCACCGTCTCGCCCTTGCCGCCCGCGAAGTCCTTGGTCAGTCCGCTGGTGTGGATCACAGCGCCTCCCTCAGTTAGGTCTGTGTCGGTGGAGATCCCCACCCTGCTCCGGGTAGCGGTCAGATCCTGTCCGCTACCGGGTGCAGACTTCGGGACATGTCGACCCACCTCGGCGCCGAGCCCGCGACACCGTCGTCGCGCCTGCTGACCCTGCTCTCGCTGCTCCAGACGCGCCGGGACTGGCCCGGGGACGTCCTGGCGGACCGCCTCGGGGTCAGCCCGCGGACCGTCCGGCGTGACGTCGACCGGCTGCGCGTCCTCGGCTACCCGGTGCACGCCACCAAGGGGCCGGAGGGCGGGTACCGGCTGGCCGCCGGCACCGCGATGCCGCCGCTCATGCTGGACGACGAGCAGGTGGTGGCCCTCACGGTCGCGCTGCAGGTGGCCAGCACCGGGGTCGACGGGCTGGACGACGCGGCCGCCCGCGCCCTGGCGACGCTCCGCCAGGTGCTGCCCGCGCGCCTGCGCACGCGCGTCGAGGGGCTGGAGCTCACCGCGGTGCGCCGGCCGGAGGGGCCTCCCGAGGAGCGCGTCGACAGCGAGACGCTCATGGCCGTCGGCGCGGCGATCCGGGCCCGCGAGGTGCTGCGGTTCGACTACCGGGCTCCGGGCGACGGCACCGGCCGCCCTGCCGACCCCGCGCCCCGCCGCGCGGAGCCCCACCACCTCGCGACGCGCGGGCGGCGCTGGTACCTCGTGGCGTGGGACCTCGACCGCGCCGACTGGCGCACGTTCCGCGTGGACCGGGTGCAGCCGCGCACGCCGACGGGGCCGCGGTTCGAGCGCCGGACGCTGCCCGCCCCGGACGTCGCCGCGTACCTGCAGCGGCAGTTCTCCGGGGTCGCGCTCCCCTGCCGGGGCGAGGCCGTGCTCGAGGCCCCGGCCTCGGTGGTCGCCCGGTGGGCCGGCCCCACGGACGTCGTCGAGCCGATCGACGCGCACCGGTGCCGGATCGTCTCCGGCTCGTGGTCCCGGGGCGGGCTGGCCGCCTCCCTGGGGATGTTCGACGTGCCGCTGACCGTGGTCGGCCCGCCGGAGCTCCGGGCGGCGGCGCGGGAGCTGGCCGGGCGGTACGCGGCGGCCTCCGGCGCGGGCGCCGCCACCGGTTAGGGTCGGGCACATGACCTCGGGGGCGACGGGCGTGGCGGAGCGGCTCGCGCGCGTCCGCGCCCGGATCGCCGCCGCCGAGGCGGCCGCCGGCCGGCAGCCCGGGTCGGTGCGGCTGCTGCTGGCGACCAAGACCCTCGACGCCGCGACGGTCCGGTCGGCCGTGCTGGCGGACCTGGCGGCGACCGCGACCACCGCGGGCCCGGCGCGGCGCGCGCTGATCGGCGAGAACCGCGTGCAGGAGCTCGTCGCCAAGGCCCCCGACCTGGCCGACCTCGCGCCGGAGCTGCACGTGATCGGGCCGCTGCAGTCCAACAAGGTCAACGCCGCGCTGCGCTGGGCGACCTGCGTGCAGAGCGTCGACTCCGCCGCGCTGGCCGAGCGCCTGGCCCGCCGCTGCGCCGACACGCACCGGACCCTGGACGTGCTCGTGCAGGTGAACGTCTCGGCGGAACCGACCAAGCACGGGGTGGCCCCGACGGACGCGCTGGACGTGGTCCGCGCGGTCGCCGGGCTGGACCGGCTGCGGCTGCGCGGCTTCATGACGGTCGGCGCGAACACCACCGACGACCGCGAGGTCCGCGCCGGCTACTCCGCGCTGCGCGACCTGCGGGACAAGGTCGCGCACTCCGGCGAGCCGGGGACCGCCGACGCCCTGGAGCTGTCGATGGGGATGAGCAGGGACCTGGAGGCGGCCGTCGCCGAGGGGGCCACGATCGTCCGCGTCGGGACGGCGGTGTTCGGGGCCCGGCCCGCGGCGACCGCGACCCCCGGGGCGCCGGCGTGACCGACGACCGCCGGTTCCCCCGCTCGGTCTACGGCCGCGGCGACGAACCGGACGCCCGGTTCTCGCTGGCCAACGAGCGGACGTTCCTCGCGTGGCTCCGCACCTCGCTGGCGCTGCTGGCCGGCGGGGTGGCGCTCGAGGCGCTGGAGCTGCCGCTGCACCCCGGCCTGCGCCTCGCCGCCGCGGTGGTCCTCGTCGTGCTCGGGGTGCTCGCACCCGTGCAGGCGTGGGCCGGCTGGGCCCGCTCCGAGCGGGCGATCCGCGAGCGGCGGCCGCTGCCCGCGCCGGTGCTCGCCGGCCCGCTGGCGGCCGGCCTCCTCCTCGCGGGCGCGCTCGTGCTGCTCGGGATGGTGCTGCCCTGAGCGGCGACGGCGCGACCCCGCCCGGGGTCCAGGCGGAACGGACGACGCTCGCCTGGCACCGGACGGCGCTGTCGCTCGCGGTCGGTGCCCTCGCGGCGGGCCGCGTGCTGGAGCCGGTCACCGGGGCGTGGGTGTGGGCGCTCGCGGTGACTGGCGCCCTCGTGGCCGGCGCGCTCGGGTGGGCGGGGGGCCGGCGGTCCCGGGCGTGGGCCTTGGTGCTGGCCGGCGGCCACGGCAGCCCCGCGGTGCGTGCACCGGGTGCGGGCCTGCTGGCTGCCGCGGCGCTCGGCAGCCTCGTGCTCGGCGGCGCCGCGGCGGCGCTCGTCCTGGCCTGAGCGGGGGGCGGGCGTGGGCGCCGGTCAGCGCCCGTACGCCGCGAACGGCCGGTCCGTCGGCACGATCTCCTTGCCGAGCGGCACCAGGGACACCGGGATCATCTTGAGGTTGGCGATCGCGAGCGGGATCCCGACGATCGTCACCGCCTGGGCCACGGCGGTCGTCACGTGCCCGATCGCGAGCCAGATGCCCGCCACCAGCACCCAGATCACGTTTCCGACCGCCGACATCGCGCCCGCCCGCGGGTGGTCGACGACCGTCCGGCCGAACGGCCACAGCGCGTAGCCGGCGATCCGGAACGACGCGATGCCGAACGGGATCGTCACGATCAGCACGCAGCAGACCACGCCCGCGAGCACGTACCCGAGCGCGAGCCAGATGCCGCCGAACAGCAGCCAGATGATGTTGAGGAGCGCCTTCACGATCCCCAGCCTGTCAGCCGGTGCGGCCCCCGCGCATCGGGGAGGTCCCCGACGCGACCCCGGTTCACGGCACGCGCACGGTCCACTCCGGGTTGCCGAACTTCGTCTCGACGAGCTCCTGGGCCCGCGCGAGCTCCTCGGGCCGCAGCGCACCGTCGACCGTCCGGTACCGGGACCGGAAGTAGGCGATGAACGCGTCGATCACGGCCTCGCGGGGCATGCCCGTCTGGGACCGCACGGGGTCGACGCGCTTGTTCGCGCTGGCGGTGCCCTTGTCCGACAGCTTCTCGCGGCCGATCCGGAGCACCTCGACCATCTTGTCCGCGTCGATGTCGTACGCCATCGTCATGTGGTGCAGCACGGCGCCGCCGGCCAGGCGCTTCTGCGCGGAGCCCGCGATCTTGCCCGCCGGGGAGGCGATGTCGTTCAGGCCCGAGAACGTCGCCGTCACCCCGACCTCCGCGAGCGCGCCGATCACCCAGTCGTCGAGGAACCGGTACGACTGCTCGAACGACAGGCCGTCGACCAGGGACGCCGGCACCACGAGCGAGAACGTGATGCAGTTGCCGGCCTCCATGAACATCGCACCGCCGCCGGAGATCCGCCGGACCACGGTGACGTCGTGCTTCGCCACGCCCTCGGGGTCGACCTCGTTGCGCAGCGACTGGAACGAGCCGATGAACACGGCGCGCTCCTCCCACTCCCAGAACCGCAGGGTGGGACCGCGCCGGCCCGCGGCGAGCTCCTCGGTGAGCACCTGGTCGAGCGCCCCGAGCACGGCCGGCGGCAGCGGACCCGGGTGGATCAGCTCGAACGTGTGGTCCTGCCAGCTGGTCGCGTGCCCGAGCGCGCGGCGCACCGCGATCGCGACGGCCTCGGCGGAGAAGCCGACCATCTGCACGGGCACGTCGAGCCGGCCGTCGGACTCCGCCCGGCGCAGCCCCGCCTCCACCGCCGCGGTCAGGTCGGGCACCCGCGCCTCGGCGGGCTGCCCGCGCAGCGCCTCGTCGATCACCGCCAGGGCCGCGTCGGGCTCCAGGAAGAAGTCGCCGCTGACGCTCACGTCCGCGAGCGCGCCGTCGACCACCTCCACGTCCGCTGCCACGAGCTTGCCACCGGGGACCTTGTACTCACCGCGCACGGTCCCGATCGTAGGCCCCTGACCGGGGCGTCCGGCGGGACGACCTCCGGACGGGCTCAGCCCAGCGCGTCGAGCGCGCGCTGGGCGCTGCTGCGGGCGACCGCCGCGAGCACGCCCGGGTCGGCCGGGACCACCGCCGCGTCCGCGCCCGAGACGGTCGTCGTCACCAGGGCGTTCGCGGCCAGCGCGGTGACCTCGACCTCCGGGCTGCTCGCCCCCTCGGCGGTGAGCGTCATGCGGCGCACCACGGTGGACACCGCGCCGCGCGCGGTCGTGGGCTGCTCCGCCGACCAGGCCGCGCCGTCGACGCCCGGGGTGGACTGCTCGTAGGTGTCGCACGCGCCCAGCGTGCCGACCAGCGCGTCGAACGCGTCGCCCGCCGCGGTCGCGTCCGCCAGCACCATCACGGACTGGATGACCGTGACCGTGTCGTCGGTGGCGAACTGCCGCTGGAACACCTCCGGCTCCTGCTCGACCACCGTCACCGCCGGGGTGCACTCCGACGGGGACACCCGGGACCCGGTCGGCAGCCCCCACCGGGCCTCGTCCGCGGCGTCCAGGCTCAGGCCCGCGGCGTCCGGCACGGCCTCCGCGAGCTCCGCGTCGGTGAGGAACAGGTCGGCCGCGGACGCGGCGTCGAAGCCGGCCCCCACCGTGGGTGCGGGCGCGGTGCTGCCGGCCGGTGCGGGCGTGGTCGTGCTCGACGAGGCCGATCCGGTGGCCTGCGCCTCATTCGCCGCCGGAGCCGTCCACGGGTGCCACGCGAGCAGCACGCCCGCGGCGAGCGCCACGACGAGCACCAGCAGCCACGGCCAGAACCGGGCGCGGCCAGGGGTGCCCTCCGGCGGCGTGGGCTCGGCCATCGGCTCCTCCTCGGGCAGGGCGGCGACCCCCACGCTAGGGGTGGGCGGCGCGCCGCGCGAGGGCAGCCACCAGGGCCGTGACCTCCGCCGCCGTGCGCGCGAGGGCGGCGGCGGTGACCGCCGGGTCCATCGCCTCCTCGAGCGCCAGGGGCCCCGGGTGGATGCCGAACACGGCGTCGAACGGCGCCCCCGAACCCACCTCGACGGAGCCGGCGAGCGCGACCACGACCGCGCCGGCCGCCCGCCCGAGCGCCGCGACGCCCGCCGGCGCCTTGCCGTGCGCGGTCTGCGCGTCGAGGCGGCCCTCCCCCGTGAGCACCAGGTCGGCGCCCTCCAGGGCGGCCGGCAGCCCGACCGTCCGCGCCACGTAGTCGAACCCCGGCTCCCGCCGGGCGCCGATCGCGAGCAGCGCGGCTCCGAGCCCCCCGGCCGCGCCGGCGCCGGGCAGGTCCGCGACCGGACGCCCAGCGGCCTCCAGCGCGGCACCCCATGCGCCGAGCCGCTCGTCGAGGTGCCGCACCTGGTCGGGCGTCGCCCCCTTCTGCGGCCCGAACACGTGCGCCGCACCGCGCGGTCCGTGCAGCGGGTTGTCCACGTCGGTGAGCACGAGCAGCTCCACGTCCCCGAGGTCCGGCAGCGAGGCCGGGTCGAGCGACCCGAACCGCCAGAGCGGGTTGCCCGCCGCGGCCTCGACCGGACGGCCCGCGTCGTCCAGCACCCGCGCGCCCAGCGCGACGAGCAGCCCGAGCCCGCCGTCCGTGCACGCCGTCCCGCCGAGCGTCACCGCCACCCGCCGGGCGCCGCCGTCCAGCGCGTGCCGCAGCAGCAGCCCGACCCCCGCCGACCCGGCCCGCGGCGGCAGCCCCGCGTCGACCGGGCCGGCCTGCGCCAGGCCGACGCACGCCGCCGACTCGACCACCGCCGTCGGCCCGTCGTCGAGCAGCACGTACTCCGCCCGGACGGGGCGCCCCACCGCGTCGAGCGTCGGTGCCACGACCCGGCGACCGGGGACCGCCCGCAGCAGCGCGTCGATCGTGCCCTCGCCGCCGTCGGCGACCGGCAGCACGCGGACGTCGGCGTCGGGCACGGCCCGCAGCACGCCGGCCCGGGCCGCCTCCCCCGCCTCCGCGCTGCCGAGGCTGCCCTTGAACGAGTCGAGCGCGATCACGACCTTCACGGGCGCAGCCACACGTACCCGTAGGGCGGCAGCACCGGGTCGACGTGCGCGGTGCCCGTGAGCACGTCCGTCCCGCTGAACCCGTCCAGCGTGACGGGTGCGCCCGACACGTTCGTCACCGCCACGACCTCCTCGGGGGTGCCCGCGGCGCGGCGGACCACCAGCGCGCGCCCGGCGACGACCGACACGTCCTGCGGGGCGAAGGGGTCGAACCCCGACTGGCCCGCCCGCACGGTGAGCATGTGCCGCAGGCCGGTGAACACCTCGCGCCGCCGGCCGGGTCGCCGCAGCTCCGCGTCGAGCTCGTCCGCGTCGAGCCGCGCGCGGTTGACCCGCCGCGCGATCCCGGACGCCGTCATGCCCGCGACGTCCTGCGGCGAGCCGAGCAGCGAGTGGTAGTAGACCGCCGGCACCCCGGCCAGCGAGAGCAGGATGCTGTGCGCCGCCAGTCCCCGCGTGACGACCTGCGCGTCGTGGTCGGCGGCGCCGGGGTCCGCGAGCGCGTCCAGGAACCCCACGTTGAGCTCGTACATCCGCTCCCGGCCGGCCGGGTCGGTGGCCATCGACACCCGCCCGCCGTGCGCGAGGGCCCGCCGGGCGAGGGCGTCGCGGGCGGCGTCGTCGAGCAGCCCCTCGCTGGGCCGCATGCCGATGCCGTCGTGGCTCGCCAGGAAGGTGAACCACGTCGCCGTGCCGCTGACGGCGCCGACGCCGGCCGCCCACGCGCCGAGCACGTCCGCCCGGCCCTGCACGAACGCGTCCAGCACCAGCGGGGGCAGGGCGAACTGGTAGACGAGGTGGGCCTCGTCCCCGCCGTCGCCGAAGTAGGACACGTTCTCCGCGTGCGGCACGTTCGTCTCGGTCAGCACCAGCGTGCCGGGCGCGACGTGGTCGAGGACCGCCCGCCACGCCTTGATGACGGCGTGCGTCTGCGGCAGGTGCAGGCAGGTGGTCCCGGACTCCTTCCAGAGGAAGCCGATCGCGTCGAGCCGGATGGTGCGGGCGCCGTGCGCGACGTAGCCGAGCAGCACGTCGGTCAGGTCGAGCAGCACGCGGGGCTCACGGACGTCGACGTCGACCTGGTCGGGGCCGAACGTCGTCCACGCCTCGACCTCGCCGGGGCCGTCGCCGCGCCGGTAGCGGTGGTGCAGCGGGCTGGTCCTCGGGCGCACCACCCGCGCGTCGTCGAACGCGGGGTCCCGCTCGATGAAGTAGCCCGCGAGCTCGGGGTCGCCCGCCAGCCACCCGGTGAACGACGGGCTGCTCGCGGACATGTGGTTCGCCACGAGGTCCAGCATGACGCGCCGGTCGCCCGCGAGCGCCTCCACGTCCCGCCACGTCCCCAGGGCCGGGTCGATCTGCCGGTGGTCGACCACCGCGAACCCGTCGTCGGACGTCCACGGGTAGACCGGCAGCAGGTGCACGTCGGTGATCGCGGACCCGACGTGCTCGTCGAGCACGTGGCGCAGCGTCTGCAGCGGCGGCTCCCCCGCGCGCTGCACGGCGTCGGCGTAGGTGATGAGGTACGCCGTGGACTGGTCCGGCAACCGGGCCTCCCGGTGCGGCAGGCGCTCCGACCACCGCTCCGCGAGGTCGAGCAGGTCCGCCCGGACGCGCGGGGCGTCGTCCCCGTACAGCGGGTCGAGCAGCGGGCGCAACGCCTCGTCGAGCGCGGGCCGTTCGAAGGCAGGCCGGTCGAAGGCAGGTCGGTCGAAGGCGGGCCGGTCGACGCCGGGCGCCCCGGGCGCGCGACGGGGCCACACGGCCGTCACCGCGGCACCGCCGCGAGCACCACGTCGTCCGGGAACGGACCCGCGGGCGGGTCGTCGGTCAGCAGCCGGCGCGCAGCGGCCAGTCCCCACTCGTCGAGCCCGGCCACGCGGTCGGAGAACGAGCGCAGCCCGCCGAACCGCGTGACGACCCGGTCCCACTCCTCCCGGAGCGCGAACTGCGGCCGCAGCACGGCGCAGTCGGGGTCGTTGGCCCACAGCCGCCCGTGCTGCCAGGCGCGCGCCTCCAGCGGTGCCCGGCCGCGCAGTCCGGCGGAGCCGTCCTCGGCGCCCTCGTGGAACGTGTCGGGCGAGACGCGCATGGCGTCGACCAGGCCGACGCTCGGCAGGATCGGCGCGCCGCACCCCACGAGGTACACGTCCGGCCCGAGCAGCTCGCGCAGCAGCCGGAGCCCCGACCGGTAGGCCTCGGTCCCGGAGGCGGCCCGGTCGTGCCGCGCGCCCGGGACGGCGCCGGCGTAGAGGAAGTCGGCCTTGACGTACCGGACCCCGAGGTCACGGACCCGCTCGGCCGCGGCGGTGAGGAGGCCCCGGACGCCGGGGTGCGTCAGGTCGAGCCCGACGAGCCGGTCGCCCCAGTTGAACCCGGCGTCGCCGACCAGCCACTCCGGGTGCTCCCGCGCGACCGTGCTGCCCGCGCCGACCACGAACGGCGCGAGCCAGACGCCGGTCTCCCGCCCGGAGGCCCGGATCTCGGCGACGAGGTCGGCCACCGGGCCGAACTCGGGCCGCGGGGCCAGGCGCTCGCCGGTGCTGCGGAGCCAGCCGTCGTCCAGCTGCACCACGTCCACCGGCAGCTCGTGCTCGTCCAGCGCGCGGACGTTCTCGGCCACGTCGGCCGCGGTGACGTCCTCGAAGTACTGGTACCAGGAGCACCACACCCGCGGTGCCGGCGGCCGCGGGGCGGCCACCCCGGCGGCCGGGGCCCACGCGTCCGCGAAGCCCGCGAACGCGGCGGCGACGTCCCGTGCCTCGGCGACCGCGACCGGGCCGTCGGCGTGCACCGTGACGTGCCCGGGCTCGACGTGCACGTCCAGGGACGGCACCTCGCCCTCCGGGTCCGTCGCGCCGTACACGCGCACCGGCCCGCCGTCGCCGGGGTCGACCACGACGAGCCCCTCCCCGCGCAGGACGCCGTCGGGCACCGGCCGGCCGGGCCGGCGGCGCATCGCCGCCTCCACGTCGTGCGCGGGCGGCGCGGGCCAGGGACGGTCCGGGGTCCACCAGCCGGTCGGGCTCCAGCTCTGCCAGCCCTCGGTGTAGATCCGCGCGCGCGGGGACGCGACCGTGCCGACGGCCCTCACCGCGGCACCCCTGGCAGGTCCAGGCCGAGCCCCGTGACGGGCGTGCCCGCGCGCACCGCCGCGAGGGCGGCGGCACCGAGCCGCACCGACCCGGCGACGTGCGCGACGCCGTTCTCGGGCTCGCGCCCCTCCACGACCGCGCACTGCAGCTCGCCCATCGCGCCGGCGAAGCCGTCGACGAACCACTGGCCGTCCAGGGCGTAGGTGGTCGTCGTCCCGTCGGCCTCGAGCGCCACCCGGTCGGAACCGAGCAGGATGCTGCCGCGGATGGTCCCGCGGGTGCCGTGCACCCAGAACGGGCACCCGCCGTCCCGCGTGCGGGCGTCGCCGACCACGCGGATCGACGCGCTCGCACCGCCGGCGGTGCCGACGTGCACCGAGGCGTGCCACGGGTTGCGGGCGTCCGCCGGCTGGCCCGGGACCCGGGAGTCCTGGGCCATGACGGTCTCGACGCGCGCACCCTCGAGCCAGCACCGTGTGATGTCGAACCAGTGCACCAGGTAGTCGGCGAGCAGCATGTGGTCGAGGTCGTCGAACGGCGTCCCCGCGATCGGCGGCAGCGGCTTGTCGTGCAGGTGGGTGACGCCGACGACGTCGCCGACCGCGCCCGACCGGATCAGCTGGGTGGTCACGCGCCAGGCGGGCGCCCACCGGCCGTTCTGGTTCACCGCGACCCGCTGCCCGCTCCCGGCGGCCCGCGCGGCGACGTCCTCCAGCACGGCCAGGTCGTCGAGCGTGGCGACCACGGGCTTCTGCGCGAGCACGTGCTTGCCGGCCGCGAGGCACCGCTCGACGAGCTCCACCCGTCCCACCGGGCCGGTCGCGATGTCGACGACCTCCACCCGCGGGTCGGCGAGGAACTGCTCGACGTCGTCGTACGCCGTCGCGTCCGCAGGCAGCACCGCGCCGAGGTCGGCGGCTCTCCCCGGCCGGTCGCACGCGGCGACCACCGGGACGCCGTACGCGGCGTAGGCGGGCAGGTGCGCGGTGCGGGCGATCTGGCCGCAGCCCAGCAGCCCGACGCCGAGAGGGCGCTCGGGGAACCGCGGCCGGTGGTCGTGCACGCTCATCGGAGGTCCTCCCCCGCGGCGTCGAACCGGAGGACGGCCTGCAGCACCGTCGGGTCCCCGCTGTCGAGCAGGGCGAACACGGACGCCACGTCGGCCGCGTCCACGACGTGCGTCACGAGCGACGCCACGTCCACCGCCCCGCGGACGGCCTGGTCCATGAAGACCCGCACGAGGCGCGGCTGGTCCCACCGCGTCGCGAGCTCCGCCGGGGCCCCCGAGATCTGGCTGGAGACGAGCCGCACGCGGTTGTGGTGGAACTCCTCGCCCAGGCGCAGGGCGTCCGCGCCGCCCTGGTAGAAGCCGGACGCCGCGACGGTGCCGGTGACCACGACGGACCGGATCGCCTCGTGCAGCGCCGCGGTGCTGCCGCTCAGCTCGATCGCCGCGTCCGCGCCGCCGCCGGTGAGCTCGCGGACCGCGGCCCCCGCACCGCCCGGGACGTCCGCGGGGACGAGGTCGTGGGCACCGAGCTCGCCGGCGGCGGCCAGCCGGCGGGGCTGGGCGTCCACCGCGAGCACCCGCGCCCCCGAGAGCACCGCCAGCCGGGTGGCGAGCAGCCCGATGACGCCCTGGCCGAACACCGCGACGTCCTCCCCGAGCCGGGTGCCCGCGGCGAGCAGGCCGTTCAGCGCGATGGAGCCGACGCGCGCGAAGACGCCGACCACCGGGTCCACCCCCGCGGGCAGCGTGCGACCCGCGAGCGCCGCCGCGGGCAGGACCGCCTCGGAGCGGTGGCCCCAGATCCCGTGGACGACGTCGCCCACGGCGAGGTCCTGGACGAGCGCGCCGACCTCCACCACCTGGCCGACCTCGGAGTAGCCCCAGCCGACCACGGGGTAGCCGAACGTCGGCTCCCCGTCCGTGAACAGCCGGCGGTCCGCGTCCCACGACCGCGTCAGGTAGGGGTTGGAGCCGCGGTAGGCGGTCAGCTCGGTGCCGGCGGAGACGCCGGAGTACCAGGTCCGCACCCGGACGGCGTCCTCCCGCAGCGGCTCGGCGGGGCAGGAGACGAGCTCCACCCTGCCCGGAGAGGTGAACTGGACGACTTCAGGCACGACGCTGGTCCTTTTCCGCCGGGGGATGGTGCAGTCTGACCACCACGTCCGCTGTGCCGACAGCGTCGGCAACATCGGGCTAATGGATAGACTTATGGTGTACAGGAGTTAAGCACATTCGCTGGGCAGAAGGAAAGGACGGCCGGTGGCACCAGGAGTGGGAGACGTGCTCGCGCTCATCCGCAGCGGGCAGGCTGTGACCCGGGGCGACGTCCTCGAGCTCACGGGCCTGTCGCGGATGACCGTCGCCCAGCGGGTGGACCGCCTGCTCGAGACCGGCCTGGTCGTCGAGAGCGGCACCGACCGGGCCACCGGTGGCCGCCGGCCGCGCCGCCTCCTGTTCAACGACGCGCACGCGCACCTCGTCGCGGTCACCGTGGCGACCCGGCACACGCGCGCGGCGGTCACCGACCTGGCCGGCACGGTGCTCGCCCGCGGCGCGGCGGACGTGGCGGTCGCGGACGGGCCGGAGCGCACGCTCGCCGTGGTCGGCGACCTCGTCCGGGACCTGCTCGGGGAGGCCGGCACCACGCAGCTCGCCGGCGTGGGGATCAGCGTGCCCGGGCCGGTGGACCCGGCCACGAGCAGGCCGTCCCAGCCGCCGATCATGCCCGGGTGGGACGGGTACCCCGTCGCGGACGTGCTCGGCGACGCCCTCGGCGCACCCGTGCTCGTCGCGAACGACGCCGACGCGGAGGCGGTCGGCGAGCACGCCGCCGGTGCCCCGGTGCCGGCCCTCTGCTACGTCAAGGTGTCGACGGGCATCGGCGTCGGCATCGTGCTCGCCGGGGCGGTCTACCCCGGTGCGGACGGCGGCGCCGGGGACATCGGGCACGTGAAGATCGCCGGCCACGAGGACGCGCTCTGCCAGTGCGGGGCGCGGGGCTGCCTCGCCGCCGTCGCCTCCGGCAGGGCCGTCGCCCGTGAGCTGCAGGCGCTGGGGCACGAGACGGCGTCCGGCCGCGACGTGCAGGCGCTGCTCGAGCGCGGTGACGCCGACGCCACCGAGGCCACCCGCGCCGCGGGCCGGACGATCGGCCGGGTGCTCGCGACCGTCGTCTCGCTGCTCAACCCGAGCACCGTCGTGCTCGGCGGCGACCTGGCGTCCGCCGCGCTGCTGACGGGGGTGCGGGAGACGGTCTACCCGCTCTCCCTGCCCCGGGCCACGCGCCACCTCGACATGCGGCTCGCCCGCCTCGGCGAGGACGCCGGCGTGGCGGGGCTCGCGCGGATGCTCGTCGACCGGGAGTTCGCGGCGGACGCGGTCAACCGCCGGCTGGGCGGCTGACCGCGTCGTCGTCGGCACGGGCGCCAGTCCTTCTCGTCGTCGGGCGTCAGCCCTTGTCGGCGCCGGCCGCCAGACCGTCGGTGAGCTTCCGCTCGGCGAGCGCGTACAGCAGCACGATCGGGATCGTGAGCAGCACCGAGCCGGCCATCAGCACCGTCTTGGGCACCTCCACGCCGTTCGACAGCTGCGACAGCCCGAGGGAGACGGTCCAGAGGTCGCGCTTCGCGGTGAGGAACAGCAGCGCGAACAGGAACTCGTTCCAGGCGATCATGAACACGTACAGCAGCGTCGACATGATGGTCGGCATCGCCAGCGGCACGGTGATGAGCCGCATCGTCTGCAGCCGGCTCGCGCCGTCCACGCGCGCCGCCTCGTCGATCGACACGGGGATCGTGTCGAAGTAGTTGCGCAGCATGTGGATCGACACCGGGATGTTGAGCGCCACGTAGACGATGATCAGGCCGACCAGCGACTCGCGGATCCCCATGCGGGAAAACGCCACGAACAGCGGGATCGCGATGATGATCGCCGGGAACATGTACACGACCAGGAACAGCGACGACAGGTGCCGGCGCCCGACGAAGCGCAGCCGGGACACCGCGTACGAGCCGGGGATCACCAGCAGCATCGTCACCGCCGCCGTCACGACCGCCACCAGGGCGGAGTTGCCCATGAACCCGGCGAACCCCTGACCCCCCTCGGACTGCGGCGCCAGCACCTGCCGGTAGGTGTCGAAGGTGAGCTGGTCGGGCGGGATCACCAGCCGGTCGGGCTGCCGCAGCAGCTCTTCGATCGGCACGAAGCTGAGCAGGACCATGTAGTAGAACGGGAACACCGCGGCGATCAGCAGGAGCGTGATCAGGACGGGGCGTGCGACGGCGAGCACGCGACGCTCGACGGCGAGGCGGTTCACGGCTGGGTCTCCTTCCGGCCGACGAGGACGAAGTAGGCCGCGAGCAGCGCGCCCAGGACGATCGCGAGGACCATCGCCGTGGTCGCCCCGCCGCCGATGTCGAACGACCCGACGAGCTGGTTGTAGACCCGGACGGCCGCGACCTCGGTGCCCGCGGCACCGCCGGTGAGCAGGTACACGTCGTCGAACTTGTTGAACGTCATGATCAGGCGCAGCACGGACAGCAGCGCCAGCACCGGCATGAGCTGCGGGAGCGTGACGTAGCGGAACGTCTGGGTGGGCGTGGCGCCGTCGAGCACGGCGGCCTCGTCGATGTCCTTCGGCAGGGCCGTCATCCGCGCCGCGATGAAGATCAGGGCGAACGGGAAGTACCGCCAGATCTCGAACGCGATGACCGTCGCGAGCGCGTACGGCGCCCGGCCGAGGAAGTCGATCGGCTGGTCCCAGCCCAGCAGGTCGGTGCCCCAGATGTTCACGATGCCGAACTGCGGGTTGAGCATCATCTGCCAGACGAACGTCATCGCCACGACCGGCGCGACGTACGGCAGCAGCAGGAGCGCCCGGACCACGCCGCGGCCGCGGAACCTGCTGCGCAGCGCGAGCGCCGCCGCCAGCCCGAGCGCGATGGAGCCCGCCGTGGTGCACACGGAGTAGACGACGGTGGTCCACAGCGAGCGCCAGAACCCCGTCGACGTCAGCACGTCGACGTAGTTCTGCAGCGTGAACGTGCCGAACAGCTCGCCGCGGCGCAGCGTGGTGAGCGAGACGTCCTGGAACGACAGCACCAGGTTCCAGATGATCGGGACCACGATGGTGACGCCGATGATGATCGAGGCCGGCAGCACCAGGCCGATGCCCTCGAGGTGCGCCCTGCGGCGCGCCGCCCGCTGCTGGGGCCGTTCCGCCGCCGGCGTGCCGGTCGGCCGTGCCTGCAGCGCGGTCACGACAGGCCTGCCGCGATGTCGGCGACGGCCTGGTCGGCCTGCCGCGCCGCGCCCTCGGCGTCGAGCGCGCCGGCGGCCAGGTCCGAGATCGCCTTCGGGATCGGGAGCTGGGTGGTGACGGGACCGAGCAGCGCGCCGTGGCCGGAGGTGATGGCCCACCGGTCGAGCGTGGTCGGTGCCGCCGCGATGGTCGCGACCACCTCGGGTCCGTAGACCTCGGCCATGGGTGCCTTGGCGTCGACGCCCATCTCGAGGGTGTCCCACGCCGCGCTGAACCGGTCCGGGTCCTCCGGGGTGCCGGTCCGGACGGGGATCTTGCCCTCGGGTGCCTGGCGCATCCAGTCCTCGTACCCCTCGTCCATGACGAACTCGATGTACTGCTGAGCGAGGTCGGTGTCGGCGTCGTCCATCACGGCGAAGTTCTGCACCTCGCCGTACGAGCCGGGGTCGTCGGTGTCCGGGCCGGCGACCGTCGTGATCACCCCGCTGTTCGCGGCCAGGAACCCCGGGTCGTCCAGGCACTCCGGGCACGTCGGCAGGGCGTCGTTCCGCAGCCCGGCGAGCTCGTCGAGCAGGAACGTGGACCACATCACCATCGCCGACTGGCCTGCGAAGTAGGTGGCGCGCGTCGAGTCGACGCTCTGCGTGCCCGCCGGGGAGTAGTCGGAGGCGAGCGCCTCGTAGAGCTCCCAGGTCGCCTGGCAGGCGGGCGACTCCAGCGCGGCCTCGCCGTCGTCGTCGACGAGCTCGCAGCCGTTGCCCAGCGCGAGGGACTCGAAGGTCTGCGAGGTGAACACGTCGGCGGCGTCGGTGGCGAGCGAGATGCCGAACCGCCCGTCGGTGGTCAGCTCCCGCGCCGCCGTCTCCAGCGCCTCGAAGGTGGTGGGCGGCTCCAGGCCGGCCTCCTCGAACAGGTCGGTCCGGTAGACGAGGATCTGCGACCACGCGTCGGACGGGACGCCGACCTGCACGTCGCCGTCGCGGGACAGCGCGAGCGCCGCCTCGGCGAACGTCTCCTCCCCCAGGGCCTCGACGACCTCGGCGTTGGCGGCGGTGTCGACGAGCTCCTGGCCGGCGAGCTGCCGGACGAAGGAGAGGCTGAGCAGCGACACGACGTCCGGCAGCTCGCCGGACAGCGCCGCGGACTGGATCAGCTGGACGGTCTGCGACTCCTCCACGGGCACGAGCTCCACCTCGATGCCGGTGGCCGCGGTGAACGCCTCGTCGATCTCGCGCTGGACCGCGATCCGCGGCTCCTGCGTCTCCATGGTCCACACGACGAGCCGGTCGTCCGGCCCGCCGAGATCACCGCCCGCGCAGGCGGTCGTGGCCAGGACGCCGGCGACGGCGGCCAGACCGACGGCGCGACGGCGCGCCGTTCGTGGAGTCAGCATGTTCGCTCCCCAGTGAGCCGGACAGTACTTATGCATACTGGCATGACAGAAGGCGTCTAGCCAATAGCACTATGGGCCCGACGGGGCGCTCCTCACGCCTCCAGCAGGAGGACGCCGCGCACCAGCGGCCCGATCACCACCAGGTACATCAGCCCGAAGAACACCCCGGCCACCAGCGTGAACCCCGCCGCGGAGGCGGCCCGCCCGGGCTCGCGCAGGTGCCGCACCACCTTCGCCGCGAGCGACCACGGGTGCAGCACGTCCCAGGTGTTCACGCGGATGTTCCTGCCGAGGTAGATGCCGAAGGCCGCCAGCACCAGCACGACGACCACCAGCACCCGCACCTCGGTCCCCTCCAGCGCACGCACCTCGTTGAACCGGAGCGCGGCGTACGCGAGCTGCACGAGGAGCACGTTGAACAGCATGTTGAGCACGCCGGACATCGCCAGCGACAGCACGAGGAGCACGTCGTACCACTCGGGCACCCGCTCCCCCGGCCGCCGGTGCGACAGGTTGAGCTCCGTGACCAGGTAGCCGGCGTTGGGCAGGAGCAGCAGCCAGACCAGCACGACCACGACCTCGAGCGCGGCGGCGACCGGCACCGGCAGACCGGCGGCGAGCACGACCGCGACCAGCAGGACCCCCACGCCCAGGACGACCACGGGCGCGACGGACAGCGCGACGTTGAGCAGCATCGGCCGGTACAGGCGGGTGCGGAACAGCGGGGCCCGCGCCAGGACCAGCACGACGGCGAGGACGTTCATCCCCACGATGCCCAGCACGGTGTCGTTGAACAGCACGCGGGTCCCCCCGTCGCCACGCCCCGGCGCCTGGTGCGCCGCGGCTCGCCCGGGTCGGACGATACCGACGGCGCGACGTCCCCGCGGGTCAGCGCCTCAGCGCGGCACGACCCCCCGGTTCCGCAGGCCCCAGATCGCCGAGTCCGTCAGCGCCTCCCACGACGCCTCGATGAGGTTCGGCCCCACCCCGACGGTGCTCCAGGCGGTCTGGCCGTCGGTGGTCTCGATGAGCACGCGCGTGACAGCGTCGGTGCCGTGCATCGCGTCGAGGATGCGGACCTTAAAGTCGATCAGCTCGAACTCGGCGAGCTCCGGGTACACCCGCTGCAGCGCGAGGCGCAGGGCGTGGTCCAGGGCGTTCACCGGGCCGTTGCCCTCCCCGGTCGCGACGACGCGCTCGCCGCCGGCGTGCAGCTTCACGGTGGCCTCCGCGGTGGCGGGGGTACCGCGGGAGCCCGCGCGCTCGACGATGGTCCGCCAGCTCTCGACCCGGAAGTACGCGGGGCGGGCGCCGTCGACCTCCTCGGCGAGCAGCAGCTCGAACGAGGCGTCGGCCGCGTCGTAGGTGTAGCCCTGCGCCTCGGCGTCCTTGATCCGGTTGGTGACCCGGGTCAGCACGTCGTCCTGCCCGGCGAGGTCGAAGCCCAGCTCGCGCCCCTTGAGCTCCACCGACGCGCGACCGGCCATCTCGGAGACCAGCATCCGCATGCCGTTGCCGACCGCCTGCGGGTCGATGTGCTGGTAGAGGTCGGGGTCGACGCGGATCGCCGAGGCGTGCAGGCCGGCCTTGTGCGCGAACGCGCTCACGCCGACGTACGGCTGCCGGGCGAACGGCGCGATGTTGGTGATCTCGCTGATCTGGTGCGCGATCCGGGTCATCCCCGCGAGCCCGCCGGAGCCGTCGTCGGGCGGGACGAGCACGCTCCGGCCGGTCTTGAGCTCCAGGTTGGCGACGACGGCCAGCAGGTCCGCGTTGCCGGTGCGCTCGCCGTAGCCGTTGACGGTGCCCTGCACGTGCACGGCGCCCGCCTCGACCGCCGCCAGGCTGTTCGCGACGGCGCAGCCGGAGTCGTTGTGGGCGTGCACGCCGAGCCGGGTCAGGGCGCCCGCGGTCCCGAGCGCGGCCCGCAGGTCACGGACCACCTCCGCGACGCCGGCGGGCAGCATCCCGCCGTTGGTGTCGCACAGCACGACGGTCTCCGCCCCCGCCTCGACCGCCGCGAGCACGACGTCACGCGCGTACGCGGGGTCGTGCCGGAAGCCGTCGAAGAAGTGCTCCGCGTCGACCACCACGCGCCGGCCCTCCTGGGCCAGCAGCCGCACCGAGTCCGCGACCATCGCGAGGTTCTCCGGCCCGGTCGTGCGCAGCGCCCGCTCGACGTGCCGGGAGTCGCTCTTGGCGACCAGCGTGACGACCGGCGCCTCGGAGTCGAGCAGCGCCCGCAGCTGCGGGTCGTCCCACGCCCGCACGCCCGGCTTGCGGGTCGCGCCGAACGCCGCGAGCACCGCGTGCCGCAGGTCGAGCTCCTTGGCCGCCCGCGCGAAGAACTCCGTGTCCTTCGGGATCGCGCCCGGCCAGCCGCCCTCGATGTACCCCACGCCCAGCTCGTCCAGCAGGGGCGCGATCGCGAGCTTGTCGGCGACCGACAGGTTCATGCCCTCCTGCTGGGCGCCGTCGCGCAGCGTCGTGTCGTAGACGTCGAACGCGGCGGGACCGTCGGAGGCGGGGTGGGCCGCGCCGCCGCGGGGCAGCGTGGCGGGGGCGTCGTCGCGGGACTCAGGGGTCACGGTCGTGCTTCTCTCGGCGAGGTGGCGAGGGTCGAGGTGCCGGGGCGTGGGAGGCACAGCAACAAAAAGACCCCCCGGGATCGGGAGGTCGGCGCGTCCGCGGTGGTGGGCGGACGCGCTAGGCGATGACGATCGGGTGACGGTCGGTCATGCGCACATCGTGACACACGCCACGCGACCCGTCAGCCCCGTCCACGCTCCGGACCGCGCGCCCGCACCCCCGCCGAGATCGGCAGCCGGCGGCCGAGGTCGGCAGCTCGAGCTGCCGACCTCGACCGCGCAGTGCCGACCTCGGCGGACGCGGGACCCGCTCACGCCAGGCGGTACATCCAGCCGTTCGGGTCGGCGGCGCGGCCGTACTGGATGTCCGTGAGGCGCTGCCGGATGCTGGCCGTCACCGTCCCGGCGCTGCCGTCGCCGACCGTCTCGTCGAAGTCCGTGCCCGCGAGCCGGCCGATGGGCGTCACGACGGCGGCCGTCCCGCAGGCGAACACCTCGGCGACGCTGCCGTCGCGCAGGCCGGCCAGCAGCTCGGCCAGCGGGATGTCCCGCTCGCGGATCTCCCGGCCGTCCTCGCTCAGCAGCTGCAGGATCGAGGAACGGGTGACGCCCTCGAGGATCGTCCCGGACAGCCGCGGCGTCGACACCGAGCCGTCGGCCCCGATGACGAAGACGTTCATGCCGCCGAGCTCCTCGAGCAGCGTGTTCGTGCTCGCGTCCAGGAAGCACACCTGCTCGCACCCGCGGGCGTAGGCCTCCTGCTGCGGGAGCAGGCTCGCGGCGTAGTTGCCCCCGGTCTTGGCGGCGCCCATCCCCCCGGCGCCGGCGCGGTGGTAGTCCTCCGAGACCCAGATCGACACCGGCTGCACGCCGCCCGCGAAGTACGAGCCCACCGGCGACGCGATGACCAGGTACTCCGCCTGCTGGCTGGGCCGCACGCCGAGGAAGGCCTCCGAGGCGTACATGAACGGCCGCAGGTACAGGCTCGTCTCCTCGCCCGACGGCACCCACGCGACGTCGGTGCGGACCAGGGCCGTCACGGAGCCGAGGAAGTCCTCGGTCGACAGCTCCGGGAGCGCCAGGCGGCGCGCGGAACGCTGCAGCCGCTCGGCGTTCGCCCACGGCCGGAACGTCCACACGGACCCGTCCTCGTGCCGGTACGCCTTCAGGCCCTCGAAGATCTCCTGGGCGTAGTGCAGCACCGCCGTGGCGGGGTCGAGCAGCAGCGGGCCGTACTTCTCGACGCGGCGGTCGTGCCAGCCGAGGCCCTGCGTCCAGGTGACGCGGGCCATGTGGTCGGTGAAGACGGTGCCGAACTTCGGCGTGGCCAGCAGCGACTCCCGCTCGGCGTCGGGCGTGGGGCTGTCGGTGCGGTGGACCTCGAAGGCGGAGCCGAGGTCGGTCGTGTCGGAGATGCTCATGAGTCTGCGGCCTTTCACCAGGAGTCTGATCTGACGGTACCTGGGGCGACGGCCGGATGGGCACGCCTGCGCCCCTCGACCGCGGGTGCGGCGAGGGGCGGGCGCGGGGTCGCTCAGCCGGCGATGCGCGCGGCGAGGTCCTTGCCCACCTCGGCCGTCGACCGTACTCGGCCGGCGCGCTCGAGGACGTCCGCGGCGACGGCCGCCTCGACGCGGGCGGCGGCCTCGGTCTGGCCCAGGTGGTCGAGCAGCAGCGCGACCGACAGCACGGTGGCGGTCGGGTCGGCCTTGCCCTGGCCTGCGATGTCCGGGGCGGAGCCGTGCACGGGCTCGAACATGCTCGGCGTCGTGCGGTCCGGGTTGATGTTCGCGGACGCGGCCAGGCCGATGCCGCCGACGATCGCGCCGGCCAGGTCGGTGAGGATGTCACCGAACAGGTTGTCGGTGACGATCACGTCGAACCGGGACGGGTCCGTCACCAGGAAGATCGTGGCGGCGTCGACGTGCAGGTAGTCGACGGTCACGTCGGGGAACTCGGCGTTCACGGCCTCGACCGTCCGCCGCCACAGGTGGCCGGCGTGCACCAGGACGTTGTGCTTGTGCACGAGGGTCAGCTTCTTTCGGGGGCGCGCGGCAGCCCGGGCGAACGCGTCGCGGACGACCCGCTCGACGCCGAACGCGGTGTTCACGGACACCTCGTTGGCGATCTCGTGCGGCGTGCCGACGCGGATCGCGCCGCCGTTGCCGACGTACGGGCCCTCGGTGCCCTCCCGGACGACGACGAAGTCGACGTCGCCGGGGGCCGCCAGCGGCGACGCCACACCCGGGTAGAGCTTCGCGGGCCGCAGGTTCACGTAGTGGTCCAGGGCGAACCGCAGCCGCAGCAGCAGGCCGCGCTCCAGGACGCCGGACGGGACGGTCGGGTCGCCGATCGCGCCGAGCAGGATCGCGTCGTGCGTGCGGATCGCGGCCAGGTCCTCGTCGGTGAGGGTCTCGCCGGTCGCGTGCCAGCGGCGGGCGCCCAGGTCGAAGTCGGTGGTCGACACGGTGGTGCCGGTGCCGGACAGGGCCGCGTCGAGCGCGAGCAGCCCCTGCTCCACGACCTCGGTGCCGATGCCGTCGCCCGCGACGACCGCCAGGTTGATCTGCTGCGCCATGCTCTCCACCCTAGTGATCCGTCCCACGTCGCGGGACGGTCGTCTTACCTGTCGGACGGCCGCGGGTAGAGCAGCTCGAACCGCTCGGTGACCACCGGCATGTCCGGCGAGAACCGCTCCCCCAGCGGCTCCAGCACCCGGCGCCAGTACTTCTCGTGCTCGACCCGCCACGAGGCGAGGCTCCGGTCGTCCTCGCCCTCGGAGGCCGCGAACTCCTCGTCGACCTCGTCGAACCGCACCGTCTCGACCGCCGTGGTGCGGATGAGGGCCGCGGGGTGCCCCGCCGAGTCCACGATGATCGACAGGTCGCCGCGGACCGGCATCGGCTCGTCCCCGTGCCGGAGCTCGGCGAGCGCGGTGGAGGTGCCCGTCTTCTCGCCGTCGAGCACCGCCGCCAGCAGCGAGTCCGCGAGCGCCGGGTTGTCCCCGAACGACCACGTCGGCGGCACGAGCGTGCCGTGGACGTCGGGCCCCGTGACCGACACGAGCCGGACCACGCCGGCGCGCACCCGGGCGATCTCCCAGAAGGCGAGGATCTCCTCGGGCCGGTGGTCCACAGAGGCTGCGTCGTCCGTCATGCCCCCATCCTCGCCGACTCCGGCCACCCCGACGACGAAGGGGAGAGCCCCGCCGCGACACGCCGGGCGTGTCGGGCGGGGCTCTCCCCTTCGCGGGGCAGGCGGGTCAGCGCGCGGCCGAGCCCTCCACGTAGTCCGTGTCGGACGGCTTGACCCAGGCGAACAGCTTGCGCAGCTCGCGGCCGACGGGCTCGATCGGGTGGTTCTGGCCCTGCTCGCGCAGCTGCTTGAACTCCGGCGCGCCGGCGTCCTGGTCGGCGATGAACCGCTCGGCGAAGGCGCCGTTCTGGATGTCCCCGAGGACGGCCTTCATGTTCTCCTTCACGTCGGGCGTGATGACCCGCGGGCCGGAGACGTAGTCGCCGTACTCGGCGGTGTCGGAGACGGACCAGCGCTGCTTGGTGATGCCGCCCTCGAAGATGAGGTCGACGATCAGCTTGAGCTCGTGCAGCACCTCGAAGTACGCGACCTCGGGCTGGTAGCCGGCCTCGGTCAGGGTCTCGAACCCGTACTGGATCAGCTGCGACACGCCACCGCACAGGACGGCCTGCTCGCCGAACAGGTCGGTCTCGGTCTCCTCGGTGAACGTGGTCTTGATGCCCGCCGCGCGCAGGCCGCCGATGCCCTTGGCGTAGGACAGCGCGAGGTCCCAGGCGGAGCCCGACGCGTCCTGCTCGACGGCGACGATCACGGGCACGCCGCGGCCGTCGACGTACTCGCGGCGCACCAGGTGGCCCGGGCCCTTGGGCGCGACCATGACGATGTCGTGGCCGGCCTCCGGCTTGATGTAGCCGAACCGGATGTTGAAGCCGTGGCCGAAGACCAGGGCCGCGCCCTCGCGCAGGTTCGGGGCGATCTCGTCGCGGTAGATGTGCCGCTGCACCTGGTCCGGCGCGAGGATGACCACGACGTCGGCGCCCTTCACGGCGTCGGCGACCGACGCGACCGCGAGGCCCTCGTTCGCCGCCTTGTCGCGGGACGCGGAGCCCTCGCGGAGGCCGACGGTCACGTCGACGCCCGAGTCGCGCAGGTTGAGCGCGTGCGCGTGCCCCTGGCTGCCGTACCCGATGACGGCGACCTTCTTGCTCTGGATGACCGACAGGTCGGCGTCGTCGTCGTAGAACAGCTCAGCCACGATGGATCTCCTTGATGTGTGCGACAGGTGGTGCAGTGGGACGGGTCAGGCGGACCGGCTGACGCGCTCGAGCGCGCGGTCGGTGATGGAGCGCGGGCCGCGGCCGATGGCCACGGTGCCGGACTGGACGATCTCGCGGATGCCGAACGGCTCCAGGGCCGCGAGCAGCGCCGCGAGCTTCGACGGGCTGCCGGTGGCCTCGATGGTGACGGTGTCCGGGACGACGTCCACGACGTGCGCGCGGAACAGGTCCACCACCTCGAGCACCTGCGTGCGGGTGGCGCCCTCGGCGCGCACCTTCACCAGCAGCAGCTCGCGCCCCACCGAGGAGGCGTCCTCGAGCTCGACGATCTTGATGACGTTGATCAGCTTGTTCAGCTGCTTGGTGACCTGCTCCAGCGGCAGCTCGTCGACGTCGACGACGACCGTGATGCGCGAGATCTCCTCGTGCTCGGTCGGGCCCACGGCCAGGGAGTGGATGTTGAACGAGCGCCGGGCGAACAGGCCCGCGACGCGGGTCAGGACACCGGGCTTGTTCTCCACCAGGACGGAGAGGGTGTGACGGCTCATGGTTGGTCTCTCTCTCGCCGCGTCAGTCTTCGCGGTCCCACGCCGGGCTGATGCCCCGGGCGTACTGGATGTCGTCGTTCGGCACACCGGCGGCGACCATCGGCCACACCATCGCGTCGCGCGAGACGGTGAAGTCCACGACCACGGGCTGGTCGTCGATCTCCATGGCGCGCTTGATCGTCGCGTCCACGTCCGCGAGCGTCTCGCAGCGCAGGCCGACGGCCCCGTAGGAGTCGGCCAGCTTCACGAAGTCCGGGATGCGGCGCGTGCCGTGGCCGGTGTGCAGGTCGGTGTTCGAGTAGCGCGACTCGTAGAACAGCGTCTGCCACTGGCGGACCATGCCCAGCGAGGAGTTGTTGATCACCGCGACCTTGATCGGGATCTCGTTGATCGTGCAGGTCGCGAGCTCCTGGTTGGTCATCTGGAAGCAGCCGTCGCCGTCGATCGCCCACACCGTGCGGTCCGGCGCGCCGACCTTGGCCCCCATCGCGGCGGGCACCGAGAAGCCCATCGTCCCCAGGCCGCCGGAGTTGATCCACGACCTCGGCCGCTGGTACTTGATGAACTGCGCGGACCACATCTGGTGCTGCCCCACGCCCGAGACGAAGATCGACTCCGGGCCCGAGATCTCGCCGATGCGGGAGATGACGTGCTGCGGGGCCAGGTGGCCGTCGGTCGGCTGGTCGTAGCCGAGCGGGAACGTCTCGCGCCACGTGTCGATCTGGCGCCACCAGGCCTCGAGGTCCGGCTTGCCGTGCTGCACGTGCTCGCGGGCGAGCTCCGGCAGCAGGTCGGCGATAACCTCGCGCAGGTCGCCGACGATCGGCACGTCGGCGGTGCGGTTCTTGCCGATCTCCGCCGGGTCGATGTCCGCGTGCACGATGGTCGCGTTCGGCGCGAACGACGAGAGCTTGCCGGTCACGCGGTCGTCGAACCGCGCGCCCAGCGCCACCACGAGGTCCGCCTTCTGCAGGGCGGCCACCGCGGCGACCGTCCCGTGCATGCCGGGCATGCCGAGGTTCTGCGGGTGGGTGTCGGGCAGCGCGCCGCGGGCCATCAGCGTGGTGACGACCGCGGCGCCCGACTCGTCGGTGAGGCGGCGCAGCTCGGCGGACGCGCCGGAGCGGATCACGCCGCCGCCGACCATCAGCACCGGCCGGCGGGCGGTCGCGAGCAGGCGGGCGGCCTCGCGGATCTGCTTGCCGTGCGGCTTGGTCACCGGGTGGTACCCGGGCAGGTCGAGCTGCTGCGGCCAGGTGAACGTCGTGTCCGTCTGCATCGCGGACTTGGCGATGTCCACCAGCACCGGGCCGGGGCGGCCGGTCGACGCGATGTGGAACGCCTCGGCGATGGTGCGCGGGATGTCCGCCGGGTCCGTCACCAGGTAGTTGTGCTTGGTGATGGGCAGCGTGATGCCGACGATGTCGGCCTCCTGGAACGCGTCCGTGCCGATGAGCGACGCCCCGACCTGGCCGGTGATCGCCACCAGCGGGATGGAGTCCATGTTCGCGTCGGCGATCGGCGTCACCAGGTTGGTCGCGCCCGGGCCGGAGGTCGCCATCGTCACGCCGACCTTGCCGGTGGCGTGCGCGTACCCGGCGGCCGCGTGGCCGCCGCCCTGCTCGTGCCGCACGAGGATGTGCCGGAGCCGCTTGGAGTCCATCAGCGGGTCGTACGTCGGCAGGATCGCGCCGCCGGGGATGCCGAACACGACCTCCGCGCCGGCCTCCTCGAGCGAGCGGACGATCGACTTCGCCCCCGTGACCTGCTCGGTGATGACCGCGCGCGGGCGGCTGATCGGCGCCGGCTCGGCCGCGAGGCGCGGCTGCTGCTGCTCGGCGGACGTACCGGGGGCTGCCGGCCTGCGGGGCGGTGCCGGGTGAGGGCCCTGGACCATCGGTGTCTCCTGGCGTCGGTGCTGGTGGAGCGGCTGTGCTGCTGGGTGCTGTGGTGCCGACGGTGGCGCGTCGTCGGCACGAAAAAACCCCTCGGGCCCGTGGGGTCGGGCCGGTCGAGGGGTGCGCGCGCTGACGAAGCCTTCCGTGCGTGGGCTCAGCCGGCGCGCTCGGGAAGTACTACGAGGAGGTTCGTCCGCATGTCCAGGACACTACGCCGCGCCCGCCGAGGTGTCACGCCCGCAGCACGCCGTCTCACATCGTGGTCCACGGGTCCACTCTCCGGACGAACGGCGCGGGGCACCGGTCCCGGGTGGACGGTTCGGACGGACACGCCGTCGGCGTGTCCGCTCGTCCGCTCCACCGTCCCACCGGTGCGGTTGCGGGTGCGGTGGCGGGCGGCGCCCTAGCCTCGGTGGATGCGCCGACCCCGCCACCGTCCGCTGCTCGCTCTCGCCCTCGCCGTGCCGCTCGCCGCCCTCGCCGGGTGCGGCGGCGCCGGCGACGACGACCCGCCGCACTCCTCGGCGCCCGCGCCGCAGGACACGTCGGCGTCGCCGTCCGCCTCGCCCTCGGGCCCGCCGACCGCCTCGCCGTCCGCGTCGGCGGGCACCGAGGACCCCGACGCGGACGCCGCCGCACCGGAGTTCGGCGCCACCGGCGACGCCGAGGCCTCCGCCGGTGCCGCGCTGACGGTGACGGGCCTGCGAATCGGCACGCACGAGGGCTTCGACCGGGTGGTGGTCGACCTCGGCGGGACCGGCACCCCGGGCTGGTTCGTCCAGCGCACCGACCGCGCCGTGGAGGACCCCACGGGGGACGTCGTCGACCTCGGCGGCGACGGGGTGCTGGCGCTCTACGTCACGGGCCTCGGGTACCCCTTCGAGACGGGCGTCACCGAGCTGCCGGTCGGCACCCGCACCCCCGGCGGCACCGTCGTCACCGGCGCC
Source organism: Cellulomonas hominis (assembly GCF_901521055.1). Classification (GTDB taxonomy): domain Bacteria; phylum Actinomycetota; class Actinomycetes; order Actinomycetales; family Cellulomonadaceae; genus Cellulomonas; species Cellulomonas endometrii. Next base: position 42,549 of record NZ_CABEGA010000010.1, on the reverse strand, counting down.
GAGTTCACCGGGACGTTCGAGGGGCAGACGCAGGTCTTCCTCGGCCTGGTCGACCCGCAGGCGCCGTACCGCGTCTTCCTGCTCGAGAACCCCACGCGGATCGTCGTCGACGTGCAGCGCTCGATGGCCTGACTTCGGTGGCCTGACCCCGCGGCCCGACCCGCGGCCGGCACCGCGCGTCAGCGGCGCCGCACCACCACGGCCTCCCACGGCCGCAGCACGCCCGCGCGCGCGCCCTCGGCGGCGTGCGTTCCGAGCACCACGTCGCCCCAGCCGCCGTCGCCGTCGAGCGGCCACGCCTCCCCCAGGTCGACGGCCTGCTCGTCGCCCGACACGTTGACGACCACCAGCAGCGCGTCCCCGTCGAGCGCGCGCGTGAAGGCGTACACCTGCTCGTCCTCGGGCAGCAGCATCGTGAAGTCGCCGAGCGCCACGACCGGGTCGGTGTGCCGCAGCTCGATCAGCCGGCGGTGGTGGTGGAACACGGAGTCCGGGTCCGCGTGCTCCGCGGCGGCGTTGAGCTCGCGGTGGTTCGGGTTGACGTCCAGCCACGGGCGGCCGGTCGTGAACCCGGCGTGCGGCGAGTCGTCCCACTGCACCGGCGTCCGCGCGTTGTCGCGAGACATCGCCGCGAGCCCGGCCAGCAGCTGCTCGTCGGTCGCCGACGCGAGCGTGCGGGCCTGGGCGACGTGGTTCAGCGACTCGATGTCCCGGTACTGGTCGAACCGCGTGAAGTGCGCGTTCGTCATCCCGAGCTCCTCGCCCTGGTAGACGTACGGCGTCCCCCGGTGCAGGTGCAGCAGCGTCGCCAGCGCCTTCGCCGACTCGCGGCGGTACCGGCCGTCGTCGCCGAACCGGGACACCACGCGCGGCTGGTCGTGGTTGTCCCAGTACAGGCTGTTCCAGCCCGCGTCCGCGAGCCCGGCCTGCCACCGCCCGAACGTCGCCTTGAGGTCGGTCAGCCGCAGCGGCTTCGGGTCGAACTTCCCGCCCGGCCCGTGGTCCAGGCCGACGTGCTCGAACTGGAACACCATGTCGACCTCGCGCCGCGCCGGGTCGGTGTACTTCAGTGCCTCGTCGAGCGTCACGCCCGGGGTCTCCCCGACGGTCAGCAGCTGCGCCGCGCGCCCCTCGAACACCTCGCGGTGCATCTCCTGCAGGTACTCGTGCACCCGGGGGCCGTCCGTGTAGTGCGGGCTGCCGTCGCCCCAGACCCCCGCGATGACGGGCCCGTCCGGCAGCGACGTGTCCTTGGAGATCAGGTTGATGACGTCCATCCGGAAGCCGTCGACCCCGCGGTCCAGCCACCAGCGCATCATCGCGTAGACCGCCTGCCGGACCTCCGGGTTCTCCCAGTTCAGGTCCGGCTGCTTGCGGCTGAACAGGTGCAGGTAGTACTCCCCCGACGCCTCGTCCAGCTCCCACGTGGAGCCCGAGAAGAAGGAGTGCCAGTTGGTCGGCTCCGCGCCGGGCTGCCCCGGGGCCATGCCGTCGCGCGCCGGCCGCCACCAGTACCAGTCGCGCTTCGGGCTGTCCGTCGACGACCGGCTCTCGACGAACCACGGGTGCTCGTCGGACGTGTGGTTGACGACGAGGTCCATGAGCAGCTTCATGCCACGCGCGTGCAGCTCGGCGATCAGCTCGTCCAGGTCCGCGAGGGTGCCGAACGACGGGTCGACGTCCTGGTAGTCGCTGATGTCGTAGCCGTTGTCGTCCTGCGGGGAGCGGTAGATCGGCGACAGCCACACCACGTCGACGCCGAGGGCGCTCAGGTGGTCGAGCCGCGAGATGATCCCCCGCAGGTCACCGATCCCGTCGCCGTCCGAGTCCTGGAACGACCTCGGGTAGATCTGGTAGACGACGGCTCGGGTCCACCACGGTGCGTCTTCGACGGTCCAGCCCATGGCTCCGACCTTCTCACGCGTTCCGCGGCCGTGCAGGGACGTCAGTCCACGTCCCGCCGGCGGAAGACCATCGCCCCCACCACCACGACGAGGACCGCGACCGCGGCCACCACGGCGCCGCCCTGCCACACGGACACCGCCCGCTGCGCGGTGCACACCATCGACGCCTCGCCGTCCCCCGGCGGGCACGGGACCTCGACGAAGTAGGCCAGGCCGTTGTCGACCCACGCCTGCAGCCCGCTGCGCAGCGTCCACGGCGTCAGCCGCGGCAGGAACCCCGAGACGGCGGAGTCGACGACCAGCAGCCAGCCGACGCCGATCCCGAGCGCGCCCGCCGCGTTGCGGGTCAGGAAGCCGAGGGCCGCACCGAGCGCCCCGACGACGGCCGCCGCCGCGAGCACGCGCAGCGCCTGCTCGCCGAGGTCCCGCCACACCTCGGCGGTGACGTCGCCGACCGCGTCGTTCACCGTCGCCGCCGCCCACGAGCCGCCGACCGTCAGCGCGAGCGCCACCGCGGTGACCGGCAGCACGCCCAGCGCCGCGACCAGGACCTTGCTCGCGTAGACCCGTCCGCGCCGGGGGACGAAGGTCAGCCACATGCCGAGCGCGCCGGACCCCCACTCGGCGGTGACGAACGTGATGCCCGCCGCGAAGGCGACCAGCAGGAGGAGCATCGTCACGCCCGAGACCCAGGACGTCGCCGTCTCCGCGAACGTCGGCTGCGGGAGCAGGTACCACTCCGCCCGCGGCTCCATGTCGTCGCACGCCCAGTCCGCGTCGGGGACGGTCTCGCGCTCCTGCGCCTCGCCCTCGCGGCAGTCCTCGACGTACTGCTCGCCGTTCTCGGCCCAGTCCGCCTGCGCCTGCGCGAACTGCTCCTCGGCCGAGGCGACGGCCTGCGCCGACGGCGGCCGCGTCGCGCCCCACGCGAGCGCCGCCACCGCGAGACCGGCGACGACCGCGACGACCGCCAGCCAGCGCACCGCCGCCCGGTACCGGAACCTCCGGCCCTCGACCCGCACCAGCCCGGTCATGCCCGCACCCGCCGTCCGTGCGGCGCCGGCCGGCCCTGGTGCGGCGCTGCCGTGCCGTCCGCGTCCGCGCCGGTCAGCGCGAGGAACACCTGCTCCAGGTCCGCGCGCGTGGGGACCAGCTCGTGCAGGTAGAGGCCCGCGTCCGCGAGCGCCCGCGTGATCTCCGCGGGCTGCGGGCCGACCACGCGCAGGGCGTCGGCGCCGTCCGGCCGCACGGACCAGCCCCGCGCACCCAGGACCGCCGCGGCGCGCTCGGGCTCGAGCACGCCCACGCGCGTCTCGGCGGCCTCCGCCGCACCGACGAGGTCCGCCACCCGGCCGCTGGCCACCAGCCGTCCCTGCGTCACGATCGACACGGTGTCCGCGACCTGCTGCACCTCGGCCAGGATGTGGCTCGACACCAGCACGGTCTTCCCCGCGTCGGCGAGCGACCGCATGGTCTGCCGCACCTCGCGGATGCCGGCGGGGTCCAGCCCGTTGGTCGGCTCGTCGAAGATCACGAGGTCCGGGTCCTTCAGCAGCGTCGCGGCGATGGCCAGCCGCTGCTTCATGCCCAGCGAGTACGTCTTCACCGGGCTCGACGACCGGTCCGCGAGCCCCACGTCGGCGAGCACCCGGTCGACCTGCGCCGGCGGCGTCCCGATCGCGGCGGCGAGCAGCTCGAGGTTCCGCCGCCCGGAGAACGCGGGGAAAAACCGGGGCTGCTCGACGATCGCGCCCACGCGCCGCGCCACCTCGGGCAGCGCCTGCGGCACCGGCCGGTCCAGCACCCGCACGGTCCCGGAGTCCGGGCGGATCAGGCCGAGCAGCATCCGGATGGTCGTCGTCTTGCCCGCACCGTTCGGGCCGAGGAACCCGTGCACGCCGCCGAGCGGCACGTCCAGGTCCAGGCCGCCGACGGCGACGACGCGCCGCCCGCGGTGCCGGTAGGTCTTCCGCAGCCCGCGGGTGCTGACGGCGGTGGTCCCCGCCGGCGCCTCGTCCGTCACGCTCGCCCCCTCGCCGGGCGCCGAGCGCGCCCGGGCCGACCCTAGCGGCCGCCCGGGCGCGCCGGTGCGCGTTCCGGCTGCTCAGATGAGGACGGCGCCCTTCGACGCGGACTGCACGAGCTTGGCGTACTTGGCCAGGACGCCCCGGGTGTACCGCGGGGTCAGCGGCTCCCAGCCCACGCGACGGGCGGCGAGCTCGGCCTCGTCGACCAGCAGGTCCAGCGTCGCGTTCGCGACGTCGAGCCGGATGCGGTCGCCGTCCCGCACGAACGCGATCGGCCCGGCGTCGACGGCCTCCGGCGCCACGTGCCCGACGCACAGGCCGGTGGTCCCGCCGGAGAACCGGCCGTCGGTGAGCAGCAGGACGTCCTTGCCGAGGCCCGCGCCCTTGATGGCGCCGGTGATGGCCAGCATCTCGCGCATGCCCGGGCCGCCCTTGGGGCCCTCGTAGCGGATGACCACGACGTCGCCGGCCTGGATCGTGCCGTCCTCCAGCGCGTCCAGGGCCGCGCGCTCCCGCTCGAACACGCGGGCGGTGCCCTCGAAGACGTCGGTGTCGAAGCCCGCGGACTTCACGACCGCGCCCTCCGGGGCCAGCGACCCGTCGAGGATCGTGATGCCGCCGGTGTGGTGGATCGGGTTGTCGAGCGCGCGCAGGATCTTGCCGTCCGGGTCCGGCGGGGTGATGTCCGCCAGGTTCTCCGCCACCGTCTTCCCGGTGACCGTGAGGCAGTCGCCGTGCAGCAGACCCGCGTCGAGCAGCGCCTTCATCACGACGGGCACGCCGCCGATGCGGTCCACGTCGGCCATCACGTACCGGCCGAACGGCTTGAGGTCACCCAGGTGCGGGACCTTGGCGGCGACGCGCTTGAAGTCGTCCAGCGTGAGGTCGACCTCGGCCTCGTGCGCGATGGCCAGCAGGTGCAGCACCGCGTTGGTCGAGCCGCCGAACGCCATGACGACCGCGATGGCGTTCTCGAACGCCTCCTTCGTCATGATCTGCCGCGCGGTGATGCCCTTGCGAAGCAGCTCCACGACGGCCTCGCCCGACTTGTGGGCGAAGTTGTCGCGGCGCCGGTCGGCGCTCGGCGGGGCGGCGGAGCCCGGCAGCGACATGCCCATCGCCTCGGCGACGGACGCCATCGTGTTCGCGGTGTACATGCCGCCGCACGCGCCCTCGCCCGGGCAGATGGCCCGCTCGATGCGGTCCAGGTCGCCCTTGCTCATCAGCCCCCGCGCGCAGGCGCCGACGGCCTCGAACGCGTCGATCAGCGTGACGTCCTTCTCCGTGCCGTCCTCGAGCTTCACCCAGCCCGGCATGATCGAGCCGGCGTAGAGGAAGACGCTCGACAGGTCCAGGCGGGCGGCGGCCATCAGCATGCCCGGCAGCGACTTGTCGCAGCCCGCCAGCAGCACGGAGCCGTCCAGGCGCTCGGCCTGCATGACCGTCTCGACGCTGTCCGCGATGATGTCGCGGCTCACGAGGGAGAAGTGCATGCCCTCGTGGCCCATCGAGATGCCGTCCGAGACGGAGATGGTGCCGAACTCCAGCGGGTAGCCCCCGCCGGCGTGCACGCCGTTCTTCACGGCCTGCGCGAGCCGCTGCAGCGACAGGTTGCAGGGCGTGATCTCGTTCCAGGAGCTCGCGACGCCGATCTGCGGCTTGACCCAGTCGTCGTCGCCCATGCCGACGGCACGGAGCATGCCGCGGGACGCGGTGGCCTCGATGCCGTCCGTGACCTGGCGCGACCGGGGCTTGATGTCCGGCGTCTGCGGAGAGGTGGTCGTCATGAGCCGAGCGTAAGCGCGTGGCGGTCCGGAGTCTCGCCCCGGGGCACGGGTCGTCCCCCGGGGCGGTCCGGCGAGGTCTCAGCGGCGGCGGATCCGGCTCACGTCGCGCACCGCGCCGCGGTCGGCGCTGGTCGCCATCGCCGCGTACGCCTGCAGCGCGGGCGAGACGTAGCGGTCCCGGTCGACGGGCTGCCACGGGTTCTCGCGCGCCTCCATCTTGGCGCGGCGCTCGGCCAGCACCTCGTCCGGCACGTTCACGCGGATCAGGCGGGTCTCGACGTCGATCTCGATCTCGTCGCCGTCCTCGATCAGGCCGATGGTCCCGCCGGCGGCCGCCTCGGGGCTCACGTGCCCCACCGAGATGCCGCTGGACCCGCCCGAGAACCGGCCGTCGGTGATCAGTGCGCAGACCTTGCCCAGGCCGCGGCCCTTGATGAACGACGTCGGGTACAGCATCTCCTGCATGCCGGGGCCGCCTGCCGGGCCCTCGTACCGGACGACGACGACGTGACCCGGCTGGACCTCCTTGCGCAGGATCTTGTCGACCGCCTCGTCCTGCGACTCGCACACGAGGGCGGTCCCGACGAAGTGGAAGACGTCGGGGTCGATGCCCGCGGTCTTGATGACGGCGCCGTCCTCGGCGAGGTTGCCGCGGAGCACCGCCAGGCCGCCCTCGACCGTGTACGCGTGCGGCACGTCGCGGATGCAGCCGGCCGCGCCGTCCGTGTCCAGGGACTCCCACACGTTCGAGGTGGAGAACGCCTGCGTGGTCCGCACGCCGCCGGGCGCCGCGTGGAACAGGGCGACCGCCCGCTCGGTGGCGCGGCCGCCGCGGATGTCCCAGTCGTCGAGCCAGGCCCGCAGCGTGGGCGTGTGCACGCTCGTCACGTCGTGGTCGAGCAGGCCGCCGCGGTCGAGCTCGCCGAGCAGCGCGGGGATGCCGCCCGCCCGGTGCACGTCCTCCATGTGGTAGTCCGGATGGTTCGGGGCCACCTTCGCCAGGCACGGCACGCGGCGGCTGATCGCGTCGATCTCGGCCAGCGTGAAGTCGACCCCGGCCTCCTGCGCGGCGGCGAGGATGTGCAGGACGGTGTTGGTCGAGCCGCCCATCGCGACGTCGAGCGTCATGGCGTTCGTGAAGGCGGCCTTGGTCGCGATGCCGCGCGGCGCGGCCGTGTCGTCCTCGTCGTCGTAGTACCGGCGCGCCAGGTCGACGATCGTGCGCCCGGCCTCGAGGAACAGCTCGCGGCGGGCGCTGTGGGTCGCGAGGGTCGAGCCGTTGCCCGGGAGCGACAGACCCAGCGCCTCGGTCAGGCAGTTCATCGAGTTCGCGGTGAACATGCCGGAGCACGAGCCGCAGGTGGGGCACGCGTTCTCCTCGACGCTGGCCAGCGCCTGGTCGGACACGTCGTCGTCCGCGGAGTAGTTGATCGCGTTGATGAGGTTGAGGTGCGTCTTCGCGACGCCGTCGGCCACCACCGCCTTGCCGGCCTCCATCGGCCCGCCCGACACGAAGATGACCGGGATGTTCAGCCGCAGGGCGGCGTTCAGCATGCCGGGGGTGATCTTGTCGCAGTTGGAGATGCACACCAGGGCGTCGGCGCAGTGCGCCTGGACCATGTACTCGACCGAGTCGGCGATCAGGTCGCGGCTGGGCAGGGAGTAGAGCATCCCCGCGTGGCCCATCGCGATGCCGTCGTCGACCGCGATGGTGTTGAACTCCTTCGCGACGCCACCGGCCTCCTGGATCGCCGACGCCACGAGGTCGCCCATGTCCTTGAGGTGCACGTGCCCGGGGACGAACTGAGTGTACGAGTTCGCGATCGCGATGATCGGCTTGCCGAAGTCCTCCGAGCCCATGCCGGTCGCACGCCACAGCGCGCGGGCACCGGCCATGTTGCGGCCGTGGGTCGAGGTACGAGAGCGCAGCGGACGACTCACGTGGAAGCTCCTTCAGCAAGCAGGGCGGCACCGCGGCGGCGACGCGCCGTCACGGTACGTCCGCCCAGGTCGCCGGCGCCTCGCCCGTCCGTCCTGTGATCGACCAGCCCGCGAGACGGCGCCGCGCTCGTCACCCCTGGCCCCGCGCCTGCCACGTGCACACGCACGCCTCGTTGCCCTCCGGGTCGGCGAGGACCCAGAACGCCGGCGCGCGCCGGTCCGAGACGAGCGTGCCGCCCGCGGCCAGCGCGGCGGCGACCCGGGCCTCGGCCTGGTCGTGCGGGACCGTGACGTCGACGTGGATGCGGTTGCGCTGCGGGCGGGGCGCGTCCATCTGCTGGAACCAGTAGCCGGGCCCGAGCGCCCCGGGATCGGCGAGCACGTGGTCGTCCGGGTCGGTGCCGGCCTCGGTGACGTAGCCGAGCACCGCCCGCCAGAACGGCGCGACCGCCGGGATGTCGAGGGCGTCGATCGCGACCTCCTGCGTCGTGAGCAGGCCCGGGTCGCCCACGAGGCCGAGCTCATCGGCGACGCGGGTGACCGCGGCGGCCAGCGCGAGGTCACGCTCGGTGAGGCCGTGCGCCGTCGCGGTCGTGGTCCGGACGTGGACCTGGTCCGGGCGCAGCACGAGGTCCGGCTGCGCGCCGACCTCGCGCGCGGCGTCGGCGACCCGGGTGACGAACGCGGCCCCCGCGGCCAGGTCGGGGGTGCGGAAGGCGGCCTCCAGCCAGATCAGCAGCACCCGCCAGTGCCGCGGGTCCACCCGCTCCGTCGCGGCGCCCGGTCCGATCACGTCTGCGGAATCCATGTCCGGAGCATGCCAGCGCCCTCCGACACGGCGACCAGAGCAGCGCTTGCGGTTGACGCGACGTCAACGCCTACCGTCGGGTGACGACGGCGGAGACGCCGCCGTCGGAGGCGAGGAGCGGAGCATGACGACCGACGCGGAGCGGTGGACCACCGCCGAGGTGGTGCGCCTGTCCGGCGTCACGTCGCGGACGCTGCGGCACTACGACGCCATCGGGCTGCTGCCCCCGGCCGGCACGACGCCGGGCGGTCAGCGGGAGTACGGGCGCCGGGAGCTGCTGCGGCTGCAGCAGGTGCTGGTGCTCCGGGAGCTCGGCGTCGGCCTCGGTGCCATCGCCGAGATGCTCGCGGACGCGCCCGACGGGTCGCCCGGGCTCCAGGCCGGGCGGCTGCGCGAGCACCACGCCTGGCTGCTGGCGGAGCGGGACCGGTTCGACCGGCTGGCCCGCACCGTCGCCTCCACCATCGAGTCCCTGGAAGGGGGCGCTGCCATGCCGGCGGAGCAGATGTACGACGGGTTCGACCACACGCAGCACGAGTCCGAGGCCCGCGAGCGCTGGGGCGACCCGGCGGTGGACCGCAGCAACCGGGCGTGGGAGTCCATGTCCGCCGCGGAGCGGGACGCGCACCAGGGCGAGGGCCGGGCGGTGAGCGAGCGGCTCGCGGGGCACCTCGCCGCCGGGACGCCCGTCGACGACCCCGCCGTCCGCGACCTCGTCGCCCGGCACCACGCGTGGGTCGCGCGGTTCTGGACCCCGGACCCCGAGGCGTACCGCGGGCTCGGCGCGATGTACGTGGACGACGCCCGGTTCACCGCGACCTACGACGCCGTGGCGCCCGGGCTCGCGGTCTACCTCCGGGACGCGATCGACGCCCACGCGGACGACGTGGCCGGCGCCTGACCACCCCCGCGCACATCGGGACCTACGGCCCAACCGCGGCGGGGCCCCGCGCGGCAGGCTGGGTCAGGTGCCGGACCACCGGCCGTCTCTCCCCCGGGGCGGCCACCGGGCCACAGGCTCGCGGTCCGCTCCGGTCACCTGGCGACGACGACCAGTCACCAGGGACCCCGGTCGAGGCACCATCGGCTCATCGCCCGGGCCGGTGGTGCCTCGATCCCTGCCCGGCCGCTCCACGCCGGCAGCTCGGGGTCGGGACCGCTCGCGGCCCGCCCGCAGCCTCGTTACCGTCGCCGGGTGACCGCCATCCACTGGTTCCGCCGCGACCTGCGCCTGGGCGACAACCCGGCCCTGCACGCGGCGGCCGGGACGGGCGACGTGCTGGCGCTGTACGTCATCGACCCCCGGCTGTGGGCCTCCGCCGGCGCACCGCGGCGGGCGTACCTCGCGCGGAGCCTCGCGGCCCTCGACGCCCAGACCGGCGGCCGGCTGCTCGTCCGGCACGGGGACCCGCGACAGGTCGTCCCGGCCGTCGCCCGCGAGGTGGCGGCCACGGCGGTGCACGTGGCGGCGTCCTACGAGCCGTTCGGGCGCCGCCGGGACGACGCCGTCGAGTGGGACCTCGAGGAGGCCGGCGTCCCCCTCGTGCGCACCGGCTCCCCCTACGCCGTCGCGCCCGGTCGCGTCCGCAACGGGTCCGGCGGCGACTACAAGGTGTTCACACCGTTCCGGCGGGCCTGGTCCGAGCACGGCTGGCGGGCTCCCGCACCCGACGCCGCGACGACCGCGGCGACGGTCACGTTCGTCGACGGCGGGCGTGGCGACCGGGTGCCGGACGCGCCGGTACCCGACGGGATGACCCTGCCGGAGGCCGGGGAGCCGGCGGCGCTGGCCCGGTGGGCGGAGATGCTCGACGGGCCGCTGACGCGGTACGCGACCGAGCGCGACCGCCCCGACCTGGACAGCACCTCCCGGCTGTCCGTCCCGCTCAAGTGGGGCGAGATCCACCCGCGCACCCTGCTCGCCGACCTCGCCGGGCGCGGGGGCGACGGCGCCGAGACCTTCCGCAGCCAGATCGCGTGGCGCGAGTTCCACGCCGACGTCCTGTTCCACCACCCGGCGGCGCGGCGGGAGTCCCTCACCCCGGTGGTGCCCGAGAGCGTGTGGGTGAACGGCAGCACAGAGCAGGACCTGCTCGACGCCTGGGCCGCCGGCCGCACCGGGTACCCGATGGTCGACGCGGGGATGCGGCAGCTGCTGGCGGAGGGCTGGATGCACAACCGCCTGCGGATGCTCGTCGCGTCGTTCCTGGTCAAGGACCTGCACGTGCGCTGGCAGCGCGGCGCCGACCACTTCCTGGCGTGGCTCGTCGACGGCGACGTGCCGCAGAACCAGCTCAACTGGCAGTGGGTCGCCGGCACCGGCCGCGACGCCTCCCCGTACTTCCGGGTGTTCAACCCCGTGACGCAGGGCGTGAAGTTCGACCCCGCGGGCCGGTACGTGCGCCGCTGGGTCCCGGAGCTGCGGGACGTCCCGGGCAGGGCCGTGCACGAGCCGTGGAAGCTGCCGCGGTCCGCGGCCCCCGACTACCCCGACCGGATCGTCGACCACGCGACCGAGCGCGCCGTCAGCCTGGGGGCGTACCACTCGCTGCGCTGAGGCCTCGGCGCGCGTCGCGGGTCGCGGTGGGACGTCGGTCCCGCCCCTGCCCCTCCCGGACGGCGGTGCAGGCCTGCGCCGCCGAAGATCGGGACCTTCGACCCGGGCGCGGCCGGCCGGCCCGGAGGACATTGGGAATGTAGTCACAAGGCGACATCCCGACGACACGAAGGCACGATCATGACCGCCACAGCCACTCACCGCACCGACGCCGGATCGGTGACCGTGCGGACCCAGGAGGACATCGTCACCACGGTGAAGGCCCGCCGCTCGCTCGCGGTGCTCCGCCTCGCCACCGGGTTCATCTTCCTGTGGGCGTTCCTCGACAAGACGTTCGGCCTCGGCTACTCGACGCCGTCGGAGAAGTCCTGGCTGAACGGCGGGACCCCGAGCCAGGGCTTCCTCAACAGCCCCGCCGTGATCGGCCCCTTCAAGGACCTCTTCCAGTCGATCGCCAGCCCCGCCACCGACGTGCTGTTCATGCTCGGCATGCTGGGCGTCGGCCTCGCGGTGATGCTCGGTATCGGCGTCCGCGTCGCCGCGTGGGCCGGCTCCGCGATCATGCTGATGATGTGGGCCGCCGAGTGGCCGCTCACCTCGGGCTCGACCAACCCGGTGATGGACTACCACATCATCTACGCGCTCGCGCTGGTCGTCGTGGCGTTCACCCTGGCCGGCGACACCTGGGGCCTCGGCCGCCGGTGGCGCGAGCTCCCGCTCGTCCGCTCGCACGCCTGGCTCCGCTGACCGACCCGGCGAGCGCACCGCTCACCGCCCGACCACGAGGCGCCGGTCCCCCCTCCGGGACCGGCGCCTCGTCGCGTCCGGCACAGCGACGGCACCGAGGGGTCAGTCCGCCTGCCGGGCGCGGTACTCGTCCTCGAGCATCGCCATCATGATCCCGTCGCACCAGCCCTCGCCGTCGCGGTACGCGTCCCGGCGGCGGCCCTCGACCACGAAGCCGATGTTCTCGTACAGCGAGTGCGCCCGGGCGTTGATGCTCAGCACGTCCAGCTCCACGCGGTGCAGCCCGATCCCGTCGAACGCCAGCCCGAGCACCAGCTCGATCGCCTCGGTGCCGTACCCGCGTCCGCGGTAGCCGGGGCGCATCACGAGGCGCAGGTTCGTCGACCCGACCACCTCGTCGATGTCGGTCAGCACGATCTCGCCCAGGTACTCGTCCGAGCCGTTCGCCGTGATGGCCAGGTCGATCCGGCCCTCCTGCTGCGAGACGGTGGCGCACCAGGCGTCGATCTGCGCGCGGGTGTAGACGGTCGTCGTCCCGGTGGTGCGCCGCCCGTCCGGGTCGTTCACCATGTCCCACATCGCCGGGGCGTCCTCCGCCCGGATGGGTCGCAGGTGGATCATCTCGCCCTCGAGCGTGGGCTTGTCCATGGGGCCTCCCGTCGTCCACCCGATGCTAGGCACTGCGGGTGACCGGGATGTTTCGGCGCGTGGCCCGCAGGCACGCGCCGCGCGCACGACCCGGCCGCGCGACCCGCCCGCACGACGACGGCGGTGCACCCCCGCGAGGGTGCACCGCCGTCGTCGTGCGCCGTCGTGCCGGCGCCGTCGTGCTCAGGCCTGGGCGACGCGCTCCAGCACGAGCTCCCGGACCCGGCCCGCGTCCGCCTGGCCGCGCGTGGCCTTCATGACCGAGCCGATGATCGCGCCGACCGGGCCGAGGTTCCCGGACCGGATCTTCTCGGCGATGTCGGGCTGCGCGGCGAGCGCGGCGTCGATGGCCTCGAGCAGCGGGCCGTCGTCGGACACGACCTCCAGCCCGCGCGCGACGACGACCGCCTCGGGGTCGCCCTCCCCCGCGAGCACGCCCTCGAGCACCTGGCGGGCCAGCTTGTCGTTGATGCGGCCCGCGTCGACGAGCTGCTGGAGCTGCCCGATCTGCGTCGGCGTGATCGGCAGGTCGCCGAGCTCGACGTCCTGGGTCTTGGCGGTCCGGGCGAGCTCGCCCATCCACCACTTGCGCGCAGCGGCCGGGCTGGCACCCGCGGCCACCGTGGCCTCGATGAGCTCCACCGCACCGGCGTTGACCACGTCGCGCATCTCGGCGTCCGCGTAGCCCCAGTCGCCCTGGAGCCGGCGGCGGCGGGCGGCGGGCAGCTCGGGCAGGTTCGAGCGGATCTCCTCGACCCACGCGCGGTCCGGGGCGATCGGCACCAGGTCGGGCTCCGGGAAGTACCGGTAGTCCTCGGCGTCCGACTTCACGCGGCCGGCGGTCGTGATGCCGGTGTCCTCGTGCCAGTGCCGGGTCTCCTGGACCACGGTGCCCGCGGCGTCCAGCACGGCGGCCTGCCGGCTGATCTCGTACCGCACCGAGCGCTCGACCGACCGGAACGAGTTGACGTTCTTGGTCTCCGTGCGGGTGCCGAGCGGTGACGTGGGCGTCGGGCGCAGCGACACGTTCACGTCGGCGCGCACGTTGCCGCGCTCCATCCGGGCCTCCGAGACGCCGAGCGACCGGAAGATGTCCCGCAGGGTCTGCACGTACGCGCGGGCGACCTCGGGGGCGCGCGCACCGGCACCGACGATCGGCTTGGTGACGATCTCCACGAGCGGGATGCCGGCGCGGTTGTAGTCGACCAGCGAGTACTCGGCGCCCTGGATCCGGCCGGTGGAGCCGCCGACGTGGGTGTTCTTGCCCGCGTCCTCCTCCATGTGGGCCCGCTCGATCTCGACGCGGAACACGGTGCCGTCCTCGAGCTCGACGTCCAGGTAGCCCTCGTACGCGATGGGCTCGTCGTACTGGGACGTCTGGAAGTTCTTCGGGACGTCCGGGTAGAAGTAGTTCTTCCGGGCGAACCGGCACGACTCGGCGATCTGGCAGTTCAGGGCCAGGCCGATGCGGATCGCGTACTCGACGGCGGTGCCGTTGACCGCGGGCAACGCGCCCGGCAGGCCCAGCGACACCGGCGAGACGGCCGTGTTCGGCTCGTCGCCGAAGGTCTGCGGCGCCGCGTCGAACATCTTGGTGCGCGTGCCGAGCTCGACGTGCACCTCGATGCCGATGACCGGGTCGAACCGGGCCACGGCCTCGTCGTAGTCGACCAGGTCGACGGTCTGGGCGGTCACTCGGACACCTCCAGCTCGGGGGCCTGCGCCAGCAGCGGGCCGCCCCACTTCTTCTCCAGCAGCGCCTCGAGCGCGGCGCCCACGCGGTACAGCCGGTCGTCCGCCTTCGCGGGGGCCAGCACCTGGAACCCGACGGGCAGGCCGTCGTCCGACAGGCCGCTCGGCAGCGACAGGCCGGGGATCCCGGCGAGGTTCGCGGGGATCGTGGCGACGTCGTTGAGGTACATCGCGAGCGGGTCGTCCAGCTTCTCGCCGAGCTTGAACGCCGTGGTCGGCGCCGTCGGCGAGACCAGGACGTCCGCGGCGGAGAACGCCGCCGCGAAGTCCCGCTGGATCAGCGTGCGGACCTTCTGCGCACTGCCGTAGTAGGCGTCGTAGTAGCCGGCCGACAGGGCGTACGTGCCGAGGATGATCCGGCGCTTCACCTCGTCGCCGAACCCGGCGCCGCGGGTGGCGGCCATGACGCGCTCGGCGGTGACCGGGCCCTCGCTCGGCTCGACCCGCAGGCCGAACCGCATGCCGTCGAACTTCGCCAGGTTGCTGGAGGCCTCGCTCGGCAGGATCAGGTAGTACGCGCCGAGGGCGTACTCGAAGTGCGGGCAGGAGACCTCGACGATCTCGGCGCCCGCGCCGCGCAGCAGCTCCAGGGACTCCTGGAACCGCGCGAGCACGCCCGCCTGGTAGCCCTCGCCCTGCAGCTCGCGGACCACGCCGACGCGCACGCCCGTGAGGTCGCCGGTCGCACCCTGGCGCGCCGCGGCGACCAGGCCGGGCACGGGCTCCGGGATGGAGGTCGAGTCGCGCGGGTCGTGCCCGCCGATCAGCTCGTGCAGCAGCGCCGAGTCGAGGACGGTGCGGGTGACCGGACCGGCCTGGTCGAGGCTGGACGCCAGGGCGATGAGGCCGTAGCGCGACACCGAGCCGTACGTCGGCTTGACGCCGACCGTGCCGGTGACGGCCGCGGGCTGCCGGATCGAGCCGCCCGTGTCGGTGCCGATGGCCAGCGGGGCCTCGTACGCCGCGACGGCGGCCGCGGAACCACCGCCGGACCCGCCGGGGATCCGGTCGAGGTCCCAGGGGTTGTGGGTGTCGCCGTACGCGGAGTGCTCCGTGCTGGAGCCCATCGCGAACTCGTCCATGTTGGTCTTGCCGAGGATCGGCAGGCCCGCGGCCTTGATCCGCTCGACCAGCGTGGCGTCGTACGGCGGCACCCAGCCCTCGAGGATCCGGGAGCCCGCCGTGGTGGGCAGGCCCTTCGTGACGACGACGTCCTTGACGGCGATCGGCACGCCGGCGAGGGCGTGCAGCTCCTCGCCCGCGGCGCGGCGGTCGTCGACCTCACGGGCCGTGGCGAGCGCCTCGTCCCCCGAGACGTGCAGGTAGGCGTGCACGACGGGCTCGACGGCGGCCATGCGGTCCAGGTGCGCCTGGGTGGCCTCGACGCTCGACACCTCGCGTGCGGCGAGCCGCGCGGCCAGGTCGGCGGCGGACAGGCGGGTCAGGTCGGTCATGTCACTCCTCCCCGAGGATCTGCGGGACGAGGAACTTGCCGTCCTGGGCCGCGGGGGCGCCCGCGAGCACGTCGGCCTGCGCGAGCGGCTGCTCGGGCACGTCGGGGCGGAACACGTTGGTCATCGGCAGCGGGTGGCTGGTGGCCGGCACGTCGGGCGTGGCGACCTCGCTGACCCGGGCGACCGACTCGACGATCACGTCGAGCTCGCCGGCGAGGCGGTCGAGCTCCTCGGGGGTCAGGTCGATCCGCGCCAGGCCCGCGACGCGCGCGACCTCGTCACGAGAGAGGGAGGACATGCCCCGAGTCTAGACGCGCGGGGGCCGGTCGCCGCCGCCGTCCACAGGCCCGGTCCGCGGGGTCAGACGCGGGCGGCCGAGACGAGCGCGAGCACCGCGTCGGCGTAGGCGTCGGCCGCCTGCTCGGCGGCGAACGAGCGCTCGGGCTGGCCCGGCAGCTCCACCACGACCAGGTAGGACCCGTCGAGCGCCCGCGCGAGGCTGCGGAAGGTCCCGCCCAGGAGCTCGCGCAGCTGGTCCTCGCGCGGCAGCCACACGGCGTCGTCCTGGGTGACGGAGTCCAGCGCCCACTCCGTCGTGCCGTTGAACCCCAGGACGGTGCCCGTCGGGTAGGCGTGCGGCTCGATGGTCATCTCGCTGATGGTGAAGACCTCGCCCGCGAGCGCCGGCTGCTTCAGCACGAACCGGTCCCCCGAGCGCGGAGTCCACCGCAGGCCCGCCGCCTGGAGCGCCTCGGCGCGGTCGATCGCGATCATCGGCCCAGTATGGTGCGCGGTCCCCGGCGTCGCCCGGCGTGCACCGACCGGCTCAGCGCTGCCAGTACGCGTACCGCTCGGCGGGCCCGAACCCCTCCCCCGCGTACAGGTCGGCGGCACCGTGGTTGGCGACCTCCACCTGCAGGAAGGCGCGACGGGCACCCCGGTCGGCGGCGGCCCGCAGCGCCGAGCGGGTCAGCAGCCGCCCGAGACCGCGCCGGCGGGCCACCGGGGCGACCACCAGGCACGACAGACCGGTCCAGTCCTCGGCGAGCGCGGCGCGCAGCACCCCGAGCACCGCCCCGTCCGGGCCCGTCGCGGTGACGTACAGCGCCGGGGAGCCGGTGAGCACCCGCCGGGCGACGCCCTGGTCGACCGCGTGGCCGGCCGCCTTGACGTCGAGCCAGCCCGCGAGCCAGGCGTCGTCCGGCCGGTCCGCGACCCGCACCCGGACGTCCGGGCCGGTGTGCACCTCGACGGGCGGCGCCGCGACGAGGTCGCGCACAAGCACGTCGGTCGCCGCTACCGACGCGTAGCCACGCTCCGCGAGCACGTCGGCGAGACCGGCCGGCGCCGCCGAGCACACCCGCACGACGGACGGCTGCCCCGCGGCGGCGTACCGCTCCTCGACCCGGGCGAGCGTCGCGCGGACGTCCGCGGGCGCACCGAGCGGGAGCACGCTGTTGGCCCGCCGGGTGAACCCGGCCGACAGACCCAGGCGCCAGCCGTCGACGACCTCGGTCGCCGCCGGGACCCAGGTCGCCGCCTCGACGAGCGCACCGGGCGCCGCCGGGGGCTCCCACGTGAGCACCCGCACGGCGATCGACTCGTGCGCCCAGTCCCGCGCCGGGGCCGCCACCAGGCCGAGCCGGTCGTACAGGCGCCGGGCCGCCGCCATCTCGTCCAGCGTCGACAGGACCACGCGCCGCGCCCGCCGCGCGACGGCCTCACGCAGGGCGGCGGTCATCAGGCGCTCCGCCACTCCCCGGCGCCGGGCCTCGGGCGCGACGGCGAGCATCCGCAGCTCGAGCTCGCCGGGCTCCGCGATCTCCGCGTACGACGTCCCGTACGGGGCGAGGGTGATCGTGCCCACCACCACCTCGGGAGCCGCCGGGCCGCTCGCGGTGACCGGGGCGTCCGGGTCCGCCGGCACCGTCGCGACGAGCAGCACGGCCTCCCGGGCGCGCTGCGCCGCGTCGCGGAGCTCGGTCTCGTAGTCCTCGTCCAGCGCGAGCAGCCCGTCGGCGCGGTACGCCTCCGCCGTGAGCGCCCCCGCCTGGTCGTACTCGTCGGGCCGCGCGACGCGGAGGTGCACGCCGGTCACGGGGTCTCGTCCGTCGCCGCCTCGTCCGCGGCCGTCTCGTCCGTCGCCGCCTCGTCCGCGGCCGTCTCGTCCGTCGCCGCCTCGTCGGCGGCAGTCTCGTCCGCGGGCAGGTCGCCCACCCCCGCCGGGCCCTGCGCCAGCAGCGCCACGAACCCCGCCTCGTCGAGGACCCGGAGCCCGAGCTCGCGGGCCTTCGCCTCCTTCGAGCCGGCGTTCTCCCCGACCACCACGTAGTCGGTCTTCTTGGAGACGCTGCCCGACGCCTTGCCGCCGCGGGACAGCACCGCCTCCTTGGCCTGGTCGCGGCTGAACCCCTCGAGGCTGCCGGTGACGACGACCGTGAGGCCCTCCAGCGTCCGGGGCACCGACTCGTCGGTCTCGTCGCGCATGACCACGCCGGCGTCGCGCCAGCGCCGGACGATCTCGGCATGCCAGTCCTCGGCGAACCAGTCGACGATGGAGTCGGCGATCGTCGGGCCGACGCCCTCCACGGCGGACAGCGTCGCGCGGGCGTTCCCGGCGTCGGCGAGCACCTCCTGGAGCGCGTCCATCGACCCGAAGTGCTGCGCGAGGGCGCGCGCGGCGGTCGGACCGACGTTGCGGATGCTCAGCGCCACGAGCACCCGCCAGAACGGCTTGGTCTTGGCCGCGTCCAGCTCGTCCAGGAGCGTCTTGGCCTGCTCGGACGGCACCTCCTCGTACGGGGGCAGGGACTCCCCGCGGGCCTCGGCCTCGCGGCGCGCCTTGACGCTGAAGGTCAGGCGCCGGCGGAACGGCGTCCGGCGGCGCACCACGCCGTCGTCGTCCACGCGCGGCTCCCCGGACTCCGGGTCGCGGACCACGACCTCCACGCGCTTGAGCAGCGCGAAGCTCCGCTCCCGGACGCGCTCGCGCTCCTCGGGGGTGGCGTCGGCGGGCCACGCGACGAGGTCGAAGAGGTCCGCCTCGTTCACGACCGGCGGGGTGTCGGGCACCTCCGGCTGCGTTAGCGCCGCGGCCGTCACCTCGCCGAGCGCCTCGATGTCCAGCGCCCCCCGGGAGCCGATGTGCTCGACGCGGCCGCGCACCTGCGCGGGGCACGTCCGGGCGTTCGGGCACCGCAGGTCGACGTCGCCCTCACGCATGGGACGCAGCGTCGACCCGCACTCCGGGCACTGCGTCGGCATGGTCCAGTCGGTGCGCGGGTAGCCGTCGTCCGCGAGCGCCGACACCGGGCCGACGATCTCGGGGATCACGTCGCCGGCCTTCCGCAGGACCACCATGTCCCCGGGCCGGACGCCCTTCGCGGCGACGACGTCCTTGTTGTGCAGGGTCGCCATCGCGACGGTCGAGCCCGAGACCCGCACCGGCTCCATCACGGCGTACGGGGTGACCCGGCCGGTGCGACCGACGTTGACCTCGATCGCGAGCAGCCGGGTGTTGACCTCCTCCGGGGGGTACTTGTACGCGATCGCCCACCGGGGCGCCCGGCTGGTGGCGCCGAGGCGCCGCTGGAGGGCGATCTCGTCGACCTTGATGACGATGCCGTCGATCTCGTGCTCGACCTCGTGCCGGTGCGCGCCGTAGTGGTCGATCATCTGCTGCACGCCGGCGAGCCCGGGCACGACCCGGCTGTGCGGCGAGACGGGGACGCCCCAGCCGGCCAGCAGGTCGTACACCTCGGACTGCCGCTCGAGCCCGGCGGCGCGACCCGGGCCCCAGCGCAGGGCGCCGATGCCGTGGGCGTACATCTGCAGCGGCCTCCCGGCGGTCACCCGCGGGTCCTTCTGGCGCAGGGACCCCGCGGCGGCGTTGCGCGGGTTGGCGAACGGCGCCTTGCCCGCCGCCACCTGGGCCGCGTTCAGCCGCTCGAACGCCGCGACCGGCAGGAACACCTCCCCACGCACCTCGATCTGCTCGGGGTGCGTGGCGGGGTCCCCGGCGAGCGTGTCGGGGATGCTGCCGATCGTGCGCACGTTCAGCGTCACGTCCTCGCCGGTGCGCCCGTCGCCACGCGTGGCGGCGCGGACCAGCCGCGCCGGGCCGTCCCCCGTCCGCTCGTAGAGCAGCGCGATCGCCAGCCCGTCGATCTTCAGCTCGGTCAGGTAGTGCAGGCCCGCGTCCGCGGACCGCTCGAGGTCCCGGTGGACCCGCTCGGCCCACGCCGCGACGTCCTCCGCGGAGAACGCGTTGTCGAGCGAGAGCATCCGCTCCACGTGGTCGACCGCCCGGAACTCCGTCGAGAACGTGCCTCCCACGTTCTGCGTCGGCGAGTCGGGGGTACGCAGACCGTAGGCCGGGTACGCGTCCTCGAGGGCCTCGAGGCGGCGCATCGTGACGTCGTACTCCGCGTCGCTCGCCAGCGGCTCGTCCCGGACGTAGTACGCGAACTGCAGCTCGCGCACCCGGTCCGCCAGGTCCGACCAGAGCTGGCGGGCCGCCGCCTCGTCCAGACCGGCGTCGTCGGGGGTCGTCGTCTCGGCTCGTGTCGCGTCCACCGGCACATCATGCCCCGCAGCGCCGACACGTACCCGGCTGCCCGTCACGGCCGCGCCCGGTCCAGCGCGCGGTCCAGCGCGGGGGCCAGCCGGGACCAGGACTCGACCGTCAGCTCCAGCGACTGCTCCGCCCCGTCACCGACGTAGAGCCAGGTCGTGGCCTCCCCGTCCCGGCGGTGCAGCGCCACCGCGAGGTCCACCTGGGCGGTGCGCTCGACGCCGCCCGGCACCTCCGTCACCTCCGGCTCGGCGAACGGCGACACCACCGGTCCCACCTCCGCGAGCAGCTGGTGCACCGGCACCGACAGCGACGCGCTCACGTGCTTGCGGTCCCGCTCGTGGTCGTCCTGCCCGTGCAGCACCACGCACCAGGGCGGGCACTCCTCCCGCTGCCAGTCCGGCCGGTCCTCACTCGTTCCCACGGCTCCTCCTCAGCTCGCCTCGCGAGGGGATCCGGGGCGGCGCCCCTCGTGTGGGAACACCATGGGTGGGGGCACCGACATCGGGGGGCGGTCGTCCACAGGCGGACCTGTCAGGACATCTCGGACTTCTCGGACTTCTCCAGGAGGACCCGGACATCCACCGCGAGCCCCTCGGCCAGCCGCTCGACCGAGCGCAGGGTGAGGTTCCGTTCACCCCGCTCGATCCCACCGAGGTACGTCCGGTGGTAGCCGAGGGCGTCCGCGAGCGCCTCCTGGCTGATGCCACGGTCGATCCGGATGCGTCGGACGTGCCGACCGACCACTCGCTGCAGGTCACCTTCCACCCGGACACGGTCCGGGCCTCGCTACTTGTCCGTCTACAGACCTATGAGTAGCACGACGGACAAGTGTGCAGGTGGGACCTCTGGCCGGCGAGGGGGTCGAGCGCTCAGCCGGACGCCGTACCGGCCGTGTCCCCGCTGCCCTCGGCGCCCGCGTCGGCGCCGGGCGCCCGGCCGCCCGCGGTGCCTGCGCTGCCGACGCCGTCCGCACTGGCCACGGCCTCCTCGGTGCCCGCGCCGCCTGCCCGGTGCTCGGTGCCCTCGGCGCCCCCGGTGCGCTCCGGGCCACCGGTGCCGCCGGCGCCGCCGGTGCCGCCGGCGCCCCCGCCCGCGTCGAGGAGCTCGCTCGTCGGCACGCCCAGCCGCTGCGCGAGGCGCTCGACCGTCTGCAGCGTGAGGTTCCGTTCCCCGCGCTCGACCGCGCCCAGGAAGGTGCGGTGCACGTCGATGTCGTCCGCGAGCGCCTCCTGACTGAGGCCGCGCCCGTCCCTGATCCGCCGGATGTTCCGTCCCACCACACGCTGCAGCTCACCGTCCACCCGCCTGACGCTGGGCGACCGGCCCGCACGGGTCCACACCCAGATGAGTGGCTGGACGACGATCACGGTCCCGCCACCACCGACCGGGTGGAGCGTTCGGCCGACACGCCGTCGGCGTGTCCGGCGCAACGCTCCACTCGACCGGGCGGCGTGCCGGCACGAATCCGCACCCGCAGTCGCGCGTGGCCCGGGGCGTCAGGCAGCCGGGTCAGGCAGCCGGGTCAGGCAGCCGGGTCAGGCGGCCGGGTCAGGGGGCCGGTCAAGCGGCCGGGTCAGGCGGCCGGGCGGAGGCGTGCCGCCCGGCGGCGCTGCAGCGCCGACCACAGCAGCGTCCCCGCGACCGTCGCGAGCCCCACCGCCGCGGCACCGGCCGCGAGGCCCGCCACCGCGGGCGAGCGCTCGGCGAGGACCGTCTCCTCCGGGCGCCCGTCGACCGTCCAGGTGCACACGGCCCGCGGCGGCAGCATCGAGGACGTCACGGCCGCGTCGCCCTCCCCCGCGGTCGCGGCGGCCACGCAGGTGCCGTCCTGCGCGAGGCCGGTCCGCAGCGTCGCGCCGGCCAGGCCGACCCACAGCACCGCGAGGACCACCAGCCCGACCAGTGCCAGACCCGACCCCGCGAGGAGCAGCGCCGCCCGCCGCACGCCGGGACCGCGACGCACGACCCCGTCAGGCGCACTCACGCCCCGGCCCTCCGCGCTCACGCCTCGGCCCGCTCGGCGACCAGGGCCGCCGCCCGGGCGACGGTCGCCAGCGTGGCCCGTGCCGCGGCCGGGTCGACACCCTCGCCGCCCGGGACGGCCGGACCCGCGGGTGCGAGCAGCACCACGTCACGCAGCCCGGTCCGCTCGAGCCCGACCCGCTCCCACCCGCGCAGCACCGCGTCGGCGACACCGCGGACGTCGGGGCCCGCGCACTGGGAGGTGGCCGGCTGCGGGACGCCGGCCCAGAGCCGGGTGCCGCCCTCGACCGCCTCGGCGATGGTCTCCCACCACCGCTCGTCCAGGCCTCCGACGTCGATCCCGAGCGCGTCGGCCCGGGCGCCGCGCGCGGCACCGACGGCCGGCGCGCCGGTGCCGACATGCAGCACGACCGACCCGGCGCCGCCGTCCCGCAGGAGCCGGACGACCCGGGCCAGGTGCTCGGAGGCGACGGGTGCGGGGACCGCGCGCAGCCGCGCGTACCCGGAGAACGACGGGAGCACCCCCGCGACCACCTGGGCCAGCAGCGGTTCGTGCAGCAGGACGGTCGGCCGCGCGCCGGGGACCGAGCGGGTGACGGCCGCCAGGTGCTCCGTCACGCCGGCGGCGAGGGACTCGACGAGCTCCGCGACGGCGCCGGGGTCGCCCACCGCCCGGTCCCCGCGCGCGAGGTACACGCTCGCCGCGAGCGTCAGCGGACCGGACACCGGCACGACGAGCGGCCCGTCGTAGCCGTGGGCGGCGACCGCCAGCGCGTCGAGGTCCGCGCGCCGGGCCGACGCGAGCCGGTTCGCGTCGAGGCCGGGCCGGTCGGCGAGCCGCCAGCCGTGCGGCCCGAGGTCCGACGGCATGTCGGCCAGCAGGCCCAGGGCGTGCGCGGCGAGGGTGCCGTAGGGGCCGCGCGCGGGCAGGCGCACCGCCCACGGCAGGCCCTGGATCCCGTCGGGCAGGTCCGTCAGGTCGCCGACGACCGCCTGCTGGGCCTCGAGCGGGTCCGTGCCGGGCCAGGGGCCGGTGCCGCTGACCGCCGTCACGCCGGGGTCCCCGCGGCGACGCGGCGGCGCGTGCGGTCGACGGTCGCCTGGCCGAGCACCACGCTGTCGTCGGCGCCGCCGTACAGCACGGCGGACTGCCCGGCCGCGACGGCCTTGAGGTCCCCGTCGACGCGGATCTCGAGCCCGCCGTCGGCCGTGCCCCGGGCGCGCACCGGCACGGTCGCGCCGTGCGCGCGGACCTGCAGGCGGCACGCGGTCCAGTCCGCGAGCGGCGGCCCGAACCAGACCGCGTCGGTCGCGTCGACCGAATCCACCGCGAGGGCGTCGGCCGCGCCCACGACGACGCGGTTGGCGACGGGCTCGATCGCGAGGACGTACCGGGGCTTCCCGTCGGGCGCCGGCCGCCCGAGCTGCAGGCCCTTGCGCTGCCCGACCGTGTACGCGTAGGCGCCGTCGTGCGTGCCGAGCACCGTGCCGTCGGCGTCGACGACCTCCCCCGGCCGGGAGCCGAGGCGGTCCCGCAGGAACCCGCGGGTGTCGCCGTCCGCGACGAAGCAGATGTCGTAGGAGTCCGGCTTCGCGGACACGCTCAGCCCGCGCGCGGCGGCCTCGGCGCGCGTCTGCTCCTTGGAGGCGACGTCGCCGAGCGGGAACATCGCCCGCGCGAGCCGCTGCGGCCCCATGACGGCGAGGACGTACGACTGGTCCTTCGCGAGGTCGGCGGCGCGGCGGAGCACGGGCGTCCCGTCCGGGCCGGTGGTCGCGCGGGCGTAGTGGCCGGTGCACACGGCGTCGAAGCCGAGCGCGAGCGCCTTGTCCAGCAGGGCGTCGAACTTGATGTGCTCGTTGCACCGCACGCACGGGTTGGGGGTGCGGCCGGCCTCGTACTCGGCCAGGAAGTCGGCGACGACCGTGTCCTCGAACCGCTCGGACAGGTCCCACACGTAGTACGGGATGCCGAGGACGTCGGCGGCGCGCCGGGCGTCCCCCGCGTCCTCGATCGAGCAGCAGCCGCGCGATCCGGTGCGCATCTGGGCGCGGTCGCGGGACAGCGCCATGTGCACGCCGACGACGTCGTGGCCGGCGTCGACCGCGCGGGCGGCCGCGACCGCGGAGTCCACCCCGCCGGAGAGGGCTGCGAGCACGCGCATCAGACGACCCCCGCCCGCGCGCGTCCCGCGAGCCCGGCGGCGCGCGCCCGCTCGACGACCCCGGGCAGCGCGGTCAGCAGGGCGTCGACGTCGGCCTGCGTCGACGGCCAGCCGAGGCTGAACCGCAGCGCGCCGCGGGCCTCCGCCTCCTCCAGGCCCATCGCGAGCAGGACGTGGCTGGGCTGCGGGACGCCGGCCTGGCACGCCGACCCGGTGGAGCACTCGACCCCCGCGGTGTCGAGCAGGTAGAGCAGGGAGTCGCCTTCGCAGCCCGGGAACGTGAAGTGGGCGTTCGCCGGCAGCCGGAGCGCGGGATCGGCCGGCCCGCGCAGCACCGCGTCGGGCACGGCGGCACGCACGCCCGCCACCAGCGCGTCGCGCAGGCCGGACAGCCGGGCGGCGGTGGCCTCGCGGCCGGCGACGGCGCGCTCGACGGCGACGGCGAACGCGGCGATCGCCGGCACGTCGAGCGACCCGGACCGCACGCCGCGCTCCTGCCCGCCGCCGTGCAGCACCGGGACCAGACCGAGGTCGCGACGCGCGAGCAGCGCGCCCACCCCGACCGGACCGCCGACCTTGTGCGCCGACACCGTCATCGCGTCGAGCCCGGACGCCGCGAAGTCCACCGGGACCTGCCCGACGGCCTGCACCGCGTCGGCGTGCACGGGCACGCCGCGCGCGTGCGCCAGCCGCACCACCTCGGCGAGCGGCTGGAGCGCCCCGACCTCGTTGTTCGCCCACATGACGGACACCAGCGCCGTGGTGTCCCCGTGCTCCGCCAGCTCGTCGCGCAGGGCATCGAGGCGCACCCGGCCCTCGTCGTCGACGGGCAGCAGCACGATCTCCGCGCCCGCGTGCTCGGCGAGCCAGAACGCCGGGTCCAGGACCGCGTGGTGCTCGACGGCCGACACCAGCACCCGGCGCCGGGCCGGGTCCTGCGCAGCGCGCGCCCAGAACAGGCCCTTGACCGCCAGGTTGTCCGCCTCGGTGCCGCCACCC
This sequence comes from Cellulomonas hominis, assembly GCF_901521055.1. Classification (GTDB taxonomy): domain Bacteria; phylum Actinomycetota; class Actinomycetes; order Actinomycetales; family Cellulomonadaceae; genus Cellulomonas; species Cellulomonas endometrii. The sequence continues at coordinate 17,201 of NZ_CABEGA010000010.1, read as the reverse complement.
GTGAGCACGACCTCGCTCGGCCGGGCGCCCAGTGCGGCGGCCAGGCGCTCGCGGCCCTCCTCGACGGCCCGCCGCGCCGACCGGCCCGAGGCGTGCAGGGACGAGGGGTTGCCGGTGCGGGACAGGTGCTCGACCAGGACGGCGGCCGCCTCCGGGAGCACGGGCGTCGTGGCCGCGTGGTCCAGATACGCGCTCACCCGCACGAGTCTACGAATCGTTTTGGCAGGATGTGCCCCGTGAGTGCCGACGACGCGACGACGCCTCCGCTGGCCTTCAGCGGCCAACGCCTGGACTGGCGCGACCTGCCGCGGCCGGTGCGCGCCCGGATCCAGGAGCTCGCGGGGTCCCAGGTGACCGCCGAGACCAGCGCGACCACCGGGTTCAGCCCGGGGTTCGCCGCGGTGCTGGAGCTCGCCGACGGGCAGGGCGTCTTCGTCAAGGCGGTCTCCCCGGAGCAGAACCCGGAGTCCCCCCAGCTCGCCCGCGCCGAGGTGCGCGCCGCGGCCGCGCTGCCCCCGCAGGTGCCGGCGCCGCGGCTGCTGTGGTCCGACGACGACGGCGACTGGGTGCTGCTGGGCTTCGAGGTCTCGGCCGGCCGGCCCCCGCTGCTGCCGTGGCGCGCGGACGAGCTCGCCGTGGTGCTGCGCGCCCTGGACACCCTCGCCGAGGCGGAGCCGCTGCCCGGCCACGAGCTGCCCTCGACCGCGGACCAGCTCCAGGACGACTTCACCGGCTGGCGGCGGATCGCGGCGGAGCCCGCGGAGGACGTGCTCCGGCTGGCCGCGCGGGCCGGCGAGACCGGTGAGTGGGCGCTCGCGAACCTCGACCTGCTGGTCGCGTGGGAGCAGGACGCGCTGGCCGCCTGCGAGGGCACCGCGCTCGTGCACGGGGACCTCCGCGCGGACAACGTGATGATCGACCACGACCACGACGGCGGCCGCGTCGCGCTGATCGACTGGCCGCACGCCAGCGTCGGCGCGCGCTGGCTGGACCTGGCGTTCATGCTGCCCAGCGTCGCGATGCAGGGCGGCGGCGCCCCGCAGGACCTCTTCTGGTCGCGGCCCGCGTCGCGCGGCGTGGAGCCGGAGCGGCTGCGCGCGGCCGTCGCGGGGCTGGCCGGGTACTTCGCCCACGGCGCCCTGCAGCCGGCGCCCGTCGGGATCCCGAACCTGCGCCGGTTCCAGGCCGCGCAGGCGCAGCACGCCGTGGCCTGGCTGCGCGCGCTGGCCTGACCCGCTGCCCGACCGCGGTCAGCGCAGGCGGCGGATCTCGTCGGTGAGCTGCGGCAGGACGGCGAACAGGTCCCCGACGATCCCGTAGTCGGCGATCTCGAAGATCGGCGCCTCGGGGTCGTTGTTGATCGCGACGATCGTCCCGGACGCCTGCATGCCGCCGCGGTGGTGCACCGCGCCGGACACGCCCGCGCCGATGTACAGCCGCGGGGACACCGTGACGCCCGTCTGGCCGATCTGGGCCTCGTGCCCGACCCAGCCCTCGTCGGTGGCCACGCGGGTCGCCCCGACGGCCGCGCCGATCTCGTCCGCGAGCGCCTCGAGCGGCGCGAAGTCGCCCTCGGTGCCGCGCCCGCCCACGACGACCACGTCGGCCGACGCCAGGTCGGGGCGGTCCGACGGCTCCTGCGTCACGCGCTCCACGACCCGCACGCGGGTCGCGCGCTCGGGGACGGTCACCTCGCGGGACCGCACCTCCGGCATCAGCGGCGCCTCCTCCTCGACGTGCCGGGAGACGACGGCGCCCGCCTTGAGGGTGACGACCGCCAGGTCGGTGCGGATCGCGCAGCGGGTGGTCCACGTGCCGGCCAGCACGGTCTTCGCGGCGACCACCCGGCCCTCGGCGTCCCGCTCGACCGCGGCGGCGTCGGTGACGACGCCCGCCCCGGTGGCGACGGCGAGCCGGGCGGCGGCCTCCTTGTTCTCGAAGGTCGACAGCGTCAGCACGACGCGCGCGCCGGTGTCCCGCACGGCGTCGGCGAGCACCTCCGCGAGCACGGGCGTCAGGCGCGGGTCCGCGTCGCCGGTCGTGATCGCGTGCACGACGGAGACGCCGTGCCGGCCGAGCACCGGCAGCGCCGGGTCCAGCGGCTCGTCGCCCACCCAGAGGCCGTGCACCTCGCCGCCGCCCGCCAGGTCGCGCGCGGCCGTCGCCAGCTCCAGCACGTTGCCCCGCAGGGCACCCGTGTCCGCGTGGTCCAGCAGGACCAGCACCTCCGCCGTCACAGCACCTCTCCCGTCGCGGGCGTCGTCCGGATCAGCTCCCGCTCGACCAGCCAGGCGGCCAGCCGGGCACCGGCCTGGCCGTCGTCGCTCACCAGCACCCGGTCGGTGCGGGGCGGCCGGGGGGCGGCCTCCACGACCTCGGTGCGGGCACCGGCGGCCCCGACGGTCGCGGGGTCGACGCCCAGGTCGGCGAGGGTCAGGGTCTCGACCGGCTTCTTGCGAGCGGCCATGATGCCCTGGAAGTTCGGGTACCGCGGCTCGTTCGCGCGGTCGGTCACCGACACCAGCGCGGGAAGCGGCGCGGTCAGCACCTCGGTGGCGTGGTCGAGGTCGCGCCGGACCGTCACGGCCCCGTCGGCGAGCGTGACCGACGCGGCGAGGGTGAGCTGCGGCAGGTCCAGCAGGTCCGCGAGCGCCGCCGGCAGCAGCGACGTCAGCCCGTCGAGGCCCGCCATCCCGGTCACGACCAGGTCGGCGTCCCCGACGTGCCGGACGGCCGCGGCGAGCACGGCGGCGGTGCCGAACACGTCCGAGCCGGCGACCGCGTCGTCGAGGACGTGGACCGCGGCGTCGGCGCCGAGCTGCAGCCCGCGGCGGACGGCGTCCTCCGCGTCGTCGGGCCCCACGGTGACGACGACGACCTCCGCCTCGCCGCCCGCGTCCCGTGTCTGCTCGGCCAGGACGACCGCCGCCTCGACGGCGTTCTCGTCCAGCTCGTTGATCGTCCCGTCACCGCCGTCGCGCACCAGGCGGCCGTCGGGCCCCAGAGCGCGCTCGGACTGGATGTCGGGCACGTGCTTGACGCACACCACGATTCTCACGTCGGGAACGTTACCCGCCCCGGGGACCCCGGGCACCGGACCACCGGCACGCCCGCGCAGCACCCGCTTCCCCGCCGCCACGGGTCCCGCTGCAGGCAGCGCCGCCGTCCGGGGCCAGAATGGGCACGTGACGACCCCGACCACCCACGGCCGACCGCCCCGGCTCGGCGTCCACGTGACGGACGACGGCGTCGAGGTCGCCGTGCTCGCGCCGCACGCCGACGCCGTGGACCTGTGCCTGCTGGACCCCGACCCGGCCGCGCCGACGGGCTGGGCCGAGCGCCGCGTCCGCCTCGCCGGCCCCGAGCTCGGCGTGTTCGCCGCCCGGGTGCCCGGCGTCCGGCCCGGCCAGCGCTACGGGCTGCGCGCGCACGGGCCGTGGAAGCCGGAGTCCGGCCTGCGGTACAACCCCGCGAAGCTGCTGGTCGACCCGTACGCGTACGGCCTGCTCGGCGAGGTCGACCACGGCCCCGCGACGTACGGGCACGTGGTGGACGACGCGCTGGCCGGTGACCCGTACGGTCCCGCCGACCCCCGCGACTCGGTCGCCCACGTGCCGCACGCCGTGGTCGTCGACCGCCGCCCGGGGCACCGCGGGGCCGGGGACGCGGTCGACCCCGCGGCGAACCGCCCGTACACCCCGTGGTCCGACACCGTCGTGTACGAGGCGCACGTCCGCGGCCTGACCCTGCGGCACCCCGGCCTGCCGCCGCACCTGCGGGGGACGTACGCCGGCCTCGGGCACCCGCTGGTGGTCGAGCACCTGCGCGCCCTGGGGGTGACCGCGGTCGAGCTGCTGCCGGTGCACGCGTTCTCCTCCGAGCCGCACCTGGTGCAGAAGGGGCTGACCAACTTCTGGGGGTACAGCACCCTGGGCTTCTTCGCCCCGCACGCGCCCTACGCGACGGCCGCCGCCCGCGCCGCCGGACCCGCCGCTGTGCTCGACGAGGTGCGCACCGCGGTGCACGCGCTGCACGAGGCCGGCATCGAGGTGCTGCTCGACGTGGTCTACAACCACACCTGCGAGGGCGGGATGGGCGGCCAGCACCTGTCCTGGCGCGGGCTCGACTCCGGCGTCTACTACCTGCACGACGGCGGGCACCCCGCGGCCCTGGCCGACGTCACGGGGACGGGCTCGACGCTCGACTTCCGCCGCCCGGAGGTCGTGCGGCTGGCGCTCGACTCCCTGCGGTACTGGGCGCAGGAGGTCGGCGTCGACGGGTTCCGGTTCGACCTCGCGGTGACGCTGGGTCGCGGGCACGGGGGCTTCGACCCCGACCACCCGTTCCTGGTGGCCGCCGCCACCGACCCGGCGCTGCACGGGCTCAAGCTCGTCGCCGAGCCGTGGGACGTCGGGCCCGGCGGGTGGCGGACCGGGCAGTTCCCGATGCCGTTCGCCGAGTGGAACGACAAGTTCCGCAACTCGGTGCGCTCGTTCTGGCTCGCCGACCCCGCCCGCGCCGCGCACGGCCTGCCCGAGCACCGCGTCCGGGACCTCGCGACCCGGCTGTCGGGGTCCGTCGACCTGTTCGGGCACTCCGACCCGCCGCTCGCCCGCGGGCCCCGCGCGAGCGTCAACTACGTCACCGCCCACGACGGCTTCACCCTCGCGGACCTGGTCGCCTACGAGCACAAGCACAACGAGGCGAACGGCGAGCAGAACCGCGACGGCTCGGACGACAACCGGTCGTGGAACCACGGGGTCGAGGGGCCGGTCGGCGCGGACTCCGTGGCCTCCGACATCGTGCCGCTGCGCCGCCGGTCGATCCGGAACCTGCTGGCCACGCTGCTGCTGGCCGCGGGCACGCCGATGATCACCGCGGGCGACGAGATGGGCCGCACGCAGCGCGGCAACAACAACGCGTACTGCCAGGACACCGACCTGTCGTGGGTGTCCTGGGAGCTCGCGCCCTGGCGGCAGGACCTGCTCGCGACCGCCCGGCACCTCACCGCGCTGCGGCGGGCGCACCCGGCGCTGCGCACCGACCGGTTCTTCACCGGCCGGCCCGGCGAGGACGGGCGGCCCGACCTCACGTGGTTCGACCCGTCGGGCGCCGTGTTCACCCACGAGCGGTGGCACGACGCCGACCTGCGCACGCTCCAGATGCTGCGGGTGGTCGACCGCGACACGGTGCTCGTGGTGGTCAACGGGTCGCTGGACCCGATGGACGTCGTGCTCGCCGACGACCGGCCGACGCGCTGGGAGCTCGCGTGGGACTCGACGTGGGAGCACCCGGACGAGGCGCACGGCGCGGACGTCAACGGCGGGCTGCACCAGGACGCCGGCACCCGGGCGGTGCTGGAGCCGCTCAGCCTGCGCGTCTACGTGGCCTGAGCGGCACGGACGAGGCCCCGCCCGGACGCACCGGACGGGGCCTCGTCAGCGCCGGGGGTCAGCCGGCGTTCGCGACCAGTCCGACCTCGGCGACCGACGCCAGGCCCTCGTGCCGCGGCACGACCCGCACGCTGTACCCGAACGGGCCGGACGAGTCGAGCAGCACGTCCCCGGCGAACGCGTACCGCCCGGCCTCGTACGTCTCGGCCAGCGCCAGCGGGTCGACGGCGTACCCGTGCAGCTCGTCCGCCTCGGTCACCGTGCCGTGCACGACCTGCACCTCGACGTCCTCCGGCGCGAGGTCGCCCAGCGTCACGTACGCCTTGACGTGCAGGGCGTCGCCGACCTGCGGCACCTCGCCGACGCCGCCGGACTCGACGTGGTCGACCCGGACGTGCTGCCAGCCCGAGCGGACGCGGCCCTTCCACGCCGCGAGCTCCCGCGCGCCGGTGAACCCGTCGCCGCCCCCGAGCGCGCGGCCCGCGACCGCGGCGGGCGCGTACAGCCGCTCGACGTAGTCGGCCACCATCCGCGTCGCCTGGACCTTCGGCCCGAGCGTGGCCAGCGTGTGCCGGACCATCTCCAGCCACCGCAGCGGCAGCCCCCGCTCGTCCCGGTCGTAGAACCGCGGGGCGACCTGGTGCTCGATGAGGTCGTACAGCGCGGCGGCCTCGAGGTCGTCCCGACGGTCCGGGTCCTCGACGCCGTCGGCCGTCGGGATCGCCCAGCCGTTCTCGCCGTCGAACCACTCGTCCCACCACCCGTCGAGGATGGACAGGTTCAGCCCGCCGTTGAGCGCCGCCTTCATGCCGGACGTGCCGCAGGCCTCCAGGGGGCGCAGCGGGTTGTTCAGCCAGACGTCGCAGCCCGGGTACAGGGTCTGCGCCATGGCGATGTCGTAGTTCGGCAGGAACACGATGCGGTGGCGCACCCCGGCGTCGTCGGCGAACCGGACGAGCTGCTGGATCAGCCGCTTGCCCTGCTCGTCGGCGGGGTGGGACTTGCCGGCGATGACCAGCTGCACCGGGCGCTCGGGGTGCGTCAGCAGGGCCGTCAGCCGCTCCGGGTCGCGGAGCATGAGCGTGAGCCGCTTGTAGGTCGGCACCCGGCGCGCGAACCCGATGGTGAGCACGTCGGGCGACAGCACGTCGTCCACCCAGCCGAGCTCCGCCGGGCTCGCACCACGGCGGGACCACGACCAGCGCACCCGGCGCCGGGCGTCCGCCACCAGCTGCGCGCGCAGCGTCCGGCGCATCGCCCACAGCTCCTCGTCGGTGATCGCGTCGGTGCGCAGCCAGCCGAGGCCGCTGGCGATCTCCTCCCCGCCCAGCCGCTCCGCCGCGAGGTCCACCAGCCGGCGGTCCACCCAGGTGGGGGCGTGCACGCCGTTGGTGACCGACGTGATGGGCACCTCGACGTCGTCGAAGCCCGGCCACAGCCCGCTGAACATGTCGCGGGACACCTCGCCGTGCAGCAGGGAGACGCCGTTCGCGCGCCCGCCCAGCCGCAGGCCCATGACGGCCATGTTGAACATCAGCGGGTCGCCGCCGGGGTAGTCCTCCGCCCCCAGGGCGAGCACCCGCTCGACCGGCACGCCCTCCGTCGCGTTCGCGCCGCCGAAGTACTGCTGCACGAGCTGCGCCTCGAACCGGTCGATCCCGGCCGGGACCGGCGTGTGCGTGGTGAACACCGTCGCGGCGCGGACGGCCTCCAGCGCCTCGTCGAACCCGAGCTCGGCACCGGTGACGAGCTCGCGGATCCGCTCCACCCCGAGGAACCCGGCGTGCCCCTCGTTGGTGTGGTAGACCTCCGGCTCCGGCGCGCCGGTCAGCCGCGACCAGACGCGCAGGGCGCGCACGCCGCCGACGCCGAGCAGCAGCTCCTGCTGCAGCCGGTGCTCGCCACCGCCGCCGTACAGCCGGTCGGTGACCTTGCGGGCCGCGTCGTCGTTCTCGGGCACGTCGGAGTCCAGCAGCAGCAGCGGCACGCGCCCGACCGTGGCGGTCCAGATGTGCGCGTGCAGCGTGCGGTCGCCGGGCAGGGCGATCCGCACGACCGCCGGGGTGCCGTCGTGCTCGCGCACCAGCGTCAGCGGCAGGCCGTCGGGGTCCAGCACGGGGTAGGTCTCGACCTGCCAGCCGTCCCGGGTGAGCGACTGCTTGAAGTAGCCGGAGCCGTACAGCAGGCCGACGCCGACGATCGGCACGCCGAGGTCGGACGCGCTCTTGAGGTGGTCACCGGCCAGGATGCCGAGGCCCCCGGAGTACTGCGGGAGCACGGCGGTGATGCCGAACTCCGGGGAGAAGTAGGCGATGGCCGAGGGCAGCGTCGGGTCGGAGGCCTGGCGACGCTGGTACCAGCGCGGCGCTTGGAGGTACTCGTGCAGGTCGGCGGTGGCGGCGCGCACGCCGGCCACCACGTCCGGGTCGGCGGCCAGCTCGGCCAGCCGCTCGGGACGCAGCGCGCCGAGCAGGGCGACCGGGTCCCCGCCGACCTCGTCCCACACCTCCGGGTCGATGTGGGCGAACAGGTCGCGGGTCGGTGCGTGCCACGACCACCGGAGGTTGTGGGCGAGCTCGTCCAGGTCGGCGAGCTCAGCAGGCAGCGAGGTGCGGACGGTGAATCGGCGGATGGCTCTCACACCGCCCGAGAGTACGCACGACCTGGGGCGTCACGACAGCACTTCGGTCCCACTGAGTGGTCCCCGCCCGCCGGCGCGCGCCTCGTCCGGATGCCGGTCCCCGGCACCAGTGGATAGGTTCGGACCGTGACGTCGACCCCCTCGCCGCGCCAGCCCGCTCCGCGCCGCGCCCGCACGCGCTCGACGGCCCCCGCGGTGGCCGCCGAGTCGCCCACCGGGACCACCAGCGCCTCCGTCCCGCCGGTCCCGCCGGTCCCGCCGGCCCCGCCGGTCCCGGCGGCTCCCGCTCCCGCCGCTGCGGCGCCGACCCGGCGGAGCCGCGCGTCCTCGACGGCCACCCCGCCCGCGCCCGTCGCCCCGCCCGCGACGGCTGCGCGCGCCCCGATCGGCCGCATCCCCGTCGTCGACGTCTCCCCCGTCGCCGAGGCGGGCCGCTGGCCGGCGAAGGCGACCGTCGGCGAGGCGGTGCCGATCCGCGCGACGGTGTTCCGCGAGGGGCACGACGCCTGCGCCGCGACGGCCGTCCTGGTGGGCCCCGACGGCCGCGACCGGTCCCGCGCGACGATGGTGGACATCGCCCCGGGCCTGGACCGCTACGAGGCGCGCCTGATCCCCGACGAGCCCGGCTCCTGGGGGTTCCGCGTCGAGGGCTGGTCCGACCCGTACGGCACGTGGCTCCACGACGCCCCGCTCAAGGTCGGCGCCGGCGTCGACGTCGACCTGGTGCTGGAGGAGGGAGCGCGGCTGCTGGAGCGCGCCGCGGAGCGCAGCGCCGACGACGCGGGCGTCTCGATCCCCGCCGACCGGCAGCAGCTGCTGCGCGACGCCGTGACCGCGCTGCGGGACGCCGACCGGCCCGCCGAGGTCCGCCTCGCCGCGGGCCTCGCCGCCGAGGTCCGCGAGGTGCTGGCCGCGCACCCCGTCCGCGACATGGTCAGCCCGTCCCCGGTGTACCCGCTGGTGGTCGACCGTCCGCTCGCGCTGACCGGCGCCTGGTACGAGATCTTCCCGCGGTCCATCGGCGCGACGTACGACGACGCCACCGGCACGTGGAGCACCGGCACCTTGCGCACGGCCGCCGAGGACCTGCCGCGCATCGCGGGCCTCGGGTTCGACGTCGTGTACCTGACGCCCATCCACCCGATCGGCACCACGCACCGCAAGGGCCGTAACAACACCCTCGACGCCCGCCCCGGCGACCCGGGCTCCCCGTACGCGATCGGCTCGCCGGACGGCGGGCACGACGCCATCGACCCGGCGCTCGGCACGTTCGAGGACTTCGACGCCTTCGTGGCGCGCGCCCGGGAGAACGGGCTGGAGGTGGCGCTCGACCTGGCGCTGCAGTGCTCCCCCGACCACCCGTGGGTCGCCGAGCACCCGGAGTGGTTCACCACGCGGCTGGACGGCACGATCGCCTACGCCGAGAACCCGCCGAAGAAGTACCAGGACATCTACCCCCTGAACTTCGACAACGACCCCGAGGGCATCTACGCCGAGATCCGCCGGGTGCTCCAGGTGTGGATCGACCACGGCGTCACCGCGTTCCGCGTCGACAACCCGCACACCAAGCCGCTGTCGTTCTGGGAGCGGATCCTCGCGGACGTCCGCAGCAGCCACCCCGAGGTCGTGTTCCTGTCCGAGGCGTTCACCCGCCCGGCCATGATGCTCAACCTCGCGCGGGTCGGGTTCCACCAGTCGTACACGTACTTCACCTGGCGGAACACCAAGGAGGAGCTCGAGGAGTACCTCGCGGAGGTCTCCGACGAGCGCGGGTCCTGGATGCGGCCGAGCTTCTGGCCGACGACCCACGACATCCTCACGCCCTACATGCAGACGGGCGGCACCGCGGGCTTCGCGATCCGCGCCGTCCTCGCGGCGCTCGGCGCACCGACGTGGGGCATCTACTCCGGCTACGAGCTGGTCGAGGACGTCCCGCGCCCGGGCGTCGAGGAGCAGATCGACAACGAGAAGTACGAGTTCAAGCCGCGGGACTGGGCGGCCGCCGAGCCGCTGGGCATCGCGCGGCTGCTGCGGTCGCTGAACGCGATCCGCCGCGCGCACCCCGCGCTGCGCCAGCTCCGCAACCTCACCGTGCACCCGACCACCGACCCGGCGCTCGTCGCGTTCTCGCGGCACCTGCCGGCGCACCTGTCGCCGACGGGGGTCGCGGACACGGTCGTCGTGGTCGTCAACATCGACCCGCGGGGCGCGCACGAGGGCGTCGTCGAGCTGGACCTGGAGGCCCTGGGGCTGGAGCCGGGCGCCCGGTTCGTGGCCCACGACGTGCTGTCCCAGGAGGTCTACGCCTGGGACGGCCGGCCCTGGGTGCGCCTCGACCCGTACAGCCGGGTCGCGCACGTGGTGCAGGTGGAGCGCGGATGAGCCACGACGGGACGACGGGCGCCCTGCCGTCGGCGTCCGCCGGCGGTTCCCTGCCCACCACGGGGACGTCCACGGGTGCGCACGTGCCCGGGGCGGCCCACGCGCCCGGGACCCACGCGCCCGCCGCGCACGCCACGGTCGGCGCCGCACCCGCGGTGCACGCCACCGGCCCGCACGGCACGGGCCCCATGACGGGGCAGATCGCGGTGACCGCACTGCCGGAGCGTCGCCAGCCGCCCGTGCCGCAGGCCGACGCGGGCGGCCTGCGCGCCGACCCCGAGTGGTACCGCACCGCCGTGTTCTACGAGGTGATGATCCGGTCGTTCTCCGACTCGGACGGCACCGGCAGCGGCGACCTGCGCGGGCTGACCGCCCGCCTGGACTACCTGCAGTGGCTCGGCATCGACTGCCTGTGGCTGCCGCCGTTCTACCCCTCGCCCCTGCGCGACGGCGGGTACGACGTGTCGGACTACACCGCGGTCGCCCCGCAGTACGGCTCGCTGGAGGACTTCACCACGCTCGTGGCCGCGGCGCACGAGCGGGGCATGCGCGTCATCGTCGACCTGGTCATGAACCACTCGTCGGACCAGCACCCGTGGTTCCAGGCCTCGCGGTCCGACCCGGACGGCCCCTACGGCGACTTCTACGTCTGGGCGGACGAGCCGACCAAGTACCAGGACGCCCGCATCATCTTCGTCGACACCGAGACGTCCAACTGGACGTTCGACCCGGTGCGGCGGCAGTACTTCTGGCACCGGTTCTTCAGCCACCAGCCGGACCTCAACTTCGACAACCCGCGCGTGGTCGAGGCGATGCACGACGTCGCGCGGTTCTGGCTGCGGCTGGGGGTCGACGGCTTCCGGCTCGACGCCGTCCCGTACCTCTACGAGCGCGACGGCACCAACTGCGAGAACCTCCCCGAGACGCACCGGTTCCTGCGCGACCTGCGCGCCATGATCGACCGGGAGTTCCCGGGCCGGATCATGCTCGCCGAGGCGAACCAGTGGCCCGAGGACGTCGTCGACTACTTCGGCACCGAGGACGAGCCCGAGTGCCACATGTGCTTCCACTTCCCGGTGATGCCGCGGATCTTCTACTCCCTGCGCGACCAGCGGGCCACACCGATCGTCGACATCCTCGCCGACACCCCGAACATCCCCGGCGGCGGGCAGTGGAGCACGTTCCTGCGCAACCACGACGAGCTGACGCTCGAGATGGTGTCCACCGAGGAGCGCGCGTCCATGTACGGGTGGTACGCGCCGGACTCCCGGATGCGCGCGAACATCGGCATCCGGCGCCGGCTCGCGCCGCTGCTCGACGACTCCCGCAAGGAGGTTGAGCTCGCGCACGCCCTGCTCCTGTCCCTGCCGGGCAGCCCGTGCCTGTACTACGGCGACGAGATCGGCATGGGCGACAACATCTGGCTCCCCGACCGGGACGCGGTGCGCACCCCCATGCAGTGGACGCCGGACCGGAACGCCGGCTTCTCCACCGCCGACCCCGGCAAGCTGTACCTGCCGGTCATCCAGTCGCTCGTGCACCACTACAACAACGTCAACGTCGAGGCGCAGCTCGCTCAGACGACGTCGCTGCTGCACTGGGTGCGGGGCATGCTCGCCGTGCGGCGGCACCACCCGGCGCTCGGGCTCGGCTCGTTCGAGGTCGTGCCGGGCGACAACGAGGCGGTGCTGTCGTTCCTGCGGCGCACGCCGACGGAGACCCTGGTGGTCGTGGCGAACCTCGCGTCGACCGCGCGGGCCAGCACGCTGCGGCTGCCCGCGTCGCTGGCCGGCGCGGGGCTGCGGGACGTGTTCGGCGGGGGTGCCTTCCCCACCGTCGGGGCGGACGGGACCGTGTCGATGACGCTCGGCTCCCGCGACTTCTACTGGCTGGCGGTGACCGAGGCGTGACCGATCGACAGGTGGCCCACGAGGAGCGCGACGACGCCCTCGCCGCGCTGCTCGGGCCGTGGCTGCCCGGGCGGCGCTGGTTCCCCGTGAAGGGCACCGAGGCGCGGATCAGCGCCATCGGGGGGCTGACGCTGACGGACCCCGACGGCGCGGCGGAGGTCCGCCTGCTGCTGCTGCGCGCCGAGGGGGCCGGCACCGGCGCGGTGCTGCAGGTGCCGCTCGTGCTGAGCGGCGCCGGCGTCGACGCCGACGACCCCGCGCTGGTCGGCCGCCTGCCTGACGGCACCGCGGTGCTGGACGGCGCCGGCCGGCCCGAGTTCGAGCGGGCCTGGCTCGCCGAGGCCGACCGCCCCGAGGGCGCCCAGGCCGCGCCCGCGTCGGGGCTCGGCACCCCGAAGGTGCTGCCGGGCGAGCAGTCCAACACGTCCGTGATCCTCCCCGGCGCCGGCCCCGACGGCAGCACCGCGATGCTCAAGGTGTTCCGCGGCCTGTCCGACGGGGACAACCCGGACGTCGACGTGCCGCGCGCCCTCGCCGAGGTCGGCTGGACGCACGTCCCGCGGCCGCTGGCGTGGCTCGGCGCGCAGTGGCCCGACGGCGACGGGACGGCGCACGGGCACCTCGGCGTGCTCAGCGCCTTCGTGCCCGGTGCCACCGACGGGTTCGAGCTGGCGTGCGAGCTGGCACGGCGCGGCGAGTCGTTCGCCGACCTGGCGCAGGATCTCGGGGCCGTCGTGGGGCAGATGCACCGGGCGCTGTCCGAGGCGCTGCCCACCGACGACGCCACCGCGGCGGGCGAGCCGCCCGCGTCCGACGGCTCGTCCGGGTCGCCGGGCCCGTCCGACTCGCCCGGCCGGCACGCCGCCGAGCCGGACCCCGGGCTGTCCCCCGCGGCCGGCGTCGTCGCGGACGGGCTGGCCGCACGGTTCGCGTGGGCCGTCGAGGCCGTCCCGGAGCTGGAGCAGCACGCCGAGGCCGTCGCGGCCCTCGCCGAGCGCACCCGCCTGCTCGCCGAGGTCCCGCCCCGGCAGCGCGTGCACGGCGACCTGCACCTCGGTCAGGTGCTCCGCGGCGACGGCACCTGGTACGTGCTGGACTTCGAGGGCGAGCCGCTCGTCCCCGTCGCGCAGCGCACCCGCCCCGACCTCGCCCTGCGGGACGCGGCCGGCATGCTGCGCTCGTTCGACTACGCCGCCGCCGTCGGTGGCGCACCGGGTGCCTGGACGGAGGTCGCCCGCACGGCGTTCCTCGCGGGGTACTCCGCCGAGACCGGGGACCTCGACCCCGCGACCCGCGCGCACCTGCTCCGCGTGCTCGAGCTCGACAAGGCGCTGTACGAGGCGGTCTACGAGGCGCGGAACCGTCCGACGTGGCTCGCCATCCCGCTGCGCGCGGTGCAGCGGCTGATCGGCTGACGCGCGTCCCGGTGCCACGACGGGGCCCGCACGCCCTCTGGCTGCGGGAACGTCGCGGTGGTGGTTGGGTAGGGACATGAACCGCCCGGCAGAGACGTCGCCCGTGACCGTCGACCCCGAGACGCTGCGCGCCGTGGCGTCCGGGACGCACCACGACCCGCACTCCGTGCTCGGCCCCCACGTCACGCCGAGCGGCGTCGTCGTCCGGACCCTGCGCCCGTTGGCCGACCAGGTCGTCGTGGTGACCGCGGACGCCAGCACGCCCGCCGCGCACGAGCAGGACGGCGTCTGGGCGGCGTTGCTCCCCCACGACGAGGTGGTGGACTACCGCATCGACGTGACGTACGGCAGCGAGACGACCCGCGTCGACGACCCCTACCGGTACCTGCCGACCGTCCAGGAGCTCGACCGGCACCTCATCCGCGAGGGACGGCACGAGGAGCTCTGGACCGTCCTCGGCGCGAACATCCACCGCTACCCCGGCGCGCTCGGCCAGGTCGAGGGCACCGCCTTCGCCGTGTGGGCGCCGAACGCGCGCGCGGTCCGGGTCGTCGGCGACTTCAACCACTGGCAGGGCAGCACCCACGCGATGCGGTCGCTCGGCGACTCGGGCGTCTGGGAGATCTTCGTCCCCGGTGTCACCGCCGGCGCCCGGTACAAGTTCGAGATCCTGGGCGCCGACGGCGGCTGGCGGCAGAAGGCCGACCCGCTGGCCAAGGGCACCGAGATCCCCCCGGCGACCGCCTCGGTCGTCGTCGAGTCCGTCTTCGGCTGGGGCGACGAGGAGTGGCTGGAGCGCCGGCGCTCCCACGACCCGCACGCCGGCCCGATGAGCATCTACGAGGTGCACCTCGGCTCCTGGCGCCAGGGCCTGTCCTACCGCGAGCTCGCGGCGCAGCTCACCGAGTACGTGCTCGACCTCGGCTTCACGCACGTCGAGTTCCTGCCGGTCTCCGAGCACCCGTTCGGCGGGTCCTGGGGCTACCAGGTGTCGTCCTACTACGCGCCCACCTCCCGGTTCGGGCACCCCGACGACTTCCGGTACCTCGTCGACACCCTGCACCGCGCGGGCATCGGCGTCCTGCTCGACTGGGTCCCCGCGCACTTCCCGAAGGACGAGTGGGCGCTCGCGCGGTTCGACGGCACCCCGCTGTACGAGCACCCGGACCCGATGCGCGGCGAGCAGCCCGACTGGGGCACGTACGTCTTCAACTTCGGCCGCAACGAGGTCCGGAACTTCCTGGTGGCCAACGCCACCTACTGGCTCGAGGAGTTCCACGTCGACGGCCTGCGGGTCGACGCCGTCGCCTCCATGCTCTACCTCGACTACTCACGCGAGCCCGGCCAGTGGCAGCCCAACCAGCACGGCGGCCGCGAGAACCTCGAGGCGATCGCGTTCCTGCAGGAGGCCAACGCCACCGCGTACCGGCGGACCCCCGGCGTCATGATGATCGCCGAGGAGTCGACCGCTTGGCCCGGCGTCACCACTCCCACCAGCGGCGGCGGCCTCGGCTTCGGCCTGAAGTGGAACATGGGCTGGATGAACGACACGCTCCGCTACCTCGCGGAGCTGCCGATCAACCGCCGCTACCACCACCACGAGGCCACGTTCTCGCTCGTCTACGCGTTCTCCGAGCAGTTCGTCCTGCCGATCAGCCACGACGAGGTCGTGCACGGCAAGGGCTCCCTGCTGCGGAAGATGCCCGGCGACGACTGGCAGCAGCGCGCCGGCGTCCGGGCGCTGCTCGGGTACCAGTGGTCCCACCCGGGCAAGCAGCTGCTGTTCATGGGCTCCGAGTTCGCGCAGGGCACCGAGTGGGCGGAGTCCCGCTCGCTCGACTGGTACCTGCTCGACCACGAGGCGCACCGAGGCGTGCAGGCGGCCGTCCGCGACCTCAACCGCTTCTACCGGGAGCACCCCGCGATGTGGACGCTCGACCACAGCCCGCAGGGGTTCGAGTGGATCGACGCGAACGACGCCGACCGGAACGTCCTGGCGTACCTGCGCCGGGACGACCGCGGGAACGTCGTCGCCGTCGTCGTGAACTTCTCGGGCGTCCCGCACGAGAACTACCGGCTCGCGCTGCCCCAGGGCGGGACCTGGATCGAGGCCGTCAACACGGACGCCACCGAGTACGGCGGGTCCGGCGTGGGCAACCTGGGTCAGGTGCAGGCCCGTCCCGAGCCGTACCACGGGCGCGCGTTCTCGGCGACGGTGCGTGTGCCCCCGCTGGGTGTGCTCTACCTCGTCCCCGCCTGACCCACCGCAGATGCTGGCACGGCAGCGCCCGTGCCGTCAGACTGAGGACGTCTCGACGTCCTCAGAGCGGAGGCCAGCCCGTGGGCAAGGTCGTCATGTACGGCTCGGTGTCGGTGGACGGCTTCATCGCGGACCAGGACGACCAGCCCGGGCCGCTGTTCGACTGGCTGACCGACGGGGACGTCCCGCTGGACGAGAGCGGCGCCCTCACCGTGTCCCAGACCTCGTACGACTACACCCGGCCGTACTGGGACGAGATCGGTGTGACCGTCGTCGGCCGCCACGTCTTCGACCTCACGGACGGCTGGGAGGGCACGCCGCCGAGCGGGATCGACCACGTGGTCGTCGTGACGCACCGGCCGCCGCCGGAGGGCTGGGACCCCGCGGCGCCGTTCCACTTCGTGCAGGGCGTCGAGGCGGCCGTGGCCACGGCGCAGAAGCTGGCGGGTGACCGCACCGTCGAGGTCGCCGCCGGTGACGTCGGTGGCCAGGTGCTCGCCGCGGGCCTCGTCGACGAGGTCCGGATGGACGTGGCGCCCGTCGTGCTCGGGTCCGGCAAGCGCTTCTTCGGTGCGGTCGACGCACAGCACCTGCTGGACGGCCCTGACGTGGCTCTCCGGGGGAACCGGGTGCTGCACCTGCGCTACCGGGTGCGCCGCTGACCGACCGGCACAGATCGGCGACGAATCCGCTCCCCCGCAGCGCCCCGACGAGGTCGCTGGCTTCTGGATGCATCATCGCGGGCACGGAGCACCCCGAGCTGAAACCGCCACGCAACTAGGTGCCGGCCCCACGTGAACGGCCACCGAAAAGGCGTCGGGCGGCCACCAGAACGACGGCGGGGTGGCCGCCCGCCTGAACGGCGGAGGGCGGCCGGGGCGACGCGTGCGCCCGTCGAGATGGCAGCGGTGGCCTGTGCGTGTGGCGTCGGGCGCAGGCGGGCGATGTCATCTCGGCGCACCGGGGACCAACGCCCGCAGGGGCGGGCGGGCGCGTCGTCGCGTGCGGGTGCCGGCGCAGGTGGGAATGGTCCGGGAAACACGAAGAGCCACCCCAAATGGGGTGGCTCTTCGTGAATGGTGTCCGGCGGCGTCCTACTCTCCCACACCCTGGCGAGTGCAGTACCATCGGCGCTGAAGGGCTTAGCTTCCGGGTTCGGAATGGGACCGGGCGTTTCCCCTTCGCTATGACCGCCGTAAC
>NZ_CABEGA010000009.1 GCF_901521055.1 Cellulomonas hominis | reverse complement strand
GGGTCGGGGGTGCGGTGGTCATCGTCGTCCTCGCGTCGGTGGGGGGGAAGAGGGGTGGCGGTCGCCGCGGCTCAGCCGGCCCGGCGGGCGTAGGCCAGGCGCGGCAGGCGGTACGCGAGGTCGATCGCGGTCTCGACGGCCTCGTCGTGGCGGAGCCGGTGCTCCAGGACCAGCCGCGCCAGGAACCCGGCGTCGACGCGTCGCGACAGGTCGTGGCGGGCGGGGATGGAGGCGTAGGCGCGCGTGTCGTCGACGAAGCCCGAGGTGTTGAAGAACCCGGCCGTCTCGGTCGCCGTCTCCCGGAACCGGCGCATGCCCTCCGGGGAGTCGAGGAACCACCAGGGCGCCCCGAGCCGCAGCGAGGGGTACGCACCGGCCAGCGGGGCGAGCTCACGGCTGTACGCGGTCTCGTCGACGGTGAACAGCACCGCGCGGAACCGCGGGTCCGTGCCGAACGCCTGCAGCATCGGCCGCAGCGCCCGGGTGAACTCGGTCGCGACGGGGATGTCGAAGCCCTTGTCCTGCCCGTGCGCGGCGAGCACGCCGTCGTGGTGGTCCCGCAGCACGCCGGGGTGGATCTGCATGACCAGCCCGTCGTCGCACGCCATGCGCGCCATCTCGAACAGCATGTGCGCGGCGAAGGCGTGCACCTCGGCCGGGGTGACCGACCCGGGCTCGCCCCGCAGCGCCCGCGCGTACAGGTCCGCGGCGACCGACGCGTCGAGCGGCGTGGTGTCGGCGCTGAGGTGCCCGTGGTCGCTGGCGAGCGCGCCGGCGGCGACGAACGCGGCGCGGCGCTCCCGCAGCGAGGCCAGGTACCCGGCGTAGGTGTCCGTCGCGATGCCGCTGACCTCCGCGAGCTCGGCGACGTCCGCGCGCCACGCCGGGCGGTCCAGGTGGACCACCGCGTCGGGCCGGAACGTCGGGACGACCCGCTCCCCCAGCCCCTCGGCCGCGAGCCGGGCGTGGTGCTCGAGGCGGCTGGTGGCCGCGTCGGTCGTGGCCAGCAGCTCGATGGAGAACCGGTCGAGCAGCTGACGCGGGCGGAAGCCGGGCTCCGCGATCCGGGCGGCGACCCGGTCGAAGATCGCGTCCGCGGTCCCCTCGCTGGGCTCGACGTCGACGCCGAACACCTCGACGAGCTCGTGCTCGAGCCAGTAGCGCGACGGGGTGCCCCGGTACAGCGGCCAGCCGGCGCAGAACCGGCGGAAGATGGCGCGCGAGTCGGTCTCGACCGGGCCGCCGTCGACGCGCGGGATGCCGAGCGCCTCCGGGGCGACGCCCTGGGAGACCAGCATCCGCGTCACGTAGTGGTCGGGGACGACCAGCAGCTGCGCCGGGTCGGCGAACGGCCGGTTGTCCGCGAACGCCTCGACCTCGACGTGGCCGTGCATGCAGATGAGCGGCAGGCCGGCCGTCTCGGCGTAGATCTCGCGCGCGACGTCGCGCTGGCGGGGATCGAGCGGCAGGGCGCGGTCGGGGTGCACGGCCAGGGCGCGCGGCGTCGACGGGGCGATCGTGGTCATGGGACGTCCTTTGTCCGGAGCGGATCGACGGGTGCACCGTGGCGTGCACACGTGTGCATCGTTGCGGCGCCGACAGCCCCGCGGTCAGGACGAATGTCCCGACGTGCTGGGCGCGCGCCGGGCGCGAACGGTGCCTGTGTCATGCACACGACTGCATGCGACGCGGCCCGTACGATGTGGCGCAGCGCGGCACCGGGCGGCGCCGGCACGAGGAGGGGTTCCGCGGTGGCATCGACGGTCCGCGACGTGGCCGACCGCGCCGGGGTCTCCGCGTCGACCGTCTCCCGGGCGTTCACCCGCCCCGAGAAGGTCGACCCCGCGACGCGGCAGCGCATCCTCGAGATCGCCGAGGACCTGGGCTACCGGCCGAGCGGCGCGGCCCGCTCCCTGAAGACCGGCCGGTCCGGTGCCCTCGGCATCGTGGTGCCCGACCTGTCGAACCCGTTCTTCTCCGACGTCGTCCGCGGCACGCAGCGCCAGGCCCGCCGGTACGGGTACTCCGTGCTGCTCGCCGACAGCGACGAGGACCCCGGCACGGAGCTCGAGCTGGTGCGCACCCTGGCGCCCAACGTCGACGCGATCGTGCTCTGCGCACCCCGGATGTCCGACGACGACCTCGCGGAGGCCGCCGCCGTCCGCCCCGTCGTCCTGGTGAACCGCCGCACCGGGCCACCGGCCGCCCTGGTGGTGCCGCCGGTGACGGTGGACAACCGCGGCGGCGTCGAGCGGGCCGTGCGGCACCTGCAGGCCCTCGGGCACCGGCGCATCGGCTTCGTCGCCGGGCCCACGACCAGCCGGTCCAACGCGCAGCGCCGCGCGGCGTTCGTCGACGCGACCGCGGCACCGGGGTGCGAGGGCGTCGTGGTCGGCAGCTACGCCCCGACGGTCGAGGGCGGGGCGGCCGCCGCGGACGACGCCCTGCTCGCCGGCGTGACCGGCGTGGTCGTCTACAACGACATCATGGCCGCCGGCCTGCTGGGGCGGCTGACGCGGCTCGGGTTCGCGCTGCCGGAGCGGCTCAGCGTGGTCGGCTTCGACGACATCTCGCTGTCCGCGCTGCTCACCCCGGCGCTGACCACCGTGCACATCCCCCTGGAGCAGGCGGGCGCCGTCGCCGTCGACCGGCTGCACGCCCACCTCACGGGCGAGGACCTCGCGGCCGGCACGCTGGAGCCGCTGCCGACGGAGCTCGTGGTCCGGGCGAGCACCGAGGCCGTCCGCACCGCCTGACGCGCGGCCGTCCGCACCGCCTGACCCGCGGTCAGGCCGGGGCGTCCCACCAGAGGTCCGGCAGGCCGGGAGAGACGATCGCCAGCCCGTGGATCGCCCCGACCGCCGCCAGGCCGCGGTCGTAGGTCGCGACCGCAGTCACACCGGGCTGGGCCACCGCCACCCCGAGGTGCAGGGCCGCGAACGGGGACAGCACCCCGCTGCTGAACGCCGCCGAGCGCAGGGCCTGGTCCGAGTACCGGACCACCTCCAGCCGGTCCGCCACGGCGTGCGCGAGCGCGCGGACGTCCGTCGGCGCCAGGGCGGCTGCGTGGCGCAGCTCGCTCAGGGACAGCGACGTGACCAGGAGCTCCGGTTCGTGACCGGCCGCCCACCTCTGCCAGTCCTCGGCGTGCTGCTGTCCCGGGAGGTAGCGGACGAGCGCCGAACCATCGGCGTAGACCCGCACGCCACGCACCCTATCGTCGGCGTGCGGGTCGACCGCCTCAGGCCTTGCGGAGCCGCTCCATGGCGAGCTGCACCAGGGAGATCAGCGTCTGCTTCGTCGCGGTGCGCGAGCGCGCGTCCGTGTACAGCACCGGGACGTGCGCCGGGATGGCCAGGGCCTCGCGCACGTCCTCCAGCCGGTGCTTCGCGACGCCGTCGAAGCAGTTCACGCCCACGACGAACGGGATGCCGCGCGACTCGAAGTAGTCGACGGCCGGGAAGCACTGGTCGAGCCGGTCGGTGTCGACCAGCACGACAGCGCCGATCGCGCCGCGCACCAGGTCGTCCCACATGAACAGGAACCGGTCCTGGCCCGGGGTGCCGAACAGGTACAGCCACAGCGAGCCCGGCAACGCGATGCGGCCGAAGTCCATGGCGACGGTCGTCGAGGTCTTGCGGTCGGTCTGGCCGCCCGCGTCGTCCACGCCGACCGAGTGCTCGGTCATCGCGGCCTCGGTGTTGAGCGGCTCGATGTCGGAGATCGAGCCGATGAACGTCGTCTTGCCGACGGCGAAGCCGCCCGCGACGACGATCTTCACGACGGTGGGCGCAGGAGCACCGAGAGCGCCGGAGTCACCGGCCGGGCGAGCGGTGGGCACGGCGGTCGTCGCGCCGGCCACGGCGTCAGAGGGCGGAAATGCCATTGAGAACACTCTCCAGGACGCTCAGGGACAGGGCGGGCGACTGACCGGTGCGGACCTCGACCGGGTCGGAGGCGTGGACGCGGACGTAACCCGCGTCCGCCAGGTCGGACACGACGATGCGCACCACGCCGAGCGGCAGGTGCAGCAGGGCCGACAGCTCCGCGATGGAGATGTAGCCGTGCGACGCGTGCTGCAGGATCGCCCGCTTCTCGGGCGTGAGCCCCTGGCCTGCGACGCCGCCAGGGAGCAGCTCGACCAGTGCCTCGAGGGGGTAGTCGGACCGCTCCGAGCGCACCCGGCCGCCGGTGAGGGCGTACGGGCGGACGGTCCTCGTCTCGAACTCGCTCTCGCTCATCGTCACCTCACATGGTGGGAGCGCGCGTGGCGCCGTCGACGGGGAGGCTGCCCCGCATCTCGCTGATGAGCTGCGGGGTGAGCGTGGCCTCGGTCCGCGAGACGAGCATCGCCATCTCGTAGCCGATCAGGCCGACGTCGCACGTGGCGTCGGCCACCACGGCGAGGACGGACCCGTTGGACACGCTCATGAGGAAGAGGAACAGGTTGTCCATCTCCACGATCGCCTGGCGGACGTCGCCGGCGCGCAGCTGGCGCGCCGCCCCGCGGGTCAGGCTCGACATGCCCGCGACGATCGCCGAGAGCTGGTCGCCGCTGGTCCGGTCGAGCTGCTCGGACATCGCCATGAGCAGACCGTCGGCCGACACCACCAGCGTGTGCCGGGTGCCGGGCACGGTCCGGACGAAGTTGTCCAGGAGCCAGCCGAAGTTGGCTGCCTCGGTGCTGAGGGTGGTCACACATCCTCCTGACGTGATGCAGACGCGGTGGGCGGCTGCGGGGACGGTGTCACCATGACGGCGACGGCGGGACGGGCTGGTGGTCGGACTCGGTGCGGGGCTCGGAGTCGGTCTGCCCCTGGTCGGGCTCCCCGAGGGCACGACGCCCCCGGCGGGTCCCGGACTGGAAGCTCGACAGCCGGTCGCGCAGGCCGTCGGCGTCACGCGCCGTCGCCTGACCCGGGTCCGGGGTCGAGATCTCGGGAGCGGCGGGGATCGCCGTCGGCACCCGTCGGGTGAGCGAGCCGCCGGCGGGCCGGTCCACGACCTGCGGACGGTACGCGGACAGCTGGCTCAGCTCGCTCAAGGCCTGCTCCTGGATGTCGGCTCGCAGCGCGAGCATCGCGGCGGCCTCCGTGTCCATCCCGCCCGGGCGCCGGGCCGGTGCCTCCGCGGGCTGGGCGCCCGGGACGGCCGGCGACGGCTGCGCGGACCAGGACGGGGCGCCCGACGGCTGCGGGACGGCACCGCCCTCGGGCGACCACGAGGACGCCCAGGCGCTGATGTCGCGGTGCGGACGACGCTCCGCCGCAGGGGCGGCCTCGGCCGGCTCCGGCGCGGGCGGGGGGACGACGCCGCGGGTGCGGGTCGGCAGCGGCACCGCGGCGGCCGGGGCCTCCGGGGCCCACGCCGGCTCGGCCGGCTCCTGCACGGCGAACGGCTCGGTCGGCGCCGACCAGGCGGCCGGCTGCTCCGGCTGCGCGGGCCGGCCGACGAGCGGCTGGCCGAACGCGGGCTGGCCGAACGCGGGCTGGTCCGGCGCGGGCTGGCCGAACACGGGCTGGTGGGGCGCGGGCTGGTCCGGGACCGGCTGGCCCCAGGCCGGCGCGGGCTGCTGCTCGGCGGCCGGGGTGCCCCAGCCGGGGGCGGACAGCCACCCGGCCTCGGCGGCGGGCGCCGCGGACTCCGTCGGCTCGGGCTGCGGTGCGGACCAGCCCGGCGCGGCGAGCGGGGCGGGCTGCTCCTCGACCGGTGCCCAGGCCGCGGCCGGGAGCCACGACTGGTTGACCACGGGGGCGGGCAGCGAGGGGACCGCGGGCGCTGCCGACGCGGGCGGTACCGCGGGGGCAGCCGGTGCGGGCACCGCCGGGACGACCGGCGGCAGCGTGGGCGTGGTGGCGGCGGCGGGGACGGCCGGGGTCGGCACGGACGTCGCGGGCCACGCGGGAGCGACGGACGGCGCGGGGGCCGACTCGGCGCGGACCGGCGCCGGGTCGGCGGCCTTGCGGCGGAACGAGAAGAACGACCGGCGGGCGCGCTCGCGACGGGCCGGCTCGGCGACCGGCTCGTCGTCGCCGCGGACGAGGCTGGCGAAGTCCGGCAGGGCGGGGACGTCGGCCGGGACCGCCTGCGCCGCGGGGACCGCCGGCGGGACGGCAGCCGGCTCGGGGGCGAACGACGCAGGGACGACCGGCGCGGGGACGACCTGCTCCGCCACGGCGGTGGGCTCGAACGCCGGCGCGGGCTCCGCGACCGGGGCCACCGGGGCGACCGCGTCGGGCACGGGGGCGAACAGCTGCGTCTCGTCGGCGCGGCCGATCGGCGCGTCGGGCGCCACGGCCGCGGGCTGCTCGGCGATCGGGGCGACGTCACCCGACCACGCCAGCGGCGAGTCGAGGCTGGGCACGGTCGGGGCGTCGGCACCGGTCTGCTCGGACCACGCGGACCCGGTCCAGACGGGCTCGGCCTGCGCCTCGGCGGGCTCGGCGGCGGGCGCGGGCTCGGCCCACCCGCCCCAGGCACGGGCCTCGTCGAGCGGCTCGTCGGGCACGAGGCCGGGGACGACCAGCGCGGCCGGCTCGGGAGCGGCCTCGACCTCCGGCTCGGGCGCGACCTCGGGCTCGGCGGCGACCTCGGCCTCGGCGACGGCGTCGGGCTCGGCGTCCAGCACCGGAGCCCGGTCGAGCACGGACCCTGCCGTCAGCGGCGCCGACAGCGCGTCGAGGCGGGCGTGGTCGGCGGCGGACAGCTCGGGCTCGACCTCGGCGTGCGGGTCGACCTCGCGCTCCTCGGCGGCGTGCGGGGCCGCGTCCTCAGCCGGGGCGGCGACGTCGTCGGGCGCGGCGGCCTCGGCCGGAGTGCCGACCTCGACGGGCGCGACGGTCTCGGCGGGAGCGCGGCCCCCCGCGGGCGTCGTGACCGCCGTGGCCTCCGTGGCCCCTGCGCCGTCGGTGACCTCGCCGTCCCCCTGCCCGGCGGCGGCCTCGCGGCCACGGAACCCGGCGAACAGGCCGGTGCGCGGCCCGGCGGGCGCGGCGGGGGTCTCGGCCGGGGCGTCGGCGGGAGCGGCCGCGGGCGTGCGCGACGGCAGGCCGCCCCGGGTCGGCAGCGAGCCGCGGGACGCGAGGGGTGCGGGCGCGTCGGGGGCCGGTGCGACCAGCGGGGTCCAGCCCGCGGCCTCGGCGGCGATCTCCGGCGCGAGGGTCGTCTCGGCGGGCGCCGGCAGGACCACGTCCTGCTCGGTGGGCAGGTCGCGGCGCGCAGCCGGGGCGTCCGGGGTGGCGGGGGCGGACGGCGCGTCGGACGTGCGGCGGCGCGGCAGACCGGTGGTCGTGGAGCCGTCGGTGAGGGCGGCCAGGTCGACCGGGACGGCGACGGGTGCGTCGAGGACCGGCTGCGAGCCCGTGACGATGCGGTTCGCGCGCTCGTTCGCTGCGGGGCCGGCGAGCGCCGGGTCGTTCGCGGTGAACAGGCCGACCGGGAACGTGACGACCGCGATGGTCCCGGACATCCCGGAGCCGCTCGCCCGCTCCAGGCGGACCTTGGCGCCGAGGCGCTGCGCGAGGCGCGCCACCACGAACAGGCCCAGGCGCTGGGCGCCGAGGGCCTCGGTGGGCGACGTCGAGGCGATCGTGGTGTTCGCCTCGGTGAGCTCGTCGGGCGACATGCCCAGGCCCTGGTCGGTGATCTGGACGACGACCTGGTCGCCGTCGACACCGGTGGTGACGACGACGGGGGTGCCGGGCTCCGAGAACAGCGTGGCGTTCTCGAGGAGCTCGGCGAGCAGGTGGGCCGCGGCCAGGGCGTTGAAGCCGTGCATCAGCGGGTCGGCGTGCAGCTCCAGCTGGACGCGGTCGTACTGCTCGATCTCCGAGGACGCGGTGCGGACCACGTCGGACAGTGGCATGGCCTCGCGCAGGCGCCGGCCGGAGTCGATGCCGGCGAGCACGAGCAGCGACTCCGCGTTGCGGCGCATGCGGGTGGCGAGGTGGTCCAGGCGGAACAGGTTGGCCAGGGTCGCCGGGTCCTCCTCGGACCGCTCGAGCGAGTCGATGAACGACAGCTGGCGGCCGAGCAGCACCTGGTCGCGACGGGCGACGTTGACGAACATCTCCGCGATCGAGCCACGCAGGGCGGCCTGCTCGCGCGCCACCTGGAGGGTGGTGGCGTTCACGTCGTTGAACGCCTGGGCCAGGCGGCCGACCTCGTCCTGGGACTCGACGGGGATGTCGGCGAGGGTCAGGTCGGGGCTCTCGCCCGGGACCGCGACCTGCTCCACCAGGCGGGGCAGCTCCTCACGGACGGTGCCGGCGGCCGCGGTCAGGCGGCGCATCGGGACGACGATCCCCCGCGAGACGACGAACGCGATGACGATGGACAGCGCCGCGGCGGCGAGGGTGACGCCCACGGTGACGATCGTCTGGTCCCGCGCCTGGGTCGCGAGGGCGTCCGCGCGGTCCGTGGCGGACTCGAGCAGGTCGGTCGCGACCGGTCGCAGCGTGGCGAGCTCGGCGTTGACCAGGGTGTTCCACCGGGTCTGGTCGAGGACGGACACCGCGAGCTCGGTGCCGGAGACCATCGCGAGCTGCATCGCCGTGAGGTCGGCGTCGCGGGACGGGAGCTGGATGCCCTCGAGCCGCAGGTTGTTCGTGACGTCGCGGGCCTCGGAGCGGTGCTCGTCCTGGACGGCGAACAGCCCGGCGAGCTCGCGCACCTGGGCGCCGTCGGTGCCGTCCTCGCGGAGGACGTCGTCGGCGACGGGCTGGGCGCGGAGCACCTGCTCGATCGTGTCGGCGATCGCGCCGTAGGCGGACATCTGGCTGGCCAGGGACCGCTCGGACAGCGTCTCGGCCACCACGACCGGCACGTTGTTGTCGGCCCGGACGACGGCGGTGTAGTTGCTGTCGACGAGGGTCGGGGGGATCGACTCGGCGTCGACCCGGTCGCGGAGCTCGACGATCGACTCGTGCTGGTTGCTCGCGTTCTCGACGGCCTGCGCCACGCGGGGGTCCAGGCCGGAGAGGTCGACCTCCCGCAGCGCGACGCCGAGCGCGGCGATCGCGTCGTCGGTGGCGGAGCGCGAGGCGCCGATGTTGCCGCCGAGCGCGTCGTCGCCGGCCTTCTGCACCGAGAGCGTGCGCTCCTGCTGGAGCGCCTCGGCGGCGCGGGCGTAGGCCGGCAGGACGCCCACGACCTCGCTGACGGTGCCGGCCGTGCGGGCGTCACCGACCGACTGGACGGTGATGAAGCCGGCGGTGAGCAGCAGGACGAGCACGGGCAGCGCGAGGACCGCCAGCACCTTGGCGCGGATGCCGAGCCTGCGCAGCATGTCGACCTGCCTCCCGATCCCTCGTCCTCCACCCGGGTCGCCGCGAGCCGCGACCGGGTGCGGGTGCCCGCCGAGGGCGCCCGTCCGAACTCCATCGGCGCTCTCCCGCCCCGACATGAGCGCAACGGGACGATTCATCCGCTGTGTCCAGCGACGACACGGTGCGTAGGCTCGCACGATGCAGGTGGTCGAGGTCAAGAGCCCGGGCGGTCCGGAGCAGCTGCGGCTGGTCGACCGGCCCGATCCGGAGCCCGGTCCGGGCGAGGTGCTGGTGCGGGTCGCGGCGGCCGGCGTGAACCGCGCGGACCTGCTGCAGCGGCAGGGGAAGTACCCGCCGCCGCCGGGCGCGCCGGAGTGGCCGGGGCTCGAGGTGTCGGGCGTCGTCGCTGGTCACGGCCCCGGGACGGACGTGGGTCGGTGGCCGGTCGGGACACGTGTCGCGGCGCTGCTGGCCGGTGGCGGGTACGCGTCGGCGGTGACGGTGCCGGCCGGTCTGCTGCTGCCCGTGCCGGACGAGGTGGACCTGGTGGACGCCGCCGGCCTGCCCGAGGCGGTGTGCACCGCGTGGAGCAACCTGGTGGACGCCGGAGGACTCCGTCCGGGTGACGTGCTGCTGGTGCAGGGCGGTTCCGGCGGTGTCGGTTCGGTCGCCGTGCAGCTCGGAGCGGCCCTCGGGGCGCACGTCGTCGCGACCGCCGGCGGCGCGGAGCGGGCCGACCGGTGCCGGGAGCTCGGCGCCCGGACCGTCGTGGACCACCGAACGCAGGACGTGGTGGAGGCGGTGCGGGCCGCCACCGACGGGCACGGCGCCGACGTGGTGCTCGACGTCCTCGGTGCGGGTGGCCTCGCGACCAACCTCGCCGCGCTGGCGACCGGCGGGCGGCTCGTCGTCATCGGCACCCAGCGGGGTGCCCGCGGGGAGATCGACCTGGGCCTGCTGATGGCGCGACGGGCCAGCGTCATCGGCACCACCCTGCGGCCGCGCCCGCTCGCGGAGAAGGAGCGGGTCGTCGCCGACGTGCTCGCCCACGCCTGGCCGATGCTCACCGACGGGCGGCTCCGTCCGGTGGTGCACGCGCGCCTGCCGCTCGGCCGCGCCGGTGACGCGCACACGCTGCTCGACTCCGGCGAGGTGTTCGGCAAGGTGCTGCTGGTCCCGTGACGGCCGGACGGCCGTGCCATCGGGGGCCCGGCGCGAGAGGATGGCGGGCATGAGCGACGCGAGCAGCACCGGGCCCCAGGCCCCCCGGATCGTCGTGGTGGACGGCGACGCGCCCGCCACCGGCGCCGACGGGCAGCCGACGGAGCCCGAGGAGGACGACGGCCCCGCGGGCACGGTCGGGCAGCCGGCCAAGGTCATGCGGATCGGCACGATGATCAAGCAGCTGCTCGAGGAGGTCCGCAGCGCCCCGCTGGACGAGGCCGCCCGCGCCCGCCTGGCCGAGGTGCACGAGCGGTCGCTGCGCGAGCTGGAGGACGGCCTGTCCCCCGAGCTCATCGACGAGCTGCACCGCATCACCCTGCCGTTCGCCGACTCGCAGACGCCGAGCGACGCGGAGCTGCGGATCGCGCAGGCGCAGCTGGTCGGCTGGCTCGAGGGCCTGTTCCACGGCATCCAGACGGCGCTGGTCGCGCAGCAGATGGCCGCGCAGGCCCAGCTCACGCAGATGCGGCGGGCGCTGCCGGGCGGCCACCCGGCCCCGGGCTCGCCGGGGATGCCGGGCGGACCGGTGCCGGGCGCGTCGTCGTCGGAGCCCGGACCCGGTCAGTACCTCTAGGCCGGGGCCCTACGCGGGCGCCCGGCGGGTGGCCGTCAGCACGATGGCGACCGAGACGCAGGCCAGGCCGACGACCTCCCAGCCGTGCGGCAGCTGCCGCAGCGCGACCGCCCCGACCACGGCGGCCGTCGCGGGCAGCATCGCCAGCAGCACGGCGAACGTCGCGGCGGTCACCCGGCGGAGCACCACCTGCTCGATCGCGTAGGGCACCACGGACGACAGCACCGCGATGCCGACCACCGCGAGCGCCAGGCCGGCGTCATGCAGCACGGGCGCCGCGGGCGCGGCCAGGAAGGGCGCACCGACCAGCGCACCGGCGGTCATGCCGACGGCCAGCGACGTGATGCCGTCGGGGCGGGCGCGCCCGCCCTGCTCCGCGCCCTGCGCCGGGTCCTGCCCCTCCGCCGGGTCCCGGGCCCCCTGCGCGACCCGTCGGCCGAGCAGGATGTACCCGGCCCAGCACGCGGCGGCCACGCCGATGGCCACCAGCCCGCGGGTCGCGTCGTCGCCGCCGGCGCGCAGCTCCACCCCCGCGAGGGCGACGACCCCCGCCGCCGCGACGACGATCCCGAGCCGCTCCCGCCAGGTCCGCCCCGTGACGGCGGCGACGGCCACGGGTCCGAGGAACTCGATCGCCACCGCCGTGCCGAGCGGCAGGACGTCGATCGCCACGTAGAACGACACGTTCATCGCCGCGAGCACGACGCCGAACGTGGCCGCCGCCACCAGGTCGCCGCGCGTCCAGCGGGCGCGCCACGGCCGGCGCCACGCGAGCAGGACCAGTGCCGCCACCGCGATCCGCAGCCAGGCGACGGTCGGCGACGCGATCACCGCGAACAGCGCGACCGCGAGCGCCGCGCCGCCGTACTGCGCGAGCCCGGAGACGAGGAACAGCGCCGGTGCCGGCACGCGTCCGACGACGCCACCGGGCCCGGGTGTCGCGCCCGGCGGTGCCGGCACCTCGGTCGACGCGGTCACCTGGTCGCCCGTCACCGCGCCGACGCCCGGCCCGCGAGCGCGACCTGCCCGCCGACGCCGAGGTCGGGCACCTCGTCGCCGGGACGGGCACCGGCGCGGTCGCGACGCTCGTGCAGCAGCGCAGCGTGCTCTGTGCGCTGCAGGAAGTCCCGGATGGTGTCGCGGCTGCGCGTCAGGCACGCGATCCGCGCCTCGAGGTCCTGCAGCTCCGCGGCGAAGAGCTCCGCGACGCCCCGCGGGCACGCCTCGGCGACGGCCGCGGCCGACTGCGTCGCCTCCGCCCGCTCCAGGTCGAGCAGCGCGCGGATGAGCCGCGTGGGCACGCCGGACCGGATGAGCAGCGCGATCCGCTGCACCACCGCGACGTCGGTCTCCGCGTAGGAGCGGTACGCGTTGCCGGACCGCTCGGGGGCGATGAGGCCCTGCTCCTCGTAATACCGCAGCAGCCGCGTCGACACCCCGGTCCGCTCCGCCAGCTCACCGATCCGCACGTCCCGACCCCCCTTGACCTTCACACTGATGTCAAACTCTACGGTCGCGGCATGAGCACAGCACACCCTCGCACCGGGGCCGTCGTGTCCGGCGAGCCGGTCGCGTCCGTCGCGTCCGGAGAGCCCGCCGCCCTGCCGTGGCCGAGCCTGCTCACCCTCGGCGCGGTCACCTTCACGGTCGTGGCGGCCGAGATGCTGCCCACCGCCGTGCTCCCTGCCATGAGCGCCGACCTCGGCGTCCCCGCGTCCCGCACCGGCATGCTCGTGTCCGCGTGGGCGCTCATGGTGGTCGTGGCCAGCTTCCCGCTCGTCCGGCTCACCCGCCGCGTCGACGGCCGGCGGGTGATCGCGGCGGCCGTGCTGGTGCTCGGCGCGTCGAGCGCCGTCACCGCGGCCGCGGGGTCGTTCGGCGTGGCCCTCGGGTCGCGGCTGGTCGGCGCCGCGGCGTGCGGGCTGCTGTGGGCGACGGTCAACGCGCACAGCGCGGCCATCGTGCCGCCGGACCGCCTGGCCCGCTCCGTCGCGGTCGTCCTCGGCGGCGCCACCCTCGGCACCGTGCTGGGGGTGCCGGCCGCGAGCGCCGCCGCGGACGTGTGGGGCTGGCGGACGGGCTTCGTCGGGGTGGCGGTCGTGTCGCTGCCGGCCGCGGCCGCGGTGCTCACGCTGGTCCGCCCGGCGCCCGGTGCGGTCGGGCCCGGCCCCGAGCCGTCCCCCGCCGCCCGGTCGGACGCCTCGGCGCTGCGGCCCGTGCTGGTGACCGCGGCCCTCGGCGGGCTGCTGCTGGTCGGGCACTTCGCGGCGTACACGTTCGTCGCGCCGCTCCTGGCGGGCACGGCCTCGCGGACCCCCGGCGGGCTCAGCGGGCTGCTGCTCGGGTTCGGGGTCCTGTCGGCGGTCGGGACCGTGCTGGTCGGCCGGGTGGGCGACCGGCGGCCGGCCCTCGCCCTGGTCGGCACGGCGGCGGCCGTCACCGTCGTGCTCGCCCTGCTCGGGGTGCTCGGCCGCGCGGCGGCGGTCGACCTGGCGCTCGTCGCCGTGTGGGGCCTGGCCACCGGCGCGTTCCCGCCGCTGGCACAGACGGCGATCATGCGGGCCGCGGGACCGCGGCTGCGGTCGCTCGCGGGGACGCTCATCCCGGTGACGTTCAACCTGGGCATCGCGGTGGGCGCGGCGGCGGGCAGCGCGGTGGTCGCCGCCCACCGGCCCGGCGCGCCCCCTGCGCGGACGGCCCCTGCTCACGCTCGTCGGCGTCGCGTTCGGCCTGTTCCTGGTGGGCCTCGACTCGACCGTCGTGTCGATCGTGAACCCCGCGATCGCCGCCGACCTCGGCACCTCGTTCGCGCAGCTCCAGTGGATCACCCACGGCTACCTGCTCGGGCTCGCGGTGTTCCTGATCCTGGCCGGCAAGCTCGGCGACAAGTACGGCCACCGCACCCTGTACCTCGTGGGCCTCGTGGTGTTCACCGCCGCGAGCGTCGCCATCGGCCTGTCGTCGACCGCCGGCGCCGTCATCGCGTTCCGCGTCGTGCAGGGCATCGGCGCCGCGGTGCTCATGCCGCAGACGCTCGCCATGCTGCGCGCCACCTTCCCGCGCGAGAAGTTCGGCATGGCGGTCGGCCTCTGGGGCGGCATCTCGAGCATCGCCATCGCGGCGGGGCCGACGCTCGCAGGCGCGCTGGAGGCGTCGTTCGGGTGGGAGTCCGTCTTCTACGTCAACGTCCCGGTCGCCGCG
Organism: Cellulomonas hominis; assembly: GCF_901521055.1. Taxonomy (GTDB): domain Bacteria; phylum Actinomycetota; class Actinomycetes; order Actinomycetales; family Cellulomonadaceae; genus Cellulomonas; species Cellulomonas endometrii. The sequence goes on along the minus strand of NZ_CABEGA010000009.1, from coordinate 63,233 downwards.
ATCGGGCTCGTGTACTCCGCGTTCCTGCTGCCCCGCACCAGCTTCCCGTCCGAGGGCCGGTTCGACGTCCGCGGCGTGGTCGTGCTCGGCGTCGGCCTGTGCGCGACCGTCTTCGCGATCGTCCAGTCGGAGTCCTGGGGCTGGGGCTCCCCCCGCACCCTCGGCCTGCTCGCCGCGGGCGTGCTCGTGATCGCCGGCTTCCTCGCCCTGCAGGCGCGCACCGCCAACGCGCTGCTGCCGCTGTCCCTGTTCCGCGGCACCACCGTGGCGACCGGCGGCCTGATCATCGCGGTGAACTTCTTCGTCCTGCTCGGCGCGACGTTCCTGCTGCCGATGTTCTTCATCAACCTGCGCGGCGCGACGGGCCTCCAGGCGGGCGTCATGATCCTGCCGCTCAGCGCCCTGTCGATCGTCGCCGCTCCGGTCGGCGCCCTGCTGGTGTCGCGGCTCGGGACCCGGTTCACCGCGGTGCTCAGCCTCGGCCTGACCGCCGTGGCGCTCCTCGTGCTGCTCGACGCGTCGGCCGACTCGTCCTACGGCGTCATCGCGGCGGCGTTCGTCGTGCTCGCGTTCGGTGCCGGCATGACCATCACCGCGGGTGCGGAGGCGGTCGTCGGGTCCGCGCCCGTGCACCTGGCGGGCGTCGCCGGCGGGTTCCAGTCCACCTGCATCCAGATCGGCGGGGCGCTGGGCACGGCCGTCATGTCGGCGGTCGTCGCCGCGCGGGTCGGCTCCGGAGCGGCCGGGCTCGGCCTCGGCGAGCACGAGCTCGAGGGCCTCGCCCAGGGCGCGGTGCCCGCGCACCTCGACGCGGCCGGCGCGGCGCTCGCGACCGGCGCCTACGAGTCCGGCCTGCACAGCGCGTTCGCCGTCGGTGCGGTCCTCGCGATGGCCGCCGCCGCCGTGGCGTTCGTGTCGCTGCGCGGCATGCGGCACGCGTCGGTCGAGCAGGTGCTGGCCGAGACCGTCGAGGGCGAGGCGGGGCACGCCTGACGCTTCGCGGCCCGGCGGACCTACCCTGACCGGCATGGAGCCGACCTGGTCCGGGTCCCGCCGGGCGTTCGCCGAGGCCGCGCGGTGGTTCGCGGCGACCGTCACCCGCGTGGACGACCGCTGGGACGAGCCGGGCCTGGGCGACTGGGACGTCCGCGCCCTGGTCGGCCACACCACCCGGGCGCTGCTCACGGTCGAGGCGTACCTCGCCGCGCCCGCGGTGCGCGTGGACCTCGCGTCGCCGGCCGCGTACCTGCGCGCGACCACGGCCGTCGCCGCCGGGCCGGAGGTGACCGCCCGGGGCCGCACGGCCGGCGACGCGCTCGGCGCGGACCCGGTCGCCGCGGTCGCGGCCACCGCGGAGCGCGTCGTCCGCCTCGTCGACGCGCAGGACGGCACCGCGCTCATCAGCACCGTGGCGGGCGGCATGCGGCTCGCGGACTACCTCCCGACCCGCACGTTCGAGCTCGTCGTGCACACGTGCGACCTCGCCCGCGCTCTGTCGCTCCCGGCGGACGTCCCCCGCGAGGCCGCCGGGCACGCGCTGGCGCTGGCCGCGGACGCGGCGGCAGCGCGCGGGGACGCGGCGGCCGTGCTGCTCGCGCTGACCGGGCGGACCGCGCTGCCCGCGGGGTACTCGGTCCTGGCCTGACGGCAGGCGGCCGGCGGGCCATCCGGCGGCTCCCCCGGTCCGCACCCGGCCCCGGCCTGCCGATCGGGTGAACGCCGGACCGTTCACGACCCGGACGCGTTCGGCAGGGTCACTGTCAGCAGGGTCGCGACCCACCCGGGTCCACGCCCATCCGCGCCGGGCCGCCCGCGCGCGACGAGGGAGGAACGAGATGCCCCGAGCACGCGGAGGCCGGGCGCTCGCCGGCGTGCTTGGGGCCGCCGTGCTCGCACCGGCGGTGACGGCCTGCGTGCCGTGGGACGGAGGCACCTCCGCGCCCGCGGTCGTGAACGAGACGTCCTCGAGGGTCCTCGTCACCGTCACGGGGACCGACCTCGACGTGAGCGTCCCCGCCGGCCGGACCTGGGAGGGCGAGGAGGACGCCTCCTGCGTCGGCACCGCGATCGTGGTGCGGGCCGAGGACGGCACCCCGCTCGCGGAGTTCGACCACCCGCTGTGCAGCACCACGGTGGTCGAGGTGCGTGCCGACGGCTCGGTCTCGTTCCGCGACTACGCGGACGACACCCGGGAGACCGCGACGCCCTCCGCCGTCGCCACCCCCGGGGCCGGGCCGTGACGACGGTCGGCTGACGCGCCATTCACCGCTCCGGGGCAGCGGCGACGTCCTGGCCGGCGGGGGCCGTGACCGGCCGGAAGCCCTTCACCAGCAGCCACAGGCCCAGCGACAGCTCCCACACGAACACGGGCGCGACGGCCACCGCGGACGCCGCCGACAGCTGCTCGTTCACCCCGAACGCCGTCGCGAGGTCCGACACCAGCAGCAGCGGCGCCCCGACCAGTCCGGCCACCGGGATGGCCCGGGGCACCAGGCCAGAGCGCAGCATCAGCGGCGCCAGCAGCAGCGCGTTCACGGCCGCCATCACCCCGGGGCCGAGCAGGAAGGTCCAGTCGCGCACCGCGACGAGGCCCTGCGCCACTGCCACCCGTGCGGCGTCGTCCGTGCCGGGCGCCACCTCCTGCCGCAGGCTGACGACGGCGAGCAGGCTCACGACGCCGATCGCGATCACCGCCGCCTCGACCAGCCGGGACGCGACGAACCCGAGAGCGAGGTGCTCGCCCCAGCGCCTGACGACCGGGAACAGGACGACCGCCGTGCCGACGCACGCGAGCGCGTTCACGAGGTCGAGCAGCGCGCCGGCGGTGACGGCGCCGTCCGCCCCGGCGCCGAGCACGTACGCCGGGTCGTCGAGCACCGGGCCGAGCAGCGGGAGCGCGGCGATCGAGGCGACGAACGTCAGCAGGTACAGCGCCCCGGCCAGCCGGGCGGTCCCCCGGTACGGGGTCGCCGCGGCGGGCACGGCGGACGGCGCGGGGGCAGGGGCAGGGGCGGCGGCGGGCGCGGACATGGCGGCTCCTCGGTGCGGTGCGGTGCGGCGGTCGACTGCCGGTCCGCCGTGCGGCACCGTACGGACGCACGTGGTGAGGGCGGATCACCACACCTGGTGAGGCCGCGGGTGAGACGTCACCGGCCGGCGGGCCGACCGCCCAGCAGGCCGAGCTCCTCGCCACGTCGCACGGCGGCCCGCCGGTTCTGCACGCCGAGCTTGGCGTAGACGTTCCGGGTGTGGGTGCGCAGGGTGTTGAGGGACAGCCCGAGCTCACGGGCCATGGCCGGTCCGTCGAGGTCCCCGCCGAGCAGCCGCAGCACGTCCCGCTCGCGCGCGGTGAGCGGCGCGACGACCGGCCCCGTGGACCGGGCCGGCCTGTCCGGCATGGTCGGCCGGCCCGCCGCCGTGCGCTCCGCGGCCGCGGCCAGGACCCGCGCGGACGGGTGGGCACCGGGCTGGTCCGCGAGGCGGCGCAGCAGGGTCGCCATCGGCGCGCCCTCGTCCGCGAGCACCCGCACGTGCCCCTCCCGGGCGGCTAGACGCACCGCGCGGTCGAGCACGTCCAGCGCGCCCGGCATGTCACCGAGCCCGCGCCGCACCAGGGCCTGGAGGGCGAGGACCTCGAGCACGCTGCCCGCGCGTCCGCCGGCCTCCGCCGCCGCGAGCAGCCGCGCGAGCAGCCGGTCCGCGCCGGCCAGCGCGGCGCGGTCGCCGCCGGCACGGTGCTCCGCGAGCAGCACCCGCACGAGGGTGAGGTGCTGGGCCTCCCGCCGGTACGTCGGCTCGTCGTCGGTCCCGACCCCGCTGGCGCCCACCCACCGCCGCGCGTCGACGAGGTGCCCCGCGCGCGCCTGCACCGTCGCGCGCACGGCGGCCACCGGGCGCACGTCGGGGAAGTAGTCGGCCACGTAGTGGCGCTCGGCCTCGTCCAGCAGCCCGACCGCCGCGTCCGTGTCACCCTGCGCCGCCCGGATCAGCGCGTCGACCACGAGGGCGCGGTGCCGGTTCTGCGGCAGCGCCGCACCGGGGCCGAGCGCCGCGGCGGCGTCGACCTGCCTGCTCGCGGCGTCGAGCTCGTCGCGCTCCCGCAGCACACCGGCCAGGCCCACGTGCAGGTCGGCGGCGCCGCGCAGGCCGTCCGCCGTCTCCAGCGCCCGCCTGTAGCCGTCGGCCGCGTCGGTGAGCCGCCCCTGTGCCGTGCGGATGTCGCCGAGCGCGAGCAGCGCGCCGAACGTGTCGGCGTGGTGCTCGGCGCGGCGCAGCGCGGCCAGCGACTCCCCCCACCACCGCTCCGCGGCCTCGAGGTCGCCGTCGCTCCACGCGGCCAGGCCGAGCAGCCCGGCAGCGGCGCCGCGGCCCAGGTGCTCGTCGGGCCCGAGCAGGTCGAGAGCCCGGCCGGCGTGCCGCGCCGCGCCGGCGTCGTCCCCCGCGGCCCGGGCCTGAGCGGCGCGGAACACGGCCGCCTGGGCGACGACCGGGGCGGCCTCCGGCGGGACCGGCCCGTCGCCGTCGACGCCGACGGCTCGCTCGACGTGCCCCAGCAGCTCCGCGACGCCGTCGAGCCGCCCCTCCGCCAGCAGCGCGCCGGCGTACCCCAGGGCGAGCGCCGGACGCGCGCCCACCACGTCGGGGGGCAGCGCGTCGCACCACTGCCGGACCGTCGCCTCCTGGCGCGCCCGCCGCATCGCCGGCACCGCCGCCTCGACCAGCGCCGCCGCTCCGTGCAGGTCCCCGCCGGCGAGCGCGTGCCGCACCGCCTCCGCGGGCTCGTCCCGCTCCGCCCACCACCGCGAGGCGCGCACGTGCAGGTCCGCCACCTCCGCCGGCCGCTCGCGGGTGAGGCGCGACGCCAGCAGCTCGCCGAACAGGTGGTGGTACCGGAACCAGCGCCGCTCGTCGTCCAGCGGCACCAGGAACAGCTGGCCGCGGTCGAGCTCCTCGAGCCGGAGAGCACCCCCGGTCGTGCCCGTGACGGCGTCGCACAGCGGCCCCGTCAGCCGGGACAGCACGCTGGTCCGCAGCAGGAAGTCCCGGACCTCGTCGGGCTGCCGGTCCAGGACCTCGTCGGCCAGGTAGTCCGCGACGTGCCGGTGCTCCCCCGTGATCCGCGCCAGGACACCGGGCCCGTCGGGTGCGGCGCGCACGGCGAGCAGCGCGAGCTGCACCGCGGCGGCCCAGCCCTCGGTGCGGTCCGACAGCAGCGCGACGTCCGACGGCTCCAGCGCGACGTGCGCGGCAACGACGACGGCGCCGACCTCGTCCGGGGTCAGCCGCAGGTCCGCCGGGCCCAGCTCCACCAGCTCGCCGCGCGCCCGCAGCCTCGGCAGCGGCACCGCCGGGTCCGACCGCCCCGCCAGCACGACGTGCGCCCGCGCCGGCAGGTGGTCGACGAGGAACCCGAGGTCCGGCCACACCCCCGGCCCGGCGAGGTGCACGTCGTCGAGCACCAGGACCACGTGACCCTCGACGTCCGCGAGCGCGTCGACCACCGCCGCGAGCACCACCGGCACGGGCTCGCCCGTGTCCAGCAGCCCCCGCGCCACCGCGCACGCACCCGGCACCGCCGCGTCGAGCGCGTCGAGCACGGACGGCCACAGGACGGCGGGGTCGCCGTCCCGGTCGTCGAGCGCCACCCAGCCGACGCGGGCACCACCCGCCCCGGCGGCGAGCCACTGCGCCAGGAGCGTGCTCTTGCCGTAGCCCGCCGGTGCGGTGACGACCGTCAGGCGCGCGTGCGTGACGGACGCCAGCAGGTCCAGCAGCCGCGGACGCGCGACCCGGCCCGGACGCGCCGGCGGGACCCGCACCCGGCCCATGGGGGCTGCCTGCATGTCACTCCCGGTCGCCGCTCGCCGCGGCGTCACCCGCACCGCGCGGGGAATGTCTACCACGCCGCCCGGACGCCGCCGTCGGGCGGTCCGGAGCCGCCCCGCGCGGCTGGCCGGCGGGCGGGCGGGCGACGACGTGCGGGAACGACGAAGGCCCGGACCAACTGGTCCGGGCCTTCGTCACCGATCTGCATCGGCACTGTGTAGCGGGGGCAGGATTTGAACCTGCGACCTCTGGGTTATGAGCCCAGCGAGCTACCGAGCTGCTCCACCCCGCGTCGGTGATCACTACGTTACGCCAGCGTGACGGCAGGTCCAAATCGAGCCCCCGTGCCCTCGGTCACACACCTCGCCCCTCCGGCCCCGCCCCGCGCACCCGGGCCCAACCCGTGCCGGACTGGAGCGTTCGGCCGGACTCGCCGAAGCGTGTCGGGCCGAACGCTCCACTCGGCGACGGAGCTCCACTCGGCGACGGAGCGCGGGACGGCGACGGAGCTCACACCCGCGCGACGACGCCGCGCCCACCCCCGGGACACGGCCACGGGCCGGCCCCCCACCTAGGACGACCGGCCCGTCGCCGTCACGTCACGCCGCCGCGTCAGCCGCCAGGGTTGAGCTCCTGGTCGGCCGCCACCGCGTCGTCGAGGGCCTGCTGCAGCCGCTCCTGGGCCTCGCCGTACCCGGCGAAGTCGCCCTCGGCGAGCGCCGCCTGGCCGTCCTGGATGGCCTGGTTCGCGGCCTCCAGCGCCTGGCTCAGTCGCGCGGCGGCATCGGCGGGCGCCTCGGTGGCCCCGCCCGTCGGCGCGGGCGTCGGTGCGGGCTCGGCGGTGCCGCCGTCGCCCTCCCCGGTGCCCTCGCCCGTGTCCGGCGGCTGCGGGTCGTTGCCCGCGTCGCCGGCCGTCGCGCCGTCGTCCCCGCCGAACACCTGGTCGAGCGCCTCGTCCAGGGTGCTGGCGAACCCGATCTGGTCACCGAAGGCGACGAGCACCCGCTGCAGCAGCGGGAACTGGGTGCCGCTGGCCGCCTGCACGTAGACCGGCTGGACGTACAGCAGGCCGCCGCCGACGGGCAGGGTGAGCAGGTTGCCGCGGATGACCTCGGAGTCGCCGCGACCCAGGATGTTCAGCTCGTTCGACACGTCGGGGTTCGACGTGAAGTTGTTGTTCATCTGGTTCGGCCCGGGCACCGTGGAGTCGCGTGGCAGCTCCAGGAGCCGGAGCTTGCCGTACCCCTCGGCCGGCTCACCCGCCGCCGACCCCGCTTCCGCGTCGACCGCGACGTACCCGGTCAGCACGTCACGGGCGTTGCCGCCCGCCGGCACGTACGTCGACATCAGCGAGAACGACGCCTGGTCCTGCGTCGGCATCTCCAGCGTCAGGTAGTACGGCGGCTGCGCGACGTTGGCGTCACCGGCGGTCGGGTCGTTCGGCGTGCGCCACGCGTCGTTGCCGGAGAAGAACTGCTCCGGCTCGGTGACGTGGTACGTGCCGAGCAGCGTGCGCTGCACCTTGAAGAGGTCCTCCGGGTACCGGATGTGGCTCATCAGGTCGGCGCTGATCTCCGAGACCGGCGCGAGCGAGGTGTCGAACACCTTGCTCCACGACTGCAGCACCGGGTCCTCGGCGTCCCACGCGTACAGCGTGACGCTGCCGTCGTAGGCGTCGACCGTGGCCTTCACGGAGTTGCGGATGTAGTTCACCGTCTCCGGCTGCAGGGCCTCGATGCTCGTGGAGGCGACCGTCAGGGAGTCCGTGGTGGCGTCCTCGAGGGACTGCGCCGCCGCGTACGGGTACTGGTCCGACGTGGTGTAGCCGTCGACGATCCACTTGACCCGGCCGTCCACGACCGCCGGGTACACGCGGCCGTCGAGGGTCAGGTACGGCGCGACCTTCTGCACGCGCTCGACGGGGTCGCGGTCGTAGAGGATCTGCGACTCCTCGGTGACGCGCTCGGAGAACAGGATCTGCTCGGACCCGAACTTGATCGAGTAGAGCAGCTTGTTCCAGAAGCTGCCGATCTCCGGGCCGGCCGACACCTCGTCGGTCGGGAACGACGTGTTCACGGCGCCGCCGGACTCGTCGTCGGGGTAGTCGAGCTCCCACTCCTGACCCTCGGGGGCGCCGACGATCGAGTAGGTCGGCGAGCTCTGGCCGAAGTAGATCCGGGGCTCGTACTCGCCCATCTCACCGGTGGACGGGATCCCGCCCTCCCAGAACGACGGGGCGCCGGTGGACGACGTCGCGTTGCCGTAGGCCGCGACGACGCCGTAGCCGTGCGTGTACACGGTGGTGTCGTTGGTCCAGTTCCGGCGCTGCGCGTCGAGGCCCTCGAGATCGAGCTCGCGCACGGCGATCACGGTGTCGCGGCTCTCGCCCTCGATCTCGTACCGGTCGACCGACAGGGTGTCCGGGAAGGAGTAGAAGCCGCGGATCTGCTCGAGCTGCTTGAAGGAGTTCGAGACCTCCTGCGGGTCGAGCAGCCGGATCGACGCGGTGGTCTCCGCGTCCTCGCGCAGGGCGCCCGGCTCGGCCGTCACCTTCGCGTCGTAGGTCTCGATCTCGACGTCCTCGAGGTCGTAGGCCTGCAGGGTCGCGTCGATGTTCCGTTGGATGTACTCGGCCTCCGCGTCCTGCTGGTTCGGGTTGACCTGGAACCGCTGGACCACCGCCGGGTAGATGCCGCCGATGACGACCGCGCCGACGACCATGAGGCCGACGCCGAGGGCCGGGACGCGCCACGTGCCGCGCACCGCGGTGATGATGAACATGATCGCCACGAGCAGGGCGATGACCGCGAGGATCCGCTTGGACGGGATGACGGCGTGCACGTCGGTGTACGACGCGCCCTCGAACCGGTCACCCTCCTTCGTGAGGATCGAGTACTGGTCGAGCCAGTAGTTCGCGGCGATCAGCACCATGAGCACGGTCGCGATGACGGACAGGTGCACCCGCGCGGCCTTGGTGGTGCGCGGCGTGCTGCTGGACCCGCCGACGCGGAAGCCGCCGTACAGGTACTGGGTCGCGAGGCCCGCGATGGCCGCCAGGACGGTCACCGCCATGAGGAAGCTCACGACGAACCGCAGCCCGGGCAGCACGAACATGTAGAACGACACGTCGATGCCGTACTGCGCGTCGGTCTCGCCGACCGGCGTGCTGTGCATCCACAGCTGCACGGTGCTCCACTGCTGGGAGGCCGCGATGCCGGCGAACAGGCCGAGGACGGCGGGGCCGGCCACGAGCACGACCCGGCGCAGCGGCTCGATGGCCTCGCGGTAGGAGTCGAGGCTGATCTGCTCCTGGTTCGACGGCGCGTACACCGGCCGGCTGCGGTAGCCCACGGCGAGGCTGGTGAAGACGGCGCCGCCCATGATCACGAAGCCGCCGGCGAACAGCGCGGCGCGGGTCAGCCACTGCGTCCACAGGACCTCGGAGTACCCGAGCTGGTCGAACCACATGACCTCGGTCCACAGCTGGGCGAGGACCAGCACCGCGATGACGACCACCGCGAGCACGACGATGGTCAGGGCGATGGGGCTGGGGCGCCGGCGGCCGGCGGCCCCTCGGGGTGGCCGGGGCGGGCGCGGCCCCCGGGGCTGTCGGGCGGACGGGTTGGCGAAGGTCACGGCCTGGGGGTCCTCGTCGTCGGGTACAAGTCACGCGCGCACGCGCCGGTTCACACACCCGGCGCACACGCTGGTCACAACGCGCCAGGCGAGGCCCAGGTTCCCACACCGTCGCGGCCTCGCCGGGCCCCGGCGAGGCGCGCGTAGGTGGTGGGAGGATGACCGCCGTGACGCACTCCCCCGCGAGCACCCCCGCGCAGGCGGCGCTCGCCGCGGCCGTCGTCGAGATCGAGCGGCACGTCGCGTCCGGCGGCTGGGACGGGCCCGTGCGGGTGTTCGCCCTGGTCCGGACGCAGGCCGCCCTCGACGCGGAGCCCGCCCTGGCCGGCCAGCTGCCGCCCGACGTGCTCGCCGCCGCGGCCGCCGACCCGCACCACCTGACCTCGGTCGAGCAGGAGGGGCTGCCGCCGAGCGACGACCTCGAGGGCCTGCTCGGGGCCATCGCCTGGCCCGACGGCGTCGACGGGGCGGCGCTGACCGTCGAGCGCATCGTGCTGCCGCCGGAGGCCGAGGAGGGCCTGCCGCAGGACCCGGCCGCCGCGCTCGACGCGCTGCTCGCCCACCCGCAGCGGCAGGACGTGCGGCTCGCGGTCGGGGTGCTGCGCGACGGCACCTCGTGGTGCGCCGTCCGGCAGCGCGCGGCCGACCTCGACGAGGCCGTCGGCCAGGGGCCGGACGTGGTCCCGGGGCTGCTCGACGCGCTGCGGGCGACGTTCGCCTGAGGCCTCGGCCCTCGCCCCTCAGCCGGCGGCGACGTCCGCGGCCGTGCAGGTCGGCAGGTCGTCCGCCGTGCCCGCGCCGATCGCCTCGACGGCCTCCCGCGCCTCGTGCAGCGTCGACACCTTGACGACCTGGAGGCCGTCGGGCACGTGGCCGACCACGTCGCCGCAGTTGCGCACCGGCGCCAGGAACCAGTCCGCGCCGTCCCGGACCGCGCCGGCCATCTTCTGGCGGATCCCGCCGATCGGCCCGACCGCACCGTCCAGGTCCAGGGTGCCGGTGCCGGCGATGACCTGGCCCGCGGCCTCGTCCTCCGGCGTCAGCCGGTCGATGATCCCGAGCGCGAACATCGTGCCGGCGCTGGAGCCGCCGATCTCCTCGATCTGGATGCTGACGTCCACCGGCGGGTCGAACGCCGGGTCGATGTAGACCCCGAGCTGGCTGCCGCCGTCCTCGCGCTCGCCGGTGACGAGGTCGAGGTCGAGGTCGGTGCCGTCGCGCTGCACGCCGAGCGTGACGGTGCTGCCCGGCTCGGTCTCGTCGAGCAGGTCGATGAGCTGGCCGTACGAGGTCAGCGGCGTGCCGTCGAAGGTGAGCAGCACGTCCCCCGGCTCGACGACGCCGACCGCGCCGGTGCCCTCGACCGCGTCGTGCACCGTCAGCGTGACCGGCACCGTGTACCCGAGCTCCTCGAGCGCCGCGACGGTCGCGTTCTCCTGGGAGGACACCATCTGCGCCTGGGTCTGCTCGTCGAGCTGCTCCTGCGTCGCGTCCTGCGGGAACACCGCCTCGACCGGCAGCACCTGGCGGGACGGGTCGACCCACCCGGCCAGGACGCCGAGCACGCTCGACGGGTAGCCCGGGCCGCCCGTCGTCGACACCGTGGTGAGCCGCAGCTCGCCCGTCGAGTCGAACGTCTCCGCGCCCTCGATGCTGATGAGGTCCGTGTCGTCGTGCGAGCCGAGCGTGTCGAGCGTCGGCCCGGGCGAGTACACCGCGTACGGCACGGGCATGAGCAGCAGCACGACGAGCAGCACCGCCGCGAGCAGCATGCCGCCGGACAGGAGCGCCGCGCGCCGGGTCACCGGCTCGGCGCGGCGGTCCCCGTCGGAGGCCGTGCCGGGCGCTGCGTCGGGCGCCGGGTCCGCCGTGCCGGGCGCGGCGTCGGGCTCCGTGCCGGGCCGGGGGGCGGCGGACGGGTCCTGCGGGAGGTCGGGCTGGGCGTGCACCGGACGATCATGCCGCACCCGCCCGTGAGGGACCCGTGCGCCCTCAGCGAACCGCCGGCCCCGGCCTGGTGGACCCGCAGCCACCTGTGGTTACGGTGGCACCTCGACGAGCCTCGGGAGTCTTCGATGAGCACCGACGACCAGCGCCAGCCGGGCGACCCCTCCGGCGCCTCCGCCTGGGAGCAGATGCTGCGGCAGATGTTCGGCGACGAGGCCGACGAGGCCCTGCGCCAGATGCGCGAGCAGGGCCTCGACCCCGCCGAGATGGCCAAGGCGTCCGGCCTGCCCGACGACCCGGCCCTGGTGAACCAGGTCATCGCGCAGGTGCAGCGCATGCTCTCGGCGAGCGGCGACGGGCCGGTCAACTGGGACGTGGCGCACGACTACGCCCGGCAGGTCGCCGTCACCGGGGGCGACCCGTCGCTCAGCCCGGCCGAGGTCCGGCAGTCCACCGAGGCGCTGGGCGTCGCCGAGCTGTGGCTCGACGCCGCCACCGACCTGCCCCCGGCGGGCGGGCACGTCCGGGCGCTGTCCCGCTCCGAGTGGGTCGAGCAGACGCTGCCGACGTGGCGCACGCTCACCGAGCCCGTCGCCACGTCCATGTCGACCGCGCTCGCCGCGACGCTCGCGGACCAGCTGCCCGAGAGCATGGAGCTCCCCGCCGGGCTCGGGGCAGGCGGGCTCGACCCGGCGGCGATGATGCGGCAGCTCGGCGCGCTCGTGTTCGGCATGCAGGTCGGTCAGGCCGCGGGCTCCCTGTCCCGCGAAGCGTTCGGCCTCACCGACGCGGGCCTGCCGCTCGTGGCCGAGCCCGCGACCGCGCTCGTGCCGCGCAACGTCGCCGACTTCGCGGAGGGGCTCGACGTCCCGCTGGAGGAGGTGCGGCTGTTCCTCGCGCTGCGCGAGGCGGCGCACGCCCGCCTGTTCACGCACGTGACGTGGCTGCGCGGGCACCTGCTCGCCGCCGTCGACGCGTACGCGCGCGGCATCACCATCGACGTCGAGAGCCTCGAGGAGTCGGTGCGCTCCATCGACCCGACCGACCCGAGCGCCCTGCAGGGCGCGCTCTCGTCCGGGGTGTTCGCCCCGCAGAACACCCCGGAGCAGCGGGCGGTGCTCGCCCGCCTGGAGACGGCGCTCGCGCTCGTCGAGGGCTGGGTCGACGAGGTCACGGCGACCGCCGCCCTCCCGCACCTGCCGCACAGCGTCGCGCTGCGCGAGATGATCCGCCGCCGCCGTGCCGCGGGCGGGCCCGCCGAGCAGACGTTCGCGACGCTCGTCGGCCTGGAGCTGCGGCCGCGGCGGTCCCGCGACGCGGCCGCCCTCTGGGCGCGGATCGCCCGGGAGCAGGGACCCGAGGCGCGCGACGCGGTCTGGGACCACCCGGACCTGCTGCCGACGGCCGAGGACCTCGACGACCCCGCCGGGTACGCCGGGCGCCGCGCGGCCGCCGAGGGCGAGCACGCGGACCTCGACAAGGCGCTGGCCGAGATCCTCGGCGACGACGACGGCACGCCCCCCGCCCCGGGCACCGACGAGGACGGCCCGACGCAGGGCTGACGCCGGGCTGGCGCCGGTCAGCGCCTGAGCTCGGCGTCGACCACCGCCTGCAGCTCGTCGGCCGACGGCAGGGCCGCGCGGGCGTCCTCCGGCAGCCCCTGGTAGTCGGCGACCGCCACCGGCGCCGCGGTCGACGCCAGCGCGTACCGGACGGCCGCGCCGCCCTTGCCCGTGCAGAGCAGGATGCCGACCGTCGGCGCGTGCACCGCAGGCCGCCGCAGCTCGCCGTCGACGGCCGCCACGTACGCGCCGAGCTGCCCGAGGTGCGCCGGGGTGAACGGGCCGACCTTGAGCTCGACGACGACGTACCTCAGCTGCTCGACGTGGAAGAGCAGCAGGTCGATCACGAACTCGTCGCCGTCACCCAGCGGCAGCCGGAGCTGACGCCCCACCAGCGACATCCCCCGGCCCAGCTCCATCAGCGTGTCCTGCAGCCGGTCCATCAGCGCCTGCTCGACGTCGCGCTCGCGACTCGTCGCCACCAGCGCGAGGTGCTCGAAGACGTACGGGTCCTTCACGAGCTGACGCGCGAGGTCGGACTCCGCCGGGTCGAGCACCTGGTCGAAGTTCGTCGGCGCGGAGCCGACGGCCCTGCGGAGGTCGCCACCGACGTGGTGCTCCAGCACGGCGCGCGACCAGCCCTGATCCGCGGCGCGGGCGGCGTACCAGTCCCGGTCCTCACGCTCCGCCAGGCGGTCGAGCAGCACCCTGACGTGGCCCCACGGCAGTTGTCCCACAGGCTGCGGGACGAAGTCGGTCCACCCCTCCGCGAACGCGCGCATGTACATGAGGTTCGACCGCGACCACCCCCGCATCTCCGGGAGCTCGCGTCGCAGGTCGGCGGCCAGCCGGTCGACGACCTTGCCGCCCCAGCCGGCCGTCCGCTGGCGGTCGAGGATGTCGTGCCCGATCGACCAGTAGAGCCGCAGCACCTCGGTGTTCGCGGCCCGCACCGCCCGGAGCTGCGCACCGCGTACCCGCGCCTTCAGCTGCTCGAGCAGGTCCCCGTAGCCGGGCGGCTCGACCGGTGCGTCCCCGTGCGTCTCCATCGGGCCATCCTGTCCGGCGTCCGGCACCACCGGTCGCCGCGGCGACCACTCAGCCGGGACCACTCAGCGGCGAATCCGCGACAGCCGCTCAGGCTCCGTCCTCGACCTCGACCGCCTCGGTGTCCTCGTCGACCCCGGCCACGTCGTCCGCGCCGGTCCCGTCGACGGGGTCCTCGCCGGGGGCCCGCTCCGCGAACGAGTAGCCCTCGAGGAACCCGCGCGCCCGCTCAGTGCGCGGGTACGCCTCGAGCTCGGCCCAGAACTCCGGGCCGTGGCCCGCGTGCAGGAGGTGCGCCAGCTCGTGCAGCAGCACGTAGTCGGTGACCCACGACGGCATGCCCCGCAGGCGGTCCGAGATCCGGATGCTGCCGTCACCGACCGTGCAGGAGCCCCAGCGGCGGCCCTGGTTGCCGGACCACCGGACGCTGGAGGGGACGGCCCGGCCGCCGAGGTAGCGCGACGACAGCTCGGCCGCACGCCGCACGAGCTGGTCGTCGGAGGGGCGGCGGCGCTGCTCCTGGGTCGCGAGCCGGTCGAGCATCCGACGGACCCACTCCCGCTCCTGCGCGCGCGTGAAGCGCGCGGGGATCGCGACGATCGTGCGACCGCCCTCGCGGTACGCGGTGACGGTCCGGGACCGGCGCCGCGACCGGCGGACCTCCACCGGGCCGAGGCGCGGGTCGACCGTCCACCCGTCGTCGTCCCGGGGCGCGGCCGCACGCGCCGGCACGGTGGCGGGGGCACCGGAGGGACGGGGGCCCGTCGCGGCGGAGGGCGCGCGGGAGGGGGCCGGGTCTCCCGGCGCCGGGTGGTGCTCCCTCGACGGCTGCACGCCCTGCACGGTAGCGGTTCACGCCCCTGAACACGGTGAACTTCTCCGCCGACGTGCGGCAGAACCCTCCCGTGCCCGGCGTCCGGCGTGGATACTGGGCCGGTCGCCGGGACGCGGCGGCACCCACCAGCACCTGAGGAGACAGACATGGCCGAGACCTACGCCGGCGAGTTCTACTGCGTGAAGTGCAAGGAGAAGCGCCAGGCCGAGGGTGACGTCGTCGTCTCCGAGTCGGGTCGTCGGATGGCGAAGGCCGTCTGCCCCGTCTGCGGCACCAAGCTCAACCGCATCCTCGGCAAGGCCTGACGAGACCCGTCCTGTGGACGACGGGTCCCGCCCCCGTCCGACGTGCCACCGTGGTGACCGTCGACGGGACGGGGGTGGGACGCCGTGCAGCTCAAGCGAGGGCTCCGCGTGCTGCGACGCGCCGCGGACGAGGTGCAGGTCGGGACGGATCCCCGCTGGGCGGTGCGGATCCGGGGCCTGACCCCAGACCAGGCGGAGCGCCTGCTCGGCACGGGTGACCGCGCGCTCGACGCGTCGCTGCCGCGCCCGGTGCTCGACGGGTTGGCAGCCGCCGGCCTGGTGCGTTCCCCGCGCGCCCGCCCGCCGCGCGTCGCCGGGCGGCTGGCCCCCGAGCTCCTGGGAGCCGACCTGACGTCCGGCGAGGGCGACGGGGTGGAGGCGCTGCGTCGTCGCGCGGGCGCCACCGTCGCGATCACCGGGCTCGACCGCGTCGGCGTCGCGGTGGCCACGACCCTCGTGGCCTCCGGCGTCGGGACGCTCCAGCTCGACGACCCCGGTGACGTGCGGCCGGGTGACGTGGGTGGCGGTGTGACCGCGGACCACGTGGGCCTGCGCCGGGACCAGGTGGTGACGGACCTGGTCCGCGCGCTCGCGCCGTCCGTGCGGGTACGCCGGCCCGGCCAGGCGTCGCCCGACGTGGTCGTGACCGTCGCGGCAGGTGCCACGGACCCCGGCACGGCCCTGGAGCTGCTGGGGGCCGACGTCGCGCACCTGCCCGTGGTCGTGCGGGAGGCGGACGCGGCCGTCGGACCGTTCGTGGTCCCGGTGGCGCTCGCCCCGGCCGGGCGACCCCTGCCGTGCGTCCGGTGCGTCGACCTGCACCGGGCGGCGCTGGACCCCGCGTGGCCGGTGCTGCTCGCGCAGCTGACCGCCCGGGACCGCCCGGGCAGGCCGGCCGTGGTGGGGGCCAGTGCCGTGCTCGCCGCGGTGGCCGGGGGGCTCGCCGCGGCCGAGGTGCTCGCGCACCTCGACGGTCACGCGCCCCGCACGCTCGGGGCCCAGTACGAGATCCCCCTGCCCGAGGCGGAGCCCCGGTTGCGCCGGTGGGCGGCGCACCCGGACTGCGGGTGCGCCGCCCTCGCGACGTGAGCCGTGTCAGGCCGCCGGGCTGGCGTCCTTGCGGGGCCGGCCGCGCCCGCGCTTGACGGCGACGACCTGACCTCCGACGAAGACCTCCCCGCCCCACACGCCCCACGGCTCCTGCCGCTCGACCGCCCCGGCGAGGCAGCCCTCGAGGAGCGGGCAGGTGCGGCAGAGCGCCTTGGCGCGCTCGACCTCGGCCGTGCGCTCGGCGAACCAGAGCTCCGGGTCGTTCGAGCGGCACGGGATGAGGCCGGCGACCAGCGCGTCGAACTGCACGTCGGCGACGGCGGTCGTCTCGGCGGGTGGCCAGGGGCCGGAACCGCCCTGGTTGACCGTGTCGAGCAGCGTCGTGAGCCGCACGATGTCCTCCTGATGACTTGCGGGTTGAGCGAGGTGGCGGTGGATCCGCGTCCTCGCTCCCCCCTTGCATCAAGGGCGGAAATGACGAGGGCCGCGGGATCCGGTGGACTCCGCGGCCTGGAAGAGATCGGTCATCGACTCAGATGACCGGTCCTCCTGGGACGGAGTCGGGGGCGACCGTGAGATCGCGTGCACGCAGCCGGAGACCGGCGCCGCCGAAGCCCGGGTCGATCCCGAGGCCGCGGACGGCAGAGGGCGCAGTGGTCCCCTGGAACACGCCGGTGGTGGGTGCGGTGAACGGCGACGCGATCACGGAGATCCCGTTCTTCATGTTCTTCACAGCTGCCCACCTCCTTCTTCGTGTCGCCGACCGGCTGCTGGCGCAGCGTGGTCTTCCATCAGGACTCGTTCACCGTAGAGGTGCCCGGACGGGCCGCACAACCGAATAACCGAGAAAGTTCCGACGAGTTTCTGCCACGGCTCATTGCGGCCCGTGACGGGCGGCGCCGGACCGCCGCCACAGGGCCCGTCCAGCCGGCGCTCAGCGACGGCGGGACCTGCGTCACACCGGACGGGGGCCGGTGCGCCGGGTCAGCCCGCCGCCGCCTCGCCCGCGGCCGCCGGGCGGTGGCCCGCGACGAGGGCGAGCAGCTCGGGTCCGTACCGGTCGATCTTCGCGGGACCGATGCCCTGGACCCGCGCCAGCTCGGGCACGCTCGCCGGCCGGAGCTCGGCGATCGCGGAGAGCGTCGCGTCCCCGAGAACCGTGTACGTCGGCTTGGACGTCCGCCGGGCGAGGTCCGCCCGCCAGGACTGCAGGGCGGACAGCAGCTCGGCGTCGACCTCGCCCGTGAGCCGCGGGACCGCGCGGGGGCGGCCGTCGCCGAACCGCGCTCGACCCTCCTGGGGCCACAGACCGTCGAGGAACCGGGACCGGCGACGGGTGGCGCGCCCGCCCGGCGTGCGGGAGCGGCCGTAGGACAGCTCCAGGTGCTGCCGCGCGCGGGTGATGCCGACGTAGAGCAGGCGGCGCTCCTCGGCGATGTCGGCGGCGGTGTCCGCGGAGGCCCACGGCACCAGACCCTCGCTCAACCCCGTGAGGAACACCGCGTCCCACTCCAGGCCCTTGGCGGCGTGCAGGGACGCGAGCGTGACGCCCTCGACCGTCGGTGCGTGCTGCGCCGCGGCGCGCTCGTCCAGCTCGGCGACGAGGTCCGACACGGTGGCCCGCTTCCCGGCCCGCTCGGCGGCGGCGGCGACGTCGTCCCCGAGCGCCACGAGCGCGTTCATGGAGTCCCAGCGCTCCCGCGCCGCACCCCGCGCGGCGGGCGGCTCGTCGGTCCAGCCGGCGGAGCGCAGCGCGTCCCGCACCGTCTCCTGCATCGGGGCGTCCGCGTCGGCTGCGACGGCGGCACCGCGCAGCCGGACGATCGCGTCCCGGACCTCCTTGCGGGCGAAGAAGCGCTCGCCGCCGCGCAGGACGTAGCCGATCCCGATGGCAGCGAGCGCCTGCTCGAACGTCTCCGACTGCGAGTTCGTCCGGTACAGCACCGCGATCTCGCTGGGCCGGGTGCCCGCGGCGACGAGCCGCCCGATCCGGGTGGCGACGCCCGCGGCCTCCGCCTCGTCGTCGTCGTACACCGCGAACCGCACCGGCCCGGCGGACGGCCGCTGCGCGACGAGCTCGAGCGGCTCCCACCGGGCCGCGCGGTCCTTCGGGGCCCGCCGCAGCACCTCGTTCGCCAGCCCCACCACCTGCGGCGTCGACCGGTAGTCGCGGACCAGACGCACGACCTGCGCCTTCGGGTGCTCGGCCGTGAACCGCGTGAGGTAGTGCGGCGTCGCGCCGGCGAACGAGTAGATGGTCTGGCTCGGGTCGCCGACCACGCACAGCTCGTCGCGGCCGCCGAGCCACTGCTCGAGCAGGAACTTCTGCAGCGGGGAGATGTCCTGGTACTCGTCGACCACGAACCGGCGGTACTGGCCGCGCACCTCGTCGGCCACGGCGCCGTTCTCGACGAGCATCCCGGCCAGCAGCCAGAGGATGTCCTCCATGTCCATCACGCCGCGGGCGTCCTTGGCGTCCTCGTACGCGGTGATGAGGCGGGCGACGGCGTGGTGGTCGTGGCCGGCGGGCGCGGGCCGGTCCGCGGCGGCGGCCGCGCGGACGTAGTCCTCCGAGGTGATCCGGGAGACCTTGGCCCACTCGATCTCGGACGCGAGGTCGCGGACCGAGACGCGGTCGACGGACAGGCCGAGGCGGTGGCACGCGTCGGCGACGACGGGCGCCTTCTGCGCGAGCACCTCGGGCACGGGCCCGCCGACGACCTTCGGCCAGAAGTACCGCAGCTGCCGCAGCGCCGCGGAGTGGAAGGTCCGGGCCTGCACGCCGGGGACACCGAGGTCGCGGAGCCGGGTGCGCATCTCCCCCGCGGCGCGCGCGGTGAACGTCACGGCGAGCACGCTGGTCGGCGCGTACACGCCGGACTGGACCCCGTACGCGATGCGGTGGGTGATCGCGCGCGTCTTGCCGGTACCGGCACCGGCCAGGACGCACACCGGCCCGGTGAGGGCGCGCGCGACCTCCCGCTGGTCCGGGTCCAGGGCGTCGAGGAGGGCGTCGGCGGAAGGCATCGCCCCGATCCTCGCACCCCGCACCGACACCCGTGACCGTCGTCCCCAGGCGGCCGGGCAGGCACCCGGCACGACGTCCCGCAGTGTGACCGGTCGCGCACGCCGGGGCCGCGCGAGGGGGATGATCCTGCGGCGCCCGGGCGTTCACCCCGGTGCACGAGCACGACCGCACGACCCACCGAGCCAGAAGGCAGACGATGACGACCACGCAGGACCTGCCCGCCACGGGCACCGTGACGATGTACTCGACCACCTGGTGCGGCTACTGCCGGCGCCTGAAGACGCAGCTCGACTCCGCGGGCATCGCGTACACCGAGGTCGACATCGAGCAGCAGCCCGACGCCGCGGCGTTCGTCGAGCAGGTCAACGGCGGCAACCAGACCGTGCCGACCGTGCTGTTCCCGGACGGGTCCGCGGCGACGAACCCGTCCCTCGTCCAGGTCCGGGAGCGCCTCGGCGCCTGACGCGCCGTCGGGGCTCGCCCGCGCCGCTCAGCGCTCGCCCGCGCCGCTCAGCGCGTGCCGGGCGGGCCCTCGTCGACGGGGCCGGGCGCGGCGCGGCGCCCCTGCCGCCGGGTGCGTCCCGGTACCTGCTCGGACGCGACCGCCCCGGCCTGGTCAGGCCCGGCCTCATCCGCCCCGGCCTGATCCGGCTGCGCTGCGGCCGGCTCGGCTGCGGCGGGCGTGGCCGCAGCGCGTCCCGTGACCGACCCGTCCGACGACGGCGTGCCCTCGGGCGGCACGGCACCGCGGCTCCAGCCGTCCCGCAGCGGGTCGCTCGGCAGCGGCTCGCCGAACCAGTCCTCGATGAGCGCGCGGGCGATCGAGGTCCCCGGCGGGAGCACCACCGCCCCGCTCGCGACCTCGGACCGCAGCGTGTCGCGGTCGAACCACCGCGCGGCGCGCAGCTCGACGCCGTCGACGGTGATGTCGGTCGACAGCGCCCGGGCACGGAACCCGAGCATCAGCGAGGCCGGGAACGGCCACGGCTGGCTGCCCCGGTACTCGACCTCGCCCACGACGACCGACGACTCCTCCCGGACCTCGCGGCGGATGGCGTGCTCCACCGACTCCCCCGGCTCGACGAAGCCGGCGAGGGTCGAGAACCGGTGCTGCGGCCACGCCGCGGAGTTGGCGAGCAGCAGCCGGTCGTCGTCGTCGACGACGGCCATGATCACCGCGGGGTCCGTGCGGGGGTAGTGGTCCGAGCCGTCGACCGGGCACCGGCGGACCCAGCCGCTCGACACCGGCGTCGTCGCGGCGCCGCAGCGCGGGCAGCGCGGGTGCCGGACGTGCCACTCGAACAGGGCGACGGCGGCGGTCGCGAGGCCCACGTCGCGGGCCGACAGGTCGTTGCCGACCTCGCGGAGCGGGGCCCAGTCGTCGCCCGCCGGGAGCGCGGCCGTCGCGCCCTCGGGCACGTGGTGCGCGACGTACGCCGGGCCGCCGGGCCGGGTCTCCGTGGGCGCGACGCCCGGGACCTGGTCGGCGTCGTCGTAGCCGAGGAACGCCCAGCGCTCCTCGAGCGACCCCGTCGGGGCGCGCAGCGCGGCCTCCTGGGGCGAGTACAGGGCCAGGCCGCGGCGGCGGCCGTTCCGGGAGCGGGTGACCACCCGCCCGCCGGAGACCAGCAGGACCCGGGTGGTGTCGTCGTCGAGCAGCGCGGCCAGCAGGTTCTCGTCACCGCGGAGGTCCGCGGCCCGGTCCGTGACCGTCCGCGACAGAGGGAGGTCGGAGGCGAACACGTCGCCACCGTACGCGCCGCGCGGCCCGGTCGCAGTCGGCGGCCGACGCCCGGACACCCGCGGCCGTGACACGCCCAGCGGGTCAGGGGACGGCCCTCGGCGTGTGCGGGTCCTACCCTGGGACGGTGCGTTCACCCCTCGCCCTCGCCGCCCTCGCGACCGTCGCCGTCCCCGGCTTCGACGCCCGTGAGGTGCGCCCGGGTGCGAGCGCGGGGGACGACGACGTCGCGCTGGTGACCGACGGCCAGCGCGGGCACTGGGTGGTGCGCGCGCCGCGGAGCGCCGCCGCCGGGGCCGCCCTGGAGGCGGAGCTGGTGCTGCTGGCGTCGCTGGCGGAGCAGGTCGACGCCGGGCGGCTGCCGTTCGACGTCCCGCGGGTCGCCGGTGCCGCACCGCTGGAGGAGGGCGGGCGCGTGGTCGTGCACCGGGAGCTGCCCGGCCGGCCCGTCGCGCTCGAGCACCTGGCGCCCGGCCCCGGGGTCGCGGCGTCCCTCGGGCGGTCGATCGCCGCGCTGCACGAGCTCCCGGTGGCCGTGGTCGAGGACGCCGGCCTGCCGGTGTACGACGCCGCCGCGTACCGCCAGCGCCGCCAGGCCGAGGTGGACGAGGCCGCGCGCACGGGCCGCGTGCCCGCGACGCTCCTGCGGCGCTGGGAGGAGCGGCTCGAGGACGTCTCCCTGTGGAAGTTCAGCCCGACGGTGGTGCACGGCGACCTCTCCGCCGACCACGTGCTGGTCGCCGACGGCGCCGTGACCGGCATGGTCGCCTGGGGCGACGCCAAGGTGGCCGACCCCGCGGACGACCTCGCGTGGCTGCTGGTCGCCGCACCCCAGGACGCCGTGGACTCGATCATGGAGGCCTACCAGCTGCGTCGCACCGAGCTCACCGACCGGCACCTCGCCGACCGTGCGCTGCTCGCCGGCGAGCTCGCCCTGGCCCGCTGGCTGCTCTACGGGGTGCGCTCGGGCGACGACGAGGTGGTGGCGGACGCCGTGCAGATGCTCGACGAGCTCGACGAGCAGACCCGCGACGTCGCCGAGCCGGGCGCCGCGCCGGTCTGAGCCGCGCCGGTCTGAGCGCGCCGGCCCGAGCGACGCCGGCCGCAGCGGGCCCGAGCAACGCCGGCCGGGCGGGTCCTCGCTCGCGCGGTCCCGCCCCCCGGTCAGTCCCGCCCGCCGGGCCGCGCCCCGGGTTCGGCGGTCGCCGCCAGGAGCAGCCGCTCGATCTCGTCGGCCTCGAGCAGCCGCTCGGGACGCACGGTCCGCCCCGCGCCGACGTAGCAGAACGCCGCGCCGACCCGGTCCAGCGGCGTGCCGGTCCACCGGGACCACGCGAGCCGGTACACGGCGAGCTGGAGCTCCCGCACCGCCGTCGCGGCCGGGTCGGACGGCGGCGCACCCGTCTTCCAGTCCACGACCACGACGGCCCCGGGCACGCCCGGCCGGTCCGGGTCGGGGAACACGGCGTCGATCCGCGAGCGGAGCACGTAGCCGGCGACCGTCGTCTCGACGTCGACCTCGACGGCCGTCGGCACGAGCGAGGCCCAGGGCGTGGCCAGGAACGCGGCACGCAGGGCCGCCTCGTCGGCGTCGACGGTCACGGAGTCGTCGTCCGCCCCGGGCAGGTCCTCGATGTCCACGAGCGTCGGCGCCCCGTAGAAGCCCTCGACCCACGCGTGGAACTGGGTCCCGCGACGCGCCTGCGGCGACGGGCGGTTCGGCACGGGCCGGCGCAGCGCGCGGGCGAACTCGCCGGCGTCGGCCGCCAGCCGCACCACGGCGGACGCGGAGAGGTGCGCCGGGAGCTCGACCTCGGAGCGGGGCCGCGACTCCGCCTCGCGCTCGGCCAGCAGCAGGTCGACGGTCCGGTCCCACGCCGTCGCGACCCGGGGGGCGTCCTCCGCGGCCAGCGCGGCGCGCACGGCGGCAGCGGCCGCCTCCACCGCCGGCCGGCGGGACGGCGTCGCGTCCCCCGCACCGGCGAACGGGTCGACCGGCCACATCGCGGAGGCCTGCTCCTGGGTGCGGGGGTTCTCCACGCCGTCCTCGGGCTCGAGAGCCCAGGTCTCGACGCGCGCGAGCCCCGCCCCCACCACCTCGGTGAGGAACAGCGACGGCGGCCGGATGCGGCTGCCGTCCCCCCACCAGGCACCCGTCAGGAGCAGCGCCGAGCGCGCGCGGGTGAACGCGACGTACGCGAGCCGGCGCTCCTCGGCCACCTGGTGGTCGCCGGCGTCCCGGAGGAACTGCTTGCGCCGCTCCTCCAGGTCCTTGGGGTCGGCGGCGCCCGCCACCTCGAGCTGCGGCAGGTCGTGCCGGTCCCCGCGCAGCGGGTAGGGCAGCTCGCCGAGCCCGGTCAGCCACGCGGAGTCGGTCGGGCCGTCCTTGCCCTGGGTCCGGGTTGCGGGCAGCCCGCCGTCCACGAGCCCGGCGACCGCGACGACGTCCCACTCGAGGCCCTTGGCGGCGTGCACGGTGATGAGCTGGACCGCGTCGGGATCGGGCTCCGCGACGGGCATGTCGAGGCCGTGCTCGTGCGCGTCGGCGGACTCCAGCCACGCCAGGAAGCCGCCGAGCGTCGGGTCGTCCGTCGCGTCGGAGTACCGCACCGCGACCTCGCGGAAGGCGTCCAGGTGCGCCCGGGCGCGACCCGGGGCCAGCCCGGGACGGGCGGCGACCTCGATGTCGAGCCCCCACAGCCGCTCCGCGTGCGCGACGAGCTCCGGCAGCGACAGGTAGGTGTGCTGGCGGATCGCCCGCAGCACCTCGCCGACCTGGGCCACGCGCGCGAGGCCGGCAGGGGTGAGCCGGCGCCCGGAAGGGCTGGTCCAGCCGGGCGGGGGCGGGGCGTCCACGGCGTCGACGATGCTGCGCTCGTCGACCACGTCGGCGACGACCGGGGCGGCCGCCGGGTCGGCGGTCGTGGCCTCGCCCGGCGGGGCCTCGCCCGCCGGGGCGGCGCTCGTCGGGACGGCGCTCG
The DNA here is from genome assembly GCF_901521055.1 of Cellulomonas hominis. Taxonomy (GTDB): domain Bacteria; phylum Actinomycetota; class Actinomycetes; order Actinomycetales; family Cellulomonadaceae; genus Cellulomonas; species Cellulomonas endometrii. The sequence continues at coordinate 39,275 of NZ_CABEGA010000009.1, read as the reverse complement.
TCGCATCGGCGTCCGGCCCGGCGCCGTCGGCCGTCCCCGCGGCCCGCTCCCGGGCGGCGGCCGCCGCGGCGCGCCGGTCCAGCCCCTGCGCGAGGTGCGCTGACCAGTCGGCGAGGGCGTGCAGGTCCGCGGCGCCGAGGCGGGTGCGCGCACCCGTGAGCAGGCGCATGAGCGCGTCGCCGCGCGAGGGGTCGTGCGCCGCCTGCAGGAGCGCCACCACGTCGACCACCTCGGGCGTGGCGAGCAGACCGCCGAGCCCGACGACCTCGACCGGGAGGCCGGCCGCGCGCAGGGCGCGGTGCAGCACCGGGAACTGCGCGCGCTTGCGGCAGAGCACGGCGGCGGTCACGCGTGCCCCTCCGGGCGCCGGCGCGCCGCCCGCGACACCGGGGCCGCCCTCGGGACGCCACCGCGCGGCGACGAAGTCCGCGACGGCCTGCGCCTCCTCCTCGAGCGTGGGGGCGAGGTGCGCGACGACGTCGCCCTGCCCGGCGCCGGGGCGGGCGGCGAGCGTCGGCAGCGCGACCTTCGCCCGGTCGGCGCGGCGCAGCGGGGCGGCGACGTGGTTCGCGGCGTCCAGCACGGCGACGTCGTTGCGCCAGGACGTGGACAGCGCGTAGACGGCGGCCGGTCGGCGGTCGCCGTCCTCGGCGACGTCCGGGAAGTCGGTCGGGAACCGCTCGAGGCCGCCCGCGCTGGCCCCGCGCCAGCCGTAGATGGACTGGTGCGGGTCGCCGACGGCGGTGACGGGGTGCCCCGCGCCGAACAACGCCGACAGCAGGACGAGCTGCGCGTAGGAGGTGTCCTGGTACTCGTCGAGCAGCACCACCCGGAACCGGGCCCGCTCCCCTGCGGCCACCTCGGGGACGTCCCGCGCCAGGCGGGCGGCGATCGCCACCTGGTCGCCGAAGTCGAGGGCGTCGACGGCCCGCTTGCGGTCCCGGTACGCCGCGACGAGGTCGAGCATCCGCTGCCGCTCCCGCAGGGACCCCACGAGCTCGCGGACCTTGGCGTACGGCGCGCGCGGCGGCGTGCCGGGGGGCGTTTGCTCGATCGCGTCGACGATGTCGTCGATCCCCCGCCGCGCGCGGTCCGGGTCCAGCAGGTGCTCGTCGAGCGCGCCCGACAGCGTGAGCACCGCCTCGATCACCGTCGACACGGCGGCGGCGGAGTCGAGGTCGGCTGTCCAGGACTCGACGACCTCGCTCGCGAGCTGCCACTGCGCGGCCTCGCCGAGCAGGCGCGCGGCGGGCTCGACGCCGAGGCGCAGCCCGTGGTCGGCGACCAGCGACGCGGCGTAGGCGTTGTACGTCGAGATCGTCGGGCGGGCGACGGTGAGCAGCGCCGCGCCGCCGTCGGACGCGTCCTCCGCGACGGTCAGGCCCGGCAGGTGCACGCCCTCGGCCGCCGCGGCCCGCGCGAGGTGCCGCAGGCGGCGGCGGACGCGCTCCGCGAGCTCGCCCGCCGCCTTGCGGGTGAACGTGAGGCCGAGCACCTCCTCCGGGGCGACCAGCCCGTTCGCGAGCAGCCACACGACGCGGGCGGCCATCGTCTCGGTCTTGCCCGACCCGGCTCCGGCGACCACGAGCGCGGGCCGCAGCGGCGACTCGATGACGGCGACCTGCTCGTCGGTCGGGAGGTCGCGACGCAGCAGCCGGGCGATGTCCTGGGCGGACAGCACGGCGGTGGCGGCCACGGGCACGGCGGGCACGGTCATCCGGCCACCACCTGCCCGCCCTCGTCGCGCAGCGGGCAGGACCGACGCACGGGGCACCGGTCGCACAGCGCGTTGACGGTCGCGGGGAACGTCGCGGCGGCCATCCGCTCCGCGACCTCCTCGATGTGGGTGCGCGCCCAGGACGGCGCGTCCGGGGACTCCGGCCCGAGCGCCGGCTGCTCCCGGAGGGCCGCCTTCGCCTTGTTGACGTCGGAGACGAACACGAGCTGCGCGCCCGCGCTCCGCGCCCCGGCGGGGAGCCCCTCGACCGCCCCGGCGTCGACGGCGAGCTGGTAGGCGCCCAGCTGCGGGTTGGTGGTGGCCTCCTGCGCCGACGGCGCGGTGCGGCCGGTCTTGAGGTCGACGACGCGCACGGGCGTCCCGCCGTCGGGGTCGTCGTCGGCCGCCCGCTCGACGCGGTCCAGGCTGCCGCGCACGACCGCCCGGTCCAGGGAGAGCTCGAACCGCGCCTCGACCGCCAGCGGCTCCCCCGCCTTCGCGAGGTAGTCGGCGAGCCGGTCGACCATCACCTCGGCGCGGCGGCGCTCCAGGGTCGCGGGCCAGCCGTGACCGAGCCCGAGCTCCGGCCAGCGCCGGTCCAGCTCGGCCAGCAGCTCGTCCCGGCCGCCGCGCGGGTAGGCCTGCGCGAGGGCGTGCACCAGCGTGCCGAGCGACTGCCGCGCGCTGCTGGGCGCCGTCCCGCCGGCGGCCTCGAGCGCCCACCGCAGGGTGCAGGTCCCCGCGGTCTCCACCCGCGACGGCGAGACCGGCACGCGCGCCCCGGGCCCCCAGAGCGGCTCGTCGGTCGACGGGTCCGCGAGGCCGTGCCACTCGGCCGGGTCCGCGCCGGGGACGCCCTCGCGGGCGAGGCGCGCCAGCACGGCCGCGGCCGCGGGGTCGGCGGCGCCCAGGCGGGCGGTGTGCTCGACGCGCGCCCGCAGCTGCGCCACCAGCCCGCGCAGGTCCAGCGGCGCGGGCGACGACGTCCGGCGGGGGTCGTCGTCCTCGTCGTTCGGCTCCACGAGGTCCAGGAACGGCGACGGCTGGTCGTCCTCGTCCGAGACCGCCGTGACGAGCAGCACGCGGCGGGCGCGGGAGACGGCCACGTGGAACGACCGCAGCTCGTCCGCGAGCACCGCCGCCCGCGCCGCCGCACCCGCCTGCGCCTGGGCGTGCGCCTGCGCCTCGGCGTCGGCGTGCCGGGGCCCGCCGCGGCCGGCGAGCACGTCGACCAGCGCCTGGGAGCCGAGCAGCGAGTCCCGCAGCCGCAGGTCGGGCCACACGCCCTCCTGCACGCCGGCGACCGCGACGACGTCCCACTCGCTGCCGGCGGCCCCCGCGGGCGTCAGCACGGACACCGCGTCCCGGCGGGCGCGCGCAGCGATCGTGTCGGACGGCAGCTCCTGGGCCTCGACCCACTCGAGGAACGCCGCGGCGCGGGCCTGCGGCATCCGGTCCACGAACGTCTCCGCCGCGCGGAACAGCGCGAGCACGGCGTCGAGGTCGCGGTCCGCGCGCGCCCCACCGGGGCCGCCGGCGAGCGCGGACCGGCGCCACGGCTCCGCGAGCCCGGACGCGTCCCACAGCGCCCACAGCACCGTCTGGGCGTCCGCCCCGGGCACCGCCGCCGCGGCCCGGCCCTGCGCGAGCACGGTGGCCAGCCGGCCGACCCCGCGGCGCAGGGCGGGGGGCAGCACCGAGGCGGCGGACGGCGCCGCCAGCACCTCGACCAGCAGCTCGTCGCTCGGCCGGCCGCCGCCCCCGGCGACCTCCTCCGCGCGCAGGGTGCGGCGCAGCCGGCGCAGGCTGACCGCGTCCAGCCCGCCCAGCGGCGAGCAGCACAGCCGCGCGGCGAGCTCCGCGTCCAGCTCGGCGCCGCCCGCCTCCGGCCCGAGGGCGCAGCGCAGGGCGTCGAGCAGCGGCCGGACGGCCGGCTCGTCGCGCAGGGGGACGTCGCTGCCCACCACCGCGACGGGCACCTCGGCCGCCCCGAGCGACCGGCGCAGCGCGGTCACCTGCGCGCCGGACCGGGCGATCACCGCCATCCGGTCCCACGGGGTGCCGTCCTCCAGGTGCGCCCGGCGCAGGGCGTGCGCCACCCAGGCGGCCTCCTGCGCCGCGCTCGGCAGCACGGCGGCGCGCACCACGTCGGCCGGGGCGCCCGACGCCGCGTCACGGTCACGGGCGGCGGGCACGCCCACCGGCGGCGCCACGTCGTGCGCCACCGGGAGCGCCCGACGGTGCGCCGCACCGCCCACGACCGCGATCCGCTCGGCCACCCGCGCCGCGACCGCCCGCACCGCGGGCCCGTGCCGCCGGACGCCGTCCAGCACCAGGCGGGTCGCCCCCAGCTCGCCCGGCCCGTCGCCGGCCACGTCGGCCCGGCCGACCAGCGCCGGCGTCGCACCGCGGAACGTCTGCACGGCCGCGTCCGGGTCGGCGAGCAGCAGCAGGCGGGCACCGTCGTCCTGGAGCACGCGCAGCAGCCGGGCCGTGGCCTCGGTCGCCTCCTGGTAGTCGTCCACCACCACGACGCGCCAGCGCGGGCGCGGGTGCCCGGGGAGCTCCGTGTCCCACGCCCGCAGCGCCTCCGCGGCCTCCTCGACCACCACGGCCGGGTCGTGCCGCGCGCCCGCGTCGGGCGTCCCGGACCGCAGCGTCGTGACGTCGAGGTACTCCTGGTAGAGCACGGCGGCGGACACCCACTCCGGGCGGTGGTACCGCTCGCCGAGCAGGGCGAGGTCCTCCGGCGCCAGCCCGCGCTCCGAGGCGCGCATGATGAGGTCGCGCAGCTCGCCGCGGAACGACCGCAGGGTGAGCGCCTCCTCCGGGACGCCGGCCGACCAGCGCAGCGGCACGCCCTCGCCGGCGGCGTGCCCCGCGAGCAGCTCGGCGAGCGCCAGGTCCTGCTCCGGCCCGGAGATGAGGGTGGGCGGCGGCTCGCCCACCAGCGCGGCGCGGGCACGCAGCACCGCGAAGGCCGCCGACGCCGCCGTCCGCACCATCGCCTGCCCCGTGGTCCGGCGGACGCGCGCACCGATCCGGTCCCGGAGCTCGGCGGCGGCGCGCCGGGACGCCGCCAGCACCAGCACCTCGTCCGGGGCCGGGCGGTCCGGCGAGGGGAACAGCGCGTCCTCGTCCTCGCCCAGCAGCGCGGCGACCGCCTCGACCGCGAGCAGCGTCTTGCCGGTGCCCGCCGCACCGACCGCGAGCAGCGCCCGGTCGGTGCCCGTGACCAGCCGGTCCACGACCGCGCGCTGGTCCGCACCCAGGCGCACGAGCTCCGGCGCGTCCGCCAGCGCGGGACGCACCAGCCGCAGCGGGCCGGCCGGCTGCGCGGCGGTGGCGGTCGGGTTCACGACAGCGATCCCATCACACGGCACCGACATCGCCGGACCACCCACGGACCGTCGGTGCTCACCCGCGGACGGCCCGATGACGGCGACCCGCGCTGGCTATCATCGCCCGATGGACCAGCCCTCCGCCGGCCGCGGACGCCCGGTGCGCATGCCTCGCGCGCTGCGCCGGGCGCAGGTGCTCCGGATCGCCCAGGAGCTGTTCACCTCCGAGGGCTTCCACCACGTCTCGATGGACGACATCGCCGACCGGGCCGAGGTGAGCAAGCCGGTCCTCTACCGGCACTTCCCGTCCAAGCTGGACCTGTACCTGACCGTCGTCGACGCCCGCGGCGACGAGCTGCTGTCCGCGGTGGACGCCGCCGTGGCGACCCACCCGCCGGGCGAGGTCCGGCCGCACGACGCCCGCGCCATCGTCACCGGGGTCGTCCGCGCGTACCTGGATTTCGTGGACGGCGCCGGGGAGTCCTCCGCCCTGCTGTTCGAGTCGGACGTCCGGCACGACCTGGAGGTGCGGGCCCGCGTCGAGCGCGCGACCGAGGCCGTGACGCGACGCCTGCAGGCCGTGCTGACCGACGTCGGGGGCGTCCCCGCGGAGACGTCCGCCGTGCTGGCGCCGGCCGTCGCGGCGATGGCCCAGGCCGCGGCGACGCGCCGGCTCCGCACCCCGAGCACCGAGCCCGCCCGGGACACCGCCGCGCTGGTCGCCCGGCTGGCGTGGGGCGGCGTCGCGGACTTCGTCCCCCGTCCGGACGAGCCGGACGAGCCCGCCGAGTCGGCCGAGGGCGAACGCGGCCCCCTGGGCGGACCTGCGGGCGCGCGCCCGGCCTAGGATGACCGGGCACGAGCCGGACGAGCGAGGAGACGACGAAGCGTGGACATCACGATCGGTGTGCAGAACCTGCCGCGCGAGCTGGTGATCGAGTCGGACCAGACCGCCGACGAGGTCACCGCCGCCGTCACCGCGGCCCTGACCGGCAAGCCGGTCCTCGAGCTGGTCGACACCCGGGGGCGGCGCGTCGTCGTCCCGTCCGCGTCGATCGGCTACGTCGAGATCGGCACGGAGTCGAAGGGCCGGGTCGGCTTCGGCGCGATCTGAGCCTGCCGCACCCCCGACGCAGCGACGCCCCGCACCGGTCCGGTGCGGGGCGTCGTCGTGTGCGGGGCCGACGTGTCAGGCCGTGAGGCCGAGGCGGGACATCCGCCGGGTGTGCTCCGCCGTCAGCTCGCCGAAGAGCTTCCCGGCCGCCGCCGGGTCCGCCTGCGGGGTCTCGCCCCCGGCCGTCGTCTGCTCCGCGGCCACGGTGCCCGCCTCCGCCTCGCCGCGCCGGACCACCAGGCGCCCGAGACCGGGGTGCGCCGACATCGCCTGCTGGACGACGCCGAGCGCCTCGCCGACGAGCCGCCGGCCCCACAGGGCGAGCCGGGACACGAGCACCTCGTCCTGCGCGCCCGCCGCCTCGAGCTCGCCGACCGCGAGGTCCTCGTGCGCCGCGTCGTCCAGGACCTCGAGCAGCAGCGCGCGGGACCGCTCGTCCACGGTGGCGGCGGCGATCCGGCAGAAGTCGTCGGACACGCCGTCGGTCACGTACGACCGCAGCAGGCGCTCCCACCAGGTGCTCGGCTGCGTGCGGGAGTCGAAGTCCTCCATGAGCCGCGCGTAGGCACCGAGGCTCCGGTCGGCGTCCCCGCCGAGCTCGACGACGCGCGCCAGGACGCGGTCGCGGCGGTCGACGGCCGCCGCGGCGAGCCGGCTCAGCTCGAGCTGCTGGGCGGTGGTGGGGGCCACGCGCGCGTCCTCGGCGAGCCGGCCGAACGCGACGTGCTGGAGGTGGGCGACCAGCCCCAGCAGCTCGACGGTGTCGGCGGCGGCGTCGACGGTCGGGGTGCGCGGCTGGGCGTCGGGAGCGGCCTCGGTCATCCGCCGATCGTAGCGCCGCGGCACCGCACGGGCCGTCCCGCGCGGCGCCCGGCTAGCATGGTCGTCAGCACAGGGACCCGGACGCGACCTGGAGGCGGGGAGGCGCGTCGCTCCGCCTCGCACACCCGGAGGGTCCCTCTCGTGTCCGCCCTGAACGCCTACGGGCGCCTGTTCCGCCTGGCCGGCCCCGCGTACGTCCTCGTCGCCTTCCTGGGCCGCCTGCCCATGGCGATGGCCCAGCTCGGCGCCCTGCTCCTCGTCTCGACCGCGACCGGTACCTACGGGCTCGGCGGCCTGGCCGCGGGCGCGCTCGCCGTCGCGAACGCCGTCGGGGCGCCCGTCGCCGGTGGCCTCGCCGACCGGTACGGGCAGCGTCCCGTGGTGCTGGTGCAGTCCCTCGCGGGAGCCGCGTCCCTCGCGCTCCTCACCGTGCTGGCCCAGCAGGACGCCGGCGGCCCCGCGCTCGTGGCCGTCTCCGCCGTCACCGGTCTCGCGATGCCGCAGGTCGGGCCGCTCGCCCGGGTGCGCTGGCGGCCCATCACCGCCGGCACCGGCGCCGAGCAGCGCCGCCTGGTGGACGCCGCGTTCTCCTACGAGGGCGCCGTCGACGAGGCCTCGTTCGCGATCGGCCCGGCGCTCGTCGGCGTGGTCGCCGTGGCCCTGTCCCCCGCCGGCGCGCTGGTGACCGCCGCCGCGCTGCTCGCCGTGTTCGGCACGGCGTTCGCCCTGCACCCGACCGCCCGGCGCACCGCCACGGGCCCGCACGTCCGGCCCACGGGGCGTCTGGTCACGCCGGCGTTCGCGGTGCTGATCGTCGCGCAGTCCGCCGTCGGCGTGCTGTTCGGCGCGACCCAGACGGGCACCACGGTGCTCGCCACCCAGGCCGGGCAGCCCGGGCTGGCCGGCCTCATCCACGCCGTGCTCGGGGTCGGCAGCGCCGCCGCGGGCATCGGCACGGCGTTCATCCCCGCGCGGATCGGGCACGAGCGGCGGGTCCTGGTGGCGGCCGCCGCGATGGTCGCCCTGTCGTGGCCGCTGCTGCTGGTCGGCACGCTCCCCGCCCTGACGGCGGCCGTCGCGGTGCTCGGGTTCGCCATCGCGCCGTACATGATCGGCGTCTTCTCGCTGGGCGAGCGCGTGGTCCCCGCCGGTCGGACCGGGGCCGCGATGACCGCCCTGGCGAGCGCGACGGGCGTCGGGTACGCGCTCGGCTCGAGCGTCGCCGGGCGGCTCGCCGACCTGTCGGGGCACCGCGCCGCGTTCGCCGTGACGGTCTGCGCCACCGTGCTCGCGCTGACCCTCGCGGCCACGCAGCAGCGGCGGCTGACGGCGGCGGTGCACGCCGCGCAGGTCGCGACGGACGCCGCGGCACCCGCGACCGTGCCCGCCGCGTAGGGCCTGCCCACCCCGCCGCACCGGCCCCCTCCCGCGCCCCGACGGGGCCGGTGCGTATCATGGGAGGCGTTCATCGGTTGCCCGGTCGTCTCGACCACGGTGCTCCGAGCGCGTCGCGACGCCCAGGTGTCGCCGGCCGCCCTCGACTGACCTGCACGATCGGCTGCCGGACCACCTGTGGCGATGCCCGTCGCGGATGCCCCCACGCGGGCGCGACGTGCGGCACGCCACCTTCACGAGTGAAGAGCAGTCCGTGACCTCGACCGAACCCACCACCGACGACGGCCTCGCGCCCGAGGACGTCGCCGTGGAGACCATCGACACCCCGACCGCCGCGTCCGTCCAGGCCGCCGACGTGACCTTCGCGGACTTCGACGTCCGCCCGGAGATCGTCGCCGCGCTCGCCGACGCGGGCATCACCACCCCGTTCCCGATCCAGGCGATGACCCTGCCCGTGGCGCTGTCCGGCCACGACATCATCGGCCAGGCGAAGACCGGCACCGGCAAGACGCTGGGCTTCGGCGTCCCGCTGCTGCACCGCGTCGTCGCCCCGGACGAGGAGGGCTTCGACGCCCTGCCCGCGCCCGGCAAGCCGCAGGCCCTCGTCGTCGTGCCGACCCGCGAGCTCGCGGTGCAGGTCGCCGGCGACCTGGAGACCGCGTCGAAGCGCCGGTCCGTCCGCATCGCGCTGCTGTACGGCGGCCGCGCGTACGAGCCGCAGATCGACATGCTGCAGCGCGGCGTCGAGGTCGTCGTCGGCACCCCGGGCCGCATGATCGACCTGATGAACCAGGGCCACCTGGACCTGTCGCGCGTGAAGTGCGTCGTGCTCGACGAGGCCGACGAGATGCTCGACCTCGGCTTCCTGCCCGACGTCGAGAAGCTGCTCGCCCGGACCCCCGCGTCGCGGCACACCATGCTGTTCTCGGCGACCATGCCGGGCGCCGTCGTCGCGATGGCGCGCCGCTACATGACGCAGCCGACGCACATCCGCGCGAGCGAGCCGGACGACATCGGCCAGACCGTCAAGAACATCAAGCAGGTCGTCTACCGCGCCCACGCGCTGGACAAGGTCGAGGTGCTGGCCCGCATCCTGCAGTCCGAGGGCCGCGGCCTGACCATCGTCTTCGCGCGCACCAAGCGCACCGCCGCGAAGGTCGCGGACGACCTGGTCGAGCGCGGGTTCGCCGCCGGCGCGCTGCACGGCGACCTGGGCCAGGGCGCCCGCGAGCAGGCGCTGCGCGCGTTCCGCAACGGCAAGGTCGACGTCCTCGTCGCCACCGACGTCGCCGCCCGCGGCATCGACGTCGACGACGTCACCCACGTCGTGAACTACCAGTGCCCCGAGGACGAGAAGACCTACCTGCACCGCACCGGCCGCACGGGCCGCGCGGGCAACAAGGGCACCGCCGTCACGTTCGTCGACTGGGACGACGTGCCGCGCTGGGGCCTGATCAACAAGGCGCTCGAGCTCGGCTTCCCGGAGCCGCAGGAGACCTACTCCAGCTCGCCGCACCTGTACACCGACCTGAACATCCCCGCCGGCACCACGGGCCGGCTCCCCCGGTCCAAGCGCACCCGCGAGGGCCTGGGCGCCGAGGTGCTCGAGGACCTGGGCGAGACCGGCAAGCGGCACTCGTCGGGCCGCGAGACCGGTCGTGACGGCGGCTCGCGTGACGGCGGGCGCGGCTCGCGTGACGGCGGCCCGCGTGACGGCGGCCGCGGCGAGCACGGCGACGGCGGCCGGCAGCGCAACCGCCGGCACGGATCCGGCGAGCGCCCGGCCGAGGCCACCGAGGGCTCGACCGGTCCCGCCGAGGGCACGTCCGGCTCGACGGGCCCCGCCGAGGGCCGCACCGAGGACGGCGGCGCCCCGCGTCGTCGCCGCAACCGCCGTCGCACGCGCGGTGGCGGCTCGTCCGCCGAGGGCGCCTCGGAGCAGCCCACCTCCACGGAGGGCTGACCGCCCACGCACGACCCGACGAGGGCGCTCCCACCACCGGTGGGGGCGCCCTCGCCGCGTCCGCCCTGCGCTACGCCGCCGGCCGCCAGGGGCCGACGAGGTCGTCACACGTGGACGAGGTCGTCCGTCCCACATGACGACCTCGTCCACGACTGACGACCTCGCGGCCGGCAGGCGCCGTCAGGCGTCGGCCGACGGGGTCGGCGGCGGGGGCTGGGTCGCCAGGGCCCAGCGGACGGCGCGCGTGACCGCGTGCCCGCCGGCGCGCGCGAGCGTCGCGTCGACCCACGGCAGGTCCGGCAGGCCCAGCGGCCGGCGTGCGGCCCGGGGCAGCAGCGCGATCGCGGCGCCCGCGAGCACGCCGTACGGGACCAGCACGGGCAGGGGGACGGGCGGGCGCGCGAGCAGGAACCGGGCGGCCTCCCGCGCCTCGGGGGTGCCGCGCAGCTCCGGCACGTACGCGTCCAGGTCGGCGCGGAGCTCCGCGACGGTCTCCGGCGGGTGCTCCGCGCCGAGCGCCCGCGCGACCCGGGCGGCCTGCGCCACGTAGGCGTCGCAGCCGGCGGCGTCGAGCGGCCGGGCGCCGTACCGCTGGTGCGCCGTGAGGAACGCGTGCACCTCCGTGATGTGCACCCAGCGCAGCAGGTGCGGGTCGGACGCCGCGTACGGCTCGCCCTGCGGGGTGACGCCCGCGATCTCGTCGTGGATGCGCCGCACCATGCCCACGGCCTGCTCGGCGTGCTGGGCTGTGCCGAACGTGGTGACGGCGAGGAACGTGCTGGTGCGCTGCAGCCGGCCCCAGGGGTCGCTGCGGTAGCCGGAGTGCGCGGCGACGGCCGCCATCGCCAGCGGGTGCCACGACTGCAGGAGCAGCGCGGTGAGCCCGCCGACGAACATCGACGCGTCGCCGTGCACGCGGCGGATCTCGTCGTCGGGCGCGAACCACCGGGGCCCGGGCGTGCCGTGGATCCGGTCGCGGACCTGCGCGCCGCGCGGGCCGGCGACGCGGGCGAACAGCTCGCCGCCGAGCCGCCCGCGCAGCCGGGTGGTGGTGGAGATCGTCACGCCGCGATCCTCACCCCGGGGGCGCCGCGCCGCGACCCCGCGCCCTCAGCCGGTCCTCAGCCGGCCTCGACGAACGCCCGCACCGCGTCGGCGACCAGCTGCACCGCGATGGCCGCGAGCAGCAGACCGGCGATGCGGGTCACCAGCGTCGTGCCGGAGTCGCCGAGCAGCCGGTGGATGACGCCGGCGAACCGCATCGCGAGCCACAGGCACAGGTGCACGAGCACGATGCCGACCGCGATGGCCGTCCAGTCGGCGAGGGTGCCGTCGCTCTGCTGCACGAACACCATCACCGCGACGATCGCGCCCGGCCCGGCGAGCAGCGGCGTCCCCAGCGGGACGAGCGCGACGTTGACCTTGGCGTTCCCGGACGGCTGCGGCTCCTCCGACTTGCCGGTCAGCAGCTCCATCGCGACGAGCAGCAGCAGCAGGCCGCCGGACGCCTGGAGCGCGGGCAGGGAGATGTGCATGTACGACAGCAGGCTCTGCCCGAACACCGCGAACGCGAGGATGACGCCGAACGCCACGAGGATCGCCTGGCGCGCGGCCCGGTTGCGCTGCTGCCGGGTCATCGCCCCGGTGAGGCCCAGGAAGATCGGGACCGTCCCGGGCGGGTCCATGATGACGAACAGGGTGATGAAGACCTCGGAGAGGAGTCGCCAGTCGAGCACGGTGCTCATGGTCGCACCACCGCGGTCCGGCCCTGGCGCTCGATCTCGGCGAGCACCTCCGGCGCGGTGGTGTGCTCGCCGAGCCGGTTGTCCTTGCCCGTGCCGTGGTAGTCGCTCGACCCGGTGACGAGCAGCCCGAGGCGGTCCGCGAGCGCCGTGAGCCGCGCGCGCTGCTCGGGCGTGTGGTCGCGGTGGTGCACCTCGAGCCCCGCCAGGCCGGCCTCCGCGAGCTCGGCGATCACGGCGTCGGGCACGATCCGCCCGCGGCCGTCGGCGCCCGGGTGCGCGAACACCGGCACCCCGCCGGACGCGCGGATCGCCTCGACGGCCTCGACCGCCTCGGGCGCGTAGTAGGGCACGTAGTAGCCGCCGCCGGCCGACAGGAGGTCGGCGAACGCGGCGGTCCGGTCGGCGACGAGGCCGAGCGCGACCAGGGCGTCGGCGATGTGCGGCCGGCCGACGACCGTGCCGGGCGCCTGCTGGGCGAGCACGTCGTCCCAGGTGATCGGCAGGTCGGCCGACAGCCGCTCGACGATGGCCCGCCCGCGGTGCAGCCGCGCCTCGCGGGTCTGCGCGATCAGCCGGCCGAGCGCGGGGTCGGCCGGGTCCTGCAGGTAGGACAGCAGGTGCACGCTGACGTCGCGCGACAGGGCGGACACCTCCGTGCCCCGCACGAGCGCGACGCCGTGGGTGAGCGCGGCCTCGGCCGCCGCCGCCCAGCCGGACGTCGTGTCGTGGTCGGTGAGCGCGACCACGTCGAGGCCGGCCGCCGCCGCCGACGCCACCACCCCGCCGGGGGGCTCGGTCCCGTCGGAGGCCGACGAGTGGGTGTGGAGGTCGATGCGCACCGCGGAAGCCTACTCACCGGTGCACCCGGGCTCGGCCCGCCGGGTCCCGGGCGGTGCCAGACTGGGGGCCATGGCCACCGACACCACCCCCGAGTCCCCCGCGCCCGCACAGGCCCCGGCCGAGCAGACCCTCGCCGACCGCGGGCAGAACCGCAGCCAGCGCCCGTCGTCCGCCGCGTTCCTCGAGTGGGTGACGTCCGGCTGGGCCGAGCGTCCCGCGAGCACGGCCGTGGCCGCCGACGTGGCGCCGTTCGCGGCCGCCCGCCGCGCCCGCCTGGCGGCGCAGTTCCCCGGCGAGCGCCTGGTGGTGCCCGCCGGCGCGTACAAGGTGCGCTCGAACGACACCGACTACCGGTTCCGCCCGCACTCCGCGTTCGCCCACCTGACCGGGCTCGGCGCGGAGCAGGAGCCGGACGCGGTGCTGGTGCTGCACCCCGCCGCGGACGGCGAGGGCGACGAGCTGCCCGACGGCGGCCGGTCGACGCACCGCGCCGTCCTGTACATGCGCCCCCTGGCCGGCCGGGACACCGAGGAGTTCTTCTCCGACGCCCGGTACGGGGAGTTCTGGGTGGGCCCGCGCCCGACGCTCGAGGACATGGCGACGGTCACGGGCATCCGCACCGCGCACCGCGACGGGCTCCACGACGCCCTGGCCAAGGACGTCGGCGCCGACGGCGTGCGGCTGCTGGTCGTCCCGGACGTGGACGAGGCCGTCGAGGCCGTCGTCGAGGAGATCCGGGCGGCCGAGGACGCCGGCGAGCGCGACGCCGCCCTGGTCGAGGCCCTCTCGGAGCTGCGGCTGATCAAGGACGCGCACGAGGTCGCCGAGCTGCGCAGCGCCGTCGACGCGACGATCCAGGGCTTCGAGCAGGTCGTGCGGCGGCTCCCCGAGGCGGTCGCGCACCGCCGCGGCGAGCGGGTCATCGAGGGCACGTTCCTGTCGCAGGCCCGCGTCGAGGGCAACTACGTCGGCTACGAGACCATCGCCGCCGCGGGCGCGCACGCCACGACGCTGCACTGGACGGACAACGACGGCCAGGTCCGCGCGGGCGAGCTCGTGCTGATCGACGCCGGCGTCGAGGTCGACTCCCTCTACACGGCGGACGTCACCCGCACGCTCCCGGTCGACGGCACGTGGACCGACGCCCAGCGCCGCGTCTACCAGGCGGTGCTGGACGCCGCCGACGCCGCGTTCGCCGCCGCCGTGCCGGGCAACCGGTTCCGCGACGTGCACGCCGCCGCGATGGAGGTCATCGCCGCGCGGCTGGACGAGTGGGGCATGCTGCCGGTCCCCGCCGCGGAGTCGCTGGCCCCCGAGGGGCAGCAGCACCGCCGGTGGATGGTGCACGGCACGAGCCACCACCTGGGCCTCGACGTGCACGACTGCGCGCAGGCCCGCCGGGAGATGTACCTGGACGCGGTGATCGAGCCCGGCATGGTGTTCACCATCGAGCCCGGCCTGTACTTCCAGGTCGACGACCTGCGGGTGCCGGAGGAGCTGCGGGGCATCGGCGTGCGCATCGAGGACGACGTGCTGATCACCGCCGACGGCAACGAGAACCTGTCGGCCGCCCTCCCCCGGCGCCCCGAGGACGTCGAGGCCTGGATGGCGGGCCTGCTCGGCCGCTGACGCCCCGGACGCGACGACGGCCCGTCCCCCGCTGCGGGGGGACGGGCCGTCGTCGTCGGGTCAGTCCTGCTTCGCCGGCGCCTCGGGGTCCTGCGGCTGCTGCGGCGGCTGGGGCGCGAGCTGGCCGTACCGCGGCTCGGCGGGCGGCTGCGGCGCGAGCTGCCCGTAGCGCGGCGGGGCGGGCGGGGTCGCCGGCTGGGCCTGCGGCGTCCCCGGCGTGGCCTGCGGGTGGGCGGCGGCCGGGTCGGAGGGGCGCACGCCGACGGGCGCCGCGGGCGGCGGCACGGGCGTCGCGGCACCGACCCGCACCCCGCCGACCTCGCGGAGCAGCTGCCGGGCGTCGTGCGCGCGGTCGGACTGGCACAGCACCGCGTACTGGGACGCGACGATCTGGCTCTGCGACGTGAAGTCGCGCTTGCCGCGGCTGGTGGCGTACACGAGCACCGCGAGCAGCAGGCCGGCCGCGCCGCCGAACAGCACGGCGGCGAGCAGGATCCCCTGGCTGCCGCCCGCCATGAGGAACAGCAGGCCGATGAACACGCCGAACCAGGCACCGGAGCCGAAGCCGCCGACGGCCACGCGCGCGTACGTGAGCCGGCCGGTCACCCGCTCGACCATGCGCAGGTCCGTGCCGACGATCGTGACGAGCTGCACCGGGAACTGGTGGTCCGAGAGGTGGTCCACCGCCTTCTGCGCCTCGAGGTAGGTGCCGTAGGACGCGACGGTCTCGCCCTGCGGCAGCGTGGGGGTGTTGGGGACGCGGGCACCACCGGTGAACGACATGCCCCCATCCTCGCCCCCGCGGGCGCGCGTTGGCCAGGCGTCACCCCCTGTACGCAGGGAGTTCATGCGCAGCTCCCAGGACGTGCCCAGCCGCCGCGGACGTGACGTCGGCCACGCGGACGGGCGCGCGCCGGGCGCCGACCCGGCGTCTACGCTGACCCCCGTGAGCGGACCCGGGACCCGAGTGTTCGTCGCGCGCCTCGCCGGAACCTCCGTCTTCGACCCGATCGGCGACCAGGTGGGGCGGGTGCGCGACGTCGTCGTGCTGCTGCGCCCCAAGGGCGCCCCGCGCGCCGTCGGGCTCGTGGTGGAGGTGCCCGGGAAGCGGCGGGTGTTCGTGCCGCTCACCCGCGTCACCGCGATCGACGCCGGGCAGGTGATCTCGACCGGCCTGGTGAACATGCGGCGGTTCGAGCAGCGCCCGTTCGAGACGCTGGTGGTCGGCGAGCTCTTCGACCGGACGGTGCAGCTCGCGGACGGCACGGGCACCGCCACGGTCGAGGACGTCGCCCTGGAGCGGCAGCGCAACGGCGACTGGCTGGTGTCGAAGGTGTTCGTCCGCAAGCACCGCCCCGGCCGCACGGGGCTGCTGCGGCGGCGCGGCGAGGCGGAGCTCCTGGACATCGACGAGATCGCCGGGCTGGCCCGCACCGCCGCCGACGCGCAGGGCGCCGCGCTGCTGCTCGCGCAGTACGACGGGCTCAAGCCCGCCGACCTCGCGGACGTGCTGCACGACATGGGGACGACCCGGCGGATGGAGGTCGCCACGGCGCTCGACAACGAGCGGCTCGCCGACGTCCTGGAGGAGCTGCCCGAGGACGACCAGGTCGCGATCCTGTCGAGCCTGGAGCGCACCCGGGCGGCGGACGTCCTGGAGGCCATGCAGCCCGACGACGCGGCCGACCTGCTGGGTGAGCTGCCCGACGACCAGGCCGCCGAGCTGCTGGAGCTGATGGAGCCCGAGGAGGCGCGCGACGTCCGCCGGCTGCTGGCGTACGAGGACAACACCGCCGGCGGCCTGATGACCACGGAGCCGGTGGTCCTGGGCCCGGAGACGCCGATCGCCGCGGCCCTCGCGCACGTCCGCCGGCGGGACCTCACGCCCGCGCTCGCGTCCATGGTGTTCGTCGTGCGGCCCCCGCTGGAGACGCCGACCGGCCGGTTCATCGGCGTCGTCCACCTGCAGCGGCTGCTGCGCGAGCCCCCGCACGAGGCGATCGGCACGCTGGTCGACACCGACATCGACCCGGTGCTGGTCGACGCCCCGCTGCTCGCGGTCACCCGCCGGATGGCCACCTACGACCTGCTGGCGATCCCGGTCGTCGACGCCGAGCGCCGGCTGCTCGGTGCGGTGAGCGTCGACGACGTGCTGGACCACCTGCTGCCCGAGGACTGGCGCGAGACCGACGAGGAGGAGCACCCCACCGGGGCGGTCCCCGCGGCCCCGCAGCCGCTCGCCGACCGCGCGGGCGCCCGGCACGTCGGACCCGCCCCGAGGGGAGGCCGGCGTGGCTGAGCGCCTCGACACCCCGAAGGCCGCCCGCCGGACGTTCCTGCCCAAGCTGCAGGAGGACGCGTTCGGCAAGGTGTCCGAGGGCATCGCCCGGTTCATGGGCACCCCGCGGTTCCTGCTCTGGCTGAGCCTGTTCTGCGCGGTGTGGCTGGTGTGGAACTCGTGGGGTCCGGAGGCCCTGCGGTTCGACAAGGCGGCGAACGGCTTCACCGCGCTGACCCTGATGCTGTCGCTCCAGGCGTCCTACTCCGCCCCGCTGATCCTGCTCGCGCAGAACCGGCAGACCGACCGGGACCGCGTGCAGGCCGAGCAGGACCGGCAGCGGGCCGAGCGGAACCTCGCGGACACCGAGTTCCTGGCCCGGGAGATGGCCGCCCTGCGCATCGCGCTGTCGGAGGTCGCCACCCGTGACTTCGTCCGCTCGGAGCTGCGCAACCTGCTCGAGGAGCTGGTGGAGGAGCGCGAGGCCGCGGCCGGTGAGGACGGCGAAGGGCTCGACCGCCCGGAGCGGGCCGACCGCCCCGACCGCACGGACCGGCGGGAGCGCACGGACCGCACCGAGCGGCGCGACCGCACCGACCGGCCCGAGCTCCGCGGGCGCGCCTGAGGGTCACGGGCGGTCCTCGGCCCCGGGGTCCCGGGGGGTGCGCCCCGGCGCGCACCTACGATGGACGACATGCCGCCCGTCCTGGACACCCGTGACCCCGAGGCCGTCGCCGCCGCCGTGCGGGAGGCCCTCACCCGGGTGATCGACCCCGAGATCCGCCGACCGATCACGGACCTCGGCATGGTGCGCTCGGTGGACGTCGACACGGCGGCCCCGGAGGGCGCCCACGTCACGGTCGGCATCGACCTGACGACGGCCGGCTGCCCCCTGCGCGACACCATCACGAAGGACGTCACCGCCGCGGTGCAGGCCGTCGAGGGCGTCGCGGAGGTGCGGATGGCGCTGGGCGTGATGAGCCCCGAGCAGCGGGCGGCGCTCACGGAGCGGCTGCGCGGCGGTCCCGAGCCGGTCATCCCGTTCAGCAAGCCCACGTCGCTGACCAAGGTGTTCGCGGTCGCGTCCGGCAAGGGCGGGGTCGGCAAGTCGTCCGTCACCGCGAACCTCGCCGTCGCGATGGCCGCCGACGGCCTGCGGGTCGGGGTCGTCGACGCGGACATCTACGGCTTCTCGATCCCGCGCATGCTCGGCGTCACGCAGCCCCCCACGCGCGTGGACGAGATGCTGCTGCCGCCGATCGCGCACGACGTCAAGGTCATCTCGATCGGCATGTTCGTCCCGCCCGGCCAGCCCGTGGTGTGGCGCGGGCCGATGCTGCACCGCGCGCTGCAGCAGTTCCTGTCCGACGTGTTCTGGGGCGACCTGGACGTGCTCCTGCTGGACCTGCCGCCCGGGACCGGCGACATCGCCATCTCGGTGGCCCAGCTGCTCCCGGGCTCCGAGCTCGTGGTGGTGACGACCCCGCAGCTCGCCGCGGCGGAGGTCGCGGAGCGCGCCGGGTCGATCGCGACGCAGACGCGGCAGGGCGTGGTCGGGGTCGTCGAGAACATGGCGTGGCTCGAGCAGCCGGACGGCAGCCGGCTCGAGCTGTTCGGCTCCGGCGGCGGGACGCGCGTCGCGGACGGGCTGTCCCGGTCCACGGGCACCCCGGTGCCGCTGCTGGGGCAGGTGCCGCTCGACATCCGGCTCCGCGAGGCCGGCGACGGCGGGACGCCCGTCGTGCTGACGGACCCCGACTCCCCCGCGGCGCAGGCGCTGCGCGGTGTGGCCCGCACCCTGGCGGCCCGCTCCCGCGGCCTAGCGGGGAAGTCGCTGGGGCTGACGCCCGTCGGTCGGTAGGACCGCTCGCACGGGAGGACCGCTCGCGCGGGAGGGCCCTGACGGCCGTGTCGGTGGTCGGCGGCAGCATGGGACCGGTCGCCTCACCCCCGTCGAAGGAGCCGCCGTGCGCGTCGTCGTCAGCACCCCGTCCGGTCGCGTCGGGTCCCGTGTCGCCACCCTGCTGGTCCAGGCGGGCGAGCGCCCGGTGCTGCTCGCCCGCGACCCCGGCCGCCTGGACCCGGCGCTCCGCGAGGCCGCCGACGTGGTCCCCGTCGACCTGACGGACGCGGACGCCGTCGTCGCGGCGACCGCGGGGGCCGACGCGATCCACTGGGTGAGCCCGTCGGTCCCGGCCGACGACCCCGTCGAGGCGTACGCGGGGCTCGGCGCGGTGGTGGCGCGCGCGGTGCGCGAGAACGGCATCGGGCGGGTCGTCCACCAGAGCAGCGTCGGGGCGGAGGCGCGGCACGGCGTCGGCGAGATCGACGGGCTCGGCCGCGTCGAGGAGCTCCTGGACGCCACGGGCGCGTCGGTGACGCACCTGCGCTGCGGGTACTTCTTCACGAACCTGCTGTTCGACGTCGCGGGCCTGCTGCGCGGGACGCTCACCACGACGTTCCCGCTGGACCGGCGCCTCGCGTGGGTGGACCCGCGCGACGTCGGGGACGTGGCCGCGGCGCGGCTGCTGTCGACAGCCTGGTCCGGGCGGCACACGCAGGGCGTGCACGGCCCGGAGGACCTGTCGTTCGCCGAGGCGGCGTCGGTGCTCGCGGACGCGCTCGGCCGGCCGGTGCGGGCGGTGCGCATCACGGACGCGGAGGCCGCCGCGCCGCTGCGCGAGCTCGGCCTCACCGACGCGCAGGTGGACGGCATGGTCGGGATGCTGCGGGGGCTGCGTGACCTCACCCCGCAGGACGGCCGGTCGGTGCGGACGACCACGCCCACGACGCTCGCCGCCTGGGCCCGGACGGTGCTGCACCCCGCGGTCGACGCGGCCCCGGGCTGAGCCGGCACGCACCGGCCGGCCGGCTGCCTGCTGGTGCGGCGCGTGTTGGTTCGTGTGCGGTCGTGGTGGATACTGTCGCGGTGCTCGCGAGTCAACGGCAGGACCGCATCCTCGCGGAGGTGCGCGCCCACGGGGCGGTGCGGGTCGCCGACCTGGTGGAGCAGCTCGACGTCTCCGAGATGACGGTTCGCCGGGACATCACGGAGCTGGACCGGGCGGGGCTGGTGCGGCGGGTGCACGGCGGCGCGGTCGCCCCCGACGGCGCCGGCCGCCCCACGGACGAGCCCGGGTTCGAGGCGAAGAGCTCCTGGTCGACGGACGAGAAGGAGGCGATCGCCGCGCTGGCCGCCGCGACCGTCGAGCCGGGCCAGGCGATCGCGCTGTCGGCCGGGACGACCACGCACCTGCTCGCCCGGCGCATCGCCGCCGACCCGGCCCTGCGGCCGCTGACCGTCGTGACGAACTCCCTGCCCGTGGCCGGGACGCTGCACCGCGCGACCGCGGGCGCCGGTGCCCTCGACGTCATCCTCACCGGTGGCAGCCGCACCCCGTCGGACGCGCTGGTCGGGCCCGTGGCGGACACCGCGCTGGCGACGCTCCGGGTCGACCGCCTGTTCCTCGGCGTGCACGGGCTGGACGAGTCCGGTCTGATGACCCCGAACCTCGCGGAGGCCGCGACCGACCGGGCGCTGCTGCACTGCGCGGCGGCCGTCACCGTGCTGGCCGACCACACCAAGTGGGGCGTCGTCGGGCTCGCCCGGATCGCCGCGCTGGAGGAGGTCGACGTGCTGGTCAGCGACGCCGGGCTGCCCGAGCCGGCCCGTGCCGTGCTCGCCGACGCCGGCTGCACGCTGCTGGTGCCCGCCCCCGACGACGACCCGGCCCGCGTGCCGGCCGAGAACCCCGTGTCCCGTCACCCAGGAGGTACCCCATGAACGCCCCGACGAACGCCCCCGTGTGGGTGGGTGCCTGGGAGCCCGCCGACGGCGCCGCGCGGGTGCGCCAGCTGTTCGCCGACCGGTTCGGCGCCGAGCCGGACGGCACCTGGTCCGCTCCCGGCCGCGTGAACCTGATCGGCGAGCACACCGACTACAACGGCGGGCTGTGCCTCCCGTTCGACCTCCCCCACCGGACCTACGTGGCGGTGCGCCGCACCGACGGCGACGCCGTCCGGCTGGTGTCCGCGCAGGAGTCGACGGGCGTGCGCGAGGTCGCGCTGTCCGAGGTCGCGCCCGGCACGGTCAGCGGCTGGCCGGCGTACGTCGTGGGCGTCGCCTGGGCGCTGCGCGAGGCGGGGCACCAGGTCGGCGGGTTCGACATCGCGGTCGACTCCTGCGTGCCCTACGGCGCCGGGCTGTCGTCGTCCGCCGCGCTGGAGTGCTCGGCGGCGGTCGCGCTGGACGCGCTGTTCGGCCTGGGGCTGGCCGGCACTTCCGAGCAGCCGGACGACGCCGGGCGGGCCGTCCTGGCCGAGGCCTGCATCCGCGCGGAGAACGAGATCGCCGGCGCCAGCACGGGCGGCATGGACCAGTCGGTGTCGCTGCGCGGCCGCGCGGGCCACGCCCTGCTGCTCGACACGCGCGACGGCTCCGTCCGGCACGTGCCGTTCGACCTGACCGCCCACGACCTGGCGCTGCTGGTCATCGACACCAAGGCCGAGCACGCGCTGGTCGACGGGCAGTACGCCGCCCGCCGGGCCGCGTGCGACGAGGCCGCCGCCCGGCTGGGCGTCAGCACCCTGCGGGAGATCGACCCCGACCGGCTCGGCGACGCGCTCGCCACGCTCGCCCACGGCACCGGCGCGGTCGGCGAGGGGTCGCACGACGCCGAGGTGCTCGTGAAGCGCGTCCGGCACGTGGTCACGGAGATCGCGCGCGTCGAGGAGTTCGTGGCGCTGCTCGACGCGGACCGCGTCGAGGAGGTCGGCGCGGCCATGGACGCGTCGCACGCCTCCCTGCGCGACGACTACGAGGTGTCGTGCCGCGAGCTGGACGTCGCGGTGGACGCCGCGCGTGCCGCGGGGGCGCTCGGGGCGCGGATGACCGGCGGCGGGTTCGGCGGCTCGGCCATCGCGCTGGTCCGCGCCGGTGACGTCGACGCGGTCGCCGCGGCCGTCGCGCGGGCGTTCGAGGACGAGGGCCTGCACGCCCCGGCGTTCCTGGTGGCGGTCGCCAGCGACCCCGCGGCCTGACGGCGGGCGCCGGCCGGGCCGCTCAGCCGGCGCCGGCCGCGCCGCCCCCGCGCGGCAGACGGCCCGCGTCCTCGTGCAGGGCGAAGAGCAGGGAGTACGGCGTGCCGTCCGGCGTCGGCCGGCGCTCCGCCAGCTCGGCGAAGAAGCCGTCCACGCGGGACATCAGCTCCGCGTGCTCCGCCTCGCTCAGCCGGACGCCGAGCCGGGTCATCCGCACCGACGCGGGGTCGGCCTCCGCGACCTCCTCGAGGAACGTCCGGAGCATCAGCTGCCACTTGCCGGGGAAGTCGGGCGACCGCCACGACTTCCCCGTCGCCAGGTAGGGCACCTCGCGCGAGCCGCGGGCACCCCGCCGGACCGGCTCCGCCGCGAGGTACCCGCGGTCGACCAGCGTGCGCACGTGGTGCAGGACGGTGGCGGGGTTCCGGCCCAGCCGGTCGGCGATCTCGCGGTTGGTCAGCGGCTCGTCCAGGCACAGCCGCAGGATCCGCAGGCGGGTCGACGAGGCGAGGGCGCGCGCGTCGGCGTCGGCGTCGCGGTCGACGTCGGCGCCGGGGTCGGTCGTCATGCCCTGATCGTAGCCACTGATTGACTTCTCCCAATCAGTAGCCCCACGCTGGTCGCATGACCTCCGCCCCGGGTGCCCCCGCGGGTCGCCGCGGCTCGCTCGCCCGGCACCCGGACTTCCGCCGCCTGTGGCTCGGCGACGCCCTGGGTCAGCTCGGCGCGCAGCTGAGCATCCTCGCGCTGCCGGTGCTCGCCGTGCGGGAGCTCGGCGCCACCGAGTGGCAGATGGGGCTGCTCACCGCCGCGGAGACGGCGGCGTTCCTGGTGATCGGGCTGCCCACCGGCGCGTGGGTGGACCGGATGCGCAAGCGGCGGGTCCTGGTGGTCGCCGACCTCGTGCGCGCCGCCGTCCTCGCGACGGTCGTCGCGCTCGCCCTGAGCGGGCACGCCTCGATGGCGGTGCTCTACGCGGGCGCGCTCGTGATGAGCGTGGCGACGGTGTTCTTCGACGTCGCGCACCAGTCCTACGTCCCCGGCCTCGTCGGGCTGGAGCACGTCGGCGAGGGCAACGCGAAGCTCCAGGCGACCCAGTCGGTCGCGGCGGTCGTCGCACCGGCGCTCGGCGGGGCGCTGCTGCGGGTCGTCGCGCCGCCGTACGTGCTGGCGGTCAACGCCGTGACCTACCTGCTCTCCGCGGCGTCGGTCCACCGGATCCGGCAGGTCGAGACGCTGCCGCCCGTCGAGGGCCGGCGCCCGCTCCGGGAGGAGATCGCCGAGGGTCTCCGGTTCGTCCTGCACCAGCCGCTGCTGCGCCGGATCGTGGCGTGCACCGCGCTCGGGAACCTGTTCTCCGGCGTCTCGGGGGCGCTGCTGGTGCTGTACGCGCTGCGGGACCTCGGGCTCGACGTGGCGCAGTACGGTGCCGTCGTCTCGGCCTCGGCCGTGGGCGGGCTGCTGGGGGCGCTGACCGCCGACCGACTGGCCCGCCGGGTCGGCGAGGCCCGGATCATCCCGCTCGCCGCCGTCGCCCTCGCCCCGGGCGCCGCGCTCGTCCCCCTGGCCGCCGTGCTGCCCCTGCCGCCGCAGGCCGTGCTGATCGCGGGCGGGGTGCTGTTCTGGGGGGCGGTCGTCGTCTACAACGTGGCGCAGGTGAGCTTCCGGCAGCGCATCTGCCCGCCCGCCCTGCTCGGGCGGATGAACGCGTCGGTGCGGTTCGTCGTCTGGGGGACGACGCCCGTCGGCGGGCTGCTCGGCGGCTGGATCGGGCACACGTGGGGCGTGGTGCCGGCGCTGTGGGTGGCGGCCGCGGGCACCGCCGTCGCGGCGCTGCCGGTGCTCGCGTCCCCGCTGCTGCGGATGCGTGACCTGCCCGGCGCGCCGGTGCCGGCCGACGCGCCCGCGGCCGGCTGAGCCACCCGCGGGCCGAGCCCCTCAGACGTCGTAGGCCACGACCACGGGCGCGTGGTCGCTGAACCGCGCGTCGTACGTCGCGGCGCGGTCGATCGCGACGCTGCGCACCGTGTCCGCCAGCCCGGGCGTCGCGAGCTGGTAGTCGATCCGCCAGCCGGAGTCGTTGTCGAACGCCTGCCCGCGCCAGGACCACCACGTGTACGGGCCGGGACCCTCGCCGCCGTGCTCGCGACCGAGGTCCCGCCAGCCCTGCTCGTCGAGCCACGTGTCCAGGTACGCGCGCTCCTGCGGCAGGAAGCCCGCCGACTTGAGGTTGCCCTTCCAGTTCTTGATGTCCGCCTCGCGGTGGGCGATGTTCAGGTCCCCCGCGACGACGGCGTGCTGGTTCTCGCCCGCGAGCTCGGCCATCCGCTTCGTCATGACGTCGAGGAAGGCGTACTTCTCGTCCATCTTGGGCGTGCCCGCCTGGCCGGAGTGCACGTAGGCCGACACGACGGTGAGCAGCCCGCCGCCCGGCAGCTCCAGGTCGGCCTCCACCCAGCGGCCGCTGTCGGACGGCACGCCGGTGCCGATGCCGATCCGCACGGCGCGCATGGGCAGGCGGGACGCGATCGCGACGCCCGCACGGCCCTTCGTCTCGCTCGCCTCGTGCGCGAGGTGCCACTCCTGCGCCGACAGGTGGTCGCCGAGGATCTCGTCGGACGCCCGCACCTCCTGCAGCAGCAGGACGTCGGGCCGCCTCTGCTCGATCCAGTCCCCCATCCCCCGCTTGAAGGCGGCACGGATCCCGTTCACGTTCGCAGTCGCTACCGTCAGCACGCGGACCATCCAACCCCATGCCACCGACACGGCCGACAGCGCCGTCAGACCCTGTCCTGCAGCCGGCCCCGGGCCCGCTCCACCAGCGCGGCCACCCCGTCGAGCATCATCCGCAGCGCGAGGTCCGGGTCGTCCCCCTCCCCCGGCTCGTCTGAGGTGTCGTCGAACGCGCCCGCGGCGACGGCCTCGCTGAGCACCGGGTGCCGCTCGGGGTCCACGACCGCCCGCAGCACCGTGGCGTAGTCCAGCAGCGCGGGGTGCGTCGCCTCGTCGGCCCGTGGCGCGGGGTCGCCGTCCGCCGCCTCCGCCGCCGCGCGGGCCGCCCGCTCGGCCGTCGTCCGCGCGGCCACGACCTGGCTCTCGCTCAGCACGTGCAGCGACAGGTGCCCGACGACGGCCGTCCGCTCCGCCCACGTCAGCGGGGTGCCCTCGAGCGCCCGGAGCCCGCGCTCGAGGAACGCGACCCGCGCGGGTCCCGGCAGCGACGCCGTGACCGGGGCCTGCACCGACCAGGGGTGCACCTGCGCGAGCGCGAGCTGGTCGTGGCACCAGCGCTCGAGCGCCGTCCGCCAGGCCGGGACGCCGGGGGCCGCCGGGAGGTCCGAGGCC
Source organism: Cellulomonas hominis (assembly GCF_901521055.1). Taxonomy (GTDB): domain Bacteria; phylum Actinomycetota; class Actinomycetes; order Actinomycetales; family Cellulomonadaceae; genus Cellulomonas; species Cellulomonas endometrii. The sequence goes on along the minus strand of NZ_CABEGA010000009.1, from coordinate 14,046 downwards.
GCTCGCTCGGCCGCGTCGACCGCCTCGCCCAGCGCCGTCTCCATCATCAGCGCCAGCAGGTCGTCCTTGCTCGACACGTACCGGTACAGCGCCATGGTCGTGACGCCGACCCGCTCGGCGACGCGCGCCATGGAGACGGCCCCCAGACCCTCCGCGTCCGCGAGCGCGACGGCGGCCTGGGCGATGCCGGCCAGCGTCAGTCCGGGGCGGGGACCGCGGCGGCCCACGGGCGCGGGGCGCCAGAGCAGCGCGAGCCCCGGAGGAAGGTCCGGCGGGGCGTCCGGGCCCGGCTCCTCGACCGCCCGGGCGCGCAGGCGCGCGCGCTCCACCTGGCGTGCGGCGCGCTGCGCGGCGAGGCGGGCGTCGAGCGCCGCCTTCTCGGCCTCGCGCTCCGCACGGTCCGCCTCGCGCTCGACCTCCCGCACCTGCCGGTCCTGCTCGGCGCGGCGACGCCCGGCGTCCTTCTCGGCCGCGCGCGCGGCCTTCTCCCGCTCCCGCTGCGCCTTCTCCGCCTCGCGGACCGCCTTCTCGCGGTCGCGCTCGGCGCGCGCGGCCTCCTTGGCTGCCGCCTGCGCCGCCTTCTCGCGGTCCCTGCGCAGCGCCTCGGCCTGCCTGCGGGCGTCCTCGGCGTCGCGGCGGGCGACCGGGTCGAGGTCGCCGGTCGGGTGCTGCTCGTCCATCGGAACTCCTTGACCGCCGGGCTCGGAACTGTGTACAACATACACATCGCATCATCCGTGTACGACGTAGACAGAAAGGAGCCGGCCATGGACGACACCCCGATGATCCGGACGCGGGGCCTCCAGAAGGCCTTCGGCGCGACCCCCGTGCTCACCGCGGTCGACCTCACCGTGCCGCGCGGGCAGGTCCTGGGCCTGCTCGGGCCCAACGGTGCGGGCAAGACCACCACGGTCGAGATCCTCAGCACGCTGCTGCGCCCCGACGGCGGGACCGCGACCGTCGCCGGCCACGACGTCGTGCGCGAGCCCGAGCGGGTCCGCGAGACGATCAGCCTCACCGGCCAGTACGCCGCTGTCGACGAGCTGCTGACCGGGCGGGAGAACCTGCGGCTCATGGCCCGGCTCGCGCACCTCCCGCGGGCGGCGGGCCGGCGACGCGCCGACGAGCTGCTCGAGCTCTTCGACCTGGTGGACGCCGCCGACCGGCTCGTGCGGACCTACTCCGGCGGGATGCGCCGCCGCCTGGACCTCGCGGTCAGCCTGCTGACGCGCCCGCAGGTGATCTTCCTCGACGAGCCCACGACCGGCCTCGACCCGCGCAGCCGCGCGGACCTGTGGGAGGTCGTCCGCGACGTCGTGGCCGGCGGCGCCACCGTGCTGCTGACCACGCAGTACCTCGACGAGGCCGACGCGCTCGCCGACCGCGTCGCGGTGCTGGACCGCGGCCGGGTGATCGCCGACGGCACCGCCGCGGAGCTCAAGCGCCAGGTCGGCGCCGCGCACGTCGAGCTGCAGCTCGCCGACGGCCGCACCGAGCGCATCGCGACCGACGCCTCCGTCCCGGACGTCCGCCGCATCCTCGCCGACGTCGAGCGACGCGCCCTGCCCGTCGAGACCTGGCGGGTCGCGGTGCCGACCCTCGACGACGTGTTCCTCACCCTCACCGGCCACCACGCCGAGCACGCGGCCCCCGCGGGCGCCCTCGACACGCAGGCCCTGCTCGCCCGGGAGGCGTCATGACCACCACCCTCGCCCCGTCCGCGCCCGCGCGGGTGACCGTCCGGCCCCCGCTGGGCGGCTGGGCCCTGCAGGACACCGCGGCCATGATCGGCCGCAGCCTGCGCCGGTCGACCCGCACGCCCGACACCCTGATCATGGGGATCGCGCTGCCGGTCATCCTCATGCTGCTGTTCGTCTACGTGTTCGGCGGCGCGATCCGGACCGGCCAGAGCTACGTCGACTACGTCGTGCCGGGCATCATCCTGCTGTGCGCCGGGTACGGCGCCGCCACCACCGCGGTGTCCGTGGCCTCCGACATGACGGGCGGCCTGATGAACCGGTTCCGGACGCTGCCCGTGCGGCCGGTCGCCGTGCTCACCGGGCACGTCGTGGAGTCGGTGGTGCGCAACGCCGTCTCGACCGCCCTCGTCGTGGCCGTCGCGTACGCCGCGGGGTTCCGGCCGACGGCGGGCCTGTCCGAGTGGCTCGCCGTGTCGGGGGTCGTGCTGCTGTACGTGCTCGCGCTGACCTGGACCGCGGTGTGCATCGGCATGGTCGCGTCCGGGCCCGAGGCGGCGAACGGGTTCACCTTCGCGATCATGTTCCTGCCCTACGTGTCCAGCGCGTTCGTCCCGCCGGAGTCGATGCCGCGGGTGCTCGAGGTGGTCGCGACGTACCAGCCGGTGACCCCCGTGACCGACACCGTGCGGGCCTGGCTCACCGGCGCTCCCGGGGGGCAGCCGGTGGTCGCACTGGCGTGGTGCGTCGGCCTGCTCGTCGTCGCCCGGCTCACCGCCGCCTGGATGTTCCGGCGGCGCGCCGCACGCTGACGGTCCCCGGCCGCGCCCGGTCGTCCCCAGGCTGCTGCCGTGGGGGTGACCGGGCGCGGTTCGGGTGGTGGGATGGGGGCAGCACGCACCGCTCCGACACCGAGGACCAGCACCGATGGCCGCACCGGGCACCGCCACGCACGACGGCTTCGCGGCCGACGCCGACCGCCGTACCGTCGCCGACCTGCGCGCCGGCGGCGGCATCAAGTGGACGACGTTCCCGGACCAGATCGGCGCGTTCGTGGCCGAGGCCGACTTCGGCACCGCCCCGGAGGTCCGTGCCGCGCTGCGCGAGGCGGTGGACGCGGAGCGGTTCGGCTACCTGCCGCCGCCCACGGTCGACGCGCTGTCCGAGGCGTTCGCCGGCTGGGCCGCCCGGCGGTACGGCTGGGCGGTCGCGCCCGAGCGGGTGCGGCCGGTCGCGGACGTGATGGCCGCCTTCCGCGCGACGGTCCGGCACTACACAGCCCCGGGGTCGACGATCGTGCTGCCGACGCCCGCGTACATGCCGTTCCTCACCGTCCCCGCCACGCTCGGGCGCCGCGTCGTCCAGGTGCCCCTGGTGCGCGACGGCGACCGGCTGGTGCACGACCTCGACGGGATCGACCGGGCGCTCGCCGACGGCGGCGGGCTCGTCATGCTGGTCAACCCGCACAACCCCACCGGCCGGGTGCTCGACCGCGACGAGCTCCTGGGGATCGCGCAGGTCGCCGACGCGCACGGTGCCCGGGTGTTCGCCGACGAGATCCACGCACCGCTGGTCTACGCCGGGCGCCGGCACGTCCCGTACGCGTCCGTCGGCCCGGTCGCCGCCGGCCACGCAATCACCGCCGTGTCGGCGTCGAAGGCGTGGAACGTGCCGGGCCTGAAGTGCGCGCAGCTCGTGCTGAGCGACGACGCCGACGCGGAGCGGTGGGCGGGGCTCGCCGAGGAGTACGAGGAGGGCGCCTCGATCCTCGGCGCCGTGGCGAGCACCGCCGCGTACACGCACGGCGGCCCGTGGCTCGACGCCGCGCTCGACTACCTCGACGGCAACCGGCGGCTGCTCGGCGAGCTGCTGGCCGAGCAGCTGCCCGCCGTCCGGTACACCCCGCCGGAGGGCACGTACCTGGCGTGGCTGGACTGCCGCGCCCTCGGGCTGGGCGACCGGCCCGCGGAGCGGTTCGCCGCGGCGGGCGTGGCGCTCACGGACGGGCCGGCGTGCGGCGCGGCCGGCGCCGGCTTCGCCCGGTACACCCTCGCGACGCCCCGCCCCGTCCTGCGCGACACCGTCACCCGGCTGGCCGCCGCCGTCGCGTCGGGCTGACCGCCCGCGGCCCGCACCCCGCTCGTCCCGACACACCCGCCCCTCGCGAGGAGGACCGATGTCCGTCCCACCCCCGGCCACCACCGACCCGGGCGCCCGCCCGGACGCCGGCGCCGTGCCGTCCGGCAGCGCCCTGACCGTCGAGACCGCCGGCGTCGACATCATCGCCGACCGCGACCGCAAGGGGACGCCGCGGCAGCTGTTCTGGCCCTGGTTCGCCGCGAACGTGTCCGTGCTCGGGCTGTCCTACGGCGCCTGGGTGCTGGACTTCGGCGTCTCGTTCACCCAGGCCGTGATCGCGAGCGTCGTCGGGATCGTCTTCTCGTTCCTCCTGTGCGGCGTCGTCGCGCTCGCGGGCAAGCGCGGCTCCGCCCCGACCATGGTGCTGTCCCGGGCCGCCCTCGGCGTGCAGGGCAACCGGGTCGCCGCGGTGCTGTCCTGGCTGCTGACCGTCGGCTGGGAGACGATCCTCACCGCCCTCGCGACCCTGGCGACCGCGACGGTCGTGGAGGCGCTCGGCTGGGGCGGCGGCACGGGCGTGCAGGTCGTGGCGCTGGTCGTCGTGGCCGCGCTCATCATCGCCGGCGGGGTGTTCGGCTTCGACCTCATCATGCGGATGCAGACCGTCATCACCATCGTCACCGCGGTGCTGACCGTGGGCTACGTGCTGCTGGTGGTCGACCACGTCGACCTCGACGCCGTGACCGCGCTGCCAGCCGGGACCGCGCAGGCGTTCATCGGGGCCCTGGTGTTCATGATGACCGGCTTCGGGCTCGGGTGGGTCAACATGGCCGCCGACTACTCCCGCTACCTCCCCCGGCACACCTCCGGGCGCGGAGTCGTCGGGTGGACCACGTTCGGCGCCTCCCTCGCCCCGGTGCTCCTGGTCGTGTTCGGCCTGCTGCTGGCGGGGTCCGACGCCGAGCTCCGCGCGGCCATCAGCGGGGACCCGATCGGCGCGCTCACGACGGTGCTGCCCACCTGGTACCTGGTGCCGTTCGCGGTCGTCGCGGTGCTCGGCCTGATCGGCGGCGCCGTGCTCGACATCTACTCGTCGGGGCTGGCGCTCGTGTCGACGGGCCTGCCGATCACGCGGCCGGTCGCGGCCGGCATCGACGGCGTGATCATGGTGCTCGGGACGATCTACATCGTCTTCGGCTCCGACACGTTCTTCGGCGTCTTCCAGGGCTTCCTCATCACCCTGGGCGTCCCGATCGCCGCCTGGGCGGGGATCATGCTCGCCGACGTCCTGCTCCGGCGCCGGGACTACGACGACCTCGACCTGTACCGCCCCACCGGCCGGTACGGCCGTGCGCCCGCGGTGCCGCTGACCCTGCTGGCGCTCGGCACCGTCCTGGGCTGGGGGCTCGTCACCAACGCGTCGGCCGGCTGGCTGACCTGGCAGGGCTACCTGCTCGGACCCGTCGGCCTCGGTGGCAAGGAGGGCGCCTGGGCGTACGCGAACCTCGGCGTGCTCGTGGCGCTGGTCGTCGGCTTCGCCGGCACCGTGCTGCTCCGCCGCGGGGCGGTCCGCCGGCAGGAGTCGCTGCCGCCGTCCGGCCCCGGCGCACCGACGACCGCCGGCGCCGAGGCGGTCCGGTGACGGGCCGCAGCGTCCTGGTCGTCGTGGACATGCAGCCCGTGTTCGCCGACGACGGCAGCCCCTGGGCGGCGCCGAGGTTCGGCGAGGCGCTGCCCGTGGTCCGCTCGCTCGCGGAGGCGGCCGGCCCGGAGCGGACGGTCTTCACGCGCTTCGTGGCGCCCGAGCGGCCCGAGGGCTCGTGGGTCCCGTACTACGCCGAGTGGCCGTTCGCCCTGCAGTCGCCGGACGCCCCCGCCTACCGGGTGGTGCCCGCCCTGGAGGACCTCGCGGCCGTGTCGCCCGTCGTCACGGCCACGACGTTCGGCAAGTGGGGCGCCGAGCTCGCCGCGCACGTGCAGCCGGGCGACACGATGCTGCTCGTCGGCGTCTCGACCGACTGCTGCGTCCTGTCGACCGCCCTGGCCGCGGCCGACGCCGGGGTGGCGGTCCGGGTCGTCGCCGAGGGCTGCGCGGGGTCCGACGACGCCGCGCACACCCGGGCCCTCGACGCGATCCGGCTGTACGCGCCGCTCGCGGACGTCGTCGACACCACCACCGCGCGGGCGGTCCTGGCCACCACCACGTGAACCGGTCCGTCCGCGACGGGCACGACTCCGCCGGGCACCCACGAACGGTGTCGAGGGGCTCACCGTGACCACCGCAGTCACCGCGCCCCGCAGGGAATCCGCCGGACACCTCCGCCAACCGTGACCACCGCAGTCACCGCGCCCCGCAGCGACCCCGCCGGACACCTCCGCCAACCGCGACCACCGCAGTCACCGCGCCCCGCAGCGACCCCGCCGGACACCTCCGCCAACCGCGACCACCGCAGTCACCGCAGCCACGGCGGTCACCGTGGTCGCACTCCCCGGAAGTCGACCGCGACCCCCCGGAGCCACCGTGTACACGCGCGAGTGGCCCAGGCGGTGACGCGAACGCCCCGGGGGCGACCCGTGATCGAGTCGCCCCCGGGGCGGTGTCGTCCGGCGGTTCAGGCCAGGCGCTCGGCCGTCTCCACCACGTTGGCGAGCAGCATCGCGCGGGTCATGGGCCCGACGCCGCCCGGGTTCGGCGACACCCACGCGGCCACCTCGGCCACGCCGCGGTCGACGTCCCCGACGATGCGGCTCTTGCCGTCGCTGTCCGTCACCCGCGAGACGCCGACGTCGATCACCACGGCCCCCGGCTTCACCAGGTCGGCCGTCACCACGCCGGGGACGCCCGCCGCCGCGACGATGACGTCCGCGTTCCGGGTGTGCTCGCCGAGGTCCACCGTGCCGGTGTGCGTCAGCGTCACGGTCGCGTTCACGGCGCGGCGCGTCAGCAGCAGGCCGATGGACCGGCCCACGGTCGTGCCCCGGCCGATGACCGTGACGTCCGAACCGGCCAGCTCGATGCCGTGCCGCGTGAGCAGCTCGATGATCCCGCGCGGCGTGCAGGGCAGCGGCGACGTGATGTCGTCGTTGACCCGCAGCACCAGCCGGCCCAGGTTCGTCGGGTGCAGGCCGTCGGCGTCCTTGTCGGGGTCGACGAGCTCGAGCACCCGGTTGGTGTCGACACCCCGCGGCAGCGGCAGCTGCACGATGAACCCGGTGCAGGCCGGGTCCTCGTTCAGCCGCCGGACCGCGGCCTCGATGTCCTCCTGCGTCGCGTCGGCGGGCAGGTCCTCACGGATCGAGGCGATGCCGACCTCCGCGCAGTCACGGTGCTTCCCGGCGACGTAGGACACCGAGCCCGGGTCCTCCCCCACCAGCAGCGTGCCGAGCCCGGGGCGGACGCCCCGCGCCGCGAGCGCGTCGACCCGCTGCTTGAGCTCCGCCTTGATGGTGGCGGCCGTGGCCTTGCCGTCGAGCGTGCGTGCCGTCATCGTCGCTCCCCGCTCAGTACTGCTGGAGGCCGGGGTACAGCGGGAACGCGTCGGCCAGCTTGGCCACGCGCGCCCGGAGCGCCTCGACGTCGGCCGACGCGCCCGCCACCAGCGCCGTGGCGATGATGTCCGCGACCTCGGTGAACTCGGCGTCCCCGAACCCGCGGGTCGCGAGCGCCGGGGTGCCGATCCGCAGGCCGGAGGTGACGCGCGGGGGGCGGGGGTCGAACGGCACGGCGTTGCGGTTCACGGTGATGCCGACGTCGTGCAGGAGGTCCTCCGCCTGCTGGCCGTCCAGGGACGAGTTCCGCAGGTCCACGAGGACCAGGTGCACGTCGGTGCCGCCGGTCAGCACGGACACGCCCGCGGCGGCGACCTCCGGCGCGACGAGGCGCTCGGCGATGATCCGCGCGCCGTCGATCGTGCGCTGCTGACGGTCCTTGAACTCCTGGCCGCCGGCGATCTTGAACGACACGGCCTTGGCGGCGATGACGTGCATGAGCGGGCCGCCCTGCTGGCCCGGGAACACGGCGGAGTCGATCTTCTTGGCGTACTCCTGCTTGCTCAGGATGAAGCCCGACCGCGGTCCGCCGATGGTCTTGTGCACGGTCGACGACACGACGTCCGCGTACGGGACGGGCGACGGGTGCAGGCCCGCGGCCACCAGGCCCGCGAAGTGCGCCATGTCGACCCAGAGCTTCGCGCCGACCTCGTCGGCGATCTCCCGCATCGCGGCGAAGTCGAGGTGCCGCGGGTAGGCGGACCAGCCGCCGATGATCACGGCCGGGCGGTGCTTGAGGGCCGCCTCGCGGATCGCCTCCGGCTCGATGAGGAAGGTCTCCGGGTTCACCCCGTACGCGCCGACGTCGTAGAGCTTGCCGGAGAAGTTGATCTTCATGCCGTGTGTCAGGTGGCCGCCGTGCGCGAGCTCGAGGCCCAGGATGCGGTCGCCGGCGTTGGCCAGGGCGTGCAGCACGGCCGCGTTGGCGGTCGCGCCGGAGTGGGGCTGGACGTTGGCGTGCTCGGCGCCGAACAGCTCCTGGGCGCGGGAGATCGCCAGGTTCTCGGCGATGTCGACCTGCTCGCAGCCACCGTAGTAGCGGCGGCCCGGGTAACCCTCGGCGTACTTGTTCGTCAGCACGGAGCCCTGCGCCTGCAGGACGGCGCGCGGCACGAAGTTCTCGCTGGCGATCATCTCGAGCGTGCCCTGCTGGCGCGCCAGCTCCCCGTCCAGGACGGCGGCGATCTCGGGGTCGACCTGCGACAGGTTCTGGTCGAGCAGCGGCGTGTTCTCGGCGCTCATGCGTCTCCTCGGCAGTCGGCGTGCGCGGTCTGTCGACCGCACACCGATGGTGTGGGGTGACCGCGGGGCCCAGGCGTCCGACCCGACGTCGTGCTGCTGCGTCGCTCCCCGGTGGTGCCCCACCTGTGCGCCAGTCGCGACCCCGTCAGCCTAGCAACGTCACCGGGCACCGCGGGGAGGCGTCCGCCGGTCGGTCGCCTCAGGCGGACTCGGCGGTCTCGTCGTCGCCGAGGATCCGCCGCAGGTACGCGTACGTGAGGTCGCCCACCGTCTGGTCGTGCTCGTGGGTGTAGCCGTGCTTCTCGTACAGCGCGAGGTTGTGCACGGAGTCCCGGCCGGTGAACACCCAGATCTCCTCCACGTCCTCGGGCAGGTGCGGCAGGATCGCGAGCAGCAGCTGGGTGCCGATGCCGTGACCCTGCTGGTCGGGCGCGACGGCGAACCGGCCGAGCGTCGCCTTCCTGCCCTCCAGCACCACCCGGATCGAGCCGACGAGCCGGTGACCGGCCCACGCGCCGAGCGTCACGACGCCCTCGGCGGCGAGGTCGGCGCGCAGCTCGCTGAGCGTCTGGGTCAGCGGCGGGATGTGCGGGTCGTCGTACTGCTGCGCCTCGGTGACGAACGCGGCGCGGCGCAGCGTCAGCAGCTCCCCCGCCTCGGCGTCGACGACGGGTCGGATGGTCACCTCGGTCTCGCTCATGCCCCCATCGTCTCAGCCCCTGCGCGGGCTCGACCACTCACAGGTCCCATCACCCGGGTGAACGGCCGCAGTACGGTCGCCACCGGCACGCCGGGGGCGCCCGCCGGTACCCTCCACCTCGTGCCGAACTCGACCCCCACCTCCTGGGTGCTCTCCCTGTCCTGCCCCGACCAGCCGGGCATCGTCGCCGCGGTCGCCGGCCTGCTGGCGGAGCACGGGGGGAACATCACCGAGTCGCAGCAGTTCGGCGACCCCCTGTCGGGCCTGTTCTTCATGCGCGTCGAGGTCGCGTCGCAGGCGTCGCGGGAGGAGCTCGAGGCCGCCCTGACGGCGCTCGCCCCGCGGTTCGCCCTGGACTGGTCGCTGGACGTCGCCGGCCGGAAGATGCGCACGCTGCTCCTCGGGTCGACCGCCGCGCACTGCGTCAACGACCTGGCGTTCCGGCAGCGGTCCGAGAACCTGCCGATCGACATCGTGGGGCTCGTGTCGAACCACACCGCCCTCGCGGACCTGGCGCGGTTCTACGACATCGACTTCCACCACGTCCCGGTCACCCGGGACACCAAGGCGGCGGCGGAGGCCCGGCTCCTGGAGCTGGTCGACGAGCTCGACGTCGAGCTGGTCGTGCTGGCCCGCTACATGCAGATCCTGTCCGATGACCTGTGCCGGGCGCTCGCGGGCCGGATCATCAACATCCACCACTCGTTCCTGCCGTCGTTCAAGGGCGCCCGCCCCTACGCGCAGGCCCACGACCGCGGCGTGAAGCTGATCGGCGCCACCGCGCACTACGTGACCGGCGACCTCGACGAGGGACCGATCATCGAGCAGGACGTCGAGCGCGTCGACCACAGCCGCGGCGTGAACGACCTGGTCGCCCTCGGCCAGGACGTCGAGCGGCGGGCCCTGGCGCGGGCGGTGCGCTGGCACGCGGAGCACCGGGTGCTCCTGGACGGGCACCGCACGATCGTCTTCCGCTGAGCGGTCCGGCGCCCGGCCTCAGAGCGACGCGGGGCGGGTCGGCCGGGGTAGCCGGCCCGTCGGCGTGATGCCGGTGATCGCGGCGATCAGGTCCTCGTAGGACGCGTGCTGCGCGTCGAAGTCGCCGTTGATCCGGCCGAGGCGGAGCACGACGATGCGGTCGGCGACGGCCTGCACGTCGACCATCGAGTGGCTGATCATCACGACGCCGAGGCCGCTCTCCCGCAGGCGCTCGACCATGTTGAGCACCTCGGCGGTCTGCGAGATGCCGAGCGACGCCAGCGGCTCGTCCAGGACGACCACGCGCGGGTTCCCGACCAGGGTGCGGGCCACGGCGACGGCCTGCCGCTGCCCGCCGGACAGCGCGCGCACGGGGGCTCGCACGGAGGGCACCCGGGCGGCGAGCCGGCTCAGCACCTCCCACGCGCGGCGCTCCATCAGGCGCTCGTCCAGCATCCCGGCGCGGCGGAGCTCCTGGCCGAGGAAGAGGTTCTGCACCACGTCGAGGTTCTCGCACAGGGCGAGGTCCTGGAACACCGCGGCGATCCCGAGCTCCCGGGCCGCGCGCGTGGACGGCAGGGCGACGGGGGTGCCGTCGACCTCGATGTGCCCCGAGTCCGGGGCGAGCGCGCCGGACATCACGCGCGCCAGCGTCGACTTGCCGGCGCCGATGTCGCCGACGATCGCGACGACCTCGTGGGGGTGGATGTCGAGGTCGACGTCGACCAGCGCGCGCACGGCGCCGTAGTTGCGGGAGACGCCCCGCACCGACAGGACCGGCTGCTTCACCTGGCCTCCTCCGCTGCGTCCCTGCCGCGTGCCCTGCTGCACCCGTGGTTCATCCTGCCACCGCCATCGACTGCGCAATACCGGCGTGGTCCAGCGCCAGGGCCAGAGCGCCCCGCACCTCCGCGGCGGTGCCCAGCTCGGAGACGACCACCTCGACCGGCCCGGCGGTGCTCGGCAGGGTGCGCTGCGCGAGGACGTTCCTGAAGGTGTCCAGCAGGATCGGGCCGGCCTCCGCGAGCCGCCCGCCGACCACCACGAGCTCCGGGTCGAAGAGGTTGCACGTGTTCGCGGCGGCGACGGCGAGCGACCGCCCGGCGTCCGAGATCACCCGCCGGCACCCCGGGTCGCCCTCCTGCGCGCGGCTGATCACGTCGGGCAGGGTGAGGTGCCCGTGGCTCGCCTCGAGCATGGCGAGCAGCGCGGGCGCACCGATGAACGTCTCGAGGCACCCGCGGTTCCCGCACCGGCAGATCGGGCCGTTGTCGTCGATGGTGATGTGCCCGAACTCCCCCGCCGCGCCCGTCCGGCCGTGGAACACGCGCCCGTCGGCGATCAGGCCGCTGCCGACCCCGTGCGACACCCGCAGGTACAGGACGTGCCGGCGACCGCGGGCGGCACCCAGCCGCAGCTCGGCGAGCGCCCCGAGGTTGGAGTCGTTGTCGACCTGCACGGGCACGCCGAGCCGGCGCTCCAGGACCTCCGGCACCGACACCCCGTCCCAGCCGCGCAGCACGCCCACGGACACGATGCGGCCCGACACCGGGTCGACGGGCGCGGGGACGCCGACACCGACGGCCAGCACCTCGGACATCGACGCCTCGACGGAGTCGACGAGCTCGGTGAGCAGGAGGGACGCCCGTTCGAGGCCCGCGTCGGCGCGGTGGTCGGGCGGCAGGGGCATGCGCTGGTCGGCGACGATCCGGTGCGCGACGTCGGCGACGGTGACGCGCAGCGACCGGGAGCCGAAGTGGATGCCGCCGACGAGCCCGAGGTTCCGCGCGAGGGTGACCTGCTGGGCCCGGCGGCCGCTGCGGGAGGTGGGCGACGTGTGCAGGACGCCGGCGCCCGTGAGCTCCTTGACGATGTTCGACACGGTGGCGGGTGACAGCCCCGTGAGGCCGGCCAGCTCGACCTGCGTGAGGGAGCCACGCTGCTGGACGGCACTCACGATCCGGGCCCGGTTGGCTTCACGGAGTGAAGATTGCGAGCCCGGAGTCACCCGGTCAGTGCCCACGTCCCCGAGGATACAGCCGCGAACACCTAGCCCGGGACGCGGACGGCACCACTCAGCGATGCGTTCACTGCTCGACGGCAACCCCTGTCCAGAACCGGGCCGCGCACGACGACGGCCGCCGCCCGCGGGGTGCGCGGGCGGCGGCCGTCGGGCGGTCGCGGGACGTCAGCCGAGGCGCGTCGCCAGGTTCTCGTCCAGCGCGGCGAGGAAGTCCTCGGTGGTCAGCCACTGCTGCTCCGGGCCGACCAGCAGAGCGAGGTCCTTGGTCATCTTGCCGCTCTCGACGGTCTTCACCACGACGTCCTCGAGGGTCTCCGCGAACTGCGTGACCTCCGGGGTGCCGTCCAGCTTGCCGCGGTGCTTGAGGCCACCGGTCCAGGCGAAGATCGACGCGATCGGGTTGGTCGACGTCGGCTTGCCCTGCTGGTGCTGGCGGTAGTGCCGGGTCACCGTGCCGTGCGCCGCCTCGGCCTCGACGGTCTGGCCGTCGGGGGTCATGAGGACCGACGTCATGAGGCCGAGCGAGCCGAAGCCCTGCGCGACGGTGTCGGACTGGACGTCGCCGTCGTAGTTCTTGCAGGCCCAGACGTAGCCGCCCTCCCACTTCATGGCCGAGGCGACCATGTCGTCGATGAGGCGGTGCTCGTAGGTCAGCCCGGCCTCGGCGAACGCCGTCGCGAACTCCGCGTCGAAGACCTCCTGGAACAGGTCCTTGAACCGGCCGTCGTAGGCCTTGAGGATCGTGTTCTTCGTCGACAGGTACACCGGGTAGCTGCGCTGCAGGCCGTACGCGAACGAGGCGCGCGCGAAGTCGCGGATCGACTCGTCGAAGTTGTACATGGCCATCGCGACGCCGCCGCCCTCGGGGTACGTCACGACCTCCTGCTGGATCGGCTCGGAGCCGTCCGCCGGGGTGAACGTCAGGGTCAGCGTGCCGGCCCCCTGAACCGTGAAGTCCGTCGCCTTGTACTGGTCGCCGTGGGCGTGGCGGCCGATGATGATCGGCTTGTTCCAGCCCGGCACCAGGCGCGGGATGTTGCTGATGATGATCGGCTCGCGGAACACCACGCCGCCGAGGATGTTGCGGATGGTCCCGTTCGGGGACCGCCACATCTTCTTGAGCCCGAACTCCTCGACCCGCGCCTCGTCCGGCGTGATCGTGGCGCACTTGACGCCGACGCCGTGCTCCTTGATCGCGTGCGCGGCGTCGACCGTCACCTGGTCGTCCGTCGCGTCCCGGTTCTCGATCGACAGGTCGTAGTAGCGCAGGTCGATGTCGAGGTACGGATGGATGAGGCGGTCCTTGATGAACTGCCAGATGATCCGCGTCATCTCGTCACCGTCGAGCTCGACGACCGGTCCAACCACCTTGATCTTCGCCATGCGGCCAGATTACTTGACGTCGAGAGACTTCGCGGGCCGCCGGCCCGTCCCGGGGCGTCCAGGCACGGCACAGCGAACCCTGGCATGCTGGACGGATGTGCCCGACCCCGGGCGGCCGACGCGCCGGGACGGGGCCGGCACCGGCGCGGACGCCCTGTACCGCGGACCGCGCCCACCACCGCACTCCCGGACGAACGGATGATCATGCCGCAGGACAAGCCCGAGCCCACGAGACGCTACGCTATCTCGTATGCCGTCTTCTGCTTGAAAAAAAAAAATTTTTGCTCGATCCGCAACTGCTCGGGCGCTAGCGTGGATACGGGGCGGCTGTCTTCGTCGCGGTCGCCGTTGTGTTCTCTGCATAGGCCGTCTTATTCGTCCTGCGCCCCGTCCTC
>NZ_CABEGA010000008.1 GCF_901521055.1 Cellulomonas hominis | reverse complement strand
TGGGCCGCGAGGTGCGGCACATCACGAGCGCGGTGGTCATGGGCGTGAGTGTGGCACGGCGGGACGGGCTCGGGCACGGGTCCCGGGCCCTCGTCTCACGTCCCGGACGGATGTGACGACGCGGGCTGGTCGCGGCCCGGCGTCAGCCGTCCGGGGGCTCGGTCACGTCCTGCGCGGGAGTGCCGGCGTCGTCCGCGTCCGGGCCCGTCTCGGCGTCCGGGTCGGGATCCGGGACCGCTACCGGCCACGGCGTCGGATCGTGGACCGTCGCGGTGGCGTCCGTGCCGATCTCCACCAGCTGCCAGTCGATGATCCGGCGCGTCTGCGGGTCCCAGCGCAGAATCGTCATCTCGGCCGTGCCCTTGAGGGGGCCGATCCGGGGCTCGTTCT
>NZ_CABEGA010000007.1 GCF_901521055.1 Cellulomonas hominis | reverse complement strand
GGCGCGGGGGCGTCGTCGCGGCCGGGGTCGCGGGCGCCGGGGCGCCGGGGACCGGGCTGGTGCTGGTCATGAAGGGCTGTCCTTCCGGGTACGGGGGCTGCCACTGCGGCGCCGGGGCCCGGCGCTCCTTGTTCTGGCGCAGCACGTTCACCGTGATGACGACGCCGGCGCCGACGACGGCGATCCACGCGACACCGCCGAGCCAGCCGGAGTCGAACGGACCCCAGCTGAACCACCAGTCACCGGCGCTCATGCCGATGACGACCATGGCGATCGCGCCGAGCAGCGCGATGTCGAAGCGGCCGCGGACGGTCTCCTCGAGGTGGATGCGCCCGTCGGCCTGCTCGGGCAGCAGCGCCCACGCCAGGCCGTACAGCACGAAGCCGAAGCCCATGAGCATCGTCACGCCGATGGCCCCGCGCACCAGAAGCGGGTCGACGCCGAACCGCGCGGCGAGACCGCCGCCGACCCCGCCGACCCAGCGGTCCGACGACCGGGTCACCCCGGTGCGGCGGATCGCCTCGAAGAAGCCGTTCACCCCGTTGCCGTCGGACGGGGGTGCTCGGGCGGCCAGGATCGAGCCATGACGAACGACAGCGCCGACCTCGGGTCGGGGACCGGCACGCCGCCCGGACCGTGGCCGCGTCGTCGGCGGCGTCGCGGCCGGGCTCGCGC
>NZ_CABEGA010000006.1 GCF_901521055.1 Cellulomonas hominis | reverse complement strand
CGGCTCGAGGCTGCGGCGCAGCGCACGCCGCATGGCCGCGGCCGGGGACTCGACGGCGCGCAGCTCCTCGCGGTAGCGGGCGACGATCAGCAGCGCGTAGTCCACCGAGGCACCGACCACGAGGATCGACAGGATGCCCTGGGCCTGGCCGTTGAGGGTGAGCACCCCGGCGTCGGCGAGGTGGTAGACCGCGAGCGCGGCCGCGCAGAGCGCGAACACCGCGGTGAGGATCACCGCCAGCGGCAGGAACGGCGACCGGTAGACCAGGACGAGGATCACCAGCACGGCACCGAGGGCGACGAGCAGCAGCACGCCGTCGATGCCGCCGAACGCGTTGGTCAGGTCCGCCACGAACCCGCCCGGGCCCGTGACCCACGCGAGCAGGCCCGCCTCGCCGGCGGAGTCCGCGGTGGCGCCGAGCTCGTCGGCCAGCGCGTCCCGCACGACCTGCACCGCGACGCCGACCACGCTCTCGTCGTCCGCGAGGCTCTGCTCGGCGGCCTCGGCGTCGAGCGACAGCGGCACGAGGAGCGCCTCGCCGTCCTCGGAGGGCACGACCACCGGGTCGCCCGTCAGGACGTCGCCGAGGGTGGCGGGGTCCCCCGCGGCCGGGTCGGCCCCGGGCAGGGCGAGGTCGGCCAGCCCGTCGACGACCGGCTGCACGGTGGCCACGGCGTCCGGGTCGAGCGCCCCGCCGTCCTCCGCGGTCAGCACCACCAGCACGGGCAGCGACTCCGACGTGACGAACTCGGACGACAGCTCGGCCGCGCGGGTCGACTCGGCCGACGACGGCAGGAACGCCGCCGAGTCGTTGGTCTGGACCTGGGACAGCTGCCCCTGCGCCATCCCGCCGAACGCCCCGACGGCGAGCCACCCCGCGACCACGACCAGGACGGCCAGACCGCCGACGATCCCCCGCAACGATTTCCTCAGCATGCTGAGCACTATGCGCGACGGGCGCGCTTCCGGCAACATGTGCCCGGTACACGCGTCGAGAGAAGGAAGCTTCGTGGAGCGGCCCGAGCAGCACGGCGCCGCCGACCGGCACCCGCGGTGGGCGGCCATGGCCGCGCGCGACCCGAGCGGCTGGCCCGTCGGCCGGCTGCTGTCCGCCGCCGCGCGGCGCGTCGAGCGGGACTGGAACGCCCACCTCGCCTCGTGGGACCTCAACCACGCCAGCCAGCCGGTCCTCGTCATCCTGCTGCGGGGGCCGCGCACCCAGGCCGAGCTCGCCGCGCTGTGCGAGGTGACCGAGCAGACGATGAGCCGCGTGCTGGCCCGCATCGAGCGCACCGGCTACATCACCCGGTCGGCGCACGCCACGGACCGGCGCAAGCAGCAGATCGAC
>NZ_CABEGA010000005.1 GCF_901521055.1 Cellulomonas hominis | reverse complement strand
CCTGCGCGCCGGCCGTGGAGGACGAGATGTACCGGATGCCCTGGCCCACCTGCTCGGGGTCGGTGCGGGTGTGCATGTGGCCGGAGAGCTGCGCGGGCACGCAGCCGTCGGCCAGCAGGTTCGGCGCGACCCGGGGGTTGTGGAACATGACGAGGTCGACGCCGTCCGGGTCGTCGCAGGCGACGTCCGACAGGCGGGTGCCGACGTCCGCGTACGACTCGTCCTGGGTCTGGGTGGTGATGAGGCGGGTGGCCTTCGGGTCGTGGTCGCCCAGCAGCCGGATGCCGCGCACGTCGATCACCCCGCCGTCCAGCACCGTGGCGCCGGCCCGCGCGTACTGGGCTGTCGTCTCCGCGGAGTCGTGGTTGCCGGGTGCGGTGATGAGGTCGACGCCGTCGGGGATCGCGCGGGCGAACGTCGTCACGCAGTACTGCTCGACGGACGTGCCGTTCATGGTCGTGTCGCCGGCGTCCAGGACGACCTGCGCGCCCGACAGCTCCGTCAGCGACGTGATCAAGGGCGCCATGCCGACGTTGCAGTGCAGGTCCGAGACGAGGAGCAGCGTGACCGGCTCCTCGCGCTCGTCGGTGGGGCTCGCGGTCGGCGACGGGCTCCCCGACGGGCGGGCCGACCCGTCGGCGGAGGCCCCGGCGGTCGCGCCGTCCGCGGGCGTGCCGGCGGACGGCTCCTGCGCCTCCTCGGCCTCCGAGGCCGCCGCCTCGACCGCGGGCCGCCGGTCCTCCCAGCCGTCCCACGCCGCCACCAGAGCGTCGTCCGCCTGCCGGTAGAACTCCTCGTTGTCGCGGTACGCCTGCACCACGAGACCGCCGTAGGTGTCGACGATGCCGCCCAGCCGCCCGGTGATGCGCGCGCCCTCCAGGGGGGTGCCGTCGAACACGGCCGACGCCGGCAGCGCGTCGGCCTGCCCGCGCGTGCGGTCGCGGTCGCTCGCGGTGACCAGCGTGCCGACCAGGACGACGGCCACGCCGCCGGCCACGAGCTGCCGGGCGTGCGGCACCACCCACGCGGCGAGCTCGCGCCGCCGGCCCGCCCCGAGCAGCGCGCGCCCCGCCCACCACCCCGCGGTGAGCACGGCCAGCGCGGCGAGCGTCCGCCAGGCGGCGTCCACGGCGAGCGCCCGCGCCGCGTCCTCGATGGTCGCCTGCGGCCCGGTGAAGAACTGCAGGTACGAGTTCAGGTCGCCCGTCAGGGCCTGCAGGGTGTCGACGCCGTGCAGCGCGTCCACGTCGACCGGGATCTCCTCCACGGTCACCCGCGCGCCCAGACCCACGGGCAGCGGCGAGTCGATCTCGATGGTCCCGAACGGGCCGAGGTCCAGGGTGACGGTGGCGTCCGTCGTCACGTCGTACCGCGCCTCGTGCGGTCCGAGGCTCTGCTCGGCGGTGGCGGTGGTGACCCCGTAGGTGAGCGCGACCAGCAGCGCGGCGAGCGCCAGCAGGACGCGGGGGAGCCACCGGCGGGGGGCGGGGCGGGGGGGGGGCGGCGGCGCGGCCCCCGGGCCCGGGGGGGCGGCGGGGGCGGGGATCGCACCCAGCCCAGACGCCCCCCCCGCCGCCCCCCCCGGCCG
>NZ_CABEGA010000004.1 GCF_901521055.1 Cellulomonas hominis | reverse complement strand
GAGGTGGCGGGTCAGGCGGGCAGCGCGACGCCGCGCCAGCGGTCGCCGCGGGCCCGGACGGTCACGGTGCGCACCCCGGCGGCGGCGTCGGCGTCCCCGTCGAGGTCCGCCCCCGCCCCGCGCGGGCGCCGCAACGCGACCTCCAGGCGGTCGTCGGCGAGCGACTCCACGAGCCCCTCGCCCCACTCGACGACGGTGACGGCCTCGTCCAGGGAGGCGTCGAGGTCCAGGGCGTCGACCTCGTCGAGGGAGCCCAGCCGGTACGCGTCGACGTGCACGAGCGTCGGTCCGGTAGTGCCGTCCGGCCGGGGCAGCGGCGGGTGCACCCGGGCGATGACGAACGTCGGGGAGGCCACCGCGCCGCGCACGTGCAGGCCGGCGCCGATGCCCTGGGTGAGGGTGGTCTTGCCCGCCCCGAGGTCGCCGGTGAGCACCACGAGGTCGCCGTCGCGCAGCAGACCCGCGAGCGCCGTGCCGAACGCCCGCGTCGCCTCCGCGTCGGCCAGCTCGACGGTCACCTCCGCGACCACCCCGGACCCCTGCTCGCCCGCCCGCTGCTCCCCGGCCTGCTGCTGCCCGACCTGCCCGCTCACGACACCTCCTCCGCGACGCGCACGGCGTCGCTCACGGGCACCTCGTGCCCACCGTCCACGTACACCCGGGGCACCCGCGCCCCGAGCCGGGTGACGACCTCGTAGCTGATCGTCCCCGCGGCGTCCGCCCAGTCCTGCGCGGTCGGCCCGCCGTCCCGACCGTTCCCGAACAGCACCACGCGGTCGCCCGCGACCTCGGCCGCCCCGGGCCCCAGGTCCACCATGACCTGGTCCATGCACACCCGCCCGGCGATCGCGAGCCGCCGGCCGGCGACCCCGAGCGGCGCACCCGGGGCGCCGTCGACCCCGGAGGCGTGCCGCGGCACCCCGTCCGCGTAGCCGAGCGGCACGACGCCGACCCGCGTGTCCCGCGGCGTCACGTAGTGGTGCCCGTACGACATCCCGTGGCCGGCGGGCAGCTCCTTGACCGTGGCGAGCTCCGCCTCGACCGTCATGGCCGGCACCAGCCCGAACCGCTCCGGGCCGCCGAGCTGCGGCACCGGCGTGAGCCCGTACAGCGCGATGCCCGGGCGCACCAGGTCGAGGTGCAGCTCCGGGTCGGTGAGCGTGGAGGCGGAGGCCGCGATGTGCCGGACCTCGAACCGGGCGCCCCGTGCCTCCGCGTCGGCGGCCGCGCGGCGCAGGACGTCGCCCTGGTGGTGCAGCGACGGGTGGCCCGGCTCGTCGGCGAACGCCAGGTGCGACCAGATGCCCACCAGCCGGACGACGCCCTCCGCCTCCAGCCGCAGCGCGTCGTCCAGCACCGCGGGCAGCTCGGCGGGCGTCATCCCGTTGCGGCCCAGGCCGGTGTCGACCTTCACGTGGATCCGCGCGGTCCGGCCCGTCGCCCGGGCGGCCGCGGCCACCTCCTGCAGCGCCCACGGTGCCGCCACCGACAGGTCGACGTCGGCGGCCACGGCCTGCGCCAGCGGCGCTCCCGGCGCGTACAGCCACGTCAGCACGCGGGCCGTGACCCCGCCGGCCCGCAGGCGCAGCGCCTCGGACACCTGCGCGACGCCGAGCCAGGTCGCCCCGCCCTCGACGGCCGCCCGGGCCACCGGGAGCAGCCCGTGCCCGTACGCGTCGGCCTTCACGACGGCCATCACCTGCGACGAGGGTGCGAGGTCGCCCAGCGCCCGCGCGTTCGCACGCACGGCGCCGAGGTCCACGACCGCCCGCGCGGGAAACTCGCTCACTCCCCCAGTCTCCCACCGCCGCCCGGCTCGCGCCGGCGGGGCTCCGAGGCCCGCGTCCCCGTCGCGCTGGCCGAGCTGCTCGCCCGGGCCCGCCGCACCGGGGTCGCGACGCACGTGTCGCACCTGCACGGCCCGGCCGACGTGGTCGTGCCCCTGCTGGACGCGGCGCTGGCCGACGGGTTCGACCTGACCTTCGACAGCTACCCGTACCTG
>NZ_CABEGA010000003.1 GCF_901521055.1 Cellulomonas hominis | reverse complement strand
GGCCGGGACCAGGGTGGCACCGGCGGGGACGCGCGCCGGGCGACCGTGGGCCGCCCGGCGCGTCGGGGTCAGGCTGCCTCGCGGACCTGGTCCTCGAGCTCGGTCAGGCTCTCCTCGAGCTCCTCCGGGGAGAGGTCCTGCTCGACGGCCGTGCCCTGGTTCTCCTCGAGCAGCTGCCCGATGACCTCGTCACGGTGGTAGATCTCGATGAGCTTCGCGTACACCGGGTTGTCCGCGTCCTCGGCCCGGGCGGCCCAGATGTTCACGTACGGGCGCGCCGTCTCGGTGTCCTCGAGGTCGGAGTAGATCGCCGTCGTCGGGTCGATGCCCGCGTCGGCGGCGAAGTTGTTGTTCACGACCGCGGCGTCCAGGTCCTGCAGCTGGATCGCGGTCTGGTTCGCGTCGACCGGGACGACCGTCACGCGCGACGCGGCCGGGTCGATCTCCGCCGGCGAGGACAGGGCGCTGCCGCCGTCCTTCAGCGAGATGAGCCCGGCGGACTGCAGCACGAGCAGGGCGCGCGCCTGGTTCGTCGGGTCGTTCGGGATCGCGATCTCGCCGCCGTCCGGGATGTCCTCCGGCGACTCGTAGCCCTTGGTCGTGTACAGGCCCAGCTGGTAGATCACCGTGCTGCCGATCGCCTGCAGGTCGTCGTTCGCGCTCACGTTGTAGTTCGCGAGGAACAGCAGGTGCTGGAACTGGTTGAGCTCCAGGTCGCCCTCGCTGAGCACGGGGTTCGGCTGCTGGTAGTCGGTGAAGTTCACCAGCTCGATCTCGATGCCCTCCTCCGCGGCGAGGTCGGAGAACGTCGTCCAGTACTCCTTGCTGATGTCGGTGACCCCGACGCGCACCGTGACCGGGTTGTCCGGGTCCGCGGTGGTCGGGGCGGCCGTCGGCTCGCTGCTGCCGGAGCACGCGGCCAGCGCGCCCAGCGTGAGGGCGGCGAGGGCGGCGGTCAGTCTGCGCTTCATGGTGGTGCTGCCTTCCAGGTGGGGGCTCGGGCGGTGCGAGCCCGTGCGGTCCGGACGGGACCGTCGTGCGGGGCGTGACGGGACGTGGCGCGCGGCGCTGGGCCGGTGCCGGTGGCCGTCCGGCGGCGTCCCCCGGGCCGGACGGCGGGGCCGTCGGGCGTCAGGACCTGGAGAGGAGCCCGTGCCGACCGGTCACGCCCACGGGGAGCGTCAGGGTCGGGGCGGGCGTCCGCCGCGGAGGGCCGGGCTGCAGGGGTGCAGCGTCAGCACATTCGCTGACGACAGCACATGAGCCCGCAGGACGCCCCGGCGATGACGCGCTGCGCGCGGTGCTCGGAAGCGGCGTGGGTGCTCACGTGCTCGACTCCTGTCCCAGGGTGGGGGCGGACGCGGGCGACCCTAGCACCGCTCCCGATCGCCTCGTCCGCGGGTCTCACGGGCCGTCTGCCCGACCCGCCGACACCGTCCCACCGCCGCACCGGTGCTGCCACCGCAGCGACGGCGCCGGCCCCCGGGGAGGGGACCGGCGCCGTCGCCGTGCCGTGCGCTGGCCGTGCGTCAGGCCGACTCGCGGACCAGGTCCTCGAGGTCCGCGAGGTCGCGCTGCAGCTCCTCCGCCGGCACGTCCTCGACGACGGCGGTGCCGCCGTTCTCCTCCACCAGCTGGTCGGTGACCTCGGGGGAGTGGTAGATCTCGACGAGCTGCTCGTAGACCGGGTTGTCGGCGTCCTCCGCGCGGGCCACCCAGAGGTTCAGGTACGGCCGCGCGGTCTCGGTGTCCTCCAGGTCGGAGTAGATCGCCGTCGTCGGGTCGATGCCCGCGTCCGTCGCGAAGTTGTTGTTGATGATCGCGGCGTCGAGGCTCTGCAGCTGCACCGGCGTCTGGTTGGCGTCCACGGGGACGACCTTCACGCGGGACGCCGCCTCGTCGATCTCGGCGGGCGTCGAGAAGGCGTTGCCGCCGTCGGTCAGCGAGATGAGCCCGGCGGACTGCAGGACGAGCAGGGCGCGCGCCTGGTTCACCACGTCGTTCGGGATCGCGATCTCCGCGCCCTCCGGGATGTCCTCCGGCGCGGTGTACCCCTTGGTCGTGTAGAGGCCGAGCTGGTAGATCGCCGTCGAGCCGATCGGCTGCAGGTCGTCGTCGGAGTTCACGTTGTAGTTCGCCAGGTACAGCAGGTGCTGGAACTGGTTCAGCTCCAGGTCGCCGGAGCTGAGGATCGGGTTCGGCTGCGTGTAGTCCGTGAAGTTCACGAGCTCGACGTCGATGCCCTCCTCGGCGGCCAGGTCCGTGAACGTGGTCCAGTACTCCTGCGCGATGTCGGCCACGCCGACGCGCACGGTCACGCGGTTGTCGGAGTCGGCCGTCTCGGTGGCTCCGGCCGCGGCCTCGCCACCGCCCGAGCTGCACGCGGCGAGCGTCGCGGCGGTGGCGATCGCGGCGATCGATGCGGAGAGTCTGCGCTTCATGGTCGTGTGCCTTCCGTGGGGGGTCGTGCCGCGCGAGGACGCGGCGGGCGCGGCTGGGGGCGTCTCCTTTACAAAACTTCCAGCCCCACCGACGCCTCGCTCTCTCGTTTTTCCGCTTCCGCTTTGTAAAAAAAACAAAC
>NZ_CABEGA010000002.1 GCF_901521055.1 Cellulomonas hominis | reverse complement strand
TCGCGGCGGCTGGGGGCCCGCGGCTGGACCGTCGCGCTCGGGCTGCTGCTCGGCGGCGCGCTCGGCAACCTCACCGACCGGATGATCCGCGAGCCCGGGGTCGCCCGCGGGCACGGTGGCGGGCTCGGACGCGGGACGCACGGCGCCGGGGCGCGTGCCGTCGGGCTCGGGGCCGGAGGTGGCGGACATCGCGCAGGAGTCTACGGGCGCGCCAGGCTCCCGGGACGCAGGACCGCCCCGCGACGCACGACGGCCCCCGGGGTCACCGGGGGCCGTCGGGTGGTGCGGGGCGACGTCAGCGACGCTCCTCGCGCTGCTTGCAGGACACGCACAGCGTGGCGCGCGGGAACGCCTGCACCCGCGCCTTGCCGATCGCCTCGCCGCAGGAGTCGCAGCGGCCGAACGTGCCGGCGTCGATGCGCGCCAGGGCGCGGGTGGTCTGCTCGAGCATGTCCCGGGTGTTGTTCACCAGCGTGAGCTCGTGCTCGCGCTCCAGGGCGCTGGACCCCGAGTCGGCCTGGTCGTCGCCCGCGCCGTCGCCGGAGTTGCGCAGCAGCTCGGACAGGCCCTGGTCGGCCGCGGCGAGCTCCGCGGTCAGCCGGTCGACCTCCGCGACGAGCTCGGCGGCGATCTCCTGGACCTCCTGCTCGGTCCAGGGGTCCTCCCCCGCGCGGACCGGGAACCGGGTGGCCGCGTCCGTCAGGTCGGGGAGCGCGCGGGGGGCGGGCGCACTGAGCGAGTCGTTGATGGCCACGTGGGTCCTTCTTTCCTCAGATGAGTCCGCAGAGACTATGCGCCCAGCACCTGGACGCACAACACACCACGCCCGAACGAGCGGGCGTGGTGTGTCGTGGGTGACGAGCGGCGGCTCAGCCGGGCGTGCTCTGCGTCAGATGCGGTCGCCGGACGGCGTCGCACCCTGGGCGCCGCGCTGCGGGAGCGCGCTCGCCCGGTTGTCGAGGTCACCGAGCAGGTTCTCGAGGTAGCTCTTGAGGCGCGTGCGGTAGTCCCGCTCGAACACCCGGAGCTCGTCGATCTTCCGCTCCAGCACGGAGCGCTCCTGCTCCAGCTCGCTGAGCGTGCGGGCGGAGGTCTCCTCCGCCTCGCGGACGATGCGCTGGGCCTGGCCCTTCGCCTCGTTGACGATGCGGTCGCCCTCCTCCTGGCCGCTGCGCACGTAGTCGTCGTGCAGCTTCTGGGCCAGGGCGAGCATGCCGGTCGCCGACTCGGGCTCGCTCTGCCGCTGCTGCGGCGCGACGGGCGCGGAGACGACGGGGGCCGGGGCGGGAGCGGCGGCCACGACGGGCGCGGGCTTCTCCACGACCGGCTCGGGCTTCGGGGCGGGCGCCGCCTGGGCACCCTGCCGGCTCAGCTCCGCGATGCGGCGCTCCGCCGCGGCGAGCTTCGCCTTGAGGTCCTCGTTCTCGTTCTGGGTCTCCCGGAGGGTGTTCACGACCTCGTCGAGGAAGTCGTCGACCTCGTCCTGGTCGTACCCCTCGCGGAACTTGGTCGCCTGGAACTTCTTGTTCAGGACGTCGTCTGCTGTCAGCAGGGCCATCGTCGTCACCTCTTCGGTCGTACTGGGTCGAGCCGGTGGTAGTCCGCCGACCACCTCGGGCCACCGTAGCGGACATTGTGGGACTTGCACGCGACCCGCCACGCGGGGCCCGTCGTCTGATCGGCCCGGGGGCCGGTGCGCTGCGCCGTCGTGCCGGTCATGCGGCCAGCCAGCCGAGCAGCCTGAGCAGGAACCAGCAGCCGAGCATCAGCACCAGGAACGCCAGGTCGAGGCGCACCGAGCCGAGCGACAGCGGCGGGAGCACGCGGCGCAGGGCGCGCAGCGGCGGGTCGGTGACCGAGTAGGTCACCTCCGCCACCACGAGAGCGGCGCCGCGGGGACGCCACTCACGAGCGAAGTACTGCACCCAGTCCAGGACCAGGCGCACGAACAGGACGAGGATGAAGGCCAGGACGACGAGCTGCAGCAGGCCGAGGACGAAGGTCACGCGTCCCAGTCTCCCCTGTCCCGGTCAGCTCTGGTTGAAGAAGCCGGCACGGGAGGCCTCCGCGGGCCGCCCGTCGCCGGTGATCTCCACCGAGGACGGCGAGAGCAGGAACACCTTGTTGGTGACCCGCTCGATCGCCCCGTGCAGGCCGAAGATCAGGCCCGCCGCGAAGTCGACCAGGCGCTTCGCGTCGGAGTCGTCCATGTCGGAGAGGTTCATGATCACCGGGGTGTTCTCACGGAACGCCTCGCCGATCTTGCGCGCGTCGTTGTACGAGCGGGGGTGGATCGTGGTGATCCGCCGCACCTCGCCGTCGTGGCGCGGCGCGGGGGCCACGGGCCGCTCGACCGGCATCGCCGTCCTGTGCAGCGGCGTGACCTCGGCCTCGTAGTCCTGTCCCACCGTCGCCTCCGGCTCGTCGTACTCGTCGACGTACTGGTCGTGCTCGCCACGGTCGTCGGCAAGCCCGAGGTACAGCATGGTCTTGCGCAGCGCTCCGGCCATCGCGGTTGCTCCATCCCCGAAAAAATGATGTGTCCTGCGTCGTCACGCTAGCAACGCGCCCGGGTGCGGCCCGGTTGCGACACGCGGTGTGTCGGCGCGGGTCATCCACCGGTCAGGGCCACGACTCCCGCGGACCGGCCGGTCGTGGTGCCGGCCCGCTGCGCGCGGCGGTGCGAGAAGAACCGCTCGTCGGTGTCCGTGCACCACCCGGTGAGCAGCACGTCCGCGACGCCCGCCCGGCGCAGCACCGCGGCGACGCCCGCCGGCAGGTCCAGGCCGGGGGTCCCCCGGTCGGTGCGGCACGCCGTCTCCGGGACCACGGCCGCGACCTCCCGCTGCATCGCCTCGGGCACCTCGTACCGCGGACCGCTGATGGCGGGCCCGACGGCCGCGCGCACCCGGCGCGGGTCGGCACCCCGCGCGACCATCGCCGCGAGGGCCGCCTGGACGACGCCGGCCGCCAGACCGCGCCGGCCGGCGTGCGCCGCACCGACCACCCCGGCCTCGGCGTCGGCGAGCAGCACGGGGACGCAGTCCGCGACGAGGACCCCGACGCCGGTGCCGGGGTCGGCCGACACCAGCGCGTCCGCCTCGCCGACGGTGTCCCTCGCCGCGTCCCCGGGCCCGCCCACCACGTGCACGGCCGTGCCGTGCACCTGGCTCGCCCACGCGAGCGGCACGCCGGCCCACCCGGCCACCCGGGCGCGGTTGGCCCGGACGTGCTGCGGGTCGTCACCGACGTTCAGGCCGAGGTCGAGCGTGTCCCAGGGCGGGGCGCTGACCCCGCCGCGGCGGGTGGTGAAGCCGGCGCGCACGCCCGGGCCGAGGTCGACCTCGAGCACCGGGAGCGGCACGGCGACTACTTGAGGAAGTCCGGCACGTCGAGGTCGTCGTCCTTGCGGCGCGCGACCTCCTCCTCGAAGATCCGCGGGACCTCGAGCTGGCTGGTGCTCGCCTGGTCCGGCGTGAGGAACGCGGGGACGTCCGACGGGCGGTCGTCGTCCGGCCCGACGGGACGCGGCGGGACAGCGGCGTGCGCGGCGGTCGTGGTGGGCACCGCGGCCGACGGCGGGATCGCCGCCGGGCGGCCGGCCCCCGCCCCGGCGGCCACCTGGCCCAGCCCGCGCGCGTCGCGCCGGACCGTCGGGGCGCCGCTGTCGAAGCCGGCGGCGATGACCGTCACGCGCACCTCGTCGCCCAGGGCGTCGTCGATGACCGCACCGAAGATGATGTTGGCCTCCGGGTGCGCGGCCTCCTGGACGAGGCGCGCGGCCTCGTTGATCTCGAACAGCCCGAGGTCGGAGCCACCCTGGATGGACAGCAGCACGCCGTGGGCGCCGTCGATGCTGGCCTCGAGCAGCGGCGAGGAGATCGCCAGCTCCGCGGCCTGCACCGCGCGGTCCTCGCCGCGCGCCGAGCCGATGCCCATGAGCGCCGAGCCCGCGCCCTGCATCACGGACTTCACGTCCGCGAAGTCGAGGTTGATCAGGCCCGGCGTGGTGATGAGGTCCGTGATGCCCTGGACACCGGAGAGCAGCACCTGGTCGGCGGACCGGAAGGCGTCGAGCACGGAGACCGAGCGGTCGGAGATCGACAGCAGGCGGTCGTTCGGGATGACGATGAGGGTGTCGACCTCGGCACGGAGCGCCTCGATGCCGGAGTCCGCCTGCACGGTGCGGCGGCGGCCCTCGAAGGTGAACGGGCGCGTGACGACGCCGATCGTGAGCGCGCCGAGGGAGCGCGCGATCCGGGCCACGACGGGCGCGCCGCCGGTGCCGGTGCCGCCGCCCTCGCCCGCGGTGACGAAGACCATGTCGGCGCCGCGCAGGACGTCCTCGATCTCCTCCGCGTGGTCCTCGGCGGCCTTCTTGCCGACCTCGGGGTCGGCGCCGGCGCCGAGCCCGCGGGTGAGCTCTCGGCCGACGTCGAGCTTGACGTCGGCGTCGGACATGAGCAGGGCCTGGGCGTCGGTGTTGATGGCGATGAACTCGACACCCTTGAGGCCGACCTCGATCATCCGGTTGACGGCGTTGACGCCGCCGCCGCCGATGCCGACGACCTTGATGACCGCCAGGTAGTTCTGCGGAGCTGCCACGGTGGGTGCCTCTCGTTGCGATGTCGACGAACCTTCACCCTCAACTAGAGGGTTATAGTTATGTCAGTTCTGTCTAGACGTGACGGTATGTGCCGCGACCGAGCCGTTCAACGACCGGCGCGCGCGTGTCGGGACCAGATCACCCGACGACCGGCATCGTCGGCGCCGACACGTCGTACCGCGCCGCGCCCGCCGTGTCCGGTGCCGTGCGCAGGGCCTGCAGGACCGCCGCCTTGAGCGCCGGGTCCTGGGCGCTCCCCCACTCGACGGTCGCCCCGTCGCGCAGCACCAGGCGCACCGTGTCCTGGGTCCCGGCGGAGACCTGGCCGATGTCGACCAGCAGCGCCTCGGGCAGCGACTCGAGCACCCCGAGCGTCGCCGCGAGGATGCGGGCCTCCCCGACCGGCACCTCGACGACGGGCAGACCCTCGGGCGGGGTGTCGGCGCGCCCGACCTTGACGCCCTCCTCGTCGACCAGGGCGTAGCCCCCGTCCTCCGCCGCCTCGTCCCCCTCGGCGGCCGCCACGACGTCGGCGGCCTCCGGGACCGCGGCGACGGGCTCCCGGGACACGAGCGCCACCGACAGGCCGTGCGGCCAGTCGCGGGTGACCTGCGCGTCCCGGACACCCGGGACGTCGAGCAGGGCCGAGCGCAGCGCGGCGGTGTCGAGCCGCGGCAGCGGGGTGCCCGCCTCGGTGTCGACCACTGCGTGCACCTGGTCCACCGCGACCACCGTGCCCGCGCCGGAGACCCGGATCTGCTCCGCGTCGAGCGCGAGCACCGGGGACAGCAGGAGCAGCCACGCCAGCGCGCCGACCGCCGCCACGGACCCCGCGGCGATGAGGATCTGGCGCCACGCCAGCCGGCGGCGGGCACGCGCGCGCTCGGCGAACCGCGCGGCCGACCCCTGGCTCACGACGGGCGGCCGCACCGGGAACGCGCCGGTGCGGGGAGCCACGGCCGAGCCCGAGGTGCGGCGGCCGGTCGCGGGCTGCCCGGCCGTCCGGGGCGCGCGCGGCGCCGGGCCGCCGGAAGACGCGGGAGCCGTCGACGCGGGGACCGAGGCGGTCGGGGCCGTCGGGTGCGCGGTCGTCGACCGCCCCGTCCCCGGCTGCGCCGGCCTCGGCTGCCCCGTGCCGGGCTGCCCCGCCTCGGGCTGCCCCGCGGTCCCGCCCGCCGCCGACCCCGGGCGCGCACGCGGCGGCGCGGGGCGGGGCGCGGGGGGACGCGGGCGCTGCGGGGTCACGCCTGCTCCACTCCGGGCGTGGCGTCGAGCGCGTCGGCCGCGGCGTCGGGCGCGCCGGACGTCGCGTCGAGCGCAGCCAGGACCACCGCGCCGAGCTCGGTGACGTCCCCGGCGCCGACGGTCAGGACGAGGTCGCCCGGCGCCGCCGCTGCCGCGACCGCGCGGGCCGCCTCGTGCCGGTCGGCGACGAAGCTCGCGCGCCCCGGGGTGGGGACCTGCCGGACGATCGTGTCGCCCGAGACCTCCGGGTCGGGGTCCTCGCGTGCCGCGTAGACGTCGGTGACCACCACGGTGTCCGCGAGGTCGAGCGCGGCGCCGAACGCGGCGGCGAACGTGCGGGTGCGCGAGTACAGGTGCGGCTGGAACAGCACGTGCACCCGGCCGTCACCGACCACGCCGCGGGCCGTGCGGAGCAGGGCGGCGACCTCCGTGGGGTGGTGCGCGTAGTCGTCGACGACGCGCACGCCGGCGACGGTGCCGCGGTCCTCGAACCGGCGGCCGGTGCCGCGGAACTCGCCCAGCCCGCGCACGACGGCGTCCGGGTCGGCGCCGACGGCCCACGCCGCGAGGTACGCGGCCGCGGCGTTCGCGGCGTTGTGCTCGCCGGGCACGGCCAGCGTCAGGTCCGCGCCGGGCACCTCGGCGGAGCGCGAGGTGAGCGTGACGTGCCAGGCGCCGCCCTCGCGCCGCACCGGGCCGAGCACCAGGTCGGGCCCGTGCTCGTCGGTGCCGATGGCGGCGTCGGTGCCGTAGGTCAGGATGCGGACGCCGCGCCGGGTCAGCCGGTCCCGGACGGCGGCGACCAGCCGCGCGGCGCCGGGGTCGTCGAGGCACGCCACGAGCGCGCCGCCGTCGAGCACCCGGTCGGCGAACGCCTCGAACGCCGCCTCGAACGCCTCGGCGGACCCGTAGTGGTCCAGGTGGTCGGGCTCGACGTTCGTGACGACGGCCACCGCGGGCGCGTACGCCAGGAACGAGCCGTCGGACTCGTCGGCCTCCGCGACGAAGGCCTCGCCCGCGCCCGCCCGGTACCCGGGGGTCGCGCCGTCGGCCGTCAGCACGGTGCCGCCGATCGCGTAGGACGGGTCGAGGACGACGTCCTCGCGCCCCGCCGCCGTCAGCGCCGCGGCGACCATCGTGGAGGTCGTGGTCTTGCCGTGCGCCCCGGCGACCGCGATGCCGATGCGCCCGGTCATCAGGGTGGCGAGCGCCTCGGACCGGTGCAGGACCGGCAGGCCGCGCTCCCGGGCGCGCGCGAGCTCGGGGTTGGACTCCCGGATCGCGCTGGACAGGACCACGGAGTCGACGTCCTCGACGTGCGCGGCGTCGTGACCGACGTGCACGGTGACACCCGCCGCGCGCAGGCCCGCCAGCGCCGGGCCCTCCTTCGCGTCCGAGCCGGACACGGTCAGCCCGCGGGCGGCGAGCAGCCCGGCCACGGCCGACATGCCGGCGCCGCCGACGCCCACGAGGTGCACCCGGCCGAGCTCGGCGAGACCCGCGGGTAGCGGGGTCGCGGGGTCGGAGGGCGCGGTGTCGGCGGACGCGGGGTCGGAGGGCGCAGGGCCGGAGGGCGCGAGGTCGGGGGTCGCCACGTCGGGCGTCGCCTCGCCGTCGAGGGCGGCCTCCGCGGCCGCCCGCTCGACGTCGGCCCGGTCGGCAGCCGCCCGCTCGGCAGCCGCCCGCTCGGCCTCGGCCGCCTCAGCCGCCAGCCGCTCCGCCGCCAGCCGCTCGGCCGCCAGCCGCTCCGCCTCCTGGCGCTCCGCCTCCAGCCGCTCGGCCTCCGCGAGCCGCCGCGCCGCGTCCGCGAGCACGTCCTCGACGAGGTCCGCCACCCGTGCGGCGGCGTCGGGCACGCCGACCCGCGCGGCCGCGGCACCCATGTCCTGCCGGGTCGCGGCGGCGTCGGGGGCGAGCAGCGGCAGCAGGTGCTGCGCGATCCACTCCCCCGTCAGCGCCTCGTCGGCGACGAGCAGGCCGCCGCCCTCGGCGACCACGGGCTGCGCGTTGAGCCGCTGCTCGCCGTTCCCGACGGGCAGCGGGACGTAGACGGCGGGGATGCCCAGGGCGGCGAGCTCGGCGACGGTGCCCGCGCCGGAGCGGCACAGCACGACGTCGGCGACGGCGAGCGCCTGCTCCATCTCCGCCAGGTACTCGCGGACGTGGTACCGCTCCGCCCCGGGGACCCCCCGGACCGCGGCGCGCACGGCCTCGGCCTTGCCGGTGCCGGTCAGGTGCAGCACCTCGGCACCGGTGGCCAGGACCTCGCGCGCCTGCGAGGCGATCGCGCGGTTGACCGAGACGGCGCCGAGCGAGCCACCCGTCACCAGGAGCGTCACCCGGTCGGGGTCGAAGCCGAGCTCGGCGGCGGCGCGACGGCGCGCGGTGCCCGGGTCGGCGGCCCGCTCGGCGAGCAGGTCGACGATCTCGGGACGCAGCGGGAGCCCCGTGACCTGCGCCCGCGGCAGGCGCGTGCCCGGGAAGGTGACGGCCACGGCGGCCGCACCGCGCGCGCCGAGCCGGTTCGCGAGCCCGGGCCGGGCGTTCTGCTCGTGCACGACGACCGGGATGCCGCGCGACCGCGCCGCGAGGTACGCGGGGGTCGAGACGTAGCCGCCGAAGCCGACGACCGCCTGGGCGCCGAGGTCGTCGATCGCCGCGCCGGCGGCGTCGATCGCGGTCCGCAGCAGGCGCGGCAGCTTGAACCAGTCGGGCGTGGGCCGCCGCGGCAGCGGCACCTTCGGCACCTCGTACATGTCGAGGCCGCGCTCGGGCACGAGCCGGGACTCGAGGCCCTCCGCGGTGCCGAGCACCGCGAGCCGAAGCTCGGGGTCCCGCGCGCGCAGCTCCTCGGCGACGGCGAGCAGCGGGTTCACGTGCCCGGCCGTCCCGCCGCCGGCCAGCAGCACCGCGCGGGGCCGGGCCGCGTCGTCCGCCGGGCCCTCCGCCGAGCCCTCCGCCGGGATGTCCTGCGGGGCGTCGGGTGCGGTCACGTGGTCCTCCGGTTCAGGCGCGGTGGCGCCGGTGGTGCGGGCGGTGCGGTGCGGGCGGGTCGTGGGGGGTCCGGCGGTCAGGCACGGGTCCGGCCGATCACCGCGAGGGAGCGCCGCACCACGCTGGGCCGCGCGGCGAGCGCCTCCGCGGCGCCGGGTTCGGTGCGCGCGAACGAGATCACGACCCCGAGCGCGACCAACGTCGTGATCAGCGCCGAGCCGCCCGCCGAGACGAGCGGCAGGGGGACGCCGATCACCGGCAGCAGCCCGACGACGACGCCCATGTTCACCAGCGCCTGCCCGATGATCCAGGCAGCGACGCCGCCGGTGACGATCTGCGCGAACGGGTCGCGGTGCCGGGCGATGATGCGGAACATCGCGAACGCCAGCACCCCGAACAGCGCGAGCACGAGCAGCGTGCCGATCAGGCCGAGCTCCTCGCCGATGATCGCGTAGATGAAGTCGTTGTGCGCCTCGGGCAGGTAGGACCACTTCTCGCGGCTCTGGCCGAGGCCGAGGCCCGCCCAGCCGCCGGTGGCCAGCGCTTGGAGGCCGTGCTTCGTCTGGTAGCAGCCGGCCGTCGGGTCGCAGTTGCCGCTGAACCAGTCGGTGATCCGGCTGATGCGGTTGCGGCTGCCGATCGCGAGCACGGCG
Source organism: Cellulomonas hominis (assembly GCF_901521055.1). Lineage (GTDB taxonomy): Bacteria > Actinomycetota > Actinomycetes > Actinomycetales > Cellulomonadaceae > Cellulomonas > Cellulomonas endometrii. The sequence goes on along the minus strand of NZ_CABEGA010000002.1, from coordinate 69,993 downwards.
ACGGCCAGCCCCGCGGCGACCGACGCGCCCGCGAAGATCCGCATCGGCACCCCGGCGACGAACAGCGCCCCCGCCACGAGGACCAGCATGATGATCGCGGTGCCGAGGTCGTGCCCGAGCAGCACCATGCCGACGGCGCCCGCGGCGATCGGCAGGGCCGGGACCGCCGCGTGCTTCCAGTCGTCGAACATCGGCTGCTTGCGCGCGAGCACCGCGCCGAGCCACACGACCAGCGCGAGCTTGAGCGCCTCCGACGGCTGCCCCGAGAACCCGCCGATGGCGATCCAGCCCTGGTTGCCGCCCTTGCCCCGGCCCAGCGGGGTGTAGACGAGCAGCTGCGCGAGCAGGCCGACGGCGAGCAGCGGCCACGCGAGGCGCTGGTACGCGCGCACCGGCAGGCGGGAGGCGACCCACATGAGCGGCAGCCCGATGACGGCGTACTGCGCCTGGCTGAAGAACACCGAGTACGGGGAGTCGCCGCTCGCCAGGGCCTCGACGGACGACGACGACAGCACCATGACCAGCCCGAGCACGAGCAGCAGCAGGGTGGCGCCGACCAGCAGGTAGTAGCTGGTCACGGCGCTGTTCCACTGCCCGAGCCGCGACGGCGTCGGGGTGGCCGCGGCGTCGGGCGCCGGGGCGTGGGTCGTCTGGGCCATCGGGGCCGGGGTCACCCCCTCGGGAGCAGGGCGCGGACCTCGGCGGCGAACGCCTCTCCTCGCGCGGCGTACGAGGAGAACTGGTCCATCGAGGCGCACGCCGGCGCCAGCAGGACGGTGGTGCCGTCGCCGGCGCGCGAGTCCGCCAGGCGGCGGGCCTCGGTCACGGCGCGGGTCATCACCGTCCCAGTGTCACCGGGATCCACGCGCACGACGGGGACCTGAGGGGCGTGTCGGGCGAGCGCGTCGGCGAGCGGGGCGGCGTCCACCCCGATGAGCACGACGGCGTGCAGGCGGTCCGCGCGCGACGCGACGAGCTCGTCGAAGGTCGCGCCCTTGGCGAGGCCGCCGGCGATCCACACGACGCTGCCGGCCGCGAACGCGGCGAGCGCGGCGGCGGCGGCGTGGGCGTTCGTGGCCTTGGAGTCGTCGACCCAGCGGACGCCGTCGACCTCGGCGACGGTCGCGATCCGGTGCGCGCCGGGCTCGTAGGCGCGCAGCCCGTCACGCACGGCCTCGGGCGGCACGCCGTGCGCGAGCGCGAGACCGGCGGCCGCGAGGGCGTTCTGCACCACGTGCGGCGCGAGCCCGTCGGGGCCGGCCAGGTGGGCCAGGTCGTCGAACGTCGCGAGCTCCGCCGCGTGCGTGTGCCGGAGCGTCGCGAAGCCCCGGTCGACGAGCACCCGGTCGACCAGGCCGAGCTGCCCGACCGACGGCGCACCGAGGGTGAAGCCGACGGCGACGGCACCGTCGGCGACGTCGGCCTCGCGGACCAGGTGCTCGGTGGTGGGGTCGGCGGCGTTGTAGACGCAGGCGACCTCGACGCCCTCGTACACCCGGCCCTTGTCGGCGGCGTACGCCTCCAGGGAGCCGTGCCAGTCCAGGTGGTCCGCCGCGACGTTGAGCACCACGGCGGCCTGCGCGGCCATCGACGTGGTGTGGTGCAGCTGGAACGAGGACAGCTCGACCGCCAGCACGTCGAGCGCGGGGTCGGTGGCGGCGAGCACCACGGGCGTCCCGACGTTCCCGACCGCGGCGGTGCGCCGGCCGGCGGCCCGCAGCACCGAGGCCAGCATCTCGACGGTGGTGGTCTTGCCGTTGGTCCCGGTGACGGCCAGCCACGGCGCGGGCCCGTCCCCGGTGTCGCGGTCGACGCGGAGCCGCCACGCGAGCTCGACCTCGCTCCACACCGGCACCTCGGCGTCGCGCGCCGCGGCCAGCAGGGGGTGCGCGGGCGGCCAGCCCGGCGAGGCGACGACCACGTCGACGCCGTCGAGCCCGCCGCCGGCGAGGAACGCCGGGACGTCGCGCGCGTCGGCGTCGGCCGCGCGGTCGTCGACCGTGGTCACCGTCGCGCCGAGCCCGGCGAGCACGTCGCGGGCGGCGCGCCCGGAGACGCCCAGCCCGGCGACGACGACCCGCGCCGACGCGAGCCGGGCGCGCGTGAGCCCCGCGGGGTCCCCGGCCACGGTCAGCCTGCCACCCACTCGGCGTAGAAGATGCCCACGCCGAGCGAGACGAACAGCCCGGCGATCAGCCAGAACCGGATGACGATCGTGACCTCGCCCCACCCCGAGAGCTCGAAGTGGTGGTGCAGCGGTGCCATCTTGAACACCCGCCTGCCGGTCAGCTTGAAGAACCCGATCTGGATCACGTCCGACATCACGATGATGACGAACAGGCCGCCGATGATCGCCGCGAGCACCTCGGTCCGGGTGACGATCGACAGGCCGGCCAGCGCCCCGCCGAGCGCCAGCGACCCGGTGTCGCCCATGAAGATCTTGGCGGGGCTGGCGTTCCACCACAGGAACCCGAAGCACGCGCCGGTGATCGCGGCGGCGACCACGGCCATGTCGAGCGGGTCGCGGGTGTCGTAGCACCGCGCGCCCCCGGTGAGGGCGCACCGCTGGTTGAACTGCCACACGCAGACGATCACGTAGGACCCGAACACGATGAGCGAGGCGCCCGTCGCGAGCCCGTCCAGGCCGTCCGTCAGGTTCACGGCGTTCGACCACGCGGTGATGAGGAAGTTCGCCCAGACCACGAACAGGATCGCGCCGAGCGTCGCCCCGGCGAACGCCAGGTCCAGGTTGGTGTCCCGGATGAACGAGATGCTGGTGGACGCGGGCGTGCGCGCCGTCGCGTCGGGGAACTGCAGGGCCAGCACCGCGAACGTGATGCCGACGAAGCCCTGGCCGACGATCTTCCACCGCGCCGACAGCCCGAGGCTGCGCTGGCGGGAGATCTTGATGAAGTCGTCCAGGAACCCGACGACGCCGAGGCCGGTCATGAGGAACAGCACCAGCACGGCCGACGCGCTCGGCAGGTTCCCGGTGGCGACCGCGGCCACCGCCCAGCCGAGCAGCGTCGCGGCGATGATCACGACCCCGCCCATGGTCGGCGTGCCGCGCTTGGTGTAGTGCGCGGTCGGGCCGTCCTGGCGGATGAACTGGCCGTACTGCTTGCTGACCAGGAAGTTGATGAACAGCGGGGTGCCCAGCAGGGCGACGACCATGGCGACGCCGCCGGCGACGAGGACGGAGATCACGCGCGCACTCCCGTCCCGGACGTCAGCCGGTCGCCGAGCTGCCACAGCCCGGCGTCCTGCGAGGACTTCACCAGCACGACGTCCCCGGGGCGCAGCTCCTGCTCGAGCAGCTCGGCAGCGGCGTCCACGTCCGGCACCATGACGACCTCGTCGCCCCAGGACCCCTCGCGCACGGCACCCGCGGCGATGCCCTGGGCGCCCGTGCCGACGACGACCGTCAGGTCGATGTTGAGGCGCACGACCTGCAGGCCGATGGCCTCGTGCTCGGCGCGCGCGTCGGGGCCGAGCTCCATCATCTCGCCCAGCACGGCGATCGACCGGCGCTCGCGCCCGGACAGCACGGCCAGCGCGCGCAGCGCCGCCCGCATGGAGTCGGGGTTCGCGTTGTACGAGTCGTCGACCACGGTGACGCCGTCGGCGCGCTCGACCACGTGCATGCGGTGGGGGCTCAGCGCGTCGGCGGCGCTGAGCCCCTCCGCGACGTCCTCCAGCGGGATGCCGACGGCGAGCGCGGCGGCGGCGGCGGCCAGCGCGTTGTGCGCGTGGTGCTCGCCGACCAGGCGTAGGCGCACGGCGGCCCGGCGGCGCTCCCCCGCGGGGCCGTCCTCGACGGGCGGCACGGGCCCGGCGTCGAGCGTGAACGCCGCGCGTCCGGCGCGGTCCACGCTCAGGTCGACGGCGCGCACGTCGGCGGCGGACGTGGTGCCGAAGGTCGCGACCGGCCCGGGGGCCTTCTCCGCCATCGCGATCACCCGCGGGTCGTCGGCGTTCAGCACCGCGACGCCACCGGGGACCAGGCCCTCGACGATCTCGGCCTTCGCCCGCGCGACCGCCTCGATGCCGCCGAAGCCGCCGAGGTGCGCGTGCCCGACGACCAGCACCACCGCGACGTCCGGCGGGGCGATGTCCGTGAGGTACTGCAGGTGCCCGACGCCGGACGCGCCCATCTCGAGGACGAGGAACCGGGTCTGCTCGTCGGCGCGGAGCACCGTCAGCGGCAGGCCGATCTCGTTGTTGAAGGACTTCTCCGGCGCGACCGTCGGCCCCGCGGCCGCGCAGAGCTGCGCGAGCAGGTCCTTGGTCGTGGTCTTGCCGACCGACCCCGTCACGCCGATGACCCGCAGGTCGGTGCCGCCGGGCTCGACCGCGGCCTCCCGGAGCTGCGCGAGCACGGCGCGCGCCAGGTCGCCGAGCGCCTTCTCGACGTCGTCCACCACGACCGCGGGCAGCGGGACGGGCCCGCCGTCGTCCGGCCCGTCGTGGGTGATCGGCCGCGCGGCGAGCACCAGGCCCGCGCCCGCACGCACCGCGGCGCCGGCGTAGTCGTGGCCGTCCACGTGCTCGCCGGGCAGCGCCACGAACAGGGAGCCGGGCTGGACCTGCCGGGAGTCGACGACCACCGGCCCGGTCACCACCGTCGCGGGGTCCAGGTCCTCCGGGGACAGCCGGCCACCCGTCGCGGCCGCCACCTGCGCCGCCGTCATCGCGATCACGCGTGCTGCTCCTGCGCCTGCCGCCCCTCGCGCGCCGTCAGGGCGGCGTCGGCCGCCCGCAGCACGTCGCGGTCGTTGTACCGGTGGAAGACCCCGGCGATCTCCTGGGTCGGCTCGTGGCCCTTGCCGGTGATGATGATGGTGTCCAGCTCCGTCGCGAGGTCGAGGGCGTCGTGGATGGCCTGCGTGCGGCTGGTGGCCTCGTGCACGTCGGCGAGGTCGGGGCGCTCGTCGCGGACCCCGGAGAGGATGGCCGCCCGGATGGACGCGGGGTCCTCCGAGCGGGGGTTCTCGTCGGTGACGACGAGCACGTCGGCGAGGCGCGCGGCGATCCGGCCCATGATCGGGCGCTTGCCCTGGTCACGGTCGCCGTCGGAGCCGAACACGAGGACCAGCCGGCCGGGCGTGATCGGGCGCACCGCCTCGAGGGCGAGGACGAGCGCGTCCGGCGTGTGGGCGTAGTCGACCAGGCACAGCGGGCGGGCCGACGGGCCCCCGCGGCGCTCGATGACGCGCTCCATCCGGCCCGGCACGCCCTGGGAGCTGCCGACCGCGTCGATCGCGACGTCCAAGTCGACCCCGGCGCGGTGCGCGAGCACGACGGCCAGCGCGGCGTTGGACACGTTCACCAGCCCGGGCAGCGGGCTCGCCGCCGCGTGCTCGACGCCGTCCGGCCCGCGCAGCGTGAAGGTCGACCCCACGCCGTCCAGCCCGATCTCGGCGTCGACGACCGCCCAGTCGGCGGTCTGCGCCTCGGGCGTGCCGACGTGCGTGGCGACGGTCTCGACGGGGATCTCCGCCTCGGCGGCGAGCCGACGGCCCCACTCGTCGTCGACCACGACCACGCCGCGGCGGGCGTGCCCGGGGCGGAACAGCTGGGCCTTCGCCTGGAAGTAGCCCTCCATGTCCCCGTGGAAGTCGAGGTGGTCGCGCTGCAGGTTGGTGAAGCCGGCGACGCCGAGCTCCAGGCCGTTCATCCGGCCGAGCGCGAGCGCGTGCGACGACACCTCCATCGCGGCGGCGGTCGCACCGCGCTCCCGCCCGAGCGCCAGCACCGACTGCACGACCGGGGCCTCGACGGTGGTGCGCGGGCTCTCGATCGCCTCGTCGCCGATCCGGAGCTCGACCGTGCCCATGACCACCGTGCGCTCGTGCGCCCGGCGCAGGGCCGAGTCGACGAAGTAGGTGGTGGTGGTCTTGCCGTTGGTCCCGGTGATCCCGACCGTGGCGAGGCGACGGCCCGGGTGCTCGTGCAGCCACGCGGCCAGCGGTCCGGCCACGGCCCGGGGGTCGTCGGTCACGAGGACGGGCAGCGCGCGCAGCGCCGGCTGGTCCGCCGCGAGGTCCGCGAGCAGCCCGGCACCGGCGGCGTCCGTGACGACCGCCACGGCTCCCGCGCCGACCGCCTGCGGCGTGTGGGCGGCGCCGTGGGTGTGCGCGCCGGGCACCGCGACGAAGACGTCGCCGGGGAGCACGTCCCCGCTGGCGACGGTGATGCCCGAGGTCACGAGGTCCGACGGCACCGGCGCGCCGGCCCGGAGGAGCCCGAAGGCGTCGGCGAGGTCGGCGACCCGGCGGCTTCGGGGCTGCTCCGGCCGCAGCCGGCCCTGCGGGGACGTCATAGGGAGAATCTACCGCGCAGGTCGGTGACCCCCGCGACCGCAACGGTGTGACGGACGGTGCTCACGCGTACCTCACCAGGTGGTCGGGAACAGCTGCGGCGGCGTGCCGCTGGGCGCGACACCGAGCTCGGTGAGGGCGTAGCCGGCCACTTCCGAGAACACGGGCGCGGCCACGGTGCCGCCCCACTCGGACGTCCGCGGGTTGTGCAGCACGACGCTGAGCGCGATCGCCGGGTCGTCGGCCGGCGCGACGCCGATGAAGGACGCGGTGATGCCCTGCGAGCCGTCCGCCGCCCACGACTGCGCGGTACCGGTCTTGCCGGCCACCCGGTAGCCGGGGATGTTCGCCGACGAGCCGGTGCCCTCGTCGACCGCGCTCTCCATCATCGTGAGCACGGTGTCCGCGGTGGTCTGCGACACGACCGGGGTGGCCGTGGGCGCCGCCGCCGGGGTGTACGTGCCGTCCGGCTCGTACCAGCCCTTGACGAGGTGCGGCGCGATCCGGACGCCGTCGTTCGCGATGGTCGCGAACACGTCGGTGGCCTGCAGCGCGGTGGACGACACGGCCTGCCCGAACAGCACGGCGTACTTCGACCGGCCGTCCCACTTGTCCGCCGGCTTGAGGATGCCCGGAGACTCGTTCGGCAGCTCGATGCCCGTCCGCTGGCCGAACCCGAACTTCGACAGGTAGTCGTAGCGGACCTGCTGCGGGATGTTCTGGCCGATCATAACGGTGCCGGTGTTGGACGACTCCGCGAGGATGCCGGTGGTGGTCAGCCGCAGGCCGCTGTGCTCGTGCGAGTCCTTGAACGTCTGGTTGTTCGACGTCGTGTACTGGTACGGCACCTCGAACTGGCTCAGCGGGTCGACCAGACCCGTCTCGATCGCGGCGGCCATCGTGATGACCTTCGCGGTCGACCCGGGCTCGAACACGTCGGACACCGCGCTGGACCCGCCCAGCAGGTCCGTGGTCGCGCCGGGGTTGTTCGGGTCGACGGTGCGCGACTCGGCCATCGCGAGGATCTCGCCCGTCTTCGGGTCGAGGGCCACGATCGAGCCCGAGTCCGAGCCCGTCGCCGCGACCTGCGCCTCGATGGCCTGCATGGCCTTCCACTGCAGGTCGGCGTTGATCGTCAGCTGCACGCTGCGTCCGTCCGTCGCCTGCGTGGACTCCTCGTAGCCGCCCGGGATCTGCTGGCCGCCGCGACCGCGCTCGTACGTCGTGGTGCCGGGCGTGCCGGACAGCTCCTCGTCGAGCATCGCCTCGATGCCCTGCGCGCCGACGCCCTCGCCGTTCACCCAGCCGAGGATGTTGCCCGCCAGGTTCCCGTTCGGGTACATCCGCTGGGCGACCTGCTCGGCGCTGATGCCGTTGATGCGCAGCTCGCTCACCGCCTGCCACACCTCGGGCAGCACGTTGTCCGCGACCTTGCGCCACCCCGCGTCACCGTCGAGCTTCGCGCCCAGCTCCGCGGCGTTGACGCCCAGCAGCGGGGCCAGCAGCTGCGCCGCGCCCGCCGCGCCGGAGTACGTCTCGCCGTCGACCTTCGCCGACCAGGTCGCGACCTGCTTCTGGTTGACGACGATGTCGAACCGGTCCACCGAGGTCGCCAGCACCTCGCCCTGGGAGTCGGTGATCTGGCCGCGCGCCGCGACGAGCTGCGCGGTCGTCAGCCGGTCCTCGAGCGCCTCCGCGGCGATCGCGTCGCCCTGGAAGCCCTGCAGCCACAGGAGCCGGCCCGAGAACACGGACAGCAGCATCGCGACCACCACGACGAGCACGCCGCGGCGCCGGTTCAGGGTCCGCACGCTCGGGCCGCCGGGACGCCGGGGGCCGCGGGGGCCGACCGGGCCGCGCTGCGTCGGGACGGCACTGGTGGCACGAGCAGCGGGACGCGCGGCGCCACCGGGACGGGCCGGCCGCGCCGGGCCGCTCGACCGGCGGGTCGGCGCCGTCACTGGCCCGCTCCCGCGCCGCCCTGCACCGTGCCGTCGGCCAGCCGCAGCCAGGCCGTCGGGCCGGCGGGCTCCATGCCGAGCTCCCGCGCCCGCTGCGCCAGGTTCGCCGGGGCCTTGTTCGCGTCGATCTCCGCGGACAGCTGCTGCTCCGTGCGGGCCAGCTCCGCGAGGCGCACGTCCATGGTGCGCGTGGCGTAGGCGCCTGCCGCGAGCTGGGTGTTGAGCAGCAGCGCGGACAGCAGCGCCGCCGCGAGGATCGCCATGCACGTGACCACGAACGGCACGTGCGTGCGGGCCTGGGCCGGCGGGCGGACCAGCCGGAGCCGCGGGCGCGCCGGCGCCTGGGCCGGCTCGGCGGACGGACGGGGGCGGACGCGCGGGGCAGGCACCCGCGCTGCGGCCTGCTCGGCGCTCATGCGGTTCTCCTCGGTCCGGTACGGGGGCGGGTGCTGCGGCCGCCGCGGGGTCGGTCGTCGGGGGCAGCGGGGCGCAGGTGCTCGGGCGTCGCTCGCACCCGCTCCGCCGCGCGCAGCCGCACGGACTGCGAGCGCGGGTTGCGGGCGAGCTCGGCCGCGTCGGCCTCCTCCGCGCCCCGCGTCAGCAGCCGCAGGTACGGCTCGTGGGTGTCCGGCACGACGGGCAGCCCGGGCGGGGCGCTGATCTCGGCGCCCGCGGCGAACGCCCGCTTCACCAGGCGGTCCTCGAGCGACTGGTAGGCCTCGACGACGATGCGGCCGCCGACCAGCAGCGACTCGACCGCCGCGGGCACCGCCCGTGCCAGCACCGCGAGCTCGTCGTTCACCTCGATGCGCAGGGCCTGGAACGTGCGCTTCGCCGGGTTGCCGCCGGTCTGCCGCGCCGCCGCGGGGATGCCCGCGCGCACGAGGTCGACCAGCTCGCCCGACCGCTCGACCGGCGCCTTCTCCCGCGCCTGCACGATGCGGCGGGCGATCCGGCCGGCGAACCGCTCCTCGCCGTACTCGCGCAGCACCCGCGTGAGGTCCGCCTCGCTGTAGGAGTTGAGGACCTCCGCGGCGGTCAGGCCGCGCGTCGGGTCCATCCGCATGTCCAGCGGCGCGTCCTGCGCGTAGGAGAAGCCGCGCTCCGCCTCGTCCAGCTGCAGCGACGAGACGCCGAGGTCCATCAGCACGCCCTGCACGCCGGGCAGCCCCAGCTCGTCCAGCACGTCCGGGATCTCGTCGTAGACCGCGTGCACCGGGGTGAACCGGTCGCCGAACCGCTCCAGCCGGCCGGACGCGAGCCGCAGGGCCTCCGGGTCGCGGTCGATGCCGACCACCCGCACGTGCGGCATCGCCGCCAGCACGCCCTCGGTGTGGCCGCCCATGCCGAGCGTGGCGTCGACCAGCACCGAGCCGGGCTCCGCGAGCGCCGGGGCGAGCAGGTCCAGGCAGCGCTGCAGGAGCACCGGCGTGTGCCGGGACGCGGGGTCGCGCTCGGTCATACGGGCCTCCTCTCGGCCGTGCTGCGGTGGCTGGTGCAGTGGGTGCTGCGGTGGGTGCTGGGTGGTGCTCGTCGTGCTGGACAGGGGTGGTCGGGCAGCCCCTCCGCCGTCCGACCAGATCCCCCACCGGCCCTCTGACGCCGGGGAAGTGCGTCAGAGCTGCCGGGGGGAGGTCTCACCGGGCGGTGGTGGTGCGTCTCGTGCGGGTCCAGCGGGCGGTGCGGGCGGTGCGGGTGGTGCGGTCGATGCGGTGCGGTGCGTCGGTCAGAAGGCGCCGGGGAAGACCTCCTCGGCGGTCTCGGCGTACCCGGCCTCCTGCTGCGCCAGGTACGTCTCCCACGCCTGCAGGTCCCAGACCTCGACGCGGGTGCCGGCGCCGATCACGGCGACGTCCCGGTCCAGGCCGGCGTAGGTCCGCAGCATCGACGGGATCGAGATGCGGCCCTGCTTGTCCGGCACCTCGTCGGAGGCGCCGGAGAGGAACACGCGCAGGTAGTCCCGCGCCTGCTTGCTGGTCACCGGGGCCTGCCGGAGCTTGTCGTGCATCCGCGCGAACTCGTCGAGCGGCAGCAGGAACAGGCAGCGGTCCTGGCCCCGCGTCATGACCAGGCCCTGGGCGAGCTGAGGGCGGAACTTGGCCGGGAGGATCAGCCGCCCCTTGTCGTCCAGCTTCGGTGTGTGCGTCCCGAGGAAGGGCACAGAGGCGCCGATGCCGGCCAGCGCCTGCTCGAACCCCACGTCCCACCTCCCCCGGACCGCGCCCCCGGGCACCCCTCGGCACCCAGTGGCTCCACGGTACTCCACTTCGCTCCACCTGTAACGGAGGAATCGGCGGCAGGCGGGTGATTCTGAGGCGTCCGCCCAGGTCAGCAGCGGTGGAGCGGGGTGGAGGACGAGGGGCGGACCGGAGGGCGATCGCGCCACCGCGCGAGCGTGGTGTGCGGCGGGGCGGATCGCCGCAGGCAGCACATCGGCGCAGGTCAGCAGCGGTTTCCGGCCTGGGCGCGCCTGCGGCCTCCCCGGAGCCGGGAGTGCCGTGGAGCACCGTGGAGCGGCCCCGCACCGGCCGGGTGGGGGGATGTGGAGGAGGGAGGGAACCGGAGCACCCCCCACGCAGCGGCCCGGCCGCTTAGGCTTCCCCCAGCCGACCGAGGGGGTCCCATGCCGCGAGCACTGCCCGGCACGTCCGAGATGGACGAGCTCATCGACGTGACCGACCGGATGCGCGCGGGGATCGACCGCGTCGTCACCGGCCGGCCCGAGCTGGTCCGGACCACGGTCGCCGTGCTGCTCGCCGAGGGGCACCTGCTGCTGGAGGACGTGCCCGGCGTCGGCAAGACCACGCTCGCCAAGGCGCTCGCCCGCACGATCGACTGCACCGTCGGGCGGGTCCAGTTCACGCCGGACCTGCTGCCGAGCGACCTCACCGGCGTCACGATCTACCGCGCGGCCACCCAGGAGTTCGAGTTCCGGCCCGGGCCGGTGTTCTCGCACATCGTCATCGGCGACGAGATCAACCGCGCCTCCCCCAAGACGCAGTCCGCCCTCCTGGAGTCGATGCAGGAGGCGCAGGTCACCGTCGACGGGACGACCTACCCCCTGCCGCACCCGTTCCTCGTCGTCGCGACCCAGAACCCGGTCGAGATGGAGGGCACCTACCCCCTGCCCGAGGCCCAGCGCGACCGGTTCATGGCCCGCCTGACCGTCGGCTACCCGAGCGAGGAGGCCGAGCTGGCGATGCTCGACCTCCAGGAGACGTCCGACCCGCTCGCGCACCTGTCCCCCGTCACCGACGCCGCCCAGGTGGGCCGGCTGATCGCGGTCACCCGGCAGCTCTACGCGTCGCCCGCGGTGAAGCAGTACGTGGTCGACCTGGTCTCCGGCACCCGCGAGGACCCGGCCCTGCGCCTCGGTGCCTCCCCGCGCGCCGCGATCCAGCTGCTCCGCGCCGCCAAGGGCCTGGCGGCGGTCGGCGGCCGCGACCACGTGCTCCCGGACGACGTCCAGCAGCTGGCGGAGCCGGTGCTGGCGCACCGCGTGATCCTCAGCGCGGAGTCCCGCCTGTCCGGTCGCACCGCGCAGGACGTGATCGGCGACCTCGTCGCGCGCACCGGCGTCCCCGCCCCGGTGCGCACGGCGGTCCGCGACCGGACCGCCGCGGGCTGATGCGGCTCCGCCCGACCCGCCGCGGCGTGGGCCTCGTGGTCCTCGGCCTCGTCGTGGGCGCGGCCGGGACCGCGTTCGGGTCCACCGACCTCCTGACCATCGGCACGCTGCCCGTGCTGCTCGTGGTCCTCGGGCTGATCGGCGTCGGCGTCGTCGACCCCGGCCGCGGGCGCGGGCTGCAGACCCGCCGGTCCGTGCGGCCCGACCCGGTGCACGTCGGCCGCACCGCCGACGTCGAGGTCGAGGTCGCGCTGGCCCACGGCGCCTCCCGCGCCCGGCTCACCGACCTGCGTCTGCGCGAGCAGGCGGCCGTCGAGCTGTCCGGGGGCCGCCCGCTGCGCGCCACGGTGGCGCGCGAGCCGCGGGCCGTCCGGCTGCGCTACCCCGTGCTGGCCACCCGCCGCGGCCGGTGGGCGCTCGGCCCCCTGGTGGTGTCCCGCACCGACCCCTTCGGCGTCGCGCGGGTGCAGGCGACGCTGGGCGACCGCGAGACCGTCACCGTCTGGCCGACCGTGGTGGACCTGTCGGTGCCCCGCGAGCTGCTGGTCGCCGAGCCCGAGCGGTCGGTGGTCGGCGCCCGGTCCCCCGCGTCCGACGACGCCGCGCTGCGCGACTACCGGATGGGCGACGACCTGCGCCGGGTGCACTGGCCCAGCAGCGCGCGGCGCGGCGAGCTCGTCGTGCGCTCCGACGAGCGCGCCGGCATGCGGCCCGTCACCGTGCTGCTGGACCAGCCGGTGCCCGGCGACGCGCTGGAGTGGAGCATCTCGCTCGCCGCCTCGGTCGCGGTCGCGCTGCACGCCGCGGGCCACCCGACGCACCTGCTCACCGGCGCCGCCATGGACGACCCGCGCGCGGTGCGCATGGAGGCCCCCGGCCGCGCGCAGCTCCTGGAGGCGACCGTGGACCTGGGCGGCCGGCCCGACGCCGCCACCGCCGAACGGGCGCTGCTCGCGGAGATCCGGGGGCTCGACGACGCCGACGGGGGTTCCGGCCTCGTCGTCGCGGTCCTCGGCGCGCAGGGTCCCGCCGGGCGCGCCGCCCTGGCCGGCGTCAGCCAGACCCGCCCGGCCTGGGCCGTCGTCCGCGGGGGCGAGCAGGACGAGCACGCCGTCGCGACGGCCCGCTCCCTGCGCCGGGCCGGCTGGCGCGTGGTCCAGGCCGTCCCGGGCGAGGACCTCGCCGAGACCTGGTGGCGGCTGACCGGGAGCACGCGATGACCGGGGGCCGCCGATGACCGCCGGGACGGCGCTGCGCAGCGGCTGGCGGTCCCCGGCCGCCACCGCCCTGGTCGCCCTCGCCACCTGCACGGCGCTGGGCGCGCTCTCCGGCCTGCTCGCCGGCGGCTCCTGGTCGTGGCACGCGGCCCTCGCCGTCGCCGGGACGGCTGCCGTCGTCGGCGGCGTCCGCAGCCTCACCCGGTCGACGTGGCTGCCGTCCCTCGCGGGGCTCGTGGCCGGCGCGTACGGGCTGCTCGCCTGGTACGCGACGCCACCCGGGTCGAACCCGCTGCTCCCCGGCCCCGGCACCGTCGAGCGCGCCGGCCAGCTCTTCGGCCAGGCCACGCAGCTCATCGAGACGTCCGTGGTGCCCATGCCGGTGTGGCCGCCGGTCGAGCTCGTCCTCGTCGGCGCGGCGCTGCTCGTGTTCCTCGCGGCCGACCTGCTCGCCGTGGGCTGCGGCATGCCGGCGCTCGCCGGGCTCGCGTACCTCGCGGTGTGGACCCCCGCGGTCGTGCTCGGGTTCCCCGGCAGCACGTGGGCGCTGGCGGCGACCGGCTTCCTGTACCTGCTGCTGCTCGCGCTCGCGCAGGTGCCCGTGAGCCGGGAGCGCGGCACACGCCGGGCGGCGGTCGTGGTCACCGCGGCCGCCGGGCTGGTCGTGGTCACCCTGGCGGCCGGCCCGGTCGTCGCGGCGGTGCCCGCGTGGTCGTGGCTGGAGCTCCCGGACGTCGGCACGGGCGCCGTCGGCCCCGTCCGGCTGGCCGACGACCTGGACCTGCGGGACAGCCTGCGGGAGCAGTCGTCGCAGGTGGTCCTCCGGTACACCGTCGACGGCGTGGGCTCCGACGACGACGACGAGACCGACGCGCCCACCGCGACGGCGTCGCTCGTCGGCCCCCTGCGGTCGTTCACGCTCCGCGACTTCGACGGACGCACCTGGCAGCGCGACCCCGAGGCGCAGCTCGCCGAGTGGGACCCGGAGGGGCTGCTGTCCTCCGACCCGGAGCTGGTCGGCGCCGCACCCGACGCCGGGCGCGGCACCCTCGCCGACGTGCGGGTCGAGGTCGGGGCCCTGCGGGAGCAGCGGCTGCCCGTCAGCACCTTCCCGCGCACGGTCGACATCGACGGGGCCTGGAGCTACGACCTTGCCCGCGACGAGGTCGTCGGCCGGGGCCGCACCGAGGTCGGCACCACGTACGAGATGCTCGTCGAGGTGCCGGACCTGAGCCCCGAGCTGCTCCGCGGTTCGACCGGCGACCTGCCCGACGACGTCGACGGGTACCTCGACGTGCCCGGGACCGAGCACGAGGAGGACCTGCGCGCCCTGGCCGCCGAGGTCACCGCCGGCGCCGACACCGCCTACGACCAGGCGCTCGCGCTGCAGACGTACTTCCGGGACGGCACGCGGTTCCGCTACGACACCTCCGTCGACGCCGCGACCACCGACGACGCCGTCTGGGACTTCCTGGAGAGCCGGCGCGGGTACTGCGTGCAGTACGCCACCGCGATGACCGTCCTGGCCCGCACGCTCGGCATCCCCGCACGGCTCGGGGTCGGGTTCCTCCCCGGCGACATCGGCTCCGACCAGGTGTACCGGGTGACAGGCGCCGACGCGCACGCCTGGCCCGAGCTGTACTTCCCCGGCACCGGCTGGGTGCGCTTCGAGCCGACCCCCGCCGTGCAGACCGGACCGCCGCCCGCGTGGAGCAACCCGTACAGCGCCACGGCCCCGTCGTCCTCGCCGAGCGCCGCCGTCCCGCTGCCGAACGCCGTGCCCTCGGCCGGCACCAGCACCGCGCCCGGCAGCTCCGGGAGCGGCCTGCCCGGCGGCACCACCGACGACGCCTCCCGGGCGCCGTTCGTCGTCGCCGCGCTCCTGGTCGCCGGCGTCGCCGCGGCCCTCGGGGCGGTCGCGCTGCGGCGGCGTCGCGGCCCCGCGCACCGGCTGACCCCCGAGCTCGCGTGGCGGCGCCTGCGCGACCGGTTGCAGCGCGCCGGGATCACCTGGTCCGACGCGCACACCCCGCGGCAGGCCGCTGCGACCGTCCGGGACCAGGTGCTGGCGCGCCGCGGACGCCCGCTCACCCCCGACGGCGACCGGGCGCTCTCCGCGCTGGCCCGCGCCGTGGAGCGCGACCGGTACGCCCCCGACCCGGACGCCCACGAGCCGGCGGAGCTGCAGGAGTGGATCGCGACGGTGCTGACCGACGTGAGCACGTCCACCCGGGGCGAGTCGCCGGAGGCGCTGCCCGCGCAGGCATGACGCGCGCCGCGCCGACGTCGTTCGCCGAGATCGGCACTCCGCGGCCCACGTCGGCACCGGGAGCTGCCGACGTCGGCCACCACCTGCCGACCTCGGCCCCACCTGCGGACCTCCGCCGCTGTGCGCGGGCGCGCGGGATCGTCCGAGCCGGTGCCGCCTGGCGGCCGCTCAGCCCAGCGGGGAAGGGGTCAGCGCCCCTGCTCCCGACGCCGGTCCCAGCGGTCCTCCATGCGGTTCATGAAGCTCTTCTTCTTCGGGGGCGCCGGCCGCGTCGCGGTGCCGTCGGGACGGACGACGCCGACAGGTCCACCGGCCCG
The DNA here is from genome assembly GCF_901521055.1 of Cellulomonas hominis. Lineage (GTDB taxonomy): Bacteria > Actinomycetota > Actinomycetes > Actinomycetales > Cellulomonadaceae > Cellulomonas > Cellulomonas endometrii. The sequence goes on along the minus strand of NZ_CABEGA010000002.1, from coordinate 54,281 downwards.
ACGCGGACGCGTGAACGCGATCGCGACGGAGGCGAACATGACGACGAAGCCCAGGACCCCGAGCCACACCTCGGACGACGCGGCGCCGCCCACGAGCAGCAGCAGGCCGACGACGGCACCGATGCCGCCGAGGACATACCGCAGGACCGGCCGTCGACCACGCGAGGTGAGCGTGTTCGCGAGCCGGGGATCGTCAGACGTGAGCTGACGCTCCATCTGCTCCAGTACACGTTGTTCGTACTCGGAGAGAGGCATTCCGACCCCCGTGCTCCGCCGTCGGGACTTCTTCGCCTCAGGATAGATGGCGTTCGCGGAAGTCGGTAGTCGGCGCCTCACCCGTCCCGAGTGACATCGGGCGCTCGGGCTGCAACGGCGCCTCGCCGGTGTCTCCGGGCTGCCGCGGGTCGCCCCGCCGCACGGTCCGCCCGACCGCGGGGGTGCCCGCACCGATGGCCGACCGGCCGAACCGCTCGCGCACGAGGTCCATCGCCCGCTCCGCGTCGCGGCGGGCGTCGACGTTCTCCGCCACCGCCTCCTCGAGCGTCGGCTGCCGCACGGCGTCCGCGGCCGGGACCAGCCCCTCCGCGCGCACGCCGACGAGCCGCACCGGGAGGCCGCCGAGGTCCGCCGCGGCGAGCAGGTCCCGCGCCGCGAGGTAGATCTCCCGGCCCACGTCCGACGGCTGCGGCAGCGTCCGCGACCGCGTGAGCGTCCGGAAGTCGGAGGTCCGCACCTTGACCGACACCGTCCGGGTCGCGAGCCCCTGCGCGCGCAGCCGGCCGGCGCACCGGTCGGCGAGCTCGAGCGCCTTGCTCTCCACGACGCGCATGTCGCGCACGTCGACCGCGAAGGTCTCCTCCGCGCCGACGCTCTTCTCCTCACGGCCGGGCGTGACGGGCCGTGGGTCCCGGCCCCACGCCAGGTCGTACAGGTGCGCACCCGCCACGCGGCCGACCGCCCGCTGGACGGTGCCGACGTCGCTGTCCGCCAGCTCGGCGACGGTCCGGATGCCCCAGCGCTCGAGCGAGGCCGCCGTGCGCTCCCCCACGCCCCACAGGGCACCGACGGGCAGCACCCGCAGGAACGGCACGGTGGCGTCCTTGGGGATGAGCAGCACGCCGTCCGGCTTCGCGTGCCCGGACGCGAGCTTGGCGACGAACTTCGTGGCCGCGACCCCCACCGAGCAGGTGATGTCGTGCTCCGCCCGCACGCGCTCCCGGATGAGCGCGGCGATCCGGGTCGGGCTGCCGAGACGCCGGCGCGCACCGCTCACGTCGAGGAACGCCTCGTCCACGCTCACCTGCTCGACCAGGGAGGTGACGTCGCGCAGGATGCTCATCACGCTGCGCGACACCTCGTCGTACGCGTGGTGGTCCGGCGGGACGACGACGGCCTGCGGGCACATGCGGCGGGCGGCGGACATGGGCATCGCCGAGTGCACGCCGAAGGCCCGCGCCTCGTAGGTCGCCGCGAGCACGACCGACCGCTCCGAGCCGCCCACGATCACCGGCTTGCCCCGCAGGTGGGGGCGCCGCGCGAGCTCCACGGACGCGAAGAAGGCGTCCATGTCCACGTGCAGGATCGAGCACCCGTCCTCCTCGGTGCCCCAGTCCCGCCGCGCCTCCTGCGAGCGGGGGCCTCTGCTCATCCGGCGCGCGCCTCGCCGATGCCGCCGGCCGTGCCTGCGGTCTCGAGCTCCTGGCGCACGATGTCCAGGAAGTCCTCGGCGTGGCACAGCACCTGCTCGGCCCGCGCCGCGCTCACCGCGTCGAACCGGCCGGCGTCGATCGCTGCGCGCAGCCCGGCACCGCCGGCGAAGTAGCTGGACCAGCGCCCGAGCTCCGGCGCGACCTGGTCCAGCAGCTCCCAGACCGTCCGCGGGGCGCGCCGGCCGGACAGCGGCTGCCGCTCGGCCAGCACCGCGGCACCGGCACGCAGCGCGGCGAGGTGGGCGTGCGTGAACTGCTCCCAGGGCTCCGGGGAGAACTGCGCCGCGACCAGCTCGGCATCCGCACGCTGCAGCAGCTCCGCCGCGCGGCCGGACAGCCCGGGTGCGGCGCTCCGCGGGGCACGAAGGGTGTTGACCGGCATCGCGCACCTCCCTCTCTCGACTTCCCCAGTATCGAACACCTGTTCGAACGCGTCAACCCGTACGGTGGGGCGATGGCGTCCCGTGACCGATCCGGCAGGCCAGCCTCCCACCGACCACCGACACGGGCTGCTGCGCGCCGGACGACCGCGTGGCCGCAGGGCCCGGTCCCCATCGCGACGGGCACGGCCGAGGTCCAGACCTCCCCGGACGACCCGGACGCCGTCACGCTGCTGGTCAACGGCGTGCCGAGCTCGCACCTGGACCTCGCGGACCCCGAGCGGCTCGACTTCGAGTACATGCAGCAGATGGCGGCCGTGCTCGACCACCTGCCGCCGGCCGACGGCCCGTTCCGTGCGGTGCACCTGGGCGCGGCCGGCTGCGCGATGGCCCGCTGGGCGCACTCCCGGTTCCCCGGCGCCCGCCAGGTCGCCGTCGACCTGGACCCGGTGCTGGTCTCGCTGGTGCGGGAGTGGTTCGACCTGCCACGCTCACCCGCGCTGCGGCTGCGCGCGGGCGAGGCGCGGGCGGAGCTCGCCACGCTGCCGGGCTCCAGCGCCGACGCCGTGCTGCGGGACGTGTTCGCCGGCGACCGCACTCCCCCGCACGTCACCACCGAGGAGTTCGTGCGGGACGTCGCGCGGGTGCTGCGGCCCGGCGGCGTCTACCTGGCGAACTGCGCCGACCGTCCCCCGCTCACCCTGGCGCGCGCGGAGGCGGCGACCGTCGGGGCGGTGTTCGCCCACGTGGGCGTGGTGTCGGAGCCGGCGCTGCTGCGCGGCCGCCGGTACGGCAACCTGCTCGTGGTCGGCACCGACGACCCGGACGTGCTCGCGAGCGCCCCGCTGGCCCGGGCGCTGCGGTCGCTGCCCGTGCCCGCCCGGCTGCTGGCCGGTGACGAGCTGCGCGCGTTCGTCGGCCGGACCCCGCCCCTGCGCGACGCGGCGCCCGAGGTGGAGCCCGACGGCGACGTCGACGCGGGCTAGCGACGGCAGAGGGCCGGGACGCGGACGAGGCCGCACCCCCGAGGGGATGCGGCCTCGTCACGGAGAGCCCGTCGGTGACGGACGCGTCCGTCGGATCAGAGCGGGCGGACCTGCTCGGCCTGCGGGCCCTTGGGGCCCTGCGTGATCTCGAACTCGACGCGCTGACCCTCCTCGAGGCTGCGGTAGCCCGAGGAGTCGATGGCCGAGTAGTGGACGAAGACGTCGGCGCCGCCGCCGTCCTGGGCGATGAACCCGTAGCCCTTCTCAGCGTTGAACCACTTGACAGCACCCTGTGCCATGTTCTTGTCCTTCTGTCCATCCGGTGACGATGCGGGGCCCCGTGCCCCGGACCGTGCCGCAATGCCTATCCCGCGTCCTGCACCGGGTGCACCAGCCGGATGGCTGGAAGGTGCCGCCGGGCTCTCCCCGAGGGGTTCCCGCCGGCGCCGGTCAAGCGTCAGTACGTCACTGCAACACGGCGATCTTCTCACGCAGGTCATCGGCGCGCCATGGTTCTTCCCGCCCGGGATCCGGCTCCCCGACAACGATCCGGTCACGGAACGGTCACAGGACGACCACGGGCCGCACGCGCGTCAGACCACGAGCCCCGGGTGGGCCCGGCGGGCCCGGCGGCGGCCGACCAGCATGCCGACCACGCCGACGGCCCACGGCACGGCCACCCACGCGAACGCGGCCCGGAACGCGTCGAGGTCGCGCGCGCCGCCCCCGACGCGGTCGAGCACCACGCCCACGACGAGCATGGTCACGAGCGCACCCACGAAGCCGCCGGTGTTGACGAACCCGGTCGCCGTCCCGAGCCGCTGCGGCGGGGTGCACGACCGCGCCACGTCGAACGCCACGAGCGACGTCGGCCCGCCGACGCCGACCACGACGACGAACAGCGCCAGCACGCCCGCCGGCACCGGGGCGTCGGGCACCGTGACGGCGAGCCACGCGAGCCCGATCGCGACGGAGGTCCCGAGCGCGAGCGGCGTCCGCGCCGACGGGTGACGGCCGACGACCACCCCGATGACCGGCCCGGCGACGACCGCCGCGACCACGTTGAGCGTCAGGAGCGCGCTGGCCTCCCCCGGCGTGCGCCCCTGCCCCTCGACGAAGAACGCGAACCCCCACAGCAGCACGACGACGTGGTTGCTGAACTGCCCGGACAGGTGCATCCAGAACCCGAGCCAGGCGCCGGGGTCCCGCAGGACCGCGCGCAGCGCCCCGCGCTCCCGGGGCGCGCGCACCCGCGCCGGGCCCACGCGCCGCCGCAGCAGGCCCACCCGTCGCCCGCGGGACGACCGGCCGGGGTCCGCGGCGTCCGCGACCTGCGGCGGCTCCGGCGCGTCCCGCACGACGGCGAGCACCGCGACCGCCGCGACGACCCCGACCGCCGCCACCGACAGGAACGTCGTCCGCCAGCCCTCGGCGTGCAGCAGCGCCACGATCGGGACCGCCGACAGCACCTGCCCGACCTGGCCGACCGACCCGGTGAGCTGCGTCATCAGCGGGACCCGCCGGACCGCGAACCACGCCGGCACCAGCCGGACGACCGACACGAACGTCAGCGCGTCACCGGCGCCGACCAGCACCCGGCCGGCGAGCACCCAGGTCGCGGACGGTGCGAGCGCCAGGACCGTCTGGCCGAGCGCCATGCCGAGGGCGCCGGTCGCGACGAGCGCGCGCGGGCCGTACCGGTCCAGCAGCACGCCGACGGGCACCTGGAGCAGCGCGTACACCACCAGCTGCGCGACGGCGACGGTGGCGAGCAGCGCGGACGAGATGCCGAACCGCTCGGTGACCTCCAGCGTCGCGACGCCGAACGACGACCGGTTCATGATGGCGACGACGTAGGCGCCGACGCCGACGGACCAGACGAGCAGGGCGCGGCGGTCGGAGGTCACGTGCAGCCATTCTGCCGTGCCGGACCGCCGCGCCCGTGCGCGGTCGTCGTGCGGGGGTCAGCGCCCCGGGTTCTCGCCGCCCTGCTCCGCGAGGAACCGCTCGAACTCCTCGCCGAGCTGGTCCGCGGTGGGGATCTCGGAGGTCTCGGCCAGCAGGCTGGGCCGGCCGATGTTCCGGCTGAAGGCGTCGTACTGCTGCTCGAGCGCGTGCACGACGGCCGCGACCTCGGGCGAGTCCTCGACCTGCCGCTCCACCTCCAGCAGCGTCTCCTCGGCGGCGGACGCCAGCTCGCCCAGGTCGAGCTCCAGCCCCGCGGCGCGCTGCACGTGCTCGAGGCCGGTGATGCTGGCCTGCGGGTACGGCGACTGCGCGAGGTAGTGCGGGACGTGCACCGCGAAGCCCATGGCGTCGTGCCCGGACTGGCCGAGCCGGATCTCCAGGAGCGAGCCCGCGTCGGCCGGCACCTGCACGGTTCCGAACCAGGACGTGTAGTCGGCGACCAGCTCCGGGCGGTTCGCGTGCGCGGTGACCGAGAGCGGCCGGGTGTGCGGGATGCCCATGGGGATCCCGTGCATGCCGACCGTCAGCGGGACGTCGAACCGCTCGACGATCTGGCGCACCGCGGCGGCGAACCGCTCCCACTGGACGTCGGGCTCGACGCCGTGCAGGAGCAGGAACGGGACCCCGGACGTGTCGCGCACGAGGTCGATCGCGAGCTCGGGCTCGTCGTACTCGCCCCAGTGGTCGGAGTCGAACGTCACGGTGGGGCGCCGCGAGCGGTAGTCGAGCAGCTGGTCGACGTCGAAGGTCGCGAGCCGCTCGCTCGACAGCTGCTCGGTCAGGTGCTCGGCGGCCAGCCGCCCGGCGCCGCCGGCGTCGACGAAGCCCCGCACCGCGTGCACGAGCACCGGCCCGCTGCCTCCCGCGGCCCGCGCCTCGACCTCGGCGGCCACGACCGGGTCGACGGCGTAGATCTCGCTCGGGTCCAGCATGGGTCCTCCTGGTGTCGCGAAGAGCTGTGCCGTCGCTGCGACGGCGTTCCGAGGATCACAACACCGCGGACCACCCACCTCTTCCCGCGTCCGGCCACGCGTCCTCGCAGGTGCGGCCGGACGGGTGGCGCGTGGGGCGCGGGCGGCGGACGTGCGTGACACGGCACGCCGGCGATGGCGGATAATGGACGGCCGCTCGCGCCGGGTGCACCCCGGCGGACACGCGCGGCAGGACGACCGACGGGAGCAGGCGTGAGCGGGATCGAGGCGCAGCTGGCCGCCGAGCAGCAGGTCGTGGACCGGCTGTACGCGCGGCTCGACGAGCTGCGGGAGCAGACCCGCGAGCGCCTGGCGGAGGTGCGCCGGGTCGGCCCGTCCGGCTCCCCGCAGAACCGCTCCGAGCGGGACGCGTTCGCGACGCTCTACGAGGACCGGCTGGCCCGGCTCGAGGCCGTCGAGGACCGCCTCGCGTTCGGGCGGCTCGACCTGTCCGAGGGCGGGCGCCGGTACATCGGCCGCATCGGGCTGAACGACGCGGAGCACGCGTCGCTGCTGACGGACTGGCGCGCGCCCGCGGCCCAGTCGTTCTACCGGGCCACGTCCGCGCAGCCGGACGGCGTGCTGCAGCGCCGGCACCTGGTGACGCGCGGACGCCGGGTGACGGGCCTCGAGGACGAGGTCCTCGACCTGGACGCGCTGGCGGACGGCGACGCGGCCGACCAGCTCGGCGAGCTGTCGGGCGAGGGCGCGCTGCTGGCGGCCCTTGCGGCGCGGCGCACCGGCCGGATGGGCGACATCGTCGCGACGATCCAGGCCGAGCAGGACGCGATCATCCGCGCGGAGCTCGCGGGCGCGCTGATCGTCCAGGGCGGCCCGGGCACCGGGAAGACCGCCGTGGCGCTGCACCGCGCGGCCTACCTGCTCTACGCGCACCGCCGGACGCTGGAGCGCTCCGGCGTGCTGCTGCTGGGGCCGAGCCGGACGTTCCTGCGGTACATCGACCAGGTGCTGCCCTCGCTCGGCGAGACCGGCGTGGTGTCGACGACGGTCGGCGAGCTGTTCCCCGGCCTCGTGGCCTCCGGCGAGGAGGACGACGTCGTCGCCGAGATCAAGGGCCGCCTGGTGTGGCGCCGGATCATCGAGCGCGCCGTGCGCCAGCGCCAGCGGGTGCCGGAGCAGCCGACGACCGTGAAGATCGACGGCCGCACGATCGTGGTGCGTCCGAACGACGTCCGGTCGGCGATCGCCCACGCCCGCCGCGGGCACCGGCCGCACAACCAGGCGCGCGTGACGTTCGTGCGGGACATGCTGGGGCGGCTCGCCGAGCAGTACGTCAGCCAGCTGGGCTGGTCAGTGGCGCCGGACGAGCGCGGCGAGATCGTCGAGGAGCTGCGCACCACCCGGGAGATCCGCGTCGCGCTGAACCTCGCGTGGATGCCGCTGACGGCGCAGGGCCTGGTGTCGGCGCTGCTGTCCCGGCCGGCCCGGCTGGACGCGGCGGCGCCCGAGCTCTCCGCCCACGAGCGGGCGGCCCTGCTGCGCGACGCCGACGCCCCGTGGACCCCGGCGGACGTGCCCCTGCTGGACGAGGCGGCCGAGCTCCTCGGGGAGGACGACCAGGCCGCCCGGGCGCAGGCGAAGCACGACGCGACGCAGCGCGCGCAGGAGCTCGACTACGCGCGCCAGGTGCTCCAGCAGTCCGGGGGCGGCCTGGTGTCGGCGGAGCTGCTGGCCGACCGGTTCGCGTCCAGCGGCCCCTCCCTGACCACCGCCGAGCGCGCCGCCGCGGACCGCACGTGGACCTACGGCCACGTGGTCGTCGACGAGGCCCAGGAGCTGTCGCCCATGGCGTGGCGGATGGTGCTGCGCCGCGTGCCGACCCGGTCGCTGACGGTCGTCGGCGATGTCGCGCAGACCTCGACCGCGGCCGGGACGCGCGACTGGGCGGCCACGTTCGACCGCGTGCTCGCGGGCGGGTGGCGGCTCGCGGAGCTGACCGTCAACTACCGCACGCCCGCGTCGGTGGCCCGGACGGCCGAGCGCGTCGGGCGGGCGGCGGGGCTGCCCCTGAGCCCGACGACCTCCGCGCGGGACGTCGAGCACGCCCTGCGCACCGAGAACGTCGACGCCGCGCAGGTCGCGGAGACGGTGGCACGGGTCGCGGAGGATGCCCTGGCGGAGGTGCGGGACGCGAACGGCGCCGGGCGCGTGGCGGTCATCGCCGCCCCCGAGTCGGTCCGCGCGCTCGCCGCGGTGCTGCCCGGGGCCGGCGCCACCCGCGCCGGCGCGCCGGACCTCGACGCGCCGCTGACGCTGATGACCCCGACGCAGAGCAAGGGCCTGGAGTTCGACGTGGTGGTGCTGGTCGAGCCGGCGGACGTGCTCAAGGGCGGTGCCGGTGACCTGTACGTGGCGATGACCCGCCCGACGCAGGGGCTGCGCGTGGTGCACTCCCGTCCGCTGCCCGCGGGGTGGGACGGGCCCGACGAGGACTGAGTGTCCGAGGACCGGGACCGGCTTGGAGCCGGGGGCGGCGAGGCGCACCATAGGGGCGTGCTACGCGCCCTGCTCCTCGAGAACCTGCACCCCCAGGCCCGCGCCATCATGGAGGCGGCCGGCTACGAGGTCGTCACGCGCTCCGGCGCGCTGGACGAGTCCGAGCTGATCGAGGCCCTGCAGGGGGTGCACCTGCTGGGCATCCGCTCCAAGACGCAGGTCACCGAGGCCGTGCTGGACGCCGCGACGGACCTCGTCGCGATCGGCGCGTACTGCATCGGGACCAACCAGGTCGACCTGCACGCGGCGGCGTCCCGCGGCGTCGCGGTGTTCAACGCCCCGTTCTCCAACACCCGCTCGGTGGTGGAGATCGCGCTGGCCGACATCATCGCGCTGACCCGGCGCCTCACCGTGCTCGACCGCTCGATGCACGACGGCGTCTGGAACAAGTCGGCCGAGGGCTCCCACGAGGTGCGCGGCCGCACGCTGGGCATCATCGGCTACGGCAACATCGGCACCCAGCTGTCGGTGCTGGCCGAGAACCTGGGCATGTCGGTCGTGTTCTACGACACCGCGGAGAAGCTGGCGCTGGGCAACGCGCGGCGCGCCGACTCGCTCGACGAGCTGCTCGACGTGGCGGACATCGTCACCCTGCACGTCGACGGCCGCAGCGGGAACGCCGGGCTGTTCGGCGCGAAGCAGTTCGCCCGCATGCGCGAGGGCGCGATCTTCCTCAACCTGTCCCGTGGCTTCGTGGTGGACTACGCCGCCCTGCGCGACGCGGTCCTGTCCGGCCACGTCGCCGGTGCGGCGGTCGACGTGTTCCCCGTCGAGCCGAAGCGCAAGGGCGACCCGTTCGAGTCCGAGCTGCGCGGGCTGCCCAACGTCATCCTGACCCCGCACACCGGCGGCTCCACGGAGGAGGCGCAGGAGGCGATCGGCCAGTTCGTGTCCAACAAGCTGCGGGACTACCTGGCCACCGGCACGACGATGCTCAGCGTCAACCTGCCGAACCTCACGCTCGAGCCGCGCGAGGGCGTGCACCGCCTGGCGTACCTGCACCGCAACGTGCCCGGCGTGCTCGCGGCCGTCAACCAGACGCTCGCGGAGCACGGCGCGAACATCGAGGGCCAGCTGCTCGCGACCCGCGGCGAGGTGGGCTACGTGGTCACGGACGCCGGCTCGGTGGAGCGCGAGGTCGTCGAGGCGCTGCGCGCCCGCCCGGAGACCATCCGGCTGCGCGTCGTCTCCTGACACCCCGGCCCGATACGGTCGGGGACGTGCACCTCGCCGACCCCGACCGCCACGACCGCCTCCCCCTGCGCCGCGCCGGCCGCACCGGGCTGGACCTGCCGGCGGTGACGCTGGGGCTGTGGCAGAACTTCGGGGACGCCACCCCGTTCGCCGACCAGCGCGCGCTCGTGCTGGGCGCGTTCGACCGCGGCGTCGTGCACCTGGACCTCGCGAACAACTACGGCCCGCCGCCCGGTGCGGCGGAGGAGAGCGTCGGCCGCCTGCTGGCCACCGACCTCGCCCCGTACCGCGACGAGCTGCTCATCGCCACGAAGGCGGGGTACCGGCAGTGGCCCGGACCCTACGGCGAGCACGGGTCGCGCAAGTACCTGCTCGCGTCGCTGGACCAGTCGCTGCGCCGGCTCGGCACCGACCACGTCGACGTGTTCTACAGCCACCGGTTCGACCCCGGCACCCCGTTGGAGGAGACGATCGGGGCGCTGCGGACGGCCGTCGACTCCGGCCGCGCGCGGTACGCGGGCATCTCCTCCTACTCCGCGCGCAGGACGCAGGAGGCCGTGCGGGTCGCGGAGGCGATGGGGCTGCGGCTCGCGCTGCACCAGCCGTCCTACTCGATGCTGAACCGGTGGGTCGAGCAGCCCGACGGCGCGGCCGGCGGCCGGGCCCTGCTCGACGTGGCGTCGGACGCCGGGCTGGGCGTCGTCGCGTTCTCGCCGCTCGCGCAGGGCATGCTCACGAGCAAGTACCTCGGCGGCGTGCCGGAGGACTCCCGCGCCGCGCGTGGGGGGCCGCTGCGCGCCGAGTACCTGAGCGAGGAGAACCTCGCGCGGGTCCGGGCGCTGGCGGCGGTCGCGGAGGCACGGGGGCAGTCGCTCGCCCAGCTCGCGATCGCCTGGGTGCTGCGGGACCCGCGGGTGACGTCGGTGGCGCTCGGCGCCCGGACGCCGGAGCAGCTGGACGAGAACCTCGCCGCGGTGCACGGCCCGGCGCTCACGGACGCGGAGCTGGCGGAGATCGACCGGCACGCCGTCGACTCGGGGATCAACCTGTGGGGCTCGCGGTCCTCGGACCTGTGAGCGGCGCGGTGACCTGCACACGACCCACGCGGAAGTCCCGGGTTACGCCCGCGTAGGTTACGGCCGCGTAGGTTACGGTGGGCTCGTGACCGCATTCACGCGACCCTGGCACTCCTCCTACGCCCCCGGCGTCCCGCCGGAGGTCGACGTGCCGGACGAGCCCCTGCTGGAGGCGCTCGACCGGTCGGCCGCCGCCTGGCCCGACCGGGTGGCCGTCGACTTCCTGGGCGCGACGACCACCTACGCCGAGCTCGCCGACGCCGTCGCCCGCGGGGCCACCGTGCTGCGCGACCTCGGCGTGCGCGCGGGCGACCGGGTGGCCATCGCGCTGCCGAACTGCACCTCGCACATGGTCGCGTTCTACGCCGCGCTCCGGCTCGGCGCCGTCGTGGTCGAGCACAACCCGACGTACACCGCCGGCGAGCTCGGCCACCAGCTGGCGGACTCCGGCGCGACCGTCGCCCTCGTGTGGGAGAAGGCCGTCGCCGCGGCGCTGGAGTCGCAGCCCGGCACGGACGTCCGCACCGTCGTGGCCGTCGACGTGTCCGCCGACCTGCCCGCGGTGAAGCGGCTCGCCCTGCGCCTGCCGGTGCCGTCCGCCCGCGCCACCCGCGCCGCGCTGCGCGCCGCCCTGCCCGCCGGCACCCCGGTCTGGCACCGGCTGGTCGCCGCGGCCGCACCGCTGCCGGCGGACCACCCGCGCCCCACCTCCCGGGACGTCGCGCTGCTGCAGTACACCGGCGGCACGACCGGCACCCCGAAGGCCGCCGTGCTGACCCACCGGAACCTGGTCGCGAACGCCGTGCAGGGGCAGGCGTGGACCCAGGCGGAGCCGGGCACCGAGACGATCTACGGCATCCTCCCGTTCTTCCACGCCTTCGGGCTCACGCTCTGCCTGACCTACGCCACGCGCGTCGGCGCCACGCTCGTCGCGTTCCCGAAGTTCGACCCGGCCGCCGTGCTGTCCGCCCAGAAGCGGCGCCCCGGCACGTTCCTGCCCGCCGTGCCGCCCATGCTCGACCGGCTGGCGGCCGCGGCGGAGAAGAAGGGCGCGGACCTGACGTCGTTCCGGTACGCGATCTCGGGCGCCATGTCGCTGTCCCCCGCGACCGCGCACCGGTGGGAGGCCCTCACCGGCGGGCTCGTGATCGAGGGCTACGGGATGACGGAGACCTCCCCCGTCGCCCTCGGCAGCCCGCTGTCCCCCGACCGCCGCCCGGGCGCACTCGGCCTGCCGTTCCCCAGCACCGACATCCGCGTCGTCGACCAGGAGGACCCGACGCGCGACGTCGAGCAGGGGCAGCAGGGCGAGCTGCTGATCCGCGGGCCGCAGGTGTTCCAGGGATACTGGGGCCGGCCCGAGGAGACGGCGGAGCAGCTGCTCGAGGGCGGCTGGCTCCGCACGGGCGACGTGGTGCGGCTCGACGACGACGGCTTCATGGTCCTGGTCGACCGGATCAAGGAGATGATCGTCACCGGCGGCTTCAAGGTGTACCCCTCGCAGGTCGAGGAGCGGCTGCGCACGATGCCCGGGGTCCGTGACGTCGCCGTCGTGGGGCTGCCCGGCGGCGACCTGGGCGAGAAGGTGGTCGCGGCGATCGTGACGGAGATCGGCGCGCACGTGGACCTGAACGCCGTCCGCGAGTGGTGCACCGACCGGCTCGCCCGGTACGCCGTCCCCCGCGAGCTCGTCATCCTCACCGAGCTGCCGCGCTCCCAGATCGGCAAGGTCCTGCGCCGGGTGGTCCGCGACGACCTGATGGCCGGCACCGCCTGACGCGTGACGCACGACGGCCCCGCACCTCGCAGGTGCGGGGCCGTCGTCGTCCCGGGGCGCGGTCTGCGCGGCTGGGCGTCAGCCGGCGGTGACGGGCAGGTTCCGCGCCCACCAGTCGAGCACGTGCTCAAACCGGACCAGGCGGTGCTGCGGGCGGCCCGACCGGGTCAGCTCGTGGCCCTCCCCCGGGAACAGCAGCAGCTCGGACGGCACCCCGCGCCGCTTGAGCTCGGCGAACCACCGCTGACCCTGCTCAACGGGGCAGCGCCAGTCCTGCTCGGAGTGGATCACGAGCGTCGGCGTGGTCACGCGGGACACGTGGGCCATCGGCGACTGCGCGGCCACCGCGGCGTGGGCCTCGTCGTCGTCGCCGTCGCCCAGGTACTCGAGCCCGAAGAACCAGCCGATGTCGCTGGACCCGACGAAGCTCACCGGGTCGAGGAACCCGCGCTCCACGACCGCCGCGGCGAACCGGTCCGTGCGGGTGGTCAGCCACGCCGTGAGGTAGCCGCCGTACGAGCCGCCCATGACGCCCACCCGGTCGAAGTCCAGCGCGGGGTCGGCCAGCGCCGCGTCGAGCAGGGCGAGGACGTCGTCGGTGTCGACCGTGCCGAATGCGCGACGGATCGCCGACCCGTGCGACGCCCCGTAGCCGGCCGAGCCGCGCGGGTTGCCGTACACGACGGCGTAGCCCGCCTCCGCGAGGGTCTGCACCTCGTCGAACAGCGCCACGGTGTACTGCGCGTACGGCCCGCCGTGGATCATGAGGATCATCGGGTGCGGGCCCGCGAACCGCTCCGGGTCCGGCGTGACCACCCAGCCGTGCACGGGGTACCCGTCGGGCGCGGTCGCGGTGACCTCCCGGGGTTCACGGACCCGGCCGGTGCCGCGCAGGGGCGCGGACCAGTCGGTGAGCACCCGCGACTCCCCCGCGCCGAGGTGCACGGCGTGCACGTCGCCCGACGTGAGCGGTCCGGCGACGGTCGCGACCGCCACCGGTGCGGTGGGCGACGCGGCGACACCGTGCACGGCGACCGTGCCGTCGATGAGGTCCCGCGTGGACCCGTCCGCCCGGTGCTCGCGCAGCAGCACGGTGCCCCGGTGCAGCACGCCGGCGAGCACCCCGTCCGCCGTCACGGCGAACGTGCCCGGGTCCAGGTCGACCGCCTCGGGGTCGGTCAGCCGCACCGGAGCCCCGGCGGCGGTGGGTCCCGCGGCGGCTGCGGCGAGCTCCAGGCGGAACAGCATGGTCTGCCGGGCGACGAAGTCCCGGCCCGTCGGGCCCATGTCCTGCGCGAGCAGCCACACCGCGGCGCCGTCCGCGTCCGGCAGGGCCGCGGCGACCGCCAGGGTGCTCCCGGCGTCCGCGTCGGTCAGGGGACGCAGCGTGCCGTCGCCGCCGGGTGCGGTGTCGACGACGACCGCGTCGCTGCGCAGGTCCTCGTCGCGGGCGGCGTGCCGGGCGGCCACCGCGACGACGTGCCGGCCGTCCGGCAGCCAGGCGAGGGTGTCGACGTCGACGTCCCCCGACGTGACCTGCCGCGCCGCGGGCTCGTTGCCGTCGCCGTCGCCGTCGCCGTCCGGGAGGGTCGAGCGCGCGGCGGGGTCGGCAGGCACGTCCACGACGAACAGCTGCCGCCGCTTGTCGCGGGTGTAGCCGACCCCGTCGTGCCGGTACGGGAGCGTGGTGATGTGCCGGGGCCGCTCGGCCGCGGGGTCGCCGCCGGCGACGTACCGGCCCTCGTCCGGCACGCGCGCCAGGAACGCCAGCACGGTCCCGTCGGGCGAGAACCGGGCGGTCTGGACGCCCAGCGGCGCGTCCGTCAGCCGGACGGGCTCGCCACCCGCCGCCTCGACGACGTGCAGCTGCGGCCGGCCCTTCGGCTCGGCGCGCAGGAACGCGACCCAGCGGCCGTCGGGCGAGACCTGCGGGTCCGTGTCGCGGTGCCCGCGGGTGAGCCGGACCGGGGGCGCGGAACCGTCGGTCGCGAGCCGCCACAGCTGGCCGGTGTACTCGTCGGCGTCGAGGTCGGGCGCGGTGCGCGACACGACGGCGAACGAGCCGTCGGGCGCCAGCGCGGGGGTTCCGGGGGCGTGCAGGAGCGCGAGGTCGGCAGGGATCACCCGACGACCGTAGTACGACGGCCGCCGCGGGGGCTCGCGGGCGACACGACGGGACCGAGGGCGGACGCGCACCAGGCCCCGCACCTACGATCCGAGCATGGACCCCGCCACCCAGCACCACGTGACCAGCACGGGCCGCGCCGACGGGCCGGTGCTGGTGCTGGCCCACGGCTTCGGGTGCGACCAGACCATGTGGCGGTTCGTCGCACCGGCGTTCGAGCGGACGCACCGGGTCGTCCTGTTCGACCACCTCGGCGCGGGCGGCTCGGACCTGTCCGCCTACGACCCCCGGCGGCACTCCTCCCTCACCGGGTACGCGGAGGACGTCGTCCGGCTGCTCGAGCACCTCGGGTGCGGTCCCGTGACGTTCGTCGGGCACTCCGTCAGCGCGATGATCGGTGCCCTCGCCGCGGCTGCCCGGCCGGACCTCTTCGACCGGCTGGTGATGGTCGGACCCAGCCCGCGGTACATCGACGACGACGGCTACCGCGGGGGCTTCACGCGCGACGAGATCGACGAGCTGCTCGCGACGATGGACGACAACTACCTGGGCTGGTCGGCCTTCATCGCGCCGGTCATCATGGGCCGGCCCGACCGCCCCGAGCTGGGCGCCGAGCTCACGGGCTCCTTCTGCCGGACCGACCCGGCGATCGCCCGCCGCTTCGCCCGCACCACGTTCCTGTCCGACAACCGCGCCGACCTCCCGCACGTCCGCACGCCGACGCTGGTGGTGCAGTGCCGCGAGGACGCCATCGCGCCCGTCGAGGTCGGCGAGTACGTCGCCGCGCACCTCCCCGACGCCGAGCTGGTCCTGCTCGACGCCGTCGGCCACTGCCCCAACCTGAGCGCGCCCGACGCGCTGGTCGCGGCGATGCGGGGGTACCTCGACCGGTGAACGCGGAGCAGCGAGCCGGCGCGTGGGACGCGGCCCCCGTGGCCCTGCTGCGCCTGGACGCCGACGGGACGGTGCTCGACGCCAACGCCACCTTCGCCCGGTGGGTCGGGCGCCCGGCCGCCGAGCTGGTGGGGACGGTCCGCCTCGCGGCGCTGCTGTCGGTCGGCGGGCGGATCTACTGGGAGACGCACGTCGCGCCGCTGCTGCACATGCAGGGCCGCGTGGAGGAGGTCGCGGTCGAGCTGCGCGCACCGGACCGCAGGATGCCCGTGCTGCTCACGGCCGTGGTCCGGGAGGACGACGGCACCGTGGACGTCGCGCTGTCGGGTGCCGCCGAACGCTCCCGGTACGAGCACGAGCTGCTCGCCGCCCGCACCGCCGCGGACCGCGCCGTCGGGGACGTGCACGTCCTGCAGCGGCTCGCGTCCGAGCTGTCGGAGGCGGCGGACGTGGACTCGGTGGCGCACGCCGTCGTCGACACCCTCGCGCTCACGCTCGGCGGCGTCGGCGTGACGCTCTGGACCGTCGCCGACGGCGTGTGGACCCTGCGCGCCGGTACACCCGGCGAGCGCCCCGAGCGGGTCCCCGTCGCGGGGGACGCCGTGCGACGCGAGGCCGACGGCTGCCTGGTCGTGCCCCTGCGGGGCCGGACACGCCTGCTCGGCGTGCTGCGCGTGCGCCCGTCCGGCCGGCCCGGCGCCGACCCGCTGGACCCGGACCTGCTCGCCGCGACCGGCCACCAGGCCGCGTCCGCGCTCGAACGGGCGCGGCTCTTCGACCAGCACGCGTCCGTGGCGCTCGAGCTCCAGCGCGCGATGCTCGCCACGAACATCCCCGCCGACCCGCGGTTCACGATCGCCTCCGAGTACCGCCCCGGGGTGCGGGACCTGGAGGTCGGGGGCGACTGGTTCGACGCCTTCGCGGTGCGCGACGGGATGCTGGCCGTCACCGTCGGCGACGTGGTCGGTCGCGGCCTGCACGCGGCCACGACGATGAGCCAGCTGCGCAGCGCGGGGCGTGCCGTCACCGGGCCGGACGTGCGACCGCACCTCGTGCTCGAGCACCTCGACCACTTCGTGGAGCACGCCGGGTCCGGGTTCATGTCGACCACCGTGCACACGCAGCTCGACCTGCGGACCGGCGACCTCGAGTTCGCCGTCGCCGGTCACCTCCCGCCGCTGGTGCTCCGGGCCGACGGGAGCACGTCGTACCTGTGGGGTGCCCGCTCGACGCCGCTGGGGCTGACGGGCCTCGGCGCCCGGACGTCCGCGCACGCCCGCCTCCGCGCCGGCGACACCCTGGTGCTCTACACGGACGGGCTCGTCGAGCGCCGCACCCGCACCCTCCCGGCCGGCCTGGCCGCGCTCGCGCTCCTGGTCGGGCAGCACGTCGGCACCGGAGGCGGCCCAGCTGGGCACACGGGGCTGGACGTGGCGCGGGTCGTCGACGCGGCCCTGCCCCACCACGGCGCGGAGGACGACGTGTGCGTCGTGGCGCTCACCTGGCACGGGCCGGACGGAGGCGGGACGCCGGCCTGACCGGGGGGCGTGCGCGGTCCGCGACGGGTCGCGACGGCCGGGTCGGTCAGGACGCGGGGGTCTGCTCCGCGTCTCCCGCGCCGGCGTCGCCCGCACCCGCGGCGGCCTTGCGCGCGGCGTCCGCCACCTCGTTCTCCGCGCGCAGCACGGTGATCGCGGCCTCGAAGTCGTCCAGCGAGCTGAACGCCTGGTAGACGCTCGCGAACCGCAGGTAGGCGACCTCGTCCAGGTCGCGGAGCGGGCCCAGGATGGCGAGGCCGATCTCGTACGCGTCCAGCTCGGCGCTGCCGCTCGCCCGCAGCGTCTCCTCGACGCGCTGGGCGAGCAGGGCGAGGTCGTCCTCGCTCACCGGTCGTCCCTGGCAGGCCTTGCGGACGCCGTTGACGATCTTCTCGCGGCTGAACGGCTCGGTGGCGCCGGACCGCTTCACCACCGAGAGGCTGGCCGTCTCGATCGTGGTGAAGCGGCGGTTGCACTGCGGGCACTGGCGGCGGCGGCGGATCGACAGGCCGTCGTCGGACGTGCGGGAGTCGACGACACGGGAGTCGGCGTGACGGCAGAACGGGCAGTGCATGGACGCCTCCTCCGGGGTAGGTCGCGGGCCGGGTCGGCGGCCGGCGTCGGTGCGGCGCCCGCCCGGACGACCGGGACACCGTAGGACCCGCCCGCGCGCCGGTGCAACACGCGTCCGGCCGCCCGGTGTTCCCCGGACAGACGACGAGGGTGGCCGCTGTGCGCGGCCACCCTCGTGGGGACGCCCCCGTCCCGTCTCGTCCGGACGACTCGCCTCGTCAGGACGGTTGCTGCACGCCTCTGCGACGGGTCCGAGGACCACGACGACGATGCGTCCCCCGCGGCGAGCCCCCCAGCCAGCCGTTCGAGGTGGCACCACCCTAGAGGCGGCCGAATCAATTACGCAAGCCTCGGGTTTCGTTATCTCACCGAGACATGTGCGGCGCCCTGACCAGGACCGTTCCCGTCACGCCCCGGCGGGCAGGAGGAGCACCTGACCGGCCTGGAGCGAGCCGTCCGCCAGGGCGTTCAGCTCCTGCAGGCGCAGGACCACGTCGCGGACGTCCTCGCCCGGCGCCGCGACGTCGGCGGCGATCTCCCACAGCGTCTCGCCGGACTGGACGGCGTGCGTGGTCACCTCGGTCGCCTGCTGGGGCGCGTCGGCCACCGCGCGGCCGCCCATGACCCCCGCGACCACGACCAGCAGCGCCAGCAGGACGAGCACGGCGCGGCCGCGGCGGGTGAGGTGCAGCCGCCCTTCCCCGACGGCGGCACCCCCCGCCGCGGCGTCGCGCCGCGCCGTTCCGGGGCGGGCGTCGGCGGGACGCGCACCACCGGACCGGGCACCGAGCGGACGGAGGGGCTGCGGCTGCGCTGCGGCCGATGCCTGCGCAGCACCGGAGACCTGCGCGGTGCCGGCCGCTCGCGCGGACACGGACGCCCGCCGCTGCGAGGCAGCCCCGGGCACCCGGCGGACGCCGGCTCCCGGCACGAACCGCGGCTGCACTGCGATGGCGCTCATCCCCACCACTCCCCTCCTGGACCCTCCGGCCCGTCGAACACCTGTTCGTTCGAACGTTTGTACGATGTAACCACGTCCCGCCCACGATGTCGAGACACGATCGAACAGGTGTTTGATCCACCCGCCGCCGCGCCCTACGCTCGGGGCAACGGGTACAGCGCACCACGAGGCACTGACACGACCGCCGGACGGCCCCTCACCGGGCGCACCGGGACGGTCGTGACCAGCGGCTCCGGTGCGGACGCCGCACCGGCGCAGCACGCGCGGTGCGGGACGAGCAGGCCGGCACGGCGCCGCGGGCGCCGCGAGGACGGGAGTGGACATGGCGAGCCAGGGAACGGACGCCGCGGCGGGTCCCGACGACGGGGCCGTGACGGTGGTGGAGCTCGGCGAGGGTGACGGCCTGACCCCGCGCCAGCGGCTCGTCCTGGAGACGGTGCGTGCCTCCGTGGAGTCCCGCGGCTACCCGCCGAGCATGCGCGAGATCGGCGACGCCGTCGGCCTCACCAGCCCGTCGAGCGTCAAGCACCAGCTGACGGCGCTGGAGCGCAAGGGCTACCTGCGCCGCGACCCGAACCGCCCCCGCGCGATCGAGGTCGTGCAGCCCGACGACTCCCGCGGCGTCGCCACGCTGCCCGGCGTGCCCGGCATCGGCGACACCGACAGCGCGCTGCGCGAGGGCGCCCCCGAGGCCGCGTACGTGCCGGTCGTCGGCCGCATCGCCGCCGGCGGGCCGATCCTCGCCGAGCAGCTGGTGGAGGACGTGTTCCCGCTGCCGCGCCAGCTGGTCGGCGCGGGCGAGCTGTTCCTGCTGAAGGTCGTCGGCGACTCGATGATCGACGCCGCGATCTGCGACGGCGACTGGGTCGTCGTCCGGCGCCAGCCGGTGGCCGAGAACGGCGAGATCGTCGCGGCCATGCTCGACGGCGAGGCCACGGTCAAGACCCTCAAGCGCACCGACGGCCACGTGTGGCTGCTGCCCCAGAACCCGGCGTACTCCCCGATCGACGGCGACCAGGCGCAGGTGCTCGGCCGCGTGGTCTCGGTGCTGCGCAGCCTCTGACCCGACTCCCGGCGGGCCGGGACGGTGCGGTCAGGCGGTGGGCACCGCCGCCACGTCGGCGAGCGCGTCGAGGGCCCGGTCCACGTCGGCCCGGTCGTTCCAGACGTGGAACGCCAGGCGCACCCGGCCCGCGCGCCCGGCCACCCGGCAGCCGGCCTCCTCCAGGGCGCAGCGGAGCGCCCCCTCGGGATCGGGCAGGGTCACGATGGCGCTGTCCCCCGGCGCGAGCCCCGCTCCGGCGCGGAACGCGTCCGCCAGCCCGACGGCGTGCGCCCGCACGGCGTCGGGATCCGTCCCGGCGAACGCGTCCAGGGACTCCGCCGCGCCGAGCCACGCCTGCCACGCCGGGGACACGTCGAACCGCCGCGCGTCGGCGGCCAGGCGCATGGTCGGGCCGTAGCACGACGACCACGGGTCCTCCCCCGCGTACCAGCCCGCCTGGACCGGGCGCAGGGCGTCCTGCGCCTGCTCGGTGACGGTGAGGAACCCGACGCCCCGCGGCCCGCACAGCCACTTGTACGCCGCGGTGACGCTGACGTCGTACCGGCCGGCGTCCACGCGTCGCCACCCCGCTGCCTGCGTCAGGTCGCACAGCGTCAGGGCTCCCGCGGCCCGGGCGGCACCGACGACGGCGTCGTCGTCCAGCACCGCGCCCGTGGCGGACTGCACCAGCGAGTACGCGACGAGCGCGGTGCCGGGCGTCACGGCGTCGGCGAGCCGGTCCGCCGGGGCGTGCCGCACCCGGAGCCGCGGCCCCTGCGCGAGGAACGGGAACACCATCGAGGAGAAGTCGCCCTCGACGCACAGCACCTCGGCACCGTCGGGGAGCGAGGCCGCCACCACGCCGGCCATGACGGACACCTGGGCACCGATCGCCACGCGGGCGGGCGCCACGCCGACGAGCGTGGCGAACCGGGCGCGCGCGGTGGCCACCGCGGCCTCGTACCGCGGGACGTCGATGCCGCCCGCGCCCCAGCGCGCGAGGTCCTCGCCCAGCGCCCGGACGGTCCGCCGGGGGGCGACCCCGGCCGTCGCGGCGTTGAGGTACCCGGGGGCGGGGTCGAACTCGGAGCGGAGGTCGTCGAGCGAGCGCATGCCCTCGACTGTCCCCGGTTCCGGCCCATGCACGCAACCACGTTTTCCGACCGGACCCATAGGCAGGGCTTATGCTCCGGGCCATGCCCACCCGCACGCTCGACATCGCCGCCCTGCGCCTCGTGCGCGCCGTGCACGAGACCGGCAGCGTGACCGCCGCCGCGCACGCGCTCGGCCTCACCCAGCCCGCCGCGAGCCAGCAGCTCAGGATGATCGAACGCGCCGTCGGCACGCCGGTGGTCGTCCGCGCGGGCCGGGGGGTCCGCCTCACGGAGGCCGGGCACGTGCTGGCGCGCAACGCCCCGGCGGTGCAGTCGGCGCTCGACGCCACGCTGGAGGAGGTCGCCGCCGTGGCCAGCCTGCGGGCCGGGCGGGTGCGGGTCGCGGCGTTCCCGTCCGCGGCGGCCGCGCTGCTCCCCGGAGCGCTGGCGACGCTGCGGACGCGGCACCCCGGCCTGGCGTCGACGTTCACGGAGGCCGAGCCCCCGGAGGCCCTGGCCGAGCTGGACGCGGGCCGGGTGGACGTCGCCGTGACGTTCCGGGACGCCACCGCCCCCGCCCCCGACGAGCCCCGCCGGGTCCGCGTCCCGCTGCTGCGCGACGAGGTCGTGGTGCTGCTGCCCGCCACGGACGGCCGGCCGGCGGGCTCCGAGGTCGACCTGGCGGAGCTCGCCGGGCGCCCGTGGATCGCCGGGTGCCCGCAGTGCCGCGCCCAGCTGGTGGGCACGTGCGAGCGGGCGGGCTTCAGCCCCCGTGTCGACTACGCCACCGACGACTACCTCGCGGTGGTCGGTCTGGTCCGGGCGGGGCTGGGCGTGGCGACCCTGCCGGGCCTGGCGCTGGCCGTGCTGCCGCACCCGGGCGTGACCGTGCACCGCGCGCCCGCGCTCCCGGCGCGCGCCGTCGAGGCCGTGACCGACGAGGGCACCGCGCGGGTCCCGGCGGTCGCCGCCGCCCTGAGCGCCCTGCGGGACGCCGCCGGGGCGGTCGAGCACCCGCTCGTCCGGCCCGCGCGCGCCCGCACGGAGCCCGCGCTGAGCCCCGTCGGCTGAGGGCCGGAGTCCCGCGCCCCCCTCAGAGACCGAAGCGTCGCGCGACCGCCCGCAGGGACTCGGCGGACCGGCGCAGACCGGCCAGCTCGTCGGTCGACATCGGCACCTGGAGCCGCTCGCCGACGCCGGACCGCCCGACCACCGTCGGGACCGACAGGCACACGTCGCTGATCCCGTGGTAGCCGTCCAGCAGCGACGACACCGGCAGGATGCGCCGCTCGTCCTTCATGACCGCCTCGATGATCCGCGAGCCGGCCAGTGCCACCGCGTAGTTGGTCGCGCCCTTGCCCGCGATGATCCGGTAGGCCGAGTCGACGACCTCGCGCGCGATCGACTCGCGGACCTCGTGCGTCAGCGGCACGTGGCCCTCGATGGCGTTCCAGTCGAGGATCGGGACGCCGCCGATGGTCGCCGACGACCACAGCGGGAGCTCGGTGTCGCCGTGCTCCCCCGCGATGTAGGCGTGCACGTTCTGCACGGCCACGCCGGTGTACTGCGCGATGAGGTAGCGCAGCCGGGAGGAGTCCAGGACGGTGCCCGAGCCGAACAGCTGCGTCGGCGGCAGGCCGGAGAACTGCAGCGCGGCGTAGGTGACGATGTCCACCGGGTTCGTGACCATGACGTACACGGCGTTCGGGGCGACCTCGACGAGCGACGGCAGGATCTTCTTGACCAGCGAGATGGTCGCCTCGGCCAGGTCGATCCGCGTCTGCCCGGGCTTCTGCTTGGCGCCCGCGGTGACCATGACGACGTCGGCGTCCGCGCACGCCGCGATGTCGTCCGAGCCGATCACCTCGGCCATCGGCATGAACTGGATGCCGTGCCCGAGGTCCAGCGCCTCGGCCTCGACCTTGGCCTTGTTGATGTCGTAGAGCACGACGCTGCGGGCGGCACCCCGCATCAGCGCCGCGTACGCCATCGTCGAGCCCACGGCGCCCGCGCCGACCACCGCCAGCTTCGTGGTGCGGCGGGGGGCGACGGCGCTGCCCGCCAGGCCGAGCTCGTCGCCCTCGACGTCGTTCGTCTGCTCGCTCATCGGCGGTCCTCCTCGGTGCCCCGGCGCCGGTCGGCGCCCTGCTCACGAGGCTAGCGGCCCGGGGCGGCGCCCGGCTCCTCGACGGCGGGCGCCGGGTCCTCCACGGCGAGCCGGCGCAGGGCGCCGAGGGCCACCTCGCGGTCCGTGGTGCGCCAGAACGCCGGCAGCGACCGGGCCAGGAACTCGCCGTAGCGCGCCGTCGACAGCCGGGGGTCCAGCACCGCCACGACCCCCCGGTCGTGCACGGAGCGGATCAGCCGGCCGGCGCCCTGGGCCAGCAGCAGCGCCGCGTGGGTGGCCGCCACCGACATGAAGCCGTTGCCGCCCGACGCCGCGACGGCCTCCGACCGGGCGGACTTCACCGGGTCGTCGGGCCGCGGGAACGGGATGCGGTCGATGATCACCAGCTGGTTCGACCGCCCCGGGACGTCGACGCCCTGCCACAGCGACAGCGTGCCGAACAGGCAGGTGGGCTCGTCCTCGGCGAACTGCCGCACGAGCGTCGGCAGCTGGTCCTCGCCCTGCACGAGCACCGGCACGTCGAGGCGCTCGCGCATGGCCTCGGCGACCGTGACCGCTGCGCGCCGGGACGAGAACAGGCCGAGCGTCCGCCCGCCGGCGGCGGTGACCAGCGCCTCGATCTCGTCGAGCTGCGCGTCGGTCGCCGGCTCGCGGCCGGGCGGCGGCAGGCGGCGCGCGATGTAGAGGATGCCCTGCCGCGGGTAGTCGAACGGGCTGCCGACGTCGACGCCGTGCCACGGGAGGGTGGCCGTGGCCGAGGGCGTGCTCGTCGCCGTGGCGGGCACGTCCAGGGCGTCCGGCGGCGTCGTACCCTCGCTCCCGCCCGGCGCCGCCACCGCGACGGTCGCCGCCGACGCCGTGGCCGCCGCGGCCTCGCCCGCGCCCTCGAGCCCGATGCTGCGGGCCATGGCGCGGAACTCCCCGCCCAGGCTGAGCGTGGCGGAGGTGAGCACGGACGCCCGCCCGGCCAGCAGGTGCGTGCGGATCAGGCCGTTGACGGCGAGCGGCGCCGCGTACAGCCGCGTGGCGCCGTCCCGCTCGCCCCGCGAGCACCAGAGCACGGTGTACCGCTGGTCGGAGGGGTCGGCGGCCATCCGCTCGGCCACCTCGAACAGGGCGAGCACGGCCGACGTCGCGATCTTCAGGCCGGAGTCGGCCGGCGCCGCCTCGCCCGCCGCGGGCTTCTCGGGGCGCAGGGCCGACAGCAGCCCGCGCGCCGCGTCCCGGACCTGCGCGACGGCCTGCCGCGTCCCCTCCGGGAGCCCCTGGGTGAACCGGCCCTCGGGCAGGTGGATCAGCGCCGCGCCCAGCGCCGCGGCGGCGCCGTCCAGGTCGGTCGTGGCGATCCCGCCGTGCCGGCGCGCCATCCGGCCCGCGTGCTCGACGGTGCCGACGGACAGCTCCGCGGTCGACTGCGCGGTGACGCGGTCCGCCAGCTCGTGCGCCTCGTCGACGACGAGCACCTGGTGCTCGGGCAGCACGTGCGGCGAGCCCGACGCGGCGATGCCGAGCATGGCGTGGTTCGTCACCACCACGTCGGCCGCGCGCGCCGCCGCCCGGGCGCGCTCGGGGAAGCACTCCTCGAGCAGCGGGCACCTCTGCCCCAGGCACTCCAGCGAGGTCACGGACACCTGGCGCCACGCGCGGTCGCTGACGCCCGGCACCAGGTCGTCCCGGTCGCCGGTCTCCGTCTCCTCCGCCCACTCCCGCAGCCGCACGACCTGCGCGCCGAGGGACTCCTTCTCGGGCGCCTCGCCGTCGGCGGCGTCGGTCGTGGAGGGGTGGTCGGCCGCGCCCCGGTCGCCGAGGTCGAACAGCATCCCCTGGTCGTCCGGCGGGTAGCCGCCGCCGGTCTTGTGCACGCAGACGTAGTTGTGCCAGCCCTTGAGCAGGGCGACGCGCGGCGGCCGGGGCAGCTGCGGCGCGAGCGCGTCCGCGACGAGCGGGAGGTCCCGCGTCATCACCTGCCGCTGGAGCGCGAGCGTCGCCGTGGAGACGACCACGCGCTCGTCGGCGAGCACGGCGTGCCGCACGGACGGCACCAGGTAGCCCAGGGACTTCCCGGTGCCGGTGCCGGCCTGCACCATGAGGTGCTCGCCCTTCTCGACCGCCTCCGCGACCTCCCGGGCCATGCGCCGCTGGCCCTCGCGCGGGCTGCCGCCGAGCGCCGCCACCGCCACGTCGAGCAGGGCGTCGACGTCGGGGGTGGGCTCAGGCACCCGGCAAGGGTAGTCGCGTCGGGCGAGCGGTCAGTGCACCTCGACGGCCGCCTGCGTGAGCTCCGTCGCGAGGCCCTGGTCCACCCGGCCGCGCAGCGCGGTGCCGAGCGGCGTGTGCTCCTCGACGTCGATCTCGCCGCTCTCGTGCACCCGGTGCACCAGGTCGCCGCGGTCGTACGGGATGACCACGTCGACGGTCACGCCGGGCCGCGGCAGCTGGTCCGCGATGACGGCCTGCAGCTGGTCGATCCCCTCGCCCGTGTGCGCCGAGACGACGACCGCGCCGTGCTCGCGGGAACGCAGGCGGGCCACGGCCTCGGGCTCGGCGAGGTCGACCTTGTTCAGCACGATGATCTCGGGGACGTCCATCGCGCCCGGGATGTCGGCGAACACGTGCCGCACCGCGGCGATCTGCCCCTCCGGGTCCGGGTGCGAGGCGTCCACGACGTGCAGGACGAGGTCCGCGTCCGCGACCTCCTCGAGCGTCGACCGGAACGCCTCGACCAGCTGGTGCGGCAGGTTCCGCACGAACCCGACGGTGTCGGCGAGCGTGTACACGCGGCCGTCCGCGGCCTGCGCGCGCCGGACCGTCGGGTCCAGCGTGGCGAACAGGGCGTTCTCGACCAGCACGCCGGCGTCGGTGAGCCGGTTCAGCAGGGACGACTTGCCGGCGTTGGTGTACCCGGCGATCGCCACGGACGGGATCGCGTTCTTGCGGCGCGAGGCGCGCTTGGTCTGCCGGGCCGGCTCCATCGCGGCGATCTCGCGCCGCAGCTTCGCCATCCGGTCACGGATCCGGCGCCGGTCGAGCTCGATCTTCGTCTCACCGGGACCGCGCGAGCCCATGCCCGCCCCGGCGCCGCCGACCTGGCCACCGGCCTGCCGGGACATCGAGTCGCCCCAGCCGCGCAGGCGCGGGAGCAGGTACTCCAGCTGCGCGAGCTCGACCTGGGCCTTGCCCTCCCGGGACTTGGCGTGCTGGGCGAAGATGTCGAGGATCAGCGCCGTGCGGTCGACGACCTTGACGCGCACCACGTCCTCCAGCGCGCGGCGCTGGGACGGGGCGAGCTCGCCGTCGACGACCACGGTGTCCGCGCCGACCGACGCCACCAGGCCGGCGAGCTCCTGCGCCTTGCCGGAGCCGAGGTACGTGCTCGGGTCCGGGGTGTGCCGGCGCTGCAGCAGCCCGTCGAGCACCTCCGAGCCGGCCGTCTCGGCGAGCGCGGCGAGCTCGCGCAGGGAGATCTCCGCGGCCTCCTGGGACCCGGAGCCCCACAGGCCGACCAGCACCACGCGCTCGAGGCGCAGCTGCCGGTACTCGACCTCGGTGACGTCCTGGAGCTCCGTCGACAGGCCCGCGACCCGGCGCAGCGACGTGCGCTCCTCCAGGTCCAGCTGGTCGCCGTCGTAGGTGGTGTGGACCGTGTCCCCCTCGTGGACCGCGGTGCCCGCCCGGGCGAGCACGCGGGCCACGACGTCGTCGGCGACCCGCTGGGCGTCGCGCGCGGCCTGCTGCGCGTCGACCGGGGCGTCGGGGACGTCCTGCTCGCGAGTCGTGGGGTTCTGGGCGTCGTTCACGCGGTTCCTTACGGGTCGTGGATCAGGCGGGGCCGCCGCAGCGGCCCGGGTTCCAGCGTGGCACGCGGCCGGGGCGTCCGCGAGGCAATTCGCCACGGGCTGACGCGGCGATAAGGTCGCGGGCGTGACCGGCACCGAGCACTACTTCACCGCCGAGCCCGCCTCCCCCGACGAGCGCCGCGCGCGCACCGTGCACCTGGCCGGGCGGGACGTGCCGGTCGAGACGGCCGGCGGCGTGTTCTCCCCGGACCACCTGGACGGCGGGACCGAGGTGCTGCTGCGGCACGTGCCCGACCCGCCGCGCGAGGGCGACCTGCTCGACCTCGGCTGCGGCTGGGGGCCGGTCGCGCTCAGCCTCGGGCTCCTGGCGCCGCACGCCCGGGTGTGGGCGGTCGACGTGAACGAGCGGGCGCTCGACCTCACCCGGCGGAACGCGGAGCGCCTCGAGCTGCCGCACGTCACCGCCGTGCGGCCCGAGGACGTGCCCGACGACGTGCGGTTCGCCGCCATCTGGTCGAACCCGCCGATCCGCGTGGGCAAGGAGACGCTGCACGCGATGCTGCGGCAGTGGCTGCACCGCCTGGTCCCGGGCGGCGAGGCGTACCTGGTCGTGGCGAAGAACCTGGGCTCGGACTCGCTGCTGCGCTGGCTGGCGACCGAGCTGGACGGCGTCGCGACGGTCGACCGGGTCGCGACCGACCGCGGGTTCCGGGTGCTGCGGGTCGTGCGGGGCTGACGCCCCCGCCGCCGCGCAGGACCGGCTCAGGCGAGCGCCGCCACCGCGGCACGCGCCTGCGCGAGGCTCGGGACGCCGGTCGCCCGGGCGACGACGGCGCCGTCGCGGTCGAGCACCACGACCGTGGGCGTCTCGGTGACCGCGAACCGCTCCGCGAGGTCCGCGCGGTCGGCGACGTCGACCTCGACGTGCGCCACCCCGTCCGTGGTCGCGACCACCCGCTCCAGCACACGGCGGGTCGCGCGGCAGGGCGCGCAGAAGCCCGAGGAGAGCTGGAGGAACGTCGCCGTCGCGCCGAGCGGGCGGCGCAGCGCGGCCGCGTCGAGGGCGGGCGCCGGGTGCGGCGCGGCGTCGGTGGTCACGTCGATCGGCAACGGCGCGGGAGGCCGCGGTGTTCCCGGGGGCCGTGCTGCGGCGGTCAGACGGTCAGCGACGGTCAGACGGCCAGCGCGTCCAGGTCGACGTCGAGGTCCGCGACCAGCACCGCCGGCCCGGCGAGCTCCACGTGCCCGTCCGGCAGCACCGCGACCCGCACGGTGCCGCCCGGGACGTCCACCAGCCACACGTCCGGCGACTGCGGCCCCGCCCACGCGCGGACCGCGAGCGCCGCGGCGCAGGCACCGGTCCCGCACGAGCGGGTCTCGCCCACCCCGCGCTCGTGCACGCGCATCCGCACCCGCCCGACCACCGTCCCGTCGGCCGCGCGGTCCTCGCCGAGCGGCACGACGAGCTCGACGTTCGTCCCGTGCGGCGGCAGCGGCTCGACGGCCGGGGCGCGGGTGAGGTCGGCCGCGGCGAGCTCGGCGTCGTCGGCCAGCGCGAGCACCGTGTGCGGGTTGCCGACGTCGACGCTCAGCGCGGCGCGGGGCACGTCGAGGCCGGCGACCGTCACCTGCGCGTCCGCGCCGGCGGTCGCGGCGTCCGCACCGCCCGGCAGGTGCCACGGGCCCATGTCGACGGCGTACCAGGCCTCACCCGCCGGCCCGGCCGCCTCGCGCACCCGCCGCACCCCGGCCCGGGTCCCGAGCACGAGCTCGCCGCCCGCGGGGTCCCACAGCCCGAGCGCCCGGGCGTACTCCGCGACGACCCGCACGCCGTTGCCGCACATCTCGGCGATGGAGCCGTCGGCGTTCCGGTAGTCCATGAACCACGTCGCTGCCGGGTCCTCCGCGAGCACCGCGGCGCCCTCGGGCAGGTCCGCGCTCGCCACGAGCCGGATCACGCCGTCGCCGCCGACGCCGGCCCGCCGGTCCGCGAGCGCCTGCACCAGCTGGGCGTCCAGCGCCGTGCCCGTGCGGCCGTCGACCAGCACGAAGTCGTTCTGCGTCCCGTGCCCCTTGGACACGTGCAGCACCCGGGGGGTGCCCGCGGTCGCGGGCGTGGACGTGCTGGCGGTGGCGGTCATGACCCCAGACTACGGCGCGGGGCCGGGTCGTCCGTGGCCGGTCCGAGGTCGCCCGCGTCCGCCGCGGCGACCAGGTCCAGCGCGCGGGCCACCAGGTCCGGGTCGCGCGAGTCCAGCCAGTGCACGCGCGGGTCGCGGCCGAACCAGCCCATCTGCTTGCGCGCGAGCCGGCGCGTCCCCGCGACGACCTGCGCGCGGGCCTCGTCCTCGGTGATCTCGCCCCGCAGCGCCGCCAGCACCTCGGCGTACCCGACGGCGCGCGACGCCGTGCGGCCGATGCCGCGCCCGAGCAGGCCGCGCACCTCGTCGACCAGCCCCGCCGACCACATGCGGTCCACGCGGGCCTGCACGCGCTCGTCGAGGACGGCCCGGTCGCAGTCGAGACCGATCTGAACCGTCGGCCGCACGTAGTCGTGCCCGGGCAGGTTCGCCGAGTACGGCCGGCCCGTCAGCGCGATGACCTCCAGGGCCCGGACCACCCGCCGCGCGTTGCGCGGGCCGATGCCCTCGGCGGCGACCGGGTCGAGCCGGGCCAGCTCCGCGTGCAGCGCGCGCGAGCCCTCCGCCTCGACGCGGGCCTCCAGCTCCGCCCGCACCGCGGGGTCCGTGCCCGGGAAGTCGATCCGGTCGAGCAACGCCCGCACGTACAGCCCCGAGCCCCCGACGACCACGGGCCGGCGTCCCCGGGCCGCGATCCCCGCGACCGCCGCGCGGGCCTCCTGCTGGTAACCGGCGACGGTCGCGTCCTCGTGGGGGTCGAGCACGTCGAGCAGGTGGTGCGGGATCCCGCGACGCTCGGCCGGGGTCAGCTTGGCGGTGCCGACGTCCATGCCGCGGTACAGCTGCAAGGCGTCGGCGTTGACCACCTCGCCGCCGAGCTGCTCCGCGAGCGCCACGCCCAGGTCGGACTTGCCGGTCGCGGTCGGGCCGACCACGGCGACGACGACGGTCAACGGGGCTCCTCGGGTGCGGGGGGTGCGGGGGGTGCGGGGGTGGTCGGGGCCGTGGCGTGCCCCGCGGCGACGGCGTGCCAGGCGGCGACGACGTGCGGTGCGCCGGCCACGACCGCGGCGGTGTGCGCGGCGACCAGCACGGGCGCGGACCCGACGAGGCCGAGCGCCACCTGCCACGGCGCCCAGCCGCTCACCGCGAGCCCGGCGGCGCCGGCGGGCCCCAGGGCGGTCAGCACGGCGTCGAGCGCGGACGGGCCCGCCTCGAGGCCCGCGGCGAGCGCGGCGTCGACGTCGGCCGCGTGCGGGTCCTCGGCGAGCGGGGCCTCCGCCCCGTGCCGGGCGCTCGGGGAGCCGACCACCACGACCAGGTCCGCCGCGATGCCGGCGCCGAGCGCGCGCAGCGTCCCGGCCGCCGGAGGATCGGCCCGCGGGATCTCGTGCACGGCCACCGGGGCGTCGATCCCGGCCTCGTCCAGCAGCACGAGGGCGACCGACGCCGGCACGTCCGCACGGCGGGACGGCTCGGCGGCCGGGCGTCCGTCCTCCGGCAGCCGCAGCCCGGCGGCGCCGAGCCCGGGCCCGACGGGGTGGGTCAGCACCCGAGCACGCCCCCCGGGCGCGACCACCACGACCCGCCCTCCGGGCTGGGGTGCCGACGCCCGCAGCGCCGCGACAGCCGCGTCGCGCAGCCCGGCGCCGGGGTCGGCGCGGCCGGCGGCCCCGCGCACGAGCAGGGCCGTGTCGGGCAGGAACACCACGGCCGCACGCACCCCCCGACGGTATCCCGCCCGGACCGCGTCACCCGTGCCCGCACGCCTCGCACCCCTCGCCGAGATGACAGCGACCGCCTGCGGGCCGCCCCACGCCGACAGGCGAGAACTGTCATCTCGGCGACCGGCGGGCGCGTCGGGGGCACTCCGGCGGCTCTCCCGGGAGCGACGACGGCGCCCGGGCGCACCGCGGTGCCTCCCGTCAGGACGTGAGGGTGCGGGCCAGGTCGTCGGCGCGGGCGGTCTGGCCCGTGCGGCGCAGGACGTCGACCAGAGCGTTCGCGACCTCCCCGTGCGGGCCGCGCCGCCGTGCGGCCTGGAACCCCTCCATCGCGGACTCCAGGTGCCAGACCGCCTCCTCGACGTGGCCGAGGTCGTCGTGCAGCCGCCCCGCGAGCCAGAACGCGTGCGCCGCGTCCGCGAGCGCCCCGAGCCCGGCGTACGCCTCGGCCGCCTGCTGCGCGCGCACCGCGGCGGCCGCGGACCGGTCGGGCCCGCCGAGCGTCGCCAGCAGCCGGGCGGCGGCGTCGTCCAGGTCCGCGACGGCGCGGCGCCGGGCGGCCTCGTCCCGGGCCACGAGCTCCGGTGCCCGCTCCGCCGGGTCGACGGCGTCGGCCGGGTCGGCGAGCGACGCCGCCAGCCGGTCGGCCTCGGCGAGGACGCGCTCGGACTCCCCCGTCACGGCAGCCGCGCGGGCCCAGGCGACCACGACCGGGACGACGAGGTCCGGTGCCAGGCCGCCGGCGTGCAGGTACGCGACCGCGGCGGCGTACCCCGACGCCGCGCCGTCGTCGTCGCCGAGCACCTGCGCGCAGTGCGCGGCCTCGGCGTAGGCGAACCCGGCCTCGACCAGCAGGCCGGCCGACTCGGCGGCGGCCGCCGCCTCCAGGTACGCGCCCGCCGCCGACTCCGTGTCGCCCGAGGCCGACAGCCGCTCGGCGGCCGCGAGCAGCTCCGCGGCGCCCGCCGGCCCCGCGGGCTCGGACGGCCCCGTCGGCCCCGTCGGCACGGCGCCCGCGGGCCGGCCCACTGCACCGGGTCCGGACGTCAGCCCGCGGGGCAGCACGTCAAGGTCCAGCACGTGCGCGGCTGGCTCGGTCCGCCACGCCCGCGCGACGGCCTCGCTCTCGACCGCGGTGCCGTTGCGGGCGTCGAACTGCGGCGCGAGGGCGTCGGCCTGGGCGTGCAGCCAGTCGTCGAGCTCCGCGACCGTGGCCGCCGGGACCGACGTCAGCCGGACCGGCCGGCCGCCGTGCTCGGGACGCAGCACGTGGGTCGCCGCGCCGACCAGCCGCGCGTAGGCCAGCCGCGAGTACGGCGTGTCCCCGCCGGTGAGGTACTGCTGGTCGGCCTCGACGGCCCGCAGCGCCCGGTCGACCTGGCCGCCGCGCGCCAGCAGCCGGACCCGCCGGCCGCGCGCGCCCACCATGTCGGACTGGGCCTCGGCGAGCGCGGCCACGGCGCGGCGGTGCGTGCGGGTGGCGTCCTGCGGGCGGCCGGCGTCGAGGTAGGCCTCCGCGAGGTACGACAGCATGTCGGCGGGCTCGGACGCGCAGGACGGGTTCTGCTCGAGGGTCCGCTCGATCAGCCGGATGCCCTCCTCGGTGCGGTCGGTGGCCAGGAGCCACGCTGCGCGGTCCCCCGGGTCGCACGCCTCGCACTGCGAGAAGTCGTCGCGCGGGGTGGCGATCCACACCTGGTAGGCAGCCTCGGCGTCGGCCACGCCGCGCCGGCGGGCCCACGCGAACCGCTCGTACGCCACCGCGTCCATGCCGTTGCCCGCCAGGG
Source organism: Cellulomonas hominis (assembly GCF_901521055.1). Taxonomy (GTDB): domain Bacteria; phylum Actinomycetota; class Actinomycetes; order Actinomycetales; family Cellulomonadaceae; genus Cellulomonas; species Cellulomonas endometrii. The sequence goes on along the minus strand of NZ_CABEGA010000002.1, from coordinate 21,896 downwards.
CGTACCGGCGCTCCATGTCGGCGAGCGTCCGGTCGATCTGCTCGGCGGGCACGGTCGGGAAGTCCGCCAGGCCGCTGATCATCCACTTGAACGACCAGAACAGCCCGTGCCGGTCGTGCGCGTCGAAGTGCTCGGGGTGCTCGTCCCACCAGCGCAGCAGCCGGGCGAACGCGACGAACGACCGGTCGACCTCGCCGCCCCACTGGTAGGCCTCGACCAGGGTGCCCAGCGCGTAGGCCCGCGCGGCGTCCGGGCCCTCGGCGTCGACCAGCCGCACCTGCCGCTCGGCGGCCTGCGTGCGGGCCAGGCCGTAGGGCATCTCCCGCACCCGGCTGATCTCGCGGTTCGCCTCGTCCAGCGTGCGGGTCACGCGCGCTCCTCCCCGGCCGGTCCCCCGGCCGTCTCGTCGTCGGGCCGGTGGCCCTCTCCGGGCTCCGTGGCTGCCTGCAGCCCCGCCCGGAGCAGCACGGCCATCGACCCGGTCATCAGCGTGGACTCCCGCGCGCGCAGCGGCTCGCCGGCCAGCAGGAGCGCCGACACGTACAGCGAGCGCAGCCCCGCGGCGAAGACCTCGCCGGGCGGGGCGGCCAGCAGCTCGCGCACGAGCGGGCTGGCGTCGTTCAGGACCAGCCGGCGGGCGGCGGCGGGCTCGGCGAACCCGGCCAGCACGTCGCTCCACACGTCGTCGGCCTGCGCCATCGCGGCGCGCAGGTCCCGCTGGTGGTCGCCGTCCCGGTCGTGCAGCAGCACCGCGGGCAGCTCCGCCGGCTCGAACGTGCGCAGCACCAGGTCGGTGTCGAGCGGGCGCAGCACGTCGCCGCCCGCGCGCACGGCGTCGAGCGTCGCGAGCTCCCGCTCCGGCGCGAGGGGGCCGAGCACCTGCGCGATGTCCCCGGCGCCGAGCGGCCGCACCTCGCCGGGCGACCGCTGGGCGAGGCGCGCGAGCAGGTCGGCGTCGTAGACGTACCCGGCGTTGACGACCGCGACGCCCTGCGCCCGCGCGACGGGGGCGATCCGCTTGTAGTCCTCGAGCGTGGGGGCGTAGACGACGCGCCCGTGCTCCTGCGCGACCTCCGCGAGGGTGAGCGTCCCGTCCGTCGTCTCGAACGGGAGGATCCGCGCGGCGAGGTCGAGCATCGTGTCGTCGGTCAGCGCCAGGGAGCGGACCGCCAGGTGGTGGGTCGCGACGAACTGCTGGGCCAGCGCCGTCGACTGCTCCAGGGTGCGCAGCGTCCAGGACCGGACGGCCCCCGCGAGCGCCTCCTGCGTCGCCAGCAGCACCTCGTCGGTGTAGAGCTGCTCACGTGACGCGGTGGGGCGCAGCCCCGAGGCGTCGATCACGCATCGCACGAAGAACGCCCACTCGGGCAGCAGCCCCTCGACGCGGTCCCCGAGCAGCATCCGCTTGAGGTAGACCCGGTGCGACCCCCCGCCGCCCGGGGGGACCGCCGCCGGCAGCACGTACGCGACGCCGGTGACGCCCGCGAGCGGGACCTCCAGGTCGACGTGCGCCAGCGGGGTGAACCCGAACGTCTGCTCGCAGTGCTGCGCGAGCGCGCGGGCCCGGGCCGCCGCGTCGGGGTACGTGCGCGCCCAGGGCGGTTCCGGGGCGGACACGCGCCGCCAGACGTGCCCGGCCCGCGGCGCGCCGTCGCCGGGCAGGTCCTCGGGGTCGTCGTCGGCCGGGACCGCCGGCACGGTGCCCAGCGGCACCTCGACGGCCACGTCCACCGGCAGCAGCGACCCGAACTCGGCCGCGAGCGCCGCGACCGTCTCCCCCGCGAGCCAGTGCTCCATGTCCCGGCGCGGGCGCAGCCGCACGGTGCTGCCCGCGGGCAGGCCGGCGTCCGGCAGCTCGGTCAGGTCGTACGAGCCGTCGGCGTGCCCGCGCCACCGGACGGCGGGCGCGTGCGGGTCGCGGGCCGACCGGGACACCAGCTCGATCTCGTCCGCGACCATGAAGGCCGACAGCAGCCCGATGCCGAACTGCCCCAGGTACTCCTCGCGACCGAGCCCGAGGTCCAGGTCGCGCTTGGACGAGCGCCCGACGGTGGCCAGGAGCTCCTCCGCCTCGGCGCGCGTGAGGCCGACGCCGGAGTCCGCGACCAGCAGCGACCCGTCGGCGAGCGGCCGGAGCCGGACCGTGGCGGGGCACGCCGGGTCGAGCGCCCGCCGCGCGGTGATCGCGTCGACGCCGTTCTGCAGCAGCTCGCGCACGTAGACGCGCGGGCCGGAGTACAGGTGCCGGGCGAGCAGGTCGACGACGCCGTGCAGGTCGACCTGGAACGCCCGCGGGGCGCTGCCCGTCATCGCGTCCGGGTCACGCGGACCCGTCCTCGGCGGCGGCGGCCTCGGCGGCCTTCGCCGCGGCCGCCTCGGCGGGGAACTGCTCGTCGAGGTGCTCGAACAGGCTCAGCGCGGTGGTGATGCCGCACGCCAGGTGCAGGTCGATCTGCTCGTCCGTCACGCCGTGCTCGTAGTCCACCGTGTGCTCGGCGTACACCCCGACGACGTCGTCCTCGGCCCGCACGTAGCCCTTGGGCCAGAGCTTCTCGGAGTTCCAGGTGTTCACCAGGTCCACGACGCGGGCGTACTGGTCGGTGCCGACCCGGCGGTTCCACCGGCCGCGCACCTGGAGGTACTCCTGGTTGCCGCCCATGCGGAAGAAGTAGAAGAGGTGGCCGTCCCAGAAGCCGCCGATGTCGCCGTCGTCGTCCACGCCGTAGCGCATGTCGCGGCTGTCCAGCACGTCGATGATCCGCTGGTGGGACAGCGCCTGCGGCCCCGGACCTGCCGCGTCGCCGTCCGGCTTGGTGAAGAAGCCCATCTCGTCCTCGTCCTGTCGTGCGGCCCTCAGCCGGACCGCGGCGCTCGCGTCGGTGCAGGTGGCGGCTCTGCGCACCCGTCGTGGTTCGAGCCTAGCCCGCCCGCGGCACGTCATCGCCGCCCCGGGTCCGTCGCCGGTGTGAACTTCCGGCGGGCCGCTGGCGCCCCCGGGCGCCGCGCGTAGGGTGTGCGCATGGGTCTGTTCCGGAACCGCCGGCCGCGCCGCGGGCCCGACCGTCCCGCGACCGCGAACCAGGCGGGCCCCGTGCCGCCGAACCCCGGCCGCGGCGGGCTGCGCCCGGTCCCCGAGCCCGCCGGCGTCGCGGTCGACGACGGCCGCCCCACCCCGCTGTCGCCCGAGCGGATCGTGCAGTGGTTCGAGCGCAACGACTTCCACTACTTCGTGGACAACGACGGGGACCTCGGCGGGCTGTGGCGCGGCCGGTTGTTCTACTTCTTCCTGTTCGGCGACCGGCAGGAGATCCTCCAGGTCCGCGGGCAGTGGAACCGGGAGATCACGATCGAGCGGCTGGAGGAGGTGCTCGACGCCTGCACCGAGTGGAACGCCGAGCGCATCTGGCCCAAGGCGTACGTGCGGGTCCGGGACAACGGCATGGTGCACGTCGTCGCCGAGGTGTCGACCGACCTCGAGCACGGCGCCACGGACGCGCAGCTCAGCCAGATCCTGTTCTGCGGGCTCAGCACGTCCAGCACGTTCTTCGACGCGATCGACGAGCTGTACCCCGACCCGGCGGCGGTGGCCCCGTGACCGAACCCCGCACCCCCGGCTGGCTGTCCCGCGTGCTCGCGACCCGGCCGGCCGCGGCGCAGCCCGAGCGGAAGGTGCCGCCGCAGGCGAAGCCCACCCCGCTCACCCGCGACCGGGTCGCGGCTCTGCTGTCCGCCCGCGGCTACCACTACCGGGTGGACGACGACGGCGACCTCACCGGGGTCTGGAACGACTCCCGGTTCTGGTTCCTGCTGCTCGGCGAGCAGCACGAGATCCTGCAGGTCCGGGGGCGCTGGCACCGTCAGCTCCCCGTCGACAGCCGCCGCGCGGTCGCGCTGGCCCTGAACGACTGGAACCGCGAGCGCATCTGGCCGAAGCTCTACCTCCGCGAGGAGGAGGGCGAGCTCGCCGTCTACAGCGAGGTGTCGACCGACCTGGAGCACGGCGTCACCGTGGAGCAGCTGGACCAGCTGATCTCCTGCGGGCTCGGCACCGGGGTGCAGAGCTTCGCGTCGTTCGACCAGCTGCTGCCGCCGCAGATCTGAGCGACGGGCTCCGGCTCGGCGGGGCCGCCTCAGCGCGGGCCGACGCCGATGGTCGGCAGGCCGAGCAGGACCGGCGCCGCGGGCCCGCCCGTCGCACCGCCCGTGCCGCACGCGTCCCCGGCACCGCCGTGCGCGTGGTCGTCGCCGCCAGCCTGCGCCCGCTCCCACGCGTCGCCCGCCCGGGTGCGACGCACGGCGAACGTGCCGCCCTGCACCGCGGAGTCCGCGACCAGGTGGTGCGGGGCGGCGTGCGTGATGTCCACGGTGACCAGGTCGCCGGGCCGGGGCGCCTCCGGCAGCCCGTCCGGCAGCGCCAGGTGCACCAGGCGGTTGTCGGCCGCGCGGCCGGAGAGCCGGCGGGTCGCGCCGTCCTTGCGGCCCTCGCCCTCGGCCAGCAGCACCTCGACGGTGCGGCCCACCTGGCGCTGGGCCTCGGCCAGCCCGATGCGGTCCTGGAGTGCGATCAGCCGCTCGTACCGCTCCTGGACGACGGCCTTGGGCAGCTGGTCCGGCAGGTCGGCGGCGGGCGTCCCCGGGCGCGGCGAGTACTGGAACGTGAACGCCGACGAGAACCGGGAGGCCTCGACGACCCGGAGCGTCTCGGCGAAGTCCTCCTCGGTCTCCCCCGGGAAGCCCACGATGATGTCGGTCGTGATGGCGGCGTCCGGCATCGCCGCGCGGACGCGGTCCAGGATCCCGAGGAACTTCTCCGACCGGTAGGACCGGCGCATCGCGCGCAGCACCCGGTCGGACCCCGACTGCAGCGGCATGTGCAGGCTCGGCATCACGGCGGGCGTCTCGGCCATCGCGGCGATGACGTCGTCCGTGAACGCCGCGGGGTGCGGCGACGTGAACCGCAGCCGCTCCAGGCCCGGGATCGTGCCCGCCGCGCGCAGCAGCTTCGCGAACGCCCCCCGGTCGCCGAACTCGACGCCGTAGGAGTTCACGTTCTGGCCGAGCAGGGTCACCTCGATGGCGCCCTGGTCGACCAGCGCGGCGACCTCCGCCAGCACGTCGCCGGGCCGCCGGTCGCGCTCCTTGCCGCGCAGGTGCGGGACGATGCAGAACGTGCAGGTGTTGTTGCAGCCGACGCTGATCGACACCCAGCCGGCGTAGGCGGACTCGCGGCGCGTCGGCAGGGTGGACGGGAAGACCTTGAGGGACTCCTCGATCTCGACCTCGGCCGCGCGGTTGTGCCGCGCCCGCTCCAGCAGCACCGGCAGGACGTCGAGGTTGTGCGTCCCGAACACGACGTCGACCCAGGGCGCGCGCTCGACGATGCCCGAGCGGTCCTTCTGCGCGAGGCAGCCGCCGACGGCGATCTGCATGCCCGGGCGGGCGCGCTTCGTGCCGGCCAGGCGCCCGAGGTTCCCGTAGAGCTTGTCGGCCGCGTTCTCGCGCACCGCGCACGTGTTGATGACGATGACGTCGGCCTCCTCGGCCGCCGCCGCCTCGGGCGACGCGGCGACGTAGCCGGCCTGCTCGAGCATGCCCGCCATGTGCTCCGAGTCGTGCACGTTCATCTGGCAGCCGAGCGTCTTGACCAGGTAGGTGCGCGCGGGTGCCGCCGCGGTCGACGTGGGGGCGTCGAGCGCGGTGCGGACGGGGGGCGTGGTCGTCGTGCTCATCGCCGACAAGGGTACGTCCGCGCGTCCGTGCGTCCGTCCGCGCGCGCGACCGCCTGTCCGGCCGCAGTGACATCGGGACGACCCGGACATGACCGAGACGTTTCTCATCTGTGACCTGAAGGGGTGGCGCAGTTAACAAGCGCCCCATAGGTTCCAGGAATGGCACAGCCCGACCCGGCCCCGGCCCGCCCCTCCCACAGCGGCGAGCCCCTCGTCGTCCTCGACCACGTCAACAAGCACTTCGGCGCCCTGCACGTGCTGCAGGACGTGAACCTGACCGTGCACCGCGGCGAGGTGGTCGTGGTGATCGGCCCGTCCGGGAGCGGCAAGTCCACGCTGTGCCGGACCATCAACCGCCTCGAGACCATCGAGTCCGGCACCATCACGCTCGACGGCGTGCCGCTGCCCGCGGAGGGCCGCGCGCTCGCGAAGCTGCGCGCCGACGTCGGCATGGTGTTCCAGTCGTTCAACCTGTTCGCGCACCGCACCGTGCTGCAGAACGTCACGCTCGGCCTGCGCAAGGTCCGGCGTCTCGGCGCCGCCCCGGCGAAGGAGCGCGCGATGGCCCTCCTGGAGCGCGTCGGTGTCGCCAGCCAGGCCGACAAGCTGCCCGCGCAGCTCTCCGGCGGCCAGCAGCAGCGCGTCGCCATCGCCCGGGCGCTCGCCATGGAGCCCAAGGTCATGCTGTTCGACGAGCCGACCTCGGCGCTCGACCCCGAGATGATCAACGAGGTGCTCGACGTCATGGTCGCGCTGGCGGCCGAGGGGATGACGATGGTCGTCGTCACGCACGAGATGGGCTTCGCCCGCCGCGCCGCGGACCGCGTGGTGTTCATGGACGGCGGGGCCATCGTCGAGGAGGCCGACCCCGAGACCTTCTTCACCGCACCGCGCAGCGAGCGCGCCCGGGACTTCCTGTCGAAGATCCTCACCCACTGAGCCGCACCGCACCGCAGCCAGCCGCACGACACGACACGACACGCATCCGACACGCGACGCAAGGAGCTCCCGATGAGAACCCGCACCGCTGGACCGATCGCCCTCGCCGCAGCCGCCCTCCTCACCCTGACCGCCTGCGGCGGCTCGGACGACGCCGACGAGGGCGCCAGCCCGGAGGTCTCCGAGGTGGAGGCGGCCGACTTCCCCGAGGGCTCGACCATGGCGGAGCTCGCCGAGGCCGGCTCCATCACGATCGGCACGAAGTTCGACCAGCCGCTGTTCGGCCTCGTGGGGCCGGACGGGACGCCGGAGGGCTTCGACGTCGAGATCGGCAAGATCATCGCCGGCGCGCTCGGCATCCCGGAGGACGGCATCACGTGGACGGAGACCATCTCCGCGAACCGCGAGTCCTTCATCGAGTCCGGTCAGGTCGACCTCGTCATCGCGACCTACACGATCAACGACGCCCGCAAGGAGGTCGTGTCATTCGCGGGCCCGTACTACGAGGCCGGGCAGTCGATCCTCACGCTCGCCGACAACGAGGACATCCAGGGGCCCGACGACCTGGCGGGCAAGAAGGTCTGCACCGTCAGCGGCTCGACGCCCGAGGCGAACCTGCTGGAGAACTTCCCCGACACCGAGGTCGTGCCCTTCGGCGCGTACTCCGACTGCCTGGAGCCGCTCCGCGGGGGGCAGGTCGACGCGATGAGCACGGACAACGTGATCCTCGCGGGCTTCGCGGCCGACGACCCGACCTTCGAGGTGCGCGGCGAGCCGTTCACCGAGGAGCCCTACGGCATCGGCCTCGCCCTGGACGACACGGACTTCCGGATGTGGATCAACGACGTCCTGGAGGCCAGCTTCGAGGACGGCAGCTGGACCGAGGCGTGGGAGGCGACCGCGGGCACCGTCCTGCCGACGCCCGAGCCGCCCGCCGTCGACCGGTACTGACCTCACCGGCGCCCGGCCCGCACCCGCGGGCCGGGCGCCGCACCCTCTCGTGGAGGACCCTGCGTGGACCTGATCGCCGACAACCTGCCGGCCTACTGGAGCGGCTTCCTCGTCACCCTGCGCCTCGCTGCCCTGTCCGGGGCGGTCGCCCTGGTCGTGGGCACCGTGCTCGCGGCGATGCGGGTCTCCCCCGTCGCCCCGCTGCGCGCGCTCGCGGTGCTGTGGGTCGAGGTGCTGCGCAACACCCCGCTCACGCTCGTGTTCTTCTTCCTGGTCTTCGTCGCCCCCCAGTTCGGCGTCCTGCCGCCCCTCGGGTTCTGGACCGCCGTGATCGCGCTGTCCGCCTACACGTCGGCGTTCGTCTGCGAGGCCGTGCGGTCGGGCGTGAACGGCGTGCCCGTCGGGCAGGCCGAGGCGGCGCGCGCCATCGGCCTGACCTTCGGGCAGACGCTCAGCCTCGTGGTGCTGCCGCAGGCCGTGCGGTCGGTGATCCCCCCGCTGATCAACGTGCTCATCGCCCTGACCAAGAACACCTCGGTCGCCGCCGGCTTCGCGGTCGTCGAGCTGCTCGCCTCCGGCCGCCGGATCGCGCTCGCCAACCCCGGCGAGGCCACGCTGGCGCTCGCCGGCGTCGGGCTGTTCTACCTGGTCATCACCGTCCCCGCCGGCTACCTGGCCGGGGTCCTCGAGCGGAAGGTGGCGTTCGCGAGATGAGCTCCGTCCTGTACGACCAGCCCGGCCCCGTCGCCCGGCGCCGCGAGCGGATCGGCTCGATCGTCGGCGGCCTGCTGATCATCGTGCTGCTCGCCCTCGCGTTCCGGTACGCCGACCAGCGAGGCCTGTTCGGCGCCGACCGGTGGGACGTGCTGTACGACCCGCCGAAGAACCAGTCCGCCGAGGACGTCTGGCGCTCCATGGTGGTCCGCGGGCTCGGCGCCACGCTGCGCGCCGCGGCCGTCGCCGCACCGCTCGCGCTGCTGCTCGGCGTCGTCCTGGCCGTCTGGCGGACCACGCGGTACCGGTGGCTGCGGCTCCCCGCGACCGTCGTCATCGAGCTGTTCCGCGGCCTGCCCGTGCTGCTCATGATGCTGTTCGCGCTGCTCGGGTTCGGCTGGGACGCGTTCGGCTCCGTGGTGTTCGGCCTGACCGTCTACAACATGGCGATCATCGCGGAGATCCTGCGCGCCGGTCTGGCGTCGCTCCCCCGCGGGCAGGCCGAGGCCGCCTACGCCATCGGGCTGTCCCGCGTGCAGACGCTGCGGCTGGTGCTGCTGCCCCAGGCCGTGCGGACCATGCTCCCGAGCCTCATCGCGCAGATGGTCGTGCTGCTCAAGGACTCGTCGCTCGGCTTCATCGTCGGGTACCCGGAGCTGCTCAAGGCGATGCAGAACAACGCCCAGTACTTCGGCAACAAGTACTACGTGGCGCTGTTCGTGCTCGGCGCGGGCATCTACCTCGTGGTGAACCTGTCGCTCACCCGGCTGGCCGTCTGGCTGCAGGGCCGCAGCACGCGCACCGCGGGGAAGCTCGCGGTCGACCCGACCATCGCGCCCGGGGGCGCCGGGGGCTTCGCGGCCGGTGCCGGCGGCACCGTCTGACGGCCCCGGCCCACGGCGGTCAGCCCGCGGTGGCGCTCGCGCGCACCTCGCGGACGACCGTCACCTTGATCTCGCCCGGGTAGGACAGGTCCTGCTCGATGTGCCGGGCGATCTCGACCGCCAGCCGGCCGAGGTCGGTGTCGGGGACCTGCGAGGGCTCGACGACCACCCGCATCTCCCGGCCCGCCGCCATCGCGAGCGCCCGCCGCACGCCGGCGTGGCCCGCGACGAGCTCCTCGAGCTGCTCCAGCCGCTCGACGTGCTGGTCGACGTCCTCCCGGCGCGCGCCGGGCCGGGCGGCGGACATGGCGTCGGCGACCTGGACGAGCACCGCCTCGACGGTCTCCGCGGGGACCTCGTCATGGTGCGCGGCGATGCCGTTCACCACCACGGCGGACTCCCCGTGCCGGGCGGCCAGCGCGGCGCCCACCTGCGCGTGGGTGCCCGGGACCTCGCCGGTGAGCGCCTTGCCGATGTCGTGCAGCAGCGCGGAGCGCCGGGCGACCTCGACGTCCGCCCCGAGCTCGGCGGCCACCTGCGCGGCGAGCAGCGCCGACTCCACCAGGTGCTCCAGCACGTTCTGCCCGAACGACGTCCGCAGCCGCAGCCGCCCGAGCACCCGCACGAGCTGCTCGTCGAGCCCCCGCACACCGGCCCGCTCCGCGGCGTCGTGCCCGGCCTCGTCGGCGCGGTCGTCCGCCCCGGCGAGCGCCTCCGCGTAGGCCGCCTCGATCCGCTGCGGGTTGATCCGCCCGTCGGCCATCAACGCCTCGAGCGCCACCCGCGCGACCTCCCGGCGGTCGGCGTCGAAGCAGGACAGCACCACGGAGTCGGGCGCCTCGTCGACCAGCACGTTGACGCCGGTCAGCGCCTCGAAGAGCCGGATGTTGCGGCCCTCCTTACCGATGATGCGGCCCTTCATCTCGTCCGAGGGCAGCGGCAGGATCGTCACGGTGCTCTGGCTGCTGGTCGCGACCGCCGTCCGGTGCACCGCGGTGGCGAGCACCCGGCGCGCCCGCGCCTCGGCGGTGCGGCGGGCCTGCGCCTCGATGCGGCGGACGGACGCCGTCGCCGCGGTGGTGGCCTCCGCGGTGAGCTGGCGCAGGAGCTCCGCGCGGGCCTCCCCGGCGGTGAGCCCCGAGGTCGCCTCCAGCCGCTCGACGGCCTCCCGGTCCGCGGCGGCGACGCGCTCGGCGGCGGTGCGCTCCGCGGTGGCGACGGCCTCGGCGGCACGACGCTCGGCGGCGGCGACCGTCTCGGACGCGGCGCGCTCCGCGGCCGTGGTCCGTTCCGCGGCCGCGCCCGCCGCGGCGGTGGCCTCCTCGGCGGCCCGGCGGCGGAGCTCGGCCGCGGCGTCCTCGGCCGCACGGGCGGCGCGCTCGCGCTCGGTCGCGGTGCGCTCGGCGACCGCGGCGTTCTCCTCCCGCTCGACGGCGCGGGCCTCGCGGCGCTGCGCGTCGACGAGCGCGGCGCGGGCCTCGTCACGGATGGACTGCACGTCCTCGAGCGCCTGCTGCCGGACGGCGGCTGCCTCCCGCCGGGCGAGCAGCACGAGGACGAGCGCGACCAGGCACGCGGCGAGCAGTCCGACGACGATCGCGACGTCCTGCATGGGTCACACTCCTGATCGGTGGTGCTGCGCCCGGCAGCCGGGCGGGTCCGCGGCGGCGGGCTCGCGCGGCGCCCGGCGGGACAGGACCGGCCGCGGCCGGCACCCGTGACCAGCGGCGCGAGACGTCCATTGTTCACCACGGGCGACGTCGTCCCGGGGAGCGTGACCTCCCGGCGGGTCCGGCCGGTCACCAGGTGACGCCACCGGGTGACGCCACTGCGCGCGCCGCCGCGCGAGAGGTCGCAGGTCAGTCCTCGACGCCCGGGCCCCGCCAGCCGCCTCCGTCGTCGGCGTCGTCGTCCGCGGCCCCCTCCGCCGCGAGCTCCTCCCGGACCACGCGGGACACCAGCGAGCCGCCGTAGCCCTTGCGGCCGAGCGCGCCGTACGCGCGCCGCAGCCGGACCTCGCGGTCGAGGCCCCGGGTGGCGCGGAGCTTCTTGCGCGCGAGCGCGCGGGCGGCCTGCTCCTCGTCGGCGTCGTCCACCTGGCTCAGGGCCTCGTGGGCGATGCCGTCGTCCACGCCCTTGCGGCGCAGCTCCATCCCGAGCGCGCGGCGGGACAGGCCGCGCTCGGCGTGCCTGCTGCGGACGAGCATCTCGGCGTACGCGACGTCGTCCACGAGCCCCACCTCGGTGAACCGGTCGAGCACCCGGTCCGCGACGTCCTCGGGGACGTCGCGCCTCGCCATCGCCTCGGCGAGCTGGGCGCGACTGCGGGGCGCCGCGGTGAGCTGACGGAGCGCGATGGACCGGGCCACCGACTCGGGGTCCGGCTCGGCGTCCGTGCTCGCGGCGCCCGACTCCGGGGGCTCGCTCGCCGGGGAACGCCGGCGGCCGCCGCCGGTCCGCCGCGCCGCACCGCCACCGTACCCGCGTCCCGCCGACCGTCCGCGCTGCCGCGACGTCGCCACGGGGCCGTCCTCGGCGTCGTCCGTCCCGCGCAGGGCGCTGCTCGAGGATCCGGTGATCGCGGCCAGCCGCTCGGCGACCGCCGCGACCTGGTCGGACACCGTCGAGCCGGACACCGTCGAGTCGGACACCGTCGAGGTGCCCTCGGACATCTCCCGGGCTGGGGCGACGTCCGCAGGCGCCGGCACCGGCGCGGGCGCCGTCGGTCCCGAGTCCCTGCGCTCGCGTCCCGTGCGCCTGCGCTCCGGCGGGGAGGCCGGCAGCTCGTCCCAGACGGGCGCGGGAGCAGGAGCGTCGTCGTCCCACACGGAGCCGCCCGCCCCGGCCGGCTCGTCCCACACGGAGCCGCCCATCCCGGCCGAGTCGTCCCACGCGGAGAGCCCGCCGTCCGGCGCGACCTCCCACGCCGAGTCCGCCGCGTCCGGCACCGCCCAGGCTGATCCGTCCGGCTGCGCCGCCGGGGACGGCACGAGGTCCCCGGAGCGCCGCGCGCCCCGGGACCCCCGCCCGTCCCCGGTCGGGTCGTGCTCGGTCGACATCAGAAGTCGACCTTCACCTCCGCGCCGGCGGGCGCGTCGACCTTGGCACCGATGCCGAGCTTCTCGAGGATCTTCTTCTCGATCTCCACGGCCAGGTCCGGGTTGTCCCGCAGGAAGCCGCGGGCGTTCTCCTTGCCCTGGCCGAGCTGGTCGCCCTCGTAGGTGAACCACGAGCCGGACTTGCGGATGAACCCGTGCTCGACGCCCATGTCGATGAGGCCGCCCTCACGGGAGATCCCCACGCCGTACAGGATGTCGAACTCGGCCTGCTTGAAGGGCGGGGCCATCTTGTTCTTGACGATCTTGACGCGGGTCCGGTTGCCGACGGCGTCCGTGCCCTCCTTGAGCGTCTCGATGCGTCGGATGTCCATGCGGACCGACGCGTAGAACTTGAGCGCCTTGCCACCGGTGGTGGTCTCGGGCGAGCCGAAGAACACACCGATCTTCTCGCGCAGCTGGTTGATGAAGATCGCGGTGGTGCCCGACGCGTTGAGCGCGCCGGTGATCTTGCGGAGCGCCTGGGACATGAGGCGGGCCTGGAGACCGACGTGGCTGTCGCCCATCTCGCCCTCGATCTCCGCCTTCGGCACCAGGGCCGCGACGGAGTCGATGACGACGATGTCGATCGCGCCGGAGCGGATCAGCATGTCCATGATCTCGAGGGCCTGCTCACCGGTGTCCGGCTGGGACACGAGCAGCGCGTCGGTGTCCACGCCGAGCTTCTTGGCGTAGTCGGGGTCGAGTGCGTGCTCCGCGTCGATGAACGCGGCGATGCCACCGGCGCGCTGGGCGTTCGCCACGGCGTGCAGGGCGACGGTCGTCTTGCCGGAGGACTCCGGGCCGTAGATCTCGACGACGCGGCCCCGGGGCAACCCGCCGATGCCGAGCGCGACGTCGAGGGCGACGGACCCGGTCGGGATGACCTCGACGGGGGCGCGGCCGTCGTCGCCGAGGCGCATGATCGAGCCCTTGCCGAACTGACGGTCGATCTGGCTGAGGGCGGCCTCGAGGGCCTTCTCGCGGTCCTGGGGAGCGGGCATGATGTTCCACCTCGTGCGTCTCGTGCAGCGTCGCGCTGCGCCTGCGGGGGCTGGTCTCCGTGTCGTGCGGTGACGCTATGCCCGACCACCGACATGCACCCCGGAGCCGTCCACAACCCGCACCCGACGCCCCACCTGTGGACGTCTCGCGGGCCGCGCTTGACCTCGCGGCGCGTCACCGAGAACCACTCTAGCCGAACACATGTTCGACCGGGCAGCAGCGACACGCCGGCGCGTCGCCCGCGTGGGACGCCTCTACGACGCCGGGACCGCGCCGCCCAGGCGCTCGACGGCGTCCCCCAGGTGGACGGCCTCCCCCGGGGCGAGCAGCAGCGGCTCGACCTTCCCGCGGCGCGCGAGCGCGCGGGCGAACGCGGGTCCGGCGCGGTCCATCCACCCCGGGGGCAGGCGCCGGGACGCCGGCGGGTGCAGCGTCCCCCAGTGCACGGGGACCGCCCGCCGCACCCCGAGCTGCTCGCACACCGCCGCCGCCTGGTGCGCGTCCATGTGCCCGCCGGACAGCCGCGGCCCCCAGCCTCCGACCGGGACCAGCGCCAGGTCGATCGGCCCGCCCGCCAGGTCCGGGAGCCGGCGCATCTGGGGGTACGGCGCGGTGTCCCCGGCGAACCACACCCGCATGCCCGGCGCGACGACCAGGAACCCGTGCGTGCCGTTCGGCCGGTGCGGCATGGGCCGGTGCCCGTGGTCGGCGCGCACGGGACGCACCCGGACGGCCGTGCCGGGCACCGTCCACCACTCGTCGGCGGCCAGGCCCACCGTGCCCGGGACGCCGTGGCGCGCCAGCCAGTGGGCGTTCGACCGGCCCGCGAGCACGGGCGCGCCCTCCAGCAGCCGCAGGGAGCCGAGCTCCGCGTGGTCGTGGTGCAGGTGCGAGACGAGCACCGCGTCCGCACCGGACCAGTCCTCCCGGCGGGGCGGCTCGGTGCGGCGGCGCAGCAGGCCCGCGTGCGGGCGCAGCAGCGGGTCGGTGACCACCCGCGCGCCCCCGACGTCGAGCACGACCGTCGCGTGGCCCAGCCAGCGGACCGTCGCGCCCGCGCCCGTCGGGTCGCCGGCCGTCACGGTGCGCCGTCCCCGACGGCGTCCTGCGCCGCGCGCCGCGCGGCCCCGGGCCGCAGCCCCAGCGTGGCCGACCAGCGCAGCAGCTGCTCGTGCACCCGGTCGGCACCGACGTGCATCCGCTCCCCGCCCACCACGTCGAGCAGGTCGTCGTCGAGCGGCAGGTCCGCCGGGTGCAGCAGCACCGCGAGGTTCTGCGGGCCGCCGAGCCCGCCGTGGGACCCGACCTGGCCCTCGAAGGCGTGCACGTGCCCGCCGGGCGTCACGTCCGACAGCAGCACGAGGTCGCCGACGTGCTCCAGACGGCCGAGCCGCCGCAGGTCGCCGGCGGCCATCGACCCGTACCGGGCGACGGGGTCGGCGCCGTCCACCGGCTGCGCCCCGTCCGACCCGTCGCCCTCGAGCCACGCGACCCCGCCCGGGCCGATCGCCATGAGCCCGCGGGCCGCGGTGTCGACGAGCACGAGCCCCACGCCGGGCGTCGCCGCCAGCCCGCGCACCAGCCCGGGCCAACGCTGCTCCACCTCCTCGAGCACCAGCCGCCGCCCCGCCCGCGGGAACCACACCATCCCGAGGTTGCCCGAGCCGGCCACCGCGACGTCCGGCGGCTCGTCGCCCATGGACGGCGTGGAGCCCTCCGGGTCCTCGCGCCGGTCCCGGCCGTGCGGCCCGAGCACCATCGACGGGCGACCGGGCGCGCGGTCCTCGCCCCGGCGCGCGGCCGCGCTGCTGAGGAACGCGTTGAGCGGGCCCCACTCCTCGTCCGTCGCCGCCTGCACCGCGTCGACACCGGGCTCGGCCATGAGGTGCCGCACGACGTCGACCAGCTCGTGGCCGGTGCGCTGCGCGAAGGTCTCCCCTAGCGACTGCCCGTGGTCGGACAGCACGACGACGCGGTAGTCGCGGGGCGCGGCCTCGGCGACCCGCACGAGGGTGTCGAGCACGCGGTCCAGGCCCTCCAGCGCCCGCAGCGACTCCGGCCGGGTCGGCCCGGCGTGGTGCGCGATCTCGTCGTAGTCGACCAGGTCCACGAACACGACCGGGGCGCCGCGGACCAGCTGCTCCGCCACCAGCGACGTCGCCAGGTCCCGCAGCAGCACGTTGGTCACGCCGCGCAGCACCACGTACCAGCCACGCCGTGGCACGCGCGGACGCACGTCGCGCACCCGCTGCCGGCGGCCCTGGTACAGCTCCTTGACCATCTCCCCGCACGTGAGGGTGGCGGCCCGCGCCAGCACGAACGGGCTGGCGAAGAACCGCAGGTACGACGTCCCGGGCCCGATGCCGCGCCGCGCCTGGCTCATCACGAGGAGCTGCCGCTCGGCGTCCCCGGAGAACATCGTGGCGACGGCCGCTCCCCCGTCGGCGAGCAGCCCGCGGCCGTCGGACATCCGGCGCTCGACCAGGGCCGCGTCGTCCGGGTGGTTGGTGACGACCAGCCGCCCGGCCTCGCGGTCCCACCACCGGAAGGACGGGATGGAGTCCGCCGCGCCGTGCAGCAGACCGGCCTGGCTGGCGG
The DNA here is from genome assembly GCF_901521055.1 of Cellulomonas hominis. Classification (GTDB taxonomy): domain Bacteria; phylum Actinomycetota; class Actinomycetes; order Actinomycetales; family Cellulomonadaceae; genus Cellulomonas; species Cellulomonas endometrii. The sequence continues at coordinate 5,981 of NZ_CABEGA010000002.1, read as the reverse complement.
GCGTCGTGGACGGGGTCTGCGCCCACCACGTCCGCGAGCGGTGCGACCCGGACTCGACCCACCGCGTGATGGTCGGCACCAGCCCGGCGTCGACCGCCTGCGCCAGCACCGCGGCGCCGACCCCGTCGAGCTGCACGACCAGCAGGCCCGGCGGCCGCTCGTCGGGGACCGCGCCGCCCCCCTCGCCCGCACGGCGCGCGTGCGAGCGCGCCCGCCGCAGCACGTCCCCGACGACGTAGTCGGAGTCCGACGCGCCCCACACCCAGCGGCCGACCGCCATCACGCACGCGGTGATGACCAGCACCTGCACGACCGCCCACGGGTTGACGGCCTCCAGGCCGGGCACCCGGGTCAGCGCGAGCCACGCGACGAGCACCTGCGCGCCGAGCCCGGCGACCAGGGCGCCCATGGCACCGCCCACGCGCGCCAGCACGCGCAGCGACGGCCGCAGCACGAGGTCGCCGACCGCGACGCAGGCCGCGGCGACGAGCACCGAGCCCGGGTTGGTCGCGTGGGCCCCGTCGACCACGGCGATCGCGAACCCCATCCCGAGCGCGGTCGTGACCAGCCCGAGGAGCGCGTCGCCGACGTCGCTGAGCGTGACCGACCAGCGGCCGGGGCTGCGCGGGACGTCGGGCACGACCTCAGCCTCCCACGCGACCGCGCGCGGGCGGCAGGGCCCTCAGCGGTGCGGGGGCGCCTGCCGGTGGCGGTCCGACCCCCACCGCTGCGGGTCGGGGATGTCGAGCTCGTCGCACAGGGCGTGCCACACGTCCCGGGGCTCGACCCCGGCGTCCAGCGCCTGCTCCGGGGTCCGGTCGCCGAGCGCGGGCAGCACCAGCTCGCGGACCAGGGCGCGGCCGTGGGCGCTGCCCAGCACCTCGTCGACGAGCTGCCAGAACTCGCGGTAGCGCACCGCTGCCTCCCTCCTGTCGGCGCGGCCGGGGGCCCGGCCAGGGGCCGAGCGTACGCGCGGCCGCCGACGCCCGCGGCCGCTCGCGCGCCCGCCCGCCGTCAGTCCGGCGCCGGCAGCGACATGAGCCAGCCGCTGAGCGGGACCGCGAGCAGCACGGGTCCGGTGTACTCGCGCGGCGCGGTGCCGTCGTCCCCGCCGACGCGCACGACGAGGTCCGACGGCGCCGGGTTGCTCAGCAGGACGCCGAGCAGGTGGCCCCACAGCCCGCGCACCGTGGGACGGCGGCGCGCCCGGCCCGCCAGCAGCGCGTCGACCACCGCGACCACGTCGCGGCGCGGCACCTCCAGGTCGACCACGTCCTCCACCCGCACGGTGTCGCGGCCGTCGCCGTGCAGGTGCACCGCGAGCGCGGGCGTGCCGTCGAACAGCACCGAGACCCGGCCGCGCGCGGAGTCGAGGGCGTCCGCGGACCCGTCGACGTCGCCGGCGTCCCACGGGTCCGCCTCCGGCACGGGCGCCGGCGGCCGGCCGTGCCGCGCCCCGGTCTCCCACAGCGCGTGGACGGCGGCCTGGGTCACCTCGTCGATCGGCATGGTCGATCATGGCAGGGCCGGCGCCCCTGCCGCAGGCGCTCCTGACAGCGGGTGCCGCGCTGACCAGGCGCCCGGCACGCGGGTGTCGGTGGCGGGGGACAGAATGGCGCGGTGACACCACCCCCCGAGCCCGACCGGAGCGCCGCCGACGTGCTCGGCCGGTTCTCCGAGCCGACCCAGGACTGGTTCCGCGGTGCGTTCGCGGAGCCGACGGCCGCGCAGGCCGGGGCGTGGGACGCGGTCTCGACCGGGCGGCACGCGCTCGTGGTGGCCCCGACCGGCTCCGGCAAGACCCTCGCGGCGTTCCTGTGGGCGCTGGACCGGATCGCCGCCGAGCCGGTGGACGAGGCCGCCGACCCGGTGGAGCGCTGCCGGGTGCTGTACGTCTCGCCCCTGAAGGCGCTGGCCACCGACGTGGAGCGCAACCTGCGCTCCCCGCTCGTGGGCGTGCGGCAGGCGGCGACCCGGCGCGGGCTGACGCTCCCGGACGTGCGGGTGGGCGTGCGCACCGGAGACACCCCGCCGAACGAGCGGCGGGCGTTCGCCACGAAGCCGCCGGACATCCTCATCACGACGCCCGAGTCCCTGTTCCTCGTGCTGACCTCGGGCGCCCGCGCCGGGCTCGCGGGCGTGCAGACCGTGATCCTGGACGAGATCCACGCCGTCGCGGGGACCAAGCGCGGGGCGCACCTGGCGGTCTCGCTGGAGCGGCTCGACGCGCTGCTCGACCGACCGGGCGGCCCGGGTCCGGCCCAGCGGGTGGGGCTGTCGGCCACCGTGACCCCGGTCGACCGGGTGGCCGCGTTCCTCGCGGGCGGGCGCGCGCCGGCGGACGGCGGCCGCGAGGTCGTCGTCGTGCAGCCGCCGTCGACCAAGGTCATCCAGGTGGACGTGGTCGTGCCCGTGCCGAACCTCACCGACCTGGGGGCGCCGCTGCCCGACGACGGGTCGGGCACCCGTGCCCCCCGGGCGAAGGACGCGGACCTGCCCCCGCTCGCCCCCGGCGAGGCCGACCTCACCGGCCAGGCCGCCGGCTCGGGCGGCACGCGGCCGTCCATCTGGCCGCACGTCGAGGAGCGCGTCGTCGACCTCGTGGCGGAGCACCGCTCGACCCTCGTGTTCACCAACTCCCGGCGCGGTGCCGAGCGGCTGACCGCCCGGATGAACGAGGTGTGGGCCGAGCGGCAGGGCGAGGACGTCCCCGACCCCGGCACGCTCTGGGCGGCGCAGGTCACCGCGCAGTCCGGCACCGCCGTGGGCGTCGACGCCCGGGACGCGGACACGATCATCGCCCGCGCCCACCACGGGTCCATGAGCCGCGCGGAGCGCACCCGCACCGAGTCCGAGCTCAAGGCCGGCCGGCTGCCGGCGGTCGTCGCGACCAGCTCGCTCGAGCTCGGCATCGACATGGGCGCGGTGGACCTGGTGGTGCAGGTCGGCGCGCCGCCCTCGGCCGCGAGCGGCCTGCAGCGCATCGGGCGCGCCGGGCACCAGGTCGGCGCGGTCTCGCACGGCGTCGTGTTCCCGACGTTCCGCGGCGACCTCGTGCCCGCGGCCGTGACGGCGCTGCGGATGCGCGCCGGGCAGATCGAGCCCGTGTCCGTGCCCGCGAACCCGCTCGACGTGCTCGCGCAGCAGGTCGTCGCCATGGTCGCGACCGAGGACTGGACCGTCGCCGAGCTGGCCACGGTGGTCCGGCGGTCCGCCCCCTTCGCGACCCTCGGGGACGCCACGCTGCGGGCGGTGCTCGACATGCTGGCGGGCCGCTACCCGAGCGAGGAGTTCGCCGAGCTGCGGCCGCGGATCGTGTGGGACCGCGCGACCGACGTGCTCAGCGCCCGCCCCGGTGCCCTGCGGCTAGCGGTGACGAGCGGCGGCACGATCCCGGACCGCGGCCTGTACGGCGTGTTCCTCGCCACGGGCGCCGAGACCGCGGACGTGCCGGTCGACGCGGAGCGCTCGGGGGGCCGGACCCGCGGCGGCAAGCGCGTGGGCGAGCTCGACGAGGAGATGGTCTACGAGTCCCGCGTCGGCGACACGTTCACGCTCGGGTCCAGCACCTGGCGGATCGAGGACATCACCCCGGACCGCGTGCTCGTCACCCCGGCCCCGGGCGTCCCGGGGCGGCTGCCCTTCTGGAAGGGCGACTCCCAGGGGCGGCCCGCGTCGCTCGGCCGTGCGATGGGTGCCTGGGCCCGCGAGGTCACGGACCTGCCCGACGGCGACGCGCGGGCCCGGGTGCGCGAGGCGGGCCTCGACGACTGGGCGGCGGACAACCTGCTCGGCTACCTCCGCGAGCAGCGCGAGGCCACCGGCGTGCTGCCGAGCGACGTCACGGTCGTGGTCGAGCGGTTCCGCGACGAGCTCGGCGACTGGCGCGTCGTCGTGCACTCCCCGCTCGGCGCCCGCGTGCACGCGCCGTGGGCGCTGGTGCTCGGCGCCCGGCTGCGCGAGCGGTTCGGCGTCGACGCCGCGGCCCTGCACGCCGACGACGGCATCGTCCTGCGGCTGCCGGACATGCTGGCTGCGGCCTCCGACCCGATCGGGGACCTGCTCGGCTGGTCCGCGCCGGACGCGTGGTCCGCGGACGGCTCACCTGCCGGCGGCGGCGCGCCCGAGACCGCCCCGGTGGACGCCGCCGACCTGCTCATCGAGCCGGAGGAGGTCGCCGAGGCGGTCCGCGCCGAGCTCGGGGGCTCCGCGATGTTCAGCGCGCGGTTCCGCGAGGCCGCCGCCCGCGCGCTGCTGCTTCCCCGCCGCCGTCCCGACCGGCGGCAGCCGCTGTGGCAGCAGCGCCAGCGGTCCGCGCAGCTGCTGAGCGTCGCATCCCGGTACCCGGACTTCCCGATCCTGCTCGAGGCCGTGCGGGAGTGCCTGCAGGACGACTTCGACATCGACGCCCTGATCGAGCTGATGCGGGACGTGTCGGCGGGCCGGGTCCGCGTGGTCGAGGTCACGACGACCCGGCCCTCGCCGTTCGCGCAGTCCCTGCTGTTCGGCTACACCGCGCAGTTCCTGTACGACGGGGACGCGCCGCTGGCCGAGCGCCGAGCCGCCGCGCTGACCCTGGACCCCACGCTGCTCGACGAGCTGCTGGGCGGGGGCGGCGGGTCGCAGATCGCGGACCTGCTGGACCCGGATGCCGTGCTCCGCACGGAGGCGGAGCTCACGGCGACCGACCCGGACCGGCAGGCCCGGACGGCGGAGCAGGTCGCGGACGTCGTGCGCCGGCACGGCCCCCTGCCGCTCGCCGGCGTCGAGGCCCGCACCCGCGAGGACGTGCGGGGCGGGGTGGCGGGCTGGCTCGCCGACCTGGAGCACGCGCGGCGGCTGATCCGCGTCCGGATCTCCGGCGTGCAGCCGGCCGAGGCCGAGCAGTGGGCGGCCGTCGAGGACGCCGGCCGGCTGCGCGACGCTCTCGGGGTGGCCCTGCCGGTGGGCGTGCCGGAGGTGTTCACCGAGGTGCTGCCCGACCCCCTGGGCGACCTGCTGCGCCGGCACGCCCGCACGCACGGGCCGTTCACCGCCGCGCAGGCCGCCGCCCGGTTCGGCCTGGGCACCGCGGTGGTGCAGTCCGCGCTGCGGCCCCTGGAGCGCGCCGGCGTGGTCGTGCAGGGCCGGCTGCGGCCCGACGCGCTCGGCGGGGTCGGTGACGAGTACTGCGACGCGGACGTGCTGCGGACGCTGCGCCGCCGGTCGCTCGCCGCGCTCCGCTCGGAGGTCGAGCCGGTGCCGCAGGTCGCGCTCGGCCGCTTCCTGCCCGCGTGGCAGCACGCCACCGGCCGGCCCGGGCCGGGCGCGCTGCGGGGCCTCGACGGGCTGGCGCGCGCGGTCGAGCAGCTCGCCGGGGCCGTGGTGCCGGCGTCCGCCCTGGAGTCGCTCGTGCTGCCCGCGCGCGTGCCGGACTACACGCCGGCCCTGCTCGACGAGCTGACCTCGGCCGGCGAGGTGCTGTGGGCCGGGCATGGGACCCTGCCCGGCAAGGACGGGCTCGTCAGCCTGCACCTGGCGGCGACGGCGGACCTCACCCTCCCGCTGCTCGCCCCGCCCGGCGAGGAGGTCACCCCGGCCGAGCACCTCGACACCCCGCTGCACCGCGCCCTGGTGGACGCCCTGCGCGGCGGCGGGGCCTACTTCCTCGGCGCCCTCGGCTCGCGGGTCGCGGAGCAGCTGGAGACCCCGCCGTCCCAGGCGGCGCTCGTCGAGGCGCTCTGGGACCTCGTGTGGGCGGGCCTCGTCACCAACGACGGCCTGGCACCGCTGCGCGCCCGGCTGGCGGGCGGGAGGACGACGCACCGGACGTCCTCGTCCGCACCGCCGCGCGCCCGGGCGCTGACGATGGGCCGCTACGGGACCCGCGGGCTGCGGGGCGCGGGCCTCGGGCTCCGCGGCACGGGGGTGGGCGGCGCGGGGCCGGGCGGCGCAGGGCTGGGGCTGTCGCTTGTACACAGCTGACGCCGGCGCCGAACGGG
>NZ_CABEGA010000001.1 GCF_901521055.1 Cellulomonas hominis | reverse complement strand
GGGCGAGCGGGAGGGCGGAGGGCGGAGGGCGGAGCGTGCCCTGCCGGGCGCGGGGTGTCCAGCGGGCTCCGCGCAGCGGACGCGGCGGGTCTTGCCCAGCGGACCCGCGGTTGCATCTCGTCGCGGACCTGCCGACGGTGGAGGGGTCCGATGGTCGCCACGCACCCCTCACGGGTGCGGCGACCGCCACCGGCGACGAGAGGAGCACCTGTGCTCACCGTGACCGAGAACGCCAGCACCGCCGTCCGTGACCTGACCACCCGTGCCGGACTGCCCGAGTCCGGCGGCCTGCGCATCGCGGAGTCCGAGCAGCAGCTCGGGGCCTTCGACCTCGCGCTCGTCCCGGAGGCCGTGCCCGGCGACGAGGTGATCGCGACCGAGGGCGCCACGGTCTTCGTACCGCCGACGACCGCCGAGGCGCTCGCGGACCTGACGCTGGACGCCGACCCGGCGACCGGGACGGGCGGCCCCGCCTTCACGCTCGCGCCCCGGGACTGACAGCAGACGCAGCGAGGGCTCGCGCATCCACCGGAGTGGATGTGCGAGCCCTCGTCGTGCCGGGCGCACGTGACGGTGTCCCACCGTCAGGTGCGGGTGCCCGGCACCGGTCCGGCGGTGGTGTCCCACCACGCGCCGGACCAGGTCGATGCCCCCTGGTGGGGCGTCAGGCGCGGGCGCCCTTGCGGCCGGTCAGCGCGCCGTAGATGAGCAGCACGATGATCGAGCCGGCGATGGCGAGCAGCCACGACTGCAGCGACCAGAACTCCTCGAGCGGGCGGTTGAACAGCACGCTGCCCAGCCAGCCGCCGAGCAGCGCACCCACCACGCCGAGGAGCAGGGTCACGAACCAGCCGCCCGCCTGACGCCCGGGCAGGATCGCCTTCGCGATCGCACCGGCGATCAGTCCCAGCAGCAGAAAAGCGAAGAATCCCATCGGGCACCTCCATGTCGCGGTTCGAACGGTCATGACCGTCCCACGGGATGACGGTTCCCGCATCCGGAACGGCCGCGGGGCCGCTGGTGAGCGGCCTGCGCCGAGGTCAGGACATCTGGCTCATGACGAGCGCGCCGAGCGCGAAACCGACGATCGTGGCCACGACGGCGACGATCAGGGCGATCTTGCCGAGGCGCTCCTTGCGCACGACGGCGAAGATGCCGGTGACAATTCCAGCGAGTCCGAACACGATCGGCAGGAACAGCACGGCGATCGCCGAGAGCACGAACGTGATGATGGACAGGACCGGGGTCCCGGTGGTCGCCGTGGGGACGGCGGGGGTGTGCTGGTTCTGGCCGTAAGGGCTGGTCATGGCGTCTTCCCCTGTCGGTGTGCGGGTCTGCGGTGACTGCAGTCGCAAACTAGGACAAAGGGGTCAATGGCGCGCGGTGGGCCGGGTGATTCACCCGTCCGTGGCGGTGTCAGGCGGCCGGGATGAGGTCGAAGGCGTTGCCCTCGGGGTCGGTCAGGCTCACCCACCGCGCCGCGCCGCCCACCGCGCCGAGCCGCCGGGCCCCGAGGCGCACGAGCCGCTCGGACTCCCGCTCGAGGTCGGTGGTCACGAGGTCCAGGTGCAGGGCGTTGCGGACGACGCCGCCGGAGCGGACGCGGTCGAAGACGAGCCGGGGCGCGCCACTCGCGGGGTCGTCGAGCAGCTCGGCGTGCTCGGGGCTGGCGCCGGGCGCGACGTCCCGGCCGAGGGCAGCGCCCCAGAACCGGGCGACGGCGTGGGCGTCGTAGGCGTCGAACGTGAGTCCGTGGAACGTGCTGGCCATGGGTGCCTCCGCGAGGGGTCGGACGGTCGGGTGCGCTGGCGGCCGGGTCGGCGGTCGGGCCGGGCCGGGGGCCCGGGAGGACCGGCGTCGACGGGGCGGCGCGGGCGGCGTACCCTGGAACGGAGGAGCCTCCGTTTCGCTCCTGACTCTAACCGGAGGGACCTCCGGATCGCAAGGGGAAGTCGACCGTGACCGCTGCATCCTCGTCGCCCGCCGCCGCCCGGCCGCTGCGCGCCGACGCCGCGCGCAACCGTGCGCGGCTGCTCGCCGTCGCCGTGGAGGCGCTCGCCGAGGACGGCGACATGCCCCTGGAGGCCATCGCCCAGCGCGCGGGCGTCGGGATCGGGACGCTCTACCGGCACTTCCCGGAGCGCAGCGCGCTGGTCGAGGCGGCGTACCGGCAGGAGGTCACCGCGCTGTGCGACGCGGCGCCGGCGCTGCTCGACCAGGACGGCCCCGCGGTCGACGCCCTGCGGGAGTGGATGGGCCGGTTCGTCCGGTACGCCGCCGCGAAGCGGGGGATGGGCGCGGCGCTGCGCACGGCCGTCGGCTCGGACTCGTCCCTGTTCGCCGAGACGCGCAGCCGGATCATCGCCGCGATCGACCTCCTGCTGGACGCCGGGCGCGCCGACGGGTCGGTGCGGCCCGACGTCGACGGCGAGCAGGTGATGCTGGCGATGGGCGGCGTGTGGAACGTCCCGGACTCCGACCGCTGGGAGCAGCGCGTGCGCGGGTTGCTCGACCTCCTCGTCGACGGCCTGCGGTACGGCGCCCCGGCGCGCTGACCGACCAGCCCGGGCGCGCGCGACGACGGCCGGGGTGGTGGGCCCCGGCCGTCGTGCCGATCAGCCGCGCGGGATCACGCGCGCGACAGGTACGCCTCGATCCGGTCGAACGCGCCGACCCACGCCATCTCGGCGAAGAAGTCGCGCACCTCGGGCGTCGGGAAGCCGCTCTGCACCACGCTCATCAGCGTGCCGCCCTCCACGGCCTCGAACGTCACCACGACGTGCGTCGTCATGGTCTGGCCGTCCGGGCTGCTGCCCACCGACTCGGTGACCAGCCGGTGGGGCCGGTCGATCTCGAGGAACGTCTGCGTCTCGCGGAACAGCTGGTCGCGGCTGGGTCCCCAGACCGCGGTCTGCTGCCCGCCGACGCGCAGGTCGACCTCGATCTCGACGACGCCGGGCTCGGTGTCGAGGATGGCGAACCAGATCTTCTGCTTCTCGGCGTCGGTGTAGGCGTCGAAGACCTCGTCCGGCGTGGCGGGCAGCACCCGCGAGGCGCGGAGCTCGAGGTCGGTGGCGTCGGTGGTCATGGCGTAGGTCCTTCCGTCGGTGGCGGTCCGTCGTCGGGCGCGTCGTCGTCCGGCACGCCCTGCTGCAGGGTGAAGAAGGCCTCGAGGCCGTCGAGCCGGCGCTCCCACAGGCGCTGGTAGAACGCGATCCAGGACATGGCGTCGTCCAGCCGCTCGGTCCCCAGGCGGCACTGGCGTGCGCGCCCGACCTTCTCGGTGGCGACCAGACCGGCGTCCTCGAGCACCTGCACGTGCTTCTTCATGCCGGTGAGCGTGATGCCGTGCGGCTCGGCGAGCTGGCCGATGGTCGCCGGCCCCTCGCCGAGGCGCACGAGGACGTCGCGTCGGGTCGCGTCGGACAGGGCCGCGAAGACCTCGTCCAGGTGGTGTTGCTGAACCATGTGGTTCAGCGTAACAGTGAACCGATCGGTGCACAATAGGCGTGCGTCAGGCGGTGACCCCGGCGGGCGCGCGGCGGTCCGGCTCGTCGCCGCCGCGGGCCTCCCGGTACGACGGGACGCGCAGGCGGGCGGCCCAGCGGGGCACGCGCAGGGTGCCCGGAACGTGCAGGACGGGGTCGAACCGCAGGGCCGGGTCGTCCGTGTCATCCGGCCGCGCCGGGCACACGAGCCGCCCGCAGCGCCGCCACGCGCCGCCGGGGCGCGCGGACAGCAGGATCAGGTCCAGCCCGTCGCGGGCGGACGGGTCCGCGCCCGGGGTGGGCACCGCGGCGAGCAGCACCGGCCGGCCGCCGGAGTCGAGGAACGGCATGAGCGTCCCGAACCCGCCGCCGAGCGGTCGGCGGCGCGGGGCCAGCAGGAAGCGGGTCGCCCGGCCGAGTCCGGTGCTGGACAGCAGGAGGTCCTGCGGGCGGCCGTCCACGGTCCACCGCGCCGCCACGCCGATGACGTCCGGCAGCGGTGCCGGCAGCCCGACGGAGCGGGAGACCCGCGCCACGACGGGCGCCACCAGCGGCGCGCCGAGCTCGCGCGCGCCGGGAGCCACGCCGGCGTCGGGCCCGTCGGGTGCGTCGAGCACGAGCGTCCCGTGGCGCACCACCCCGCGCGGGTGCAGCGGGCGCGGGGCGGTGCGCAGGGTCCGGACGACGGCGACGAGCGCGCGCAGTCCCGCCCCCGCGGTCTGCGCGACGCTCGTCCTCATGCCGGTCCGGTGCTGGGCGCCGGTCAGGCGCGGGCCGTGCCCCGGTCGCGGCGCGGCCACAGCGCGATCGCGAGACCGGCCAGGGCCGAGACGATGTGCAGCACGTTGTCCGCACCGTTGATGTTGAGGAAGTTCCACTCGGGCCGGTTCGCGACGACCAGGCCGTAGACGAACGTGGCGCCGTAGCCGATGAACAGCAGCCAGCCGTAGGTCCGGGCCTTCGACGGGGTGCTCCACAGGGCGATGCCGAGCAGGCCGATCACGATGTGCACGATGTTGTGCAGCGGGTTGATGGCGAAGCCCAGCAGGGTCTGGGTGTGGTCGTGCTCGGTGAACCCGTCGAACCCGGTGACGAGGAAGCCGGCGAGGCCGACGACGAGGTAGACGATCCCGATGACCAGGGCGAGCCACTGGTGCGGCTGCCGGACCGCGGTGCGGTCGGCAGGGCGGGCCGGAACAGAAGACGACATGAGAACCCCCGGTGCGCTGCTGCGTCAGGCGCCTCTCCTCGACGCGGTCCTGCCGCTCCAGGATGCGTCGCCGCTGCTCCGGGCGCATCCGGGCGCCGCTCGCCGTGCGCGGCGGGGTGCGGGGCGGGATGCTCGACAGCGACGCCCACGCCACCGACCCCGGGGGGACCCGATGCACCTCGACGAGAGCGCACCGCTGCGCGCCACCCGCCGCCTGGAGCAGGCGGCCGGCCTGGACCCCGTGATCGACCGGGTGCGGCCCGTCGTCCTGGCCGCGCTGCGCGCGCGACCGGGCCTCGCGGGGCTGCTGCACGGCAAGCCGCTCGGGCACGCCGCCCACCCGCTGATGACGGACGCCCCGATCGGCTTCTGGGCGAGCGCCACCGTCCTCGACCTCGCGGCTCCCGCAGACCCGGGCAAGCAGCGGGCGGCCGACACGCTGCTGGGGCTCGGCATCCTCTCCGCCGTCCCGACGGCGATCACCGGGGTGGCCGACTGGGCGGTCTCGGACCGGCGGACGCAGCGCGTGGGCTCGGTGCACGGCGTGCTGAACGAGGTCGCGCTCGGGCTGTACGGGGCGTCGTGGCTGCTCCGGCGCGGCGGCCACCGGGGCCTCGGCGTCGCGGTCGCGCTGGGTGCGGGCGCCGTGCTCGGGGTCAGCGGGTACCTGGGCGGGCACATGGCCATCCGGCTGGGCTCGCCGCCGGACACCGCGTCCGGCCCGGCCGAGCCGCCGGCCGTGGCGCCGGCCGTGGCGCCGCAGGACGAACCCGGGGCCGGGCTCCGTGAGTCCGAGCGGCCCGCGACGGACGACCCCGTGATCTGACGCCGGCGGGCGCTGGGGCGGGAGCCGCCGTGAGCGGGCGGACGGCCGACCAGCCGGTGCGGGTCCCGGCGACCCTGCAGCGGTGGGACGCCGTCGCGTTCCTGCACTGGCCGTGCGAGCCCGCCGCGGTGCAGCGGCTGCTGCCGCCCGGGCTGCGGGCCGACGTGCTCGACGGTGCGGCGTGGCTGGGGATCACGCCGCTGGTGATGCGGGACGTGCGCGCGCCCGGGACGCCCGCCCCGCCGGCGCTGGCCGCGTTCGCGGAGGTGAACGCCCGCACGTACGTCCACCACCCGGCGAGCGGCACGGACGGCCTGTGGTTCCTCACGATGCTCTGCGCCCGGACGCTGGTGGTCACGGGCCTGCGCGCGCTCGGGCTGCCGTACGTCCGCGCCGACGGGACGGTGCTGCGGGCCGGGGGCCGCACCGACTACGCCGTCACGGACCGCCGGGGCGCGGAGCTCCGGGTGACCGTCCGGCACCCGGGACCGGAGCGGGTGCCCGACGCCTTCACCGACGCCGTGACCGGCCGGTGGAACGCGTACGTGCGGCGCGCGGGGCGGCTGTGGCGCGTCCCCGTCGAGCACCCGCCGTGGCCGCTGCACGCGGGCACGGTCGAGGGGCTGCGCACGAACCTGCCCGCGCGGTGCGGGCTCGACGTCGGGACCGCCGAGCCCCTCGTGCACTGGTCGCCCGGCGTCGACGCGCGGATCGGCCTGCCGCGGCCGGTGTGAGACCCGGTTGGACGGGCGGCGCGGGTGACCGGCTGCCACGATCGGGGAATGGCCCCCGAACGGATCACCGACCGGCTGCTCAGCTGGGCCTCGCTGCTGGAGCCGATGACGCGCGAGCAGGCGGTCCGCACCTCGGAGCTGCCGTTCATCCACCCGCACGTCGCGCTCATGCCGGACGCGCACCTGGGCAAGGGCGCCACGGTCGGCAGCGTCATCCCGACGGTCGAGGCGATCATCCCGGCGGCGGTCGGGGTCGACATCGGCTGCGGCATGATCGCCGTCCGCACGCAGTGGACCGAGGAGCGGCTGCGGGCCGCCGGGCGGCTCGCGGACCTGCGGGTCGACATCGAGCGCCGCGTGCCGCTGTCGGCCGGCGTGGCCAACCGCCGGCTGACCCGGTCGGCGGAGCAGCGCGTCGCCACGCTGGAGGAGGCCGCCCGCGCCGCCGGGTTCGACCCGGCCGCGTACGCGCCCCGGTGGCGGCTGCAGCTCGGCTCGCTGGGCTCCGGCAACCACTTCATCGAGGTCAGCGCCGACGAGTCCGGGCGGGTGTGGCTGTTCCTGCACTCCGGGTCCCGCGGGGTCGGCAACAAGATCGCCCAGCACCACATCACGGTCGCCGCGGAGCGCTGCCGGAAGGCCCGGGTCGACCTGCCCGACCGGGACCTCGCGTACCTGGAGGAGGGCACCGCGGAGTTCGACGCGTACATCCGCGAGCTGCGCTGGGCCCAGGACTTCGCCCTGCTGAACCGCGAGGAGATGATGGACCGGGTGGTCGCCGCGGCGGGCGCGTTCGTCGGCGAGGACGTCGTCGAGGCGGAGCGCGTGAACTGCCACCACAACTTCACCGAGCAGGAGGAGCACGCCGGCCGGCGGGTGTGGGTGTCCCGCAAGGGCGCGATCCGCGCGCGGGCCGGTGACGCCGGGCTGATCCCCGGGTCGATGGGCACGGCCTCGTACGTCGTCGTCGGGAAGGGCGAGCCGCAGTCGCTGTGCTCCAGCCCGCACGGCGCCGGGCGCGCGTACTCCCGGTCCGCCGCGCGCCGCCAGTTCACGCGGGCGCAGCTGCGGGAGGCGATGCGGGGCATCGAGTACCGCGACACCGACGCGTTCCTGGACGAGATCCCGGCGGCGTACAAGGACATCGACCAGGTGATGGCCGACGCCGCGGACCTGGTCGAGGTGCGGCACGTGCTGCACCAGCTGGTCAACGTCAAGGGCGACTAGGCGTGGACCGGGGTCGGGTGGGGCTGCTGCTGCGCGGGCCCGGCGGCGTGGTGCGCGTGGCCGGCGCCGTGTGCGTCGTCGTCGCGGTGGTCGCGCGGGGGCCGGTGGACGCGGCGCTGTTCGGGCTGGTGCTCTCGGGGCTCGTGGTGCCGGTGACGGCCGGGGTCGACGGGCGGCTGGACGCCGCGTACGGGGCGGGGCTGCTCGCCGCCGCGTGGGCCGGCGCGCTCGGGCTCTACGAGGCGGTGACGTGGCTGGACCTCGTCATGCACCTGGTGGTGACGGGGCTGGTCGCGGCGGTCGCGCACCTGGTGCTGGCCCGGCGGTCCGGGGCGGTGCTCGACCCCGGCCGGGCGACCGGGACCGGGGAGCGCGTCGGGTCGGTGGCGGTGACGACGGCCCTCGGGCTGGGGCTCAGCGTGCTGTGGGAGGTGGGGGAGTACCTCGGCCACACGTACGCGGACCCCACGATCCACGTGGCGTACCGCGACACGGTCGGCGACCTGGTGCTGGGCGGGCTCGGCTCGACCGTCGCGGGCACGGGGCTGGTCCTCGCGGGCCGCGCGCGGGCGAGGGCGTCGGCCGCCGCCCGCACCGGCTAGGGGCGACCGGTGGTCAGGCGCTGTCGCGCCAGACCACCGGGGTGTCGAGCAGGATCGCGGCGGGCTCCGGCTGGTCGCCGGCGATCTGCGCGAGCACGCTGCGCGCGGCCGCGCGGCCCAGCCCGGCGGCGGGCTGCCGGACGGTCGAGAGCTGGGGCGTGCACCGCAGCGCCCACGCCGAGTCGTCGAACCCGACGAGGCCCACGTCCTCCGGCACGCGCCGGCCGGCCCGGCGCAGGGCGTCGAGCGCCCCGGCCGCCACGGCGTCCGACGCGGCCACCACCCCGTCGATGTCGGGCACCCGCTCCAGCAGGGCCGACATGCCCGCGGCCCCGTCGGAGTAGGAGTACAGCTCCACGGGCTGCACCAGCGCGGGGTCGAAGCGGTCCCCGAGGGCGTCGGTGAACCCGGCGAGCCGGTCGGCACCGGAGTCGCGGTCGAGGGCGGCGGCGATCATCCCGACCTTGCGGCGCCCGGTCGCCAGGAGCCGGGCGGTGATGTCCCGCGCCGAGCTCACGTTGTCGATGCCGACCCACGACTGGTCCTGCAGGTCGGGCGGGTGGCCGACGAAGGCGACGGGGAGCTGGGCGGTCCGCATCACCCGCGTGATCGGGTCGTTGGCGCGGGCGGACACGACCACGGCCCCGTCGACGAAGCCCCCGCGCAGGTACCGGGCGACGCGCTCGCCGTCCCGGTCCGAGCCGATGACCAGGCACACGAGCTGGTAGTCGGCCTCGGACAGCGCCTCGTTCGCGCCCAGCAGGATCTCCCCGATGTTCGGGTCCTCGAGGAACAGCCGGTGCGGCTCGTGGACGACGAAGCCGACCGCGTTGGTGCGCTGGCGGACCAGGTTCCGGGCGGTCTGGCTCGGGACGTACCCGACCTTGCGGATCGCCGCGTCGATGGCCTCGCGGGCCTCGGCCGAGACGTAGCCCTCGCCGGTCAGGTGCCGGCTGATCGTGCCGCGCGAGACACCGGCCTCCCGGGCGACGTCGTGCACCGTCGCGCGCTTGCGGCGGGGCGGGGAGGCGGTCACGGGCCCACTGTAGCGACGCCGCGGGGCTTGACACCGGGACGCACGGCGCTAATGTGTGCACGTTCACACATCGCCCGGCCGGATCGCGGACGGGCGGACATGTGCACGTGCACACACAAGGGAGTTGCGCACGATGACGACGACTGCCGCCCCGTCGACGGCCAGGACCGGCCCAGCCCGGGCGACCTTCACGCACCCGGGCGTCGCGTTCGGCTGCGACTGGAACCCGGAGCAGTGGGACCGGTCCGTGTGGCGCGAGGACGTGCGGCTCATGCGGGACGCGGGCGTCGACCTGGTCGCCGTCAACGTCTTCGGCTGGTCGCAGGTGGAGCCGCGCCCGGGCGAGTACGACTTCCGCGACCTCGACGAGGTCATGGACCTGCTGGCCGAGCACGGCGTCCGCGCCAACCTCGGCACCGGCACCGCGTCCACCCCGCCCTGGCTGACCACCCGGCACCCCGAGGTGCTGCCGGTCGCCGAGGACGGCACCACCCGCTGGCCCGGCGGCCGGCAGGCGTGGTGCCCGTCGTCCCCGGTGTTCCGGGAGCGGTCGCTGGCCCTGGTCGAGCAGGTCGCCCGGCGGTACGGCGACCACCCCGCGCTCGCGCTGTGGCACGTGTCCAACGAGCTCGGCTGCCACAACGCCCTGTGCTACTGCGACACCAGCGCGGCCGCGTTCCGCCGGTGGCTGCGGGACCGGTACGGCGACGTCGGGGCCCTCAACGCCGCCTGGGGCACCACGTTCTGGAGCCAGCGCTACGGCACGTTCGACGAGGTGCTGCCGCCGCGCGCCACGCTCTCCACCCGGAACCCGGGGCAGGTGCTCGACTTCCAGCGGTTCAGCTCGGACGAGCTGCTGGGCCAGCTCCGGGCCGAGACCGCGGTCCTGCGCGCGCACAGCGCCGCCCCGGTCACGACGAACTTCATGGTCACCGACCACATCCGCGACCTCGACTACTTCGCCTGGGCACCGCACGTCGACGTCGTCGCGAACGACCACTACCTCGACCACCGCCTCGCGGACCCGACCACCGAGCTCGCGTTCAGCGCCGACCTCACGCGCGGCGTCGCGGGCGGGGCGCCGTGGCTGCTCATGGAGCACTCCACGGGCGCCGTGAACTGGCAGCCGGTGAACCTGGTCAAGGGCCCCGGGGAGATGCTGCGCAACTCGCTCACCCACGTGGCCCGCGGCGCGGACGGCGTCTGCTTCTTCCAGTGGCGGGCGTCGACGCAGGGGTCGGAGAAGTTCCACTCCGCGCTCGTCCCGCACGCGGGGACCGCGTCCCGGCAGTGGCGCGAGGTGCTGGAGCTCGGCGCGACGCTGGACCGGCTCGACGAGGTCGCCGGCTCCCGGGTCCAGGCCGACGTCGCGGTGCTGTTCGGCTGGGAGTCCTGGTGGGCGGTCGACGGCGAGAACGTCCCGTCCACCGCGGTGCGGTACCGCGAGCAGGTCCTCGCCGCCTACGCCGCGCTGCGCGCCCAGGGGGTGACCGTCGACGTGGTGAGCCCGTCCGCGCCGCTCGACGGCTACCGCGTGGTGGTCGTGCCGGCCCTGTACCTGGTCCGGGACGAGGAGGCCGCCGCGGTCGCCCGGTTCGTCGAGGCCGGCGGGACCGCGCTCGTCACCTTCTGGTCCGGCATCGCCGACGAGCGCGACGCGGTCCGCCTCGGCGGGTACCCCGGCGCGTTCCGGGACCTGCTGGGCGTCCGGGTCGAGGAGGTCGCGCCCGTGCTGCCGGGCGACGTCCTCACGCTCGACACCGGCCAGCGCGCCCGGCTCTGGAGCGAGCGGTCCGAGGCGGTCGGTGCCGACGTGCTCGCCCGGTTCGCCGACGGGCCCGCCGCGGGCGACCCGGCGATCACCCGCCGCGCGGCCGGCCTCGGCAGCGCCTGGTACGTCGCCACCGCCCTGGAGGCGCCCGACCTCGCCGACCTCGCCGGGCGGGTGCTCGCCGACGCCGGCGTGGCCACCGACCCGGCCCTCGCCGCCGCCGGGGTGGAGCGCGTGGTGCGCGCCGCCGCCGACGGCCGCCGCTGGACCTTCCTCGTCAACCACTCCACGACCGACGTGGCGCTGCCCGCCCGGGGGTACGAGCTCGTGACGGACACCGCCGTCGCCGGCGAGCTCGTCGTCCCCGGGGGTGCGGTCCGCGTCCTGCGAGAGGAGCCCGTCCGATGACCGCCGTCACCCACGCCCCGCCCGTCGTGGCGCCACCCGCCCCGGCCGCGCGGGGCGGCTCCCGCCGGTACCGGAAGGCCATCGCCTTCTTCGTCGCACCGTTCGGGCTGCTGTTCCTGGCCTTCTACGTCGTGCCGATCCTGTACGCCGTCTACCAGTCGCTGCTCACCGTCGAGCGCGACGGCACGTTCGGCGCCGCGCGCACGGTCTTCGGCGGGCTCACCCAGTACCAGCGGGTCCTCGAGGACGAGGCGTTCTGGTCGTCGGTCGGCCGGGTGCTCGTGTTCGGCGTCGTGCAGGTGCCGGTGATGCTGGGGCTCGCGCTGCTGTTCGCGCTGCTGCTCGACTCCCCGCTGGTCAAGGGCAAGAAGTTCTTCCGGCTCGCCTACTTCGTGCCGTACGCGGTCCCCGGCGTCATCGCGGCGATCATGTGGGGGTTCCTGTACTCCCCGCGGCTGTCGCCGTTCACCGCCCTGACGTCGAACGTCCCGATCCTCGGCGCCGACCTGGTGCTGTGGGCCATCGCCAACGTCGTGACCTGGGTCTACGTCGGCTACAACATGCTCATCATCTACTCGGCGCTGCTCGCCATCCCGAGCGAGGTGTACGAGGCCGCGGTGCTGGACGGGGCGAGCCAGGCGCGCATCGCCTGGTCGATCAAGATCCCGATGGTCCTGCCCGCGATCTCGCTGACCGCCATCTTCTCGATCATCGGCACGCTGCAGCTGCTCGCGGAGCCCCAGGTGTTCCGGTCGTTCAGCTCGGCGGTCACCAGCACGTTCACGCCGAACATGACCGTCTACACGACGTCCGCCGTGCCGAACCCGAGCCTCGCAGCGGCCTTCTCCGTCGTGCTGGCGCTCGCGACCTTCGTCCTGTCGTTCGGGTTCCTCAAGCTCTCGCAGCGCCGGGAGGCACGATGACCACGCTCCAGGCCCCGCCCGCCGGCCGCCGGTCCGCGACCGGGACGACCCCGGGCCGCTCCGTCCGGACGCCCGTGCTGCCGCGGCTGTCGGCGATGCTCGTCATGGCGGTGTTCACCGTCTACTTCCTGCTGCCGATCTGGTGGCTGCTCGTCGCCTCGACCAAGACCCGCGGCGACGTGCTCGGCACCAACCCCCTGTGGTTCGCGGACCTGAACATCGTCGAGAACGTCCGCGACGTGCTCACGTACCGCAACGGGCTGTTCGGGCAGTGGATGGCGAACTCGCTGCTGTACGCCGGCGTCGGTTCGCTCGTCGCGACGCTGCTCGCCGCGATGTGCGGCTACGCCCTCGCCAAGTACGCGTTCCGGGGCCGCGAGGCGATCTTCAACGTCGTGCTCGGCGGGGTGCTCGTCCCGGCGACCGCCCTGGCGCTGCCGCTGTTCCTGCTGTTCTCCCGCGTGAACCTCACCGACACCTACTGGGCCGTGCTGCTGCCCAGCATCGTCAGCCCGTTCGGCGTGTACCTGGCCCGCATCTACGCGGCCGCCAGCGTGCCGGACGAGCTCATCGAGGCCGCCCGGCTCGACGGCGCGGGGGAGGTCCGCACGTTCTTCGGCGTCAGCGTCCGGCTGATGACCCCGGCGCTGGTGACCATCTTCCTGTTCCAGTTCGTCGCGATCTGGAACAACTTCTTCCTCCCGCTGATCATGCTGCGCGACGAGCGGAAGTTCCCGGTCACGTTCGGCCTCTACCAGTGGAACTCGCAGCTCAACCAGATCCCCGAGCTCAACACGTTCGTGCTCGTGGGCTCGCTGCTGTCGATCGTCCCGCTCGTCGTCGCGTTCCTGGCGCTGCAGCGGTTCTGGCGCGGTGGCCTCGGCGCGGGGTCCGTGAAGTGACCCCGCACCCCTCCTGACCGCACCCCTCTCGTACCACCGGCACCATCCGCACCATCCCGCACCATCCCGCACCACCCGCGCCGTCCCCCGGCGGACGCGGTCAGCGAGACACATCCCTCGATGAAGAAGGAGCTCTGTCATGCACCAGCGCCAGCGGGCGGGCGTCGTCGCCCTCCTGACCTCCACCGTCCTGGTCGGCACGCTCGCGGCGTGCTCGTCCGACGGTTCCGGCTCCTCCGGCGAGGACACCGGGGCCGCCGCCGCCTGCGAGCCGGCCGACGGCCCGGTCGAGCTGACCTACACCTCCTGGATCCCCGGCATCGAGGTCGCCGTCGACGCCTGGAACGCGGCGAACCCCGACATCCAGGTCACCGTGCAGACCGGGCCGAACGGCAACGGCGGCACGTACCAGAACTTCTTCAACCAGCTCGAGGCCGGCAACCCGCCGGACCTCGGCCAGATCGAGTACGACGCCCTGCCGAACTTCCGCGTCCAGGACGGCCTCGAGGACCTGTCCGCCTGCGAGGACGTCGTCGCGGCGCAGGAGCAGTTCGTCGACTGGACGTGGGGCCAGGTCACGCTCGGGGACGACGAGTCCGTCTGGGCGGTCCCGCAGGACTCCGGCCCGATGGCGATGTTCTACCGCGCCGACCTGTTCGAGCAGGCCGGCATCCCGGTCCCCACCACGTGGGAGGAGTACCAGGCCGCGGCCGAGCAGGTCCGGGCCGCCGGCGGGTACATCACCAACTTCTCGACCGCCGACGTCAACCAGCTCGCCGGGTTCGTGTGGCAGGCCGGCGGGCAGTGGTTCTCCTCCGACGACGAGGGCTGGACGGTCTCCCTGACGTCCGAGGAGTCCACGAAGGTCGCCGACTACTGGCAGGGCCTGCTGGCCGACGACCTGGTCTCGACCGTCCCCGCGTGGACCACCGAGTGGGACAACGCCTACAACACCGGGCAGGCATGGACGTGGGTGTCCGCCGTGTGGGGCGCGAACTCCATCGCGAGCGGGGCGCCCGACACCGCCGGCAAGTGGGCGGTGGCGCCGATGCCGCAGTGGGAGGCGGGCGAGGAGGCCGCGGGCAACTGGGGCGGGTCCTCGACCGCGGTCTTCAAGGGCTCCGAGCACCTCTACGAGGCCACCAAGTTCGCACTCTGGCTCAACACCTCCGAGGAGGCGCTGACCATCCTCAACGAGGAGGCGAACCTCTACCCGGCCACGAAGGAGGGCGCGTCGCTGCCCGTCCTGAAGGAGGGCGTCGAGTTCTACGGGGGCCAGGCGATCTACGACGTGTTCGCCGACGCCTCCGCCCAGGTCGACCCCGACTTCGTGTGGGGCCCGACGATGACCCAGGTCTACAACGACGTCTCGGACGGTCTCAAGGCCGCCGCCTCCGGGCAGGGCACGGTCCCCGAGGCGCTGGAGTCCGCGGAGGAGAGCACCGTGCAGGAGCTCGAGGCGCAGGCGATCCCGGTCAAGGAGTGACCGCGCCGTAGGCGTGCGGGGCGTGCTGCGGCCGCCGGGCGAGGTGCCCGGCGGCCGCGGTGCGTCGCGGCGCTGCACGGGGCTCTGATCGGTCAGTTTTCGAGAAGCCCGGCCGCCATCCGCGTCCCTAGCGTGGTGCGCACCGACGACCCCGAGGAGCCACCATGACCGACACCACGACGCCGAGGCGCCGCAGCACCGCCGCGAAGGAGGCCGTCCCCTTCACCGAGGAGGAGCGCGCCGCGATGCAGGAGCGCGCCCGCGAGGTGAAGGCCGAGAGGCGCCGGGCGTCGGGCGGCTCGAAGGCCGACCCCGAGGCCGAGGTGCTCGCGAAGATCGCCGAGATGAGCCCCGCCGACCGCGCCCTCGCCGAGACGGTCCACCGCATCGTCCGGGAGAACGCCCCGCACCTGACCCCCCGCACCTGGTACGGCATGCCCGCCTACGCCAAGGACGGCAAGGTGCTGTGCTTCTTCAAGGCCGCCGGGAAGTTCGACGGGCGCTACGCGACCCTCGGGTTCGAGGACCCGGCGCAGCTCGACGACGGCGCGATGTGGCCGACCGTGTACGCCCTCACGACGCCGACCCCGGCGGACGAGGAGCGGATCGCGGAGCTGGTGCGGCGCGCCGCGGGCTGACGGTCCGAGCGCCCGAACCGGCCCCGGAGGCCGGGCTCGCGGCCTAGGTTGGCGGCATGGCCGACCGGATGGAGGACGTCGAGCTCGTCCTTGAGGACGACGTCCGGACCGCGACGAGTGCGACGGACGCCCGCCGGTCGCAGGCCCGGCGGCTGCTGCGACGGTGGTGGCCGCTGCCGCTCGCGGCGGTGGTCGGACTGATGGCCTGGCAGGTCGTCGGCGCCCGAGCCGAGGGCGAGCACGTCGCCGACCTCCGGCGGACCGACGCGGTGGTCAGGACCACGATCACCCCGCCGCTCGACGCCAGCGCGTGGGGCGCGGGCATGCTGCCGAGCCAGCTCGTGCCGGCCGCGGGGGGTCTGCTGGTGGGCGCGTCCCTGTCCGCGCCGGACGAGCCGGTTCTCGTCGTCGCGGTGGACGAGGGGACCGGCGCCGAGGTCTGGCGGGCCAGGATCGCGGACCCCCTGCTCGACGCCGGCACCCTGGGCGTGGGCTGCGACGCCGACGTCGACCCCGCGACGACGCTGTGGTGCACCGTGATGAGCGCGAGCGGCAGGACCGCGACGACCACGCTGGTGACCGTCGACGTCGCCGCACGCGCGGTCACGGACACCCGCGAGCTGCCCGGTGCCGGGTCTGCGGCGGTCATCGGGGGGCGTCTCGTGGTCGCGACGAGCACGCCGGACGCGATCACGGTCGAGGGCACCGAACTCGGGAGCGGGGACCCGTGGCGGACCGACGTGTCCGACCCGTTCGCGGGCGGTGCCGAGGCGGGTCCGCAGCTCACCGTCGCCGGCTCGCACCTGCTGCTCCACGGCGGCGCGAGCACGTGGTCGCTGGATCCGCGCCGGGGCACCGTCCAGGCCACCGGGACCGCGCTGCAGGTCACACGCGGTGACCGGCTGCTCGACACGGGGGACGGCAGCAGCACGCGGCTGCTCGGCGTCGACGGCTCCGGCACGGTCACCACCCAGGGCGCGCCGGCGGTGATCGAGCCGGACGACGGGAGCGCCCCCGGCGTGCTGGTGCTCGACGCCCAGGGTGACGACGGCCGCGTGCTGCGCGGGGTCGACGCCGACTCCGGCCGGCAGCTGTGGGAGCGTCCGTCCGACGCCGCGACGCGGTCCGTCCTGGTGCTGCTGGACGGCCGGCTCTACGGCACCACGGGGAGCACGGTGTGGGCTCTCGACCCGGCGTCCGGGGCAGAGCGGTGGTCGACCGACGGCGGCGACCCCCGCTCGTCGCCGCTGATGACGGACGGGCGGTCGCTGCTCCGGGTGGAGGGCGAGGCCGCCACCGGGGACGCCGTGCTCGCCGCCTACGACCTCGACGACGGCGAGCGCGTGTGGGCGACGCCGCTGCCCGAGGGGATCGAGCAGCTCGAGGCGCAGCACGGCCGGCTGTTCGGGTGGGGCGGCGAGCAGGTGTACGTCCTGGAGTGACGCGGCCTACTTCCCGTGCGGGTCGCTCGCGTTGATCGCCGCCACGACCTGGTCGTAGTCGCCGCGCGCCTCGCCGTACCGCAGGAACTTGACCCGCTCGACCTGGATCTCGGTGGCGTCGGGCTGCGACTCGATGAGCTGCAGCACCTCGGCGACGAACGCGTCGAGCGGCATCGCGATGGCGCTGTCCCGCTGCCCGGGCATGAGGTCCGTCGCGACCGACGGCGGCTCCAGCTCCAGCACCTGGACGCTCGTGCCGGCGAGCTGCAGGCGCAGCGACTCGCTCAGCATGTGGATCGCCGCCTTGCTGGCGTTGTAGCTCGGGGTGGCCCGCAGCGGGGTGAACGCCAGGCCCGAGGACACGGTGACGATCGTGGACGACGGCCGGGTGCGCAGGTGCTCGACGAACGCCGCGATGAGCCGGATCGGACCGAGGACGTTCGTGGTGATCGTCTGCTCGGCGGACTCGAGGAAGCCCGGGCCGGTCCAGTCCTCGACGCGCATGATCCCGGCCATCGGGATGAGGACGTTCAGCTCGGGGTGCTCGGCGACGACCCGCTTCGCGACCGCCGCGATGCTCTCGGGGTCGGTCGTGTCGACCGCGTAGGCGTGCAGCCCGGGGTGCTCGGCGGTGATCGCGTCGAGCAGCTCGGTGCGGCGGCCGCCGATGATGACCTCGTTGCCCCGCTCGTGCAGGGCGAGGGCCAGGGCCAGCCCGATGCCGCTCGTGGCGCCGGGGATGAAGACGGTGTTTCCGGTGATCTGCATGCCGTCGAGTCTTCGCGCGCCGCCGGGGGCCCGCCAGAGAGCGCTCATCGGGGGACCGGCAGTCCCTGGTCCGCGTGCCGCGGGCGCACCGATACTGCGGGGGTGGATCGCGATGCGCTGGCCGACTTCCTGCTCCGGCACCGGGAGGCGCTCCGGCCCGCCGACGTCGGGCTGGGCCCCGGGGTGCGCCGGCGCGCGACCGGCCTGCGCCGCGAGGAGGTCGCGCAGCTCGCGGTGATGTCGACCGACTACTACACGCGCCTCGAGCAGCGCCGCGGGCCGCAGCCCAGCACCCAGATCCTGGGGTCGCTCGCCCGGGCGCTGCGGCTGACACCGGACGAGCGCGACTACCTCTACCGCGTCGCGGGGCACAGCGCGCCGGACCGCGCGGCGGCCGAGGACTACGTCGCGCCCGGCCTGCTGCGCGTGCTCGACCGGCTCACCGACACCCCCGCGCTCATCCTCGACGCGCTCGGCGTGACGCTCGTGCAGAACGACCTCGCACGCGCCCTGCTCGGCGACGTCGACGGGCTCACCGGCTGGGACCGCAGCGCGATCTACCGCTGGTTCGCCCACCCGGAGACCGAGCGGCTGCGCTACCCCGAGGAAGACCGCGACCGCCAGGGCCGCGCGCAGGTCGCCTCGCTGCGCGCCACGTACGGGACGACCGGGCCGCGCTCGCGGGCGGGCGAGCTGGTCCGCGAGCTGCTCGACCGGAGCCCCGAGTTCGCGCGGCTGTGGGAGGCGCACGAGGTGGCCCGCCGCTTCGAGGACCACAAGGTGCTGGTCCACCCCGAGATCGGGCCGGTCGAGGTCGACTGCCAGGCGCTGTTCACCGAGGACGGGTCGCAGACCCTGCTCGTGCTGACCGCCGCGCCGCGCAGCGAGGCGGAGGGCAAGCTCCGGCTGCTCGGAGTGCTCGGGACGCAGGAGTTCAGCCGCGGGCAGGGGTGAGGCCTGAGTCCCCGGCAAGGCCGTGTCGGTCTGCGGTGGCACAGTGACGGCGTCGGGAGGGCGAGCCACCACCACCAGGAGGATGCACGTGCGCGAGAACGCCTTCGTCCGGGTCGACCCGGATGCCGTCCGTGACCTGTCCGACCGCCTCGCGCGGTTCCGGCCCGTCCGGACCGCGGCGCTGGACAGACAGCTCGGGGTCGACCCCGAGCTGCTGGCCGACCTGCTGGAGCACTGGCGCACCCGGTTCGACTGGCGGGCGCAGGAGGACCGCATCGCGGGGTACCCGTGGGTCGAGACGGAGCACGCGGCCGTCCCCGTGCGGGCGATCGTCCGGCACGCGCGGCCGGGCGCACCGGTCGTGCTCCTGCTGCACGGGTGGCCGGACTCCGTGCTGCGGTTCGAGCGCGTGCTCGACCAGCTGCACGACGTCACGGTCGTGGTGCCCGCGCTGCCCGGGTTCCCGTTCGCGGCGCCCGTCCCGGGCGGTGGGCTGTCCGCGCCGGACATGGCCGAGGCGGTGGCCGACGCCATGCGGGAGCTCGGGTTCCCGCGGTACGTCGTCTCCGCGGGCGACGTGGGCTGCGACGTCGCCGAGGCCCTGGCCGCCCGGCACCCGGACGCGGTCACCGCGCTGCACCTGACCGACGTCTCCCAGTACCACTTCCTGGTCGACCTCCCCGAGGACCTGGACGACGACGAGCGCGCCTACGTCGCGTACGGGCACCGGTGGCAGGCCGAGCAGGGCGGCTACATGCACGAGCAGGCCACGCGTCCCGGGACGCTCGCCGTCGGGCTCGGCGACTCGCCGGCCGGGCTGGCGGCGTGGATCGTCGAGAAGCTGGTGACCTGGACCGACTGCGACGGCGACCTGTCCCGCGTGTTCACCCGCGACGAGGCGCTGACCTGGGTGAGCGCGTACTGGTTCACCGGGAGCATCGGCACGTCGTTCACCCCGTACGCCGCCGGCGGTGCCAAGGACTGGCCACGCATCGAGACCCCCACCGTCGTCACGATGTTCGGCAAGGACCTGGTGAACGCCCCGCGACGCTTCGCCGAGCGCTTCTTCGCCGTCGCCGACTGGCGGGAGCACGAGCACGGCGGGCACTTCGCGGCCTGGGAGCGGCCGGCCGACTACCTGTGGGGCGTGCGCCGGGCGATCGGGCTCCGGCCGGATTCCTGACCGGGCTCGGACAGACAGTGCCGCGCGCAGGCCGGCTCGGTGCGCCACGTACGGGACGACGGGGCAGCCGCTGGCAGGAGCAGGTGCGAGGGGGCCGCACGTGTGACGCGTCAGCGGCAACCGGGTGAACCGACCGTCCGACGATGCCGAACCGGTCACGGACGCGCCGTGGCTCCGGCAGGGTGACGCCCGCGTCCCGGCACCTCCGGGTGCGTGCCCCCCGCCAGAGGAGTACCACTCGTGCCCAGATTCGGGTTCCGCACTGCCGTCGCGGCCGTGGTCGCGGCCGTCGTCGTCGCCCTGTCGTCCCCGGCGGCGACCGCTGGGCCCCCGCGCCCCACGCTCGCGGCGGGCGGCACGGCTCCGACCGCCGGAGCGCTGGAGCCCGTGCGGCCGTCCGACGGGTGGGCGCAGGCCCGGCCGGTCACGTTGGCCCCCGGTCAGGCGCAGGTCGTGCCGCTGTGGGCAGGCCGCGGTGCCGCCGAGGGCGTGCAGGGCCTCGTGGTGCAGGCGCAGGCAGAGGCGGCCGGCGCGGGCACCGCGACGTTCGGCACCCCCGGCGATGCCGCCCCCTCGGCCCCCTCGCTCGACGTCGGTGCCGGCAGCACGTCCGCGACCGTCCTCGTGCGGCCCGACGCGAGCGGGCGGGTCGCGGTCACCGCGTCGGTGGCTGCACGCGTCACCCTCACCGTCGTGGCGGCGGTGTCCTCAGTGCCGGCCACGGGTCCCGGGGCCGGTGGCACCGTCCTGGTCGAGCCGACCGTCGTCCTGGATCAGGCCACCGGCCTGGGCGGGACCGTCCCGGGACCGGGCGGGACGCTGACGGTGCCGCTGGCGGGGCTCGCCGGCGTGCCCGTCGAAGGAGCTCGCGCGGCCTGGCTGTCGGTGCGGTCGACCGCATCGGCGAGCGGGTCGCTGGCGTTCCCGGCGGGCGAGGACGGCACCCGGGCGGTCGTCGCCACAGGCACGCGCCCCCGCACGGACCTGGTGCTCGCTGCGTTGGACGACGCGGGCGACCTCACCGTCGCGGTCCACGGGGGAGCGACGACGGCGCTCGCCGTCACCGTCGTCGGCTGGGTGGCCGATGGAGCAGCGCCCGGCGGAGTGGTACCGGTGACGCCGACGGAGCTGCCCGCGACCTCCGGCCCCGTCTCGCTGGGTCGGCTGACGTTGACCGGGGGCGAGGTCCCCGACGCGGCGTCCGCCGTGGTCGTGCGCGCGACGGTCACGACCGGGACCCGCCCCGGCCGGTTCCAGACCGGCGTGTCCCTGCTCGGCTCCCTCCTGCTGCCGGACGTCAGCGTGCCGGTCGCCGCCAGATCGACCACCGACCTCACGCTGGCTCTGCCGGTCCACGCCTCGGGACGCACGTCCGTGCTGCTGCCCGCGGGCGCCCGCCTGGTACGGGTCGTCGCCGTCGGCTACGTCGGTGCACCCGCCGCCGCGAGCTCGGACCGGACCGCGCCCGACATCGAGATCACGACGCCCGCGGCCGGCACCGTCGTCGACCAGGCCGCGTCGCCCGAGGTGACGTTCACGGGGACCGCCCGGGACACGGGGTCGGGCGTCCGCTCCGTCGTGCTCACCGCCGGCGCCGTCGCGCTCGGAGAGGCGGCGGTGCGCCCTGCCGGCGACGGGTCGGTCACGTGGTCGCTCACCATCCCCGTCCCCGAGGGCGAGCACGCCGTCACCGCCACCGCCACGGACTGGGCCGGGCGTGAGCGGACCGCACGTCGCGTGGTCACCGTCCAGGCGCCCGTCGAGGACGAGGTGGTCGTCGCACCGGAGACCCGCGTCCTGGGGGCCGAAGCCGCTGACGCGGTGCTCGAGGTCCGGCCCGACGAGGTCGTCCTCGCCGGGACCACGACGCTGCGTGCCGGTGACGTCGTCGTCAGCGGTGTCTCGGCTGCCGCCCCCGAGGGGTTCCTGCGCCGGGTCGAGGCCGTCACCGTGCTCGGCGGCACCACCGTGCTGCGCACCTCGCAGGCCGCCCTCACCGACGCCGTGCTGCAGGCGGACGTCTCGGTCGCCGACGTGCCGCTCGACGAGGTGGACGGCACCCAGAGCGAGGACGACCTCCCCGGCGCCGGTGCCGCGTGGCTCGCCCCGTTCGCGTCGCGTGCCGCGATGTCGGCCCGTGCAGCGGACCTCACGTACGCGATCTCGCGCACCGTGGCGGAGCGCACGTACCTGGACGGCCGGGTCAAGGCGGCGGCGCAGGTGGACCTCTCGCTGACGCTCTCGTTCGACCTGAAGATCGACCTCGACGTCTCGTGGGACGGGATCAGCGCGGACATCGAGACGTTCTCGGTCGTCCAGGGCACGTCGCTGTCGGCGGGCGCGTCGATGAACCTGACCGAGAAGGTGGAGTTCAAGCAGGACGTCGACCTGTCGCAGATCCGCCTCGGAGCCGTGACGGTCCCGGTCGGCCCGGTGCCGGTCGTCCTGACGTCGACGCTCGACCCGACCGTCTACTACTCCCTGACGGCGACCGCGTCGGTCGGTGTGGAGGTGAAGGCGACCGGCTCCGCGGAACTCGGTTTCGCCTACCGCGACGGCGACTGGGAGTCGATCGACACGCACGCGTTCGAGTTCTCGGGGACGCCGACCGCCACGATCGCCTACGCGGCCGAGGGGGGTGTGCGGATGAGCCTCGACGTGAAGCTGTGGGATGTCGCAGGCCCGACCCTGCGGCTGTCGGCCGGCCCGGCGCTGAAGGCGGAGGTCGACGTGCCCGCCCAGAAGCTCACGACGAAGGCCAGCGTCGTCCTGCGCATCGAGCTGGGCATCAAGGCCGAGATCCTGGACCACCAGCTGGCCGCGAAGTACATCGACCTCGGCAAGGTGACCGTCCCGCTGCGCGAGTGGGTCGTGGACCTGTCCGGTCCGGGCGACCCGGGTGAGGACCCGGACGACCCGGGTGACCCCGGGGAGGACCCGGACGACCCGGGCGAGGACCCGGACGACCCGGGCGAGGACCCGGACGACCCGGGCGAGCAGACCGGTCTGCCCGTCATCGGCGAGCTGTACCCGGCCGTGGGCACGCCGGAGGGCACCACGGACGTCGAGATCTCCGGCGACGACCTCACCGACGTCGTCTCCGTGACGTTCGGCGGCGTCCCCGCGCTGGAGTTCGACGCGTACAGCGGCATGATCCGCGCCGTCTCCCCGGAGCACGAGCCCGGCGAGGTCGACGTGGTGGTCACGACGGCCTCGGGCACCTCGATGGTCTCGGCGGCGTCCCGGTTCGTCTACCAGGACCCGCCCGTGACCGCCCGCTACCGTGATTTCGACGTCGCCCCCAACCACGTCATCGCCGTCCTGGAGGACGGCACCGTGCACGCGTCCGGCACCAACTCCTCCGGCCGGCTCGGCGTCCCGGGGGTGGAGTACGGCGACGAGCTCGTGGTGCCCGGGCTCACGGACATCGCGCAGGCAGCGGCCGGCCACCAGCACTCCCTCGCGGTCACGCGATCGGGCGAGGTCTACGCCTGGGGGGACGGGACGAACGGCCAGCTCGGGCTCGGGACGACGACGTCGTCCGTCACACCGCAACGTGTTCCCGGGATCCCGCGCGTGCGCGACGTCGTCGCGTCCGGGGACACGTCCGTGGCTCTCGGCATCGACGGCTCGGTGTGGACGTGGGGCGTGCTGTCTGCTGCGGACCCGTTCAGCACCGGTGTCCCGCTCCTCTCCCCGGTCCGAGCGGAGGGCGTCCCGGCGATCACGTCGGTCGCGGCCGGAGGCTGGTTCGAGGACGGCACCCACGTCCTCGCGCTCGCCGCCGACGGCACGGTCTGGGGCTGGGGGGACAACAACTGGGGGCAGCTGGGCGACGGCACCACGACCGACCGCATCACTCCCGCGCCGGTACCGGGCCTCACGGGTGTGACCGCCGTCTCCGCCGGCGAGGACTTCTCCGTCGCGCTCACCGGTGACGGTCGGGTGCTGACCTGGGGCCGGAACGACGAGAACCAGCTCGGGCAGGGCGACGACGACTGGCGCCTCACCCCCGAGGCGGTCCCCGCGTTCGCCGACGTCCAGCAGGTGTCGGCCGGCCGCGTGCACGTGCTCGCGCTCGACACCGACGGCCGCGTGTGGGCGTGGGGGTCGGGCTACCACTACCAGGTGCGCCAGGACAACGGCTGGGGGTCCGCCGTGCCCCTGCTCGACCCGAAGGCGCCGCGGACCGCCAAGGTCATCGCCGGCAGCGGCTACATCTCCGTGGTCGTCTCCTCGCGAGGCGGTGCGTGGGCGTGGGGCGAGCAGTACCACTCGGGCGCCGAGGCGATCCAGCAGGGCGGGCGCCTGCCGGGGTGGTGGATCGACCCGGAGTAACCGCGGCGTGGACCTCGATGATCGCTGCGGGGCCGCCTGATCGGCATTTCACCCGCGGGCCCGGACGTACGACCCACACCTGGCGGGGCGGGCTCTGCTGCCACGGGCTCTGCGGCGGCCGAACGCGCCGGTCAGCGCCCGATTCCCCTCAGCCGGGGCGCGCGCCGGGCGATCTCGCGGGTGCCTTCCCGGGCGGCGACTGCTGCCCGGCACCCGACCCGGAGTCCCGATGAGCACCGCACTGCCGCCGAACCGCCCCCACCGAGCTGCGCCCTCGGCGCCGTCCGCCCGTCGCGCGCATCCGCGCGACTGGTCGATCCGGGTGAAGATCCTCGCCGTCGTCGGTCTGCTCGGAGCCGTGGCCGTCGGGACGGGCGCGCTCGCCGTGCAGGCGCTGCGCTCGGTGGCCGAGACGACCTCGCACCTGGCGGCGATCCAGGAGGGGCCGGTCTACCTGCGCAGTCAGATCCACATCAAGCAGCAGGGTGCCCGGATGACGCTGGCGAACCTCGCGGCGGTCCACAGCGACGCCGCCAAGGACGAGTGGCTGACCAAGCAGCAGGACAACGACGCGGGGATGACGGAGAAGATCGCCGCGTTCGACGCGACCGAGGCGGCGGACCTGGACGCGTGGCTGGCCTTCAAGGCCGACTACGCCGCGTGGCTCGACGTCCGCGACGCGCAGCTGACGCCCGCCGCGCTCGCGGCCCCGGACGGCGGCGAGTACGAGACGCTGCTGACCGAGGTGTCCGTGCCGATGGCGACGGCCTTCGCCGGTGACCTGGACCAGCTCGACGCCGACCTGACCGCCCTGTCGAACGACCTGGCCGCCGAGGCGCAGCACGAGTCGGACTCCTCGGTCCGGCTGCTCGTGATCAGCCTCGGTGCGGCGCTGGCGGTCGTCCTGACGCTCGCGTTCACGGTGGCCGGCTCGATGCGCCGCAGCGTCGAGCGGGTGCGGGTGGCGCTCGCGGCGATGGCGCGCGGGGACCTCACGGTCGAGGCCCCGGTCCGCAGCCGCGACGAGATCGGCGCGATGGCGACCGACCTCGCCACCGCGCAGGCCTCGCTGCGCGCGACGCTCGCGCACGTCGTGGAGAAGGCGCAGACGCTCGCCGCGGCCGCGGAGGAGATGGCCACCGCCAACGGGCAGGTCGAGGCCGGCTCGCGCGAGACGAGCCACCAGGCGGGCGTGGTCGCCGCCGCTGCCGAGCAGGTGTCCCGCAACGTCCAGACCGTCGCCGCGGGCGCGGAGGAGATGGGCGCGTCCATCCAGGAGATCGCGCAGAACGCCTCGCTCGCGGCGAAGGTCGCGGCCCAGGCCACGGGCGTCGCCGAGGAGACGAACCAGCACGTCGCCCGCCTGGGTGCGTCGAGCCAGGAGATCGGCAACGTCGTCAAGGTGATCACGTCCATCGCGGAGCAGACGAACCTGCTGGCGCTGAACGCGACGATCGAGGCGGCCCGTGCGGGCGAGGCGGGCAAGGGCTTCGCGGTCGTCGCCGGCGAGGTCAAGGAGCTCGCGCAGGAGACCGCCAAGGCCACGGAGGACATCGCCCGCCGGGTCGAGGCCATCCAGAACGACACGGGCGACGCGGTCTCTGCCATCGGGCAGATCGGCGCGATCATCGCCTCGATCAACGACTACCAGCTGACCATCGCGTCCGCCGTCGAGGAGCAGACCGCCACCACCACCGAGATGTCCCGCAGCGTCCAGGAGGCCGCGACCGGCTCCTCGGAGATCGCGCAGAACATCACCGGGGTGGCGTCGGCGGCGGAGACGAGCGCGGCTGTCGTCACCCAGATGGGCAGCTCCGTCGGGGAGCTCGCCCAGCTGGCGAGCGACCTGCGCGGGGACGTGTCGGTGTTCACCTACTGAGCCGGTCGTCGGTGGCGACCGCTCAGCTGGGCCCGCGCATCATCGCCGTCGAGATCCCCATGCCGGACGACGGCTCGTACACCGGGCGGTCGGCGCCGCACCGGGCGCAGACCTCGGTGATCGCCTGGGGCCCGCCCTGGTCGGGGTTCCGCTCCGCGAACCAGTCGTGCCGGCCGACCATGCACCTGAGTGACTTCATGGCGGATCCCCCTCGACCTCGCTGTGGCCCTCAGGGTCCCGTGGGGCACCCGGCCGGTCAAGGGCAGCACCGGTCCGGTGCGGACGGGGACGTGCAGGTGAGGTGGGCCCCGTGGGGATCGAACCCACAACCCGCGGATTAAAAGTCCGCTGCTCTGCCAGTTGAGCTAGAGGCCCGGCCACGGGGTTCGTCCCTCGAGCCCTCAGGACGACGCCCGCGTCGTTCGGGGCTGCTGCGAGGCTGCTCCGAGGCGACGACGTCGAAGGTACCGCCTCGTCATGTCACCGTTCGACCGGGGCCGGTCAGCCGGCGATCCTCTCGTACCTCTCGACGAGGCCGACGAACTCGGTGCGCAGGCCGTAGGGGTCCTCCCCGAGGGCTTCCAGGGCACGGTCCCGGGCGCGGGCGGTGTCGGCACCGTCGGCGTACTGGGACCCGGTCGCCACGAGGCCGAACTCGACGACGGCGGAGGCGAACCGGAAGTCGTCGGTCGGCGAGCGGGTGTACGTGTCGGCGCCGGCGCGGACGACGACCTCGGTGCTCTCGGTCGCCCCGGGGTCCTTGTAGCGGACGTGCACGGTCAGGAAGTCGCTGGAGCCCGACGTCGCGTGGTCCTGGTAGTCCAGGTCGTCGTCACGGTCCTCATCACCGGCCGGCACCAGCTCGTAGAACGCCGTGACGGAGTGCCCGGCACCGACGTCGCCGGCGTCCTTGGTGTCGTCGTCGAACTCCTCGTCCTCGAGGCGACGGTTGTCGTAGCCCAGCAGCCGGTACTGCGAGACGGCCGCGGGGTTGAGCTCGACCTGCACCTTCAGGTCCTGGGCGACGACGAACATCGTGGAGTCGAACTCGTCCACGAGGACCTTGCGCGCCTCGTCGAGGGTGTCGATGTAGGCGTAGTTGCCGTTCCCGTGGTCGGCGATCGCCTCCATCGTGTTGTCCTTGAGGTTGTCCATGCCGAACCCGAGGACCGAGATCTGCACGCCCGTCGCGGCGTGCTCCTGGATCAGCTCGGTGAGCTGCTCGGGGGTCGACGGCCCGACGTTGAAGTCGCCGTCGGTCGCCAGCACGACCCGGTTGTTGCCGCCCTCGATGTAGTTCTTCGTCGCGAGCTCGTACGCGGTCTGGAGGCCCGACGCCCCGCCGGTCGACCCCCCGGCCCGCAGCTCGCTCAGGATCCGCACGAGCTCCTCGCGCTCACTCCCCGGCACCGAGTCCGCCAGGACGATGTTGCTGCCGGCGTACGTCACGATCGAGACGGTGTCGTCCTCGTCGAGCTGCTCGACCAGGAGCGCGAACGACTCGGCGAGCAGCGGCAGCTTGTCGGGCTCGTCCATCGACCCGGACACGTCGAGCAGGAAGACGATGTTGTTGCCCTCGCTCGTCGGTGCCGCGTCCGTCGCCTGCACGCCGATCATCGCGAGCTGGTGCTCCGGCGCCCACGGCGCACGCGCGACCTGCGTCGTCACCGTGAAGGGGTCGGCGGCGTCCGCCGCGGGGGCCGGGTAGTCGTAGTCGAAGTAGTTGACCAGCTCCTCGATCCGCACGCCCTCCGGCTCGGCGCCCTGCGTCAGCTGCCGGCGCATGTTGCTGTACGACGCGGTGTCCACGTCGGAGGCGAACGTCGACAGGGGGCTCGTCGTCACGTCCTGGAACGGCTGCTCCGGGGAGTCGTCGTACTCCTCCTGCGGCTCGGTCGGGACGTCGCGCCAGTCATCGGGGGCGAAGGCGTCGTCCTGTGCCATCTCCTGCCCGAAGGAGGCGTCGCTCGACCCTCCCTCGCTGCACGCCCCGAGCGCCGCCAGCACCGCCACCGCGGCCGCCGCAGCGACCACGCGATCCCGTGGACGCCCCGAGGAGCCGGGACGAGCATCCCTCAACCACCGACCGCGCATGTGACCCCTCCATCGTCTGAGGTCTGCATGCTCTCGGGTCCCTGACCTGCGAGGACAGCACGGGACGGTCACGTGACAGTACCGTTCCGGTCACGGCGAGCAGTCCGGAGACGTCCCGCTGAGGTGCGCCGACCTCCCCGCGGCGCGACCGGCCCCCGCAGCGGAGGGCGGAGGATGGACCCATGAGACCCCTCGCGGCCGGCGCCGTGCTGACGGCCGTGCTGCTGCTGACGGCCTGCACCGACGACCGCACCGGAGCGGGCGCGCCGGAGCCGTCCACCGCCGCTCCGACCGCCGAGCCGACCACGCCCACCCCGGCGCCCACCGCCGGTCCGCAGCCGAGCCCCGGCTCGGGGCCGGCGCTCGACGCCGCGGTGGCGGCGGCCTTCGTCGTGGCCGTGGGGGAGGACCTCGGCAGGGACTCGTCCGACATCGCCGACGAGTTGCTCCACCAGGGCGTGTTCATCTGCGCGACGCTGAGCGTGGCGGAGGCGTCCCCGGACGAGGCGGTCGCGGTCTACGAGCAGTACCTGGCGGAGGACCCGGCCCTCGCCGGGCCGCTCTGGGACAACGCCGTCCTGCACCTGTGCCCCGAGCTGGTGGACGGCTACGAGCTCGTGCTCGACCGCGCCCAGGCCGCCGGCTGACCAGTGCCGACGCCGGTCAGGCGGTGGCGACCCGCAGGTGGGTGCCGAGGTGGGCCGTCAGGTCCTCGACCGCGCCCGGGACCACCGTGTAGTACGCCCACACCCCGCGCTTCTCCCGGGTCACGAACCCCGCCTCGGTGAGCACCTTGAGGTGGTGGGACACGGTCGGCTGGGACAGCCCGACGGGCTCGGTCAGGTCGCACACGCAGGCCTCGCCGCCCTCGTGCGCGGCGATGATCGACAGCAGCCGCAGGCGCGCCGGGTCGGCCAGCGCCTTGAGCGTGCGGGCGGTCCGGTCGGCGTCCTCGGCGGACATGGTGGTGCCGGTGACCGGGCTGCAGCAGGCGGCCGACGTCGCGGTGCTGATGGGGAGCAGGTCCAGAGCCATGACGACATCCTCGCCCACACATTGACCGTTGTCGATGTTGACAGCCGTCGATGTCCGGTGTCAGTCTCATTACATCGACGGTGATCGATCCCTTGGAGGAGTGATGGTGCAGGACATCCGAGAGCAGGTCCGGTCCCGGTACGCGCTGGCGGCGGTGCAGGGCAGCGCCGACGCCGGCTGCTGCGGCGGTGGGGGCTGCGGGCCGCAGGACCTGGTGGTGGACGAGCGGTTGGGCGCGTCGCTGTACGGCGCCGAGGACGCGGCCGCGGTGCCCGCCGAGGCCCTGGCCGCGTCGCTGGGGTGCGGGAACCCGCTGGTGGTGGCCGAGCTGCGCGAGGGGGAGCGCGTCCTGGACCTCGGGTCCGGCGGCGGGATCGACGTGCTGCTGTCCGCCCGCCGCGTCGGCCCGACGGGCTTCGCCTACGGGGTGGACATGACCGACGAGATGCTGGACCTGGCCCGCGCGAACGCGGCGAAGGCGGGCGCGACCAACGTCGAGTTCCGCCAGGGCACGATCGAGGACCTGCCGCTCGACGACGCCGCGGTGGACGTCGTGATCTCGAACTGCGTGGTCAACCTGTCCACCGACAAGCCCGCGGTGCTGTCCGAGGCGTTCCGGGTGCTGGTGCCCGGCGGGCGCGTGGGCATCTCCGACGTCGTCGCGGAGGACCACCTGACGCCCGACGAGCGCAGCGAGCGCGGCTCGTACGTCGGGTGCATCGCCGGTGCGCTGTCCCGCACCGAGTACCTGGACGGCCTGGCGGCGGCGGGCTTCGTCGACGCCGAGGTCGAGTTCACGCACCCCGTCGCCGACGGGATGCACGGCGCGGTCGTCCGCGCCCGCAAGCCCGCCCCCGAGGAGGAGTGATGGACCCCGAGGTGTACCTGACGATCCACCGGCAGGACGAGCGCGAGCTCACGCGGCAGCTCGAGCTGCGGCGCGCCGCGCAGGACTGCCCGGGCTGCGTCGTCCGGGCGCGCCGGCGCCTGGCCGAGATCGCCGAGCGGGTGCGCTCCCGCGTCACCGGGACGGCGCGCGTGACGCCGGCCTGCTGCCCGGCCTGATCCGCGCAGCACGAGAGGGCCGCACCCCGGGGGTGCGGCCCTCTCGTCGTCGGACGGCTCAGGCGGTGACGGGCTCGACGCCCAGCTCGCCGAGCAGCACCTCGACGCGACGGCGGATCTCGTCGCGGATCGGCCGGACCGACTCGATGCCCTGGCCGGCCGGGTCCTCCAGGGCCCAGTCCTCGTACCGCTTGCCGGGGAAGATCGGGCACGCGTCGCCGCAGCCCATCGTGATGACGACGTCGGACGCCTTGACCGCGTCGGTCGTCAGGACCTTCGGTCGCTCGGCGCGGATGTCGATGCCCTCCTCGAGCATCGCCTCGACGGCGACCGGGTTGATCTGCTCGGCGGGCACCGACCCGGCGGAGCGGACCTCGACGGCGCCGCCGGACAGGTGCCGCAAGTACCCGGCGGCCATCTGGGAGCGGCCGGCGTTGTGCACGCAGACGAACAGGGCGGAGGGCTGGCTGGTCTCGCTCATCGGGGTCTCCTCAGGGGTCAGGCGGGGACGGTCAGGTCGGGCAGCAGGTCGGCGAGCAGCGCGCGCACGCGGCGGTCGATCTCGTCGCGGATGGCGCGCACGCCGGTGTCGGAGGCCAGGGCGGGGTCGCCGACGACCCAGTCCTCGTAGCGCTTGCCCGGCAGGATCGGGCAGGTGTCGCCGCAGCCCATGGTGATGACGACGTCGGCCGCGCGGACGGCGTCGTCGGTCAGCGGCTTCGGGAAGGCCTCGGCGTCGGCCTCGAGCTCGGCGAGCAGGGGCCGCACGCCCGGGTGCACCTCGCCCGCGGGCGTGGAGCCCGCCGACCGCACGACGACCCGGTCGCCGGCGTAGTGGTGCAGCAGGGCGGCGGCGAGCTGGGAGCGGCCGGCGTTGGCGACGCAGACGAACAGGACCTGCGGACGCCGGGCGCGCTCGGCGGCGGCGGTCAGGGCGCGGGCGGTGTCGGTGAGGCGCTGGCGGGCGAACCGCTCGGCGTTCACGACCAGGTGCGAGCGGACCGCAGAGGACCGCGCCAGGCCGGTGTAGGACTCCCGCACGACGGTCAGGACCGCCGCGGGATCCCGGTCGGGGAACGCGGCGGCCAGCCGGTCGGCGACCCGGGCGAGGGCCGTCTCCGCGTCGGAGAGCCCGGTCAGCGGGGACAGGTGCGCGGCCTCGGCGGCGACGGGGGCGAACGAGTCCAGCAGGGTCGTGACCGCCCCGCGCAGGGCGGGCTGCACCCGGTAGTAGACCCAGGTGCCGCGCCGCTCCGAGGTCAGCAGCCCGACGTCCTTGAGCAGCTTGAGGTGGTGCGAGACGGTCGGCTGGGAGACCTCGGCGACCGTGGCGAGGTCGCACACGCACGCCTCGCCGGTCGGGGACGTCGCGATGAGCGACAGCATCCGCAGGCGCAGCGGGTCGCCCAGGGCCTTGAGGGTGGCCGCGACGTGGGTCGCGGCGTCCAGGCCCATCGCGTGGTCGGCGGGGGAGGCTGGTGCGGAGCCGGTCGTGGCCGAGCCGCGGCCGACCGTCTGGTTCGACATGTGTCTATGTTGACACAGATCGATACAGGCGCGGGGAGCGGGGCAGGAACGTCAGCGGTGGAGCACCGGGGCACGGTTGTCGGCGTCCTTGATGACGAAGCCGACCGAGGCCAGGGCGATGACCCCGGCGAGGAGGTAGACCACGGTCGCGGCCCCCGCCAGGTCGCCGGCCTCGCCCACGCCGGTGGCGAAGACGGAGAAGTCCCACAGGCCGTGCAGGACCATCGCCCCGATGAGGGACCCGGTCGTGCGGCGGAGCACGTAGAAGATCGTCCCGCCGAGGAACGCCGCCAGGACCTGCGGGACCGTGGCGGCGGCGGACGCCCCGAGGGGCACGTTGATGAAGTGGCCGACGGCGAACAGCAGCGACGTCCAGAACCAGACGCCGACCTCGGCGAGCCGGCCCCGTAGCGCCGTCAGCAGCAGGCCGCGGTTGACGAGCTCCTCGGTGAAGCCGACCAGCAGCAGCACCAGGGACGCACCGAGGAACGCGCCGGAGTACGCGCCCCAGTCGGTGCCGCCGAGGTTCATCAGGACGGCGACGGCCGCGAGGGCCGGGGCGACCAGCGGCCACCGGTGCCGGCTGCGGTGCTCGTCGCGCAGCGCGGGACCCCACCAGCCGAGCAGGCTGGTGGTGATCACGAGGGCGACGGTCGAGACGATCAGCGAGAGCCCGGCGCCGAGGAAGAGGTTCCGGGCGCTGTCGCCCCAGGTGTCGTACCGGATGCCGCTGGCGCGCTGGATGGCGAAGACCAGGACGAGGTAGCCGAGCCAGATCGCCAGACCGATCCAGACGCGCGGACGGACAGGGGCACGGGTTCCGCGACCGGGCACGGGCACGCTCTCTTCGTGACGGGGTGGGGGTGGCGCGGGGTGGGGCCCGCGACGGCGTGGTGTCGT
Organism: Cellulomonas hominis; assembly: GCF_901521055.1. Taxonomy (GTDB): domain Bacteria; phylum Actinomycetota; class Actinomycetes; order Actinomycetales; family Cellulomonadaceae; genus Cellulomonas; species Cellulomonas endometrii. The sequence goes on along the minus strand of NZ_CABEGA010000001.1, from coordinate 180,055 downwards.
CACCGGGCCCGCCGCCGGCGGACGGCCACCGTGACGGCGCCGCCGACGACGAGCAGGAGGGCCCCGGCGGTCGCGGTCGCGGCGGCGTCCGTCCCGGTGATCGCGAGCAGGCGGCGGGCTGCCGCGTCGCTCCGGTCGCCAGGGTCGCGCGGGTCGGCCGGCCCGGGGTCGTCGGCGGCCGGCGCGCCCGGGACCGGCGTCCCTGTCACCGGCCCACCGGCCGCGCGGACGGTGACGACGACCGTCGCCTCGGCGCACGCGTCGGACCCGTCGACCGCGCAGACGCGGTAGGTGAACGTGTCCGTGCCGGTGAACCCGGCGGCGGGGGAGTACGTCACGGCGGCGCCGGACGGCGTGGCCGTCCCGTGCGCGGGAGCCGACCGGACCTCGGGCGGCAGCACCGTGCCGCGGTCGTTGGCGACGACGTCGATGCCGACGGCCGCTCCCGCGGTGGTCACCGCGGCGTCGTCGCCTGCGACGGGGTCGACGCGGACGCCGACGAGGCCGGTCGAGCAGAGCGCGCCGCCGTCGCAGGCGACGTAGGCGTAGAGGTCCTGGCCCGCGAACCCGGCGGGCGGCACGTACCGCGTCCCGGCGGGGTCGGGGGCGGACGTGCCGAGCACCGGTGCGAACACCCGGGTGACGGTGGTCGGGTCGCCGTCCGGGTCCGTCACCTCGACCGGGCCCGCCACCGGCGTGTCGACGGTCGTCTCCAGCGTGGCCAGGAACGCCTGCGGCGCGCGGTTCACGGCGAGCACGTGCACCAGCACGGGCGCGGTCACGCAGTCCGCCGGGTCGGCGACGGCGCACGCCTGGTACGTGAACGTGTCGTCGCCGACGAAGCCGGCCTCCGGGGTGTACGTCGCGGTGCCGGCCGCGGGGTCGAGCGCGACGCTGCCGTGGCCCGGCGGGGTCGCGAGGGCGGTCAGGCGGGTGCCGCCCGCGTCGTTGGCCGCGACCGGGACCGTGACGGGCTGCTCGCGGGGGGTGCTCGTCTCGTCGGCGACCGCCCGCGGGTGCAGGATCACGGTGGCGGTGCCGCCGTCGGTGCACTGCTCGGGGACCTGGTTGTCGCAGACCTCGTAGGTGAACGTGTCCGTCCCCGCGAAGTCCTCGGGCGTCAGGTAGGCGAACAGGCCCTCCGGGGTGAGCGCGACGGCGCCGGACTGGGCGGGCGAGGTGACGGCGAACCGCAGCTGGAGGCCCGGTGCGCCCGGCGCGCCGGCAAGGGCACCCAGGACCGGGATCCCGCCGACGCCCTCGTACACGACGGACCCGACGCTCGGCGCCGGCCGGCCGGCGGCTCCGCTCACCTCGGTGGTGGTGGTCGCGTCGTCGTTGCCCGGGTCGGGGTCGGCGGTCGTCGTGGTGACCCGCACCGTGGTCGTCAGGACGCCGGACGGCGGCACGGCGCCGCTCACCGTGAGCGTGCGGGACTCGCCCTCGGCGAGGGTGCCGAGGTCCCAGGTGACCGTCCCGCCGGCGACCACGCCGCCCTGGTCGGCGGTGACGGCCGTGAGCTCGCCCGGGGCGGCGGGCAGCGTCTGCACCACCCGCACCGCCGCGGCGGGCGACGGGCCGTCGTTGGTGACGGTGACGGAGTAGCTGATCGTGCCGTCGGCCTGGGCGACGGCAGGGCCGGTGATGTCGACCCGGACGTCCGCCGAGGGGACCGGGGCGGCGCCCGCGCAGTCCGGGGCGGGGTAGTCGGCCGGTGCGGGCAGGGCCAGGTCCGTGAACTGCACGTTCGCGACGGTGCCCGTGGCGACGTCGAACCCGCTGCCCGGCACGTCGACCGCGATCGGCGTGGTCGCCGAGTCGCCCGTGAAGTCGCCCTGCACGCTGGTCGATCCGGTGAAGACGTACCGTCCGAAGCCGGTGACCGCACCGTCGTCGACCAGCGCGGCGGCGGACAGTGCCGCCGTGCCGGACTGACGCCAGGTGCCGTTGGTGCTGAACGTCCCGCCGACGACGACCAGGCCGGTGCTGCTCGCCGGCCCGCCGGAGTGCGTCAGCGCGCCGCCGACCTCCAGCACGCAGCCGTTGCTGAGCGACGCGGAGCCGTTCAGGAGCAGAGCCTGCGCGACCCGTGCCCGTCCGGTGTTGACGAGCGTGCCGTCGATCGTGGCGGAGCCGCCGACGGTCAGCCGCCCGGTGCTGGTGAGCGTCGCGGCCGGGTTGAGGATGAGGCCGCCCGGAAGGTCCAGCGTGCCGTCGTTGACGATCGTCCCGGCGGACGGCACGAACGACGCCGTCACGGTCAGGGTCGCCCCGGCCGCGTTGCCGAGGGTCGCGGGACCGTTGACGTTCAGGCCCTGGAAGCTCGTCGTGCCGGCGTTGTCGAGGACGAACCCGGGCGACACCGACACCCACGGGAGCTCTGCGGCGCCGCCGGGGTCGACGCGCAGCACCCCCGCTGCGGCGTTCAGGTACGCGGGTGCGAGGACCGCGCCGGCCGCCACGCACAGGGTCCCGCCGGCTGGCAGCCGCTCGACGCCCGCCGTGAACCGGCCGGTCACCCGGACGACCTCGCCCGGTGCCACCGAGACCGGCGTCCACCCGCCGCCGGCGACCGTCCGGGTCGGGGCGGCGCAGTCGTCCGCCGGGGCCGCGACCGCGCTCGGGGCCGAGACCGGCGCGACGACCGGGAGCGCGGCGGCCAGGGCGATCGTGAGCGCGGCCAGGACGCGGGCGCCCCGTCGGTGTCCTGCGTGCCTCGTACCGCGCACCTGTCATCCCCCTGCTCGATCGGACCGGGCCGGAGGGGGCCAGGATCTTCGCCGCGGTCACTGTAGGTCGGAGCCGAGCCGCGCGCGAGAGGTCGCTCGACCTACGTCCCGGATGTGGGAGATCACCGTTCCGAGCGCGCGGACAGCTGACCTGACAGGATTTTTCGCGGGGCGCGGAGAAACGGGTCCGGGACCGGGATGCGACTTCGGTGGCAGCCCTTTCTGGTCCCCGGTCCCTCGGCGCGCGCATCGTCAGGGTGGTTCTCTCTCCCCATGGTGCTCAACCTGGTGGGGGCGATCCTCCTGGTGGCCGGTACTGCGGCCGCCCTCTACGCCGCTCGCGAACGAGCCGGCGCCCCGGCCGCGGGGTTCTTCCCGGACCCGTCCCCGGGAGCCGCGCGGCAGCGGTGGTGGGACGGGCGGGCCTGGACCGGCCGGCTCGCCGAGGGCGGCCTCGCCGCCGACCGCGGTCGCCGGTTCCGCGGTCGGTTCTGGGGCTCGTGGGTCTGGTACCTCCTGGGGGCCGTGGTCGTCCTCGGTGCAGGCTCGGCGCTCTACGTCGCCACCGGCGACATCACGATCATGGGTGCCGCGAGCCTGGTCGGGATGGCGGGGGGTGTGCTGGGCGTTCTACCGGTTCGTCGACCGCGAGCTGGATCTCGACTCCGCCCTCGGCCAGCTGGAGGTGCTCGCCGTCGCCGTGGCCACGAGCGGCGCGGCCCTGCTGATCGCCGCGAACATCAGCACCTGCTCCTGCACCACCGTCGACACCGATACGTCGAGCGTGCCCCGGGCGTGGGCCCGCAAGTCCACGCCCCCGACGCTGGTGGGCCGCGTCTCCCGCGGCTGGGCGCCGAAGCACCTGCCCGCCGGCGCGGTAGAGCCGCTCGCGACAAGGGCCGACGCACCCGCCACCCGGTCGTGACCGGACGTCGACGGGCCGGTGCCGGCCGGTCCGGCCGCGGGTCAGACCTCGATCCGCCCCGTCACCAGCCCGACGACCGCCACCACCGCCAGCACCGTCACCAGGACGCAGGCGATGCGCTCCGCCGGGCGCAGGCCGCCGCCGGCCCGGCGGACCCGCAGGTGCAGGACGCTCGCCGGGGCGTAGACCAGGCAGGTGAGCAGCAGGTACCCGAGCCCGCCGGCCCAGACCAGGAACACCGCGTAGACCACGGTGACCACCGCGAGCAGAACCCAGCCGCGCCGGTGCGGCGCCCCGCGGTCGGCGACCGCCACGCGCAGGGAGTACCCGGCCGACAGCAGGTAGGGCACGAGCACCAGGGACGAGCACAGCTCAACGGCGACGGTGAAGGCGTCGGTCGTCCCGAGCACGGTGAGCAGGAACAGCTGGACCAGGACCGAGGTCGCCGTGACCGCGGCCACGGGGGCGCCGCGGGCGTTCTCCCGCCCGAGCCACGCCGGCATGTCGCCGTCGCGGGCGGCCTGCACCACCACCTCGCAGCTCATCAGGGTCCACGCGAGGTAGGCGCCCAGCACCGACACGACGAGCCCGGCACCGACGAACGCCGCACCCGCGGGACCGAGCACGTGGGCGAGCACCCCGCCGACGGACGGCTGGTCGAGCGCCGCGATCTCGGCGACCGGGAGCACGCCGTAGGGCAGCAGCGTGACGAGCACGAACAGCGCCAGCACACCGACGAACCCGGTCACGGTCGCCGCGCCGACGTCGCGGCGGCGGCGCGCGAACCGGGAGTAGACGCTGGCGCCCTCGATGCCGATGAACACGAAGACGGTGATGAGCATGGTGGAGCGGACGTGGGCCAGGAGCGAGGCGTCCCCGGTGCCGAGGTTGGCCACCCAGACGGCCGGGTCGAACGCGGTCGCGGCGACGACGACGAACACCGCGAGCGGCACCAGCTTGGCCACGGTCACCACGCGGTTGATCGCGGTCGCGGACTGCACCCCACGCAGGATGAGCAGGTGGTAGACCCAGACGCCCGCCGACGCCACCGCGACGGCGGCGGGGGTCGCGCCGTCCTCGAAGGCCGGCACCCACGCGCCGACCGTCGAGGTGATGAGCACCCAGAACGCGACGTTGCCGACGACCGCGGACAGGAAGTACCCGGCGGCGGACAGGAAGCCGGCGTACCGCCCGAACCCCGCACGGGCGTAGGCGTACACGCCGGCGTCCAGGTCGGGGCGCCGGTCGGCGAGCCGCAGGAACGTCAGGGCGAGGGCGAGCGTGCCGGACCCGGCCACGACCCATGCCACGACCGTGCCGAGCACGCCGGTGCGCTGCGCGAACTCGCCGGGGAGGGAGAACACCCCCGCGCCGACCATGGACCCGACGACCAGTGCGGTGAGCGTCCAGCGCCCGAGGCGCGCGGCCGGCGGCGCCTCGGCGCCCGTCGTCGCGGTGCCGCTCACCGGGTCCTGCCCGCGGTCGTCCGGCATCCGTCGCCCATGTCGCCCCCCGTCGGTCACCCGGCGGGGCCGGGACGCAGGCAGCATCGCACGCCGGGCCGTGCCGCACCCGTTGCGTGCGCGGTGCCGGACGGGCAGGCTCGCGGTACCCGCCCCGGGGCGGGCCAGGGTCCGGGGGCTGCGTGCACGGCCCCTCGATTTCGGTCGGGTCGAGGGGGTTGCCTGTGACGAGCACGCAGACGGTCGGGACCATGGTGCAGGAGCGCGTCGAGGCGCCTCCTGCCGGTGAGACCCCGGAACATCCTGACCAGGGCACGGACCGCTGGACGCAGGTCGTGTCCGGCGGCGTCCGCCGGGTCGTGCAGGGCTTCGCGGCGTGGCAGGTCCTGGCGCTGCTGCTGTTCCCGCTGGCGCCGGGCGTGGTCCGGACGGTGGGCCGGTGGCTGTCGGTGACGAACCTGCCGAGCCTGCCGAGCTTCTTCTCGCTCGTGCTGCTGGTGCTGGTCGCCTCCGGCCTGGTCCGACGGCTCCGTGCCGCGCTCTGGGCGGTCGTGCTGCTGTGGCAGCTGCCGGTCGCGGTGGCGGGCCTGTCGGCGGGACTCCTGTGGCTGATCGCGCCGGACGAGCGGACCGAGCTCGGGTTCGCCCCGCGGGACTGGGTCGCGGTGGTCGTCGCGCTCGTCGCGGTGCCCGTGCTGCTCAGCGTCCGCCGGGCGTTCCCGGCGCGCGTGCGCCCGGGTGCTTGGTGGCGGTCCCTTCTGGTGGCGCTGCTGGGCGTGGTGCTCGGCACGCTGCTGGCCTTCGGCCTGCTGCGACTGGTGCGGCACGAGCTGCCGTCAACCGCGGACCAGCTGCGGTGGTCGCTGGCGCACACGCTGGGGGCGCACGGCTCGGCGCTGGACACGGCGACGGTGGTCGCCGCGCCCGCGTGGGTCGGCGCCGTCGGCGGCCTGGTCGCGGCCGCCGGGCTCGTCCTCGCGCTCGCCCTGTTCACCCGGTCCCGGCCGCGCACCGGAGCCGACGCGGCCAGCGACCGGCTCCAGGTGCGCCGGCTGCTCCTGACCCACGGTGCGGCCGACTCGCTCGGCTACTTCGCCACCCGCGACGACCGGTCCACGGTGTTCTCCGCCGACCGCGCCGCCGCGGTGTCGTACCGGGTGGTGGCAGGCGTCGCCCTGGCGGCCGGGGACCCGCTCGGGGATCCCGCGGCGTGGCCGGACGCGGTCGTCCGATGGCTGGCGCTGGCGCGCAGCTACGGCTGGGTGCCGGCCGTCACCTCGACGACCGAGGCCGGCGCGCGCGCGTACCGCGATGCCGGGCTGCACCCGGTGGCGATGGGGGACGAGGCCGTGATCGTGACGCGGTCCTTCGACCTCGCCGCCCCGGCGATGCGCGGGGTGCGCCGGGCCGTCGACCGCGGCAGGACGGCGGGGTACGTCGTGCGCGTGCGCCGGCAGGGCGACGTCCCCGCGGCGGAGCAGGCCGAGCTGGTCGCGGCGGCCGACCGGTGGCGGCACGGCGAGGAGCGGGGCTACTCGATGGCGCTCGACCGGCTCGGGTCGCCTGTCGACCCTCGGGAGGTGGTGGTCACGGCCCACGACGCCGACGGTGCGCTCCGGGGTCTGCTGTCCTTCGTGCCCTGGGGCCGGCGCGGCCTGTCGCTGGACGTCATGCGCCGGTCGCCCGAGGCCGTGGCCGGCGTCACCGAGCTGATGGTCGCCGGACTGGTCGCCGCCGGCGGCGACCTCGGCGTCGACCGGATCTCGATGAACTTCGCCATGTTCCGCGAGACGTTCCAGCTCGGCGAGCGCGTCGGCGCCTCACCCGTGCAGCGGCTCAACCGCCGCGTCCTGCTGCTGGCCTCGCAGTTCTGGCAGCTGGAGCAGCTGTACCGCTCGAACGAGAAGTACCTGCCCGAGTGGCAGCCGCGGCTCCTGTGCTACGAGTCGGCCGGCCACCTGACGCGCGTCCTGCTCGCGCTCGGACAGGCCGAAGGGTTCCTCCCGCGGCCGCGCTGGGCGGGCGCCGAGCAGCCGGCGCTGCCGGCCACCGACGACCCGACCTTCCCGGCGGCGGTCGCCGCGCAGGAGGCCGAGCTGCTCGCCGTCCCGGTCCCCGAGCGCCGGCTGACGCAGCAGCAGGCGGCCCGGCACGCCAAGCTCGGCGTGCTGCGGGCCGCCGGCATGGACCCGTACCCGGTGGGCGTCCCGCGCACCCACACGGTCGCCGCCGCCCGTGACGTGCCCCTCGGAGGCCCGGAGGTCTCGGTGGCCGGACGCGTGGTCCGCCTGCGCGACCTGGGTGGGGTGGTGTTCGCGGTGCTGCGCGAGGGCACGGCCGAGGTCCAGGCGGTGCTCGCCGCCGACGGCACGGCGGACCTCGCGCTGTGGCGGCGGGCCGTGGATCTCGGGGACCACGTCGGCGTGACGGGCCCGCTGACCCGCAGCCGCTCGGGCGAGCTCAGCATCGCCGTGACCGCCTGGCGGATGGCGGCGAAGGCGCTGACCCCGCCGCCCGACAAGCGGCACGGGCTCGCCGACCCCGAGGCGCGGGTGCGGCTGCGGCACATGGACCTCGCGCTGCACGACGGCGCGGCCGAGCTGCTGAGGGCGCGCTCGCTGGCCGTCTGGTCGATCCGGTCCGAGCTGGTGGCGCGCGGCTTCCTCGAGGTCGAGACGCCGATCCTGCAGCGCATCCACGGCGGGGCGAACGCCCGCCCGTTCACCACGCACATCAACGCGTACGACCTGGACCTGTACCTGCGCATCGCACCGGAGCTGTTCCTCAAGCGGCTGATGGTCGGCGGCGCGGGGAAGGTGTTCGAGGTGGGACGCAACTTCCGCAACGAGGGCGTGGACGCCACGCACAACCCCGAGTTCACCTCGATGGAGGCCTACGAGGCGTTCGGCGACTACAGCACCATGCGGGAGCTCACCCGCGAGCTGATCGTGGCCGCGGCGGTCGCCGTGCACGGCGAACCGGTCGCGCGCCGGCCGGACGGCACCCGGGTGCGGCTCGACCGGCCGTGGCCGGTCGTCACGGTGCACGACGCCGTGTCCCGCGCGCTGGGGCGCGAGGTGAGCCCGGACCTGCCGCTGGACGAGCTGCGGGCGCTGTGCACGGCGCACGGCGTCGGCTGGGAGCCGGCCGAGACGCACGGGGCGCTGGTCACCGAGCTGTACGACCGGTTCGTCGAGGGGCAGACGGACGCGCCGACCTTCTACACGGACTTCCCCGTGGAGACCTCGCCGCTCACCCGCGCGCACCGGCACGACCCGCGCCTGGCCGAGCGCTGGGACCTGGTCGCGTTCGGCGCCGAGCTCGGCACCGCGTACTCCGAGCTCGTCGACCCGGTCGAGCAGCGCCGGCGGCTCACGGAGCAGTCCGTCCTCGCCGCCGCCGGGGACCCCGAGGCGATGGAGGTCGACGAGGAGTTCCTCTCCGCGCTCGAGTTCGCGATGCCGCCGAGCGGCGGCGTCGGGATCGGGGTGGACCGCGTCGTCATGACGCTGGTGGGCGGCACCATCCGGGACACGCTCGCCTTCCCGTTCGTCCGGCCGCAGGGGCGGGCATGATCCTGCCCCTGCTCGCGGCCGCCGGGGCGGCTGTCGGGTACGGCGTCAGCACCGTCATGCAGGCCGTCGGCGCGCGCCGGGCGGGCGGCGTCGGCGCGCTGCGCCAGCGCCTCGTGCTCGTGGCGCTCGGCCTGGACGGCCTGGCGTGGCTGCTGTCCCTGCTGGCGCTGGACGCGCTGCCGCTGTTCGTGGTCCAGGCGGTGCTCGCCTCCTCCGTGGTCGTGGTGGTCATCGGCGCCCGCGTCGTGCTGCACGCGCCCACCCGGCCACGGGACTGGGTCGCCGTCGGCGTCGTCATCGCCGCGCTCGCGGTCGTCGCCGGAGGCTCCGGGGAGCAGCCCGCGCCCGCGCCCCCGTCCGGGTTCACCACCGGCATGCTCGTCGCGACCGGCGCCCTGGTCCTGGTGACGCTGCCCGCGTACCGGCGGGGCAGCGCCCCGCTGCTGGCGCTGCTCAGCGGGCTGGGCTACTCCGGCGCCGCGATCGCCGCGCGCGCGGCCCACGCCTCGGGCCCGCTGCTCGACACGGTGCTGCAGCCGCTCGCCGCCGTCATCGTCGTCTGCGGCGCGGTCGGCGTGCTGGCCTACCTGCGCGCGCTCGAGCGCGGCTCCGTCGGCGGGTCCGCCGCCGTCCTCTCCGTCGTCGAGGTCGTCGTGCCGGGAGCCGTCGGTCTGGTCCTGCTCGGGGACGTCATCAAGCCCGGCTGGGCGCTGCCCGTCGCGGTGGCGCTCGCCGCGGCGCTCGCGGCCTGCGCGGTGCTCGCGTCCAGCCCCGCCAGCGCGACGGCGGAGGACCCGGGGCGCGAGGCGGGGGCACGGGCGTGAGGACCACCGCCGCCGGCGCCGAGGTGCCCGCGTGGCCGGGATGGCTCGTGCTGGCGCTGCTCGGGCTGGCGACGGTCGGCGCGGTCGTGCTGGTGGTCCGCGCGGCGCGGGGACGGCGACGCCGGCACCGCCGGTGGGTCCCGGGCGCGGCGCTCGGCGGCGCGGGGGTCCTGGTGCTGCTCGCCGTGACGGCCGTCGTCGCCAGCGGCGTCGCGAGCGGCTACCTCACCGACCTGCGGTCGTTCGCCCTCGTGCTTCACGCCGCGTCCGGCCGGGACGCACCGGAGGTGCCCGCGGGCCGTCCTGCCGACCCGCCGCGGCCCACGACCGACGCCACCGGCGTCGCGTGGCAGGTGACCGTGCCCTCCGGCGCCGCCGGCGTCCCCGACGCGGGGACCTGGGTGTACGTGCCGCCGGGCTACAGCCAGCACCCCGACCGGCGGTATCCCGTCGTGTACCTGCTGCACGGGTCGCCGGGGACCGGCTCGGACTGGGTCGCCGCGGGGCACGTCGACCGGACCCTCGACGCGCTGGTGGCCTCGGGTGCGGTGCCGCCCGTCGTCGTCGTGATGCCCGACGTGGATCTGGGGCTCGAGGACGAGCCCGTCGACTACCCGCCCCCGGGTGCCGCGCGGGGCACGTTCGTGGTGCACGACGTCGTGCCGTGGGCGGACGCGCACCTGCGGACCGTGCCCGACGCGCCGCACCGGGTCGTCGGCGGGATGAGCGCCGGCGGGTTCGGGGCTCTGCTGCTCGCCCTCGAGCACCGCGACGTGTTCGGCGGGGTGGTCGACCTGATGCCGTACCTGGAGCCGGTGGCGCCCGCGCTGCGCGTGGACCCCGGTGCGCTGGCCGCGGCGTCGCCGCTCGTGGTCGTCCCGCGTGCGGGAGACCTGCGCGACCTGCCGGTGTTCCTCGGGGTGCCCTCCGCGGACGACCCGACCGAGGGGCCGCGCGTCGCCGACGCGCTGCGGGCCGCGGGTGCCCCGGTCGCCCTGCGGCGGTACGACGCGGGGCACGACTGGTCGGGCGTCCGGCGGATGACCCCGGAGGCCCTCACCTGGATCGCGACCCGGATGGGGTGGCCGGCGGAGTAGGCCCCGTCACACGTCGCGGCGCCGCACCACCGCGACGGTCAGCACCAGCCAGGCGACGGTCCACACGACCACCGCGACCACGGCGGCGCCGAACGACAGCTGCCCGTCCGGGTGCCCGGGGAGCTCCAGGGGCGTCGACGCGGGCCCGGGGATGGTCCGGGCGAACCACTGGACCACCTCGACCGGGATGGCCTGCAGCAGCGCGGGCAGCACGTACAGGAACCCCAGCGCCGCCGCGAAGGCCCCGATGCTGGACCGGACGACCATCCCGAGGCACATCGCGATCGTGCCCGCGGCGGCGGCGTACAGGGCGGTGCCGACCAGGACGCGCACGACGCCGGGATCGCCCAGGCCCGCCGGCTGCTGCCCGCCGAGCACCAGGGCACCGACCAGGTACGAGATCACGTTGACCGCCAGGACCACGACGAGCAGCGTGGCCGCCACGAGCACGGCCTTCGCGAGCACCACGGGCGTGCGGCGCGGTACCACGGCGAAGGTGGTCTGCACCGCCCCCCGCTCGTACTCCGCCGTTCCGACGACCGTTCCCAGCTGCAGCGTCAGCAGCAGGGGCACCCAGCTGATCGAGGTCACGCCGGAGAGCGCTGCGGCCGTCAGGTCCGCGTGCGCCGCGCCCGCGGTGTCCGTGGTGGCGGCGACGATCGCGGCGATCACCACCGGCAGCACCACGACCAGGGCCAGCAGCCAGCGGGTCGAGCGCAGTCCACGGGCCTTGATCGCCTCCGCGCGCAGCAGCCCGCTGAAGTCCAGGCGGGCGCGGCTCTCGGTCGTCCCCGTCGTCGCGGTCATCGCTGCTCCCCCTGGGTGCGGTACTCCACGGCGTCCTTGGTCAGCTCGAAGAACGCGTCCTCGAGCGAGGCCTGCTGCGGCACCAGCTCGGCGAGGACCGTGCCGGTGGCGGCGGCCGCACGGCCCACCTGCTCGCTGTCCAGGCCCGTCACGACCAGGGCGCCGTCCAGCGCGGCCACGCTGCCTCCCGCGGCCGTGACGGCGGCGGTCAGCCCCGACGCCGGCTCCCCGCCCGCCAGGCGCACGCGCACGCTCCGGCCCGTCGCGGCAGCCACGACCTCGTCGATCGGCCCCGCCGCGACCAGCCGGCCGCGCCCGAGCACGACGACGTCGTCGGCGGTCTGGGCCATCTCGCTCATCAGGTGGCTGGACAGCAGCACGGTCGTCCCGCCCGCCGCGAGCCCGCGCACCAGCTGGCGCACCCAGTGCACCCCGTCGGGGTCCAGGCCGTTGACCGGCTCGTCGAGCACGAGCACCCGGGGCCGGCCCAGCAGCGCGGCGGCGATCCCCAGCCGCTGGACCATGCCGAGCGAGTACGTCCCGATCCGGCGGCCCGCGGGGGCGGACATGCCGGTGAGCTCGAGCACCTCGTCCACCCGCCGACCGGGCAGGTGGTGCGTGGCCGCGAGCGCCTCCAGGTGGTTGCGCCCGGTGCGCCCCGGGTGGACCGCGTGGGCGTCGAGCATCGCGCCCACGGTCGTGAGCGGGGCGGGGTCGTCGACGAACGACCGGCCCTCGATCCGCACGGTGCCGCTGGTCGGCCGGTGCAGCCCGAGGATCATCCGCATCGTCGTGGACTTGCCGGCCCCGTTCGGCCCGAGCAGGCCCGTGACCCTGCCGCTGCCCGCGGTGAACGTCACGTCCGCCACGGCGGCCGTGCTCCCGTACCGCTTCGTGAGCCCGACGACCTCGATCACGAGGTGGCTCCCGGTGTCGTGCGCTGCTGGGCCATGCCTGCCTCCCCGACGTCCGTCACGAGCCTGCGGGCCCGCCCGGTGCGAGTGAACAGGCTCCCGACGGCTTTGTCATCCGGGCGGGGACCGTGGCGCCAGGCGTCCCCGGGCCGGCGACGCCCTACGCTGACGGCGTGATCGAGCAGCCGGAACGGGCCGAGGCGGTCCGCCTCGGTGCGGCGGCCCTGGCCGGTGCTGCCGCGCTCGCGGCGTCCGCGGTGCAGTCGCCCGGGGAGCCGGCGCTGCGCTGGGTGGTCGACGGCGTGCTGGGCGCCGGGGTGCTGGCCCTGCTGCCGCTGCGCCGTCGGCACCCGGTCGCGGTGGCGGTGGTCGTGGTGCTGGCGTCGTCCGTCCTCGCCTCCGTGTTCGGGTCGGTCGTGCTGGCGGTCGTGTCGCTGGCGGCCCGGCGCCGGTGGCGGTCGGTCCTGGGCGTCGGGCTGGTGTTCGTCGCGGTCACGGTGGTCGAGGACCTGGTGACCGGCCGCGCGGTGGTCGCCTGGCGGCAGGGGGTGTTCGCCGCCCTGCTGTACGCGGCCGGTGTCGGCCTGGGCGCCTACCTCGGCAGCCGGCGCGACCTGCTCGCTGCCCTGCGCGGGCGCGCCGACGCGGCGGAGCGCGAACGGGCGGCGGCGGAGCGGGAGAGGGCCGCCGTCGAGCGCGCGCAGGCGGCGCGCGTCGAGCAGGCCCAGGTCGCCGAGCGGACGCGGATCGCCCGGGAGATGCACGACGTCCTCGCGCACCGGATCTCCCTGGTCGCGCTGCACGCCGGTGCGCTCGCGTTCCGCACCGACGTGCCGGACGCGGAGCGGGTCGCGACCGCGACCGTGGTGCGCGACAACGCGAACCTCGCGCTCGCGGAGCTGCGCCAGGTCCTGGGTGTCCTGCGGGCCGGCGTCGACGTGCTCGAGCCGCCGCAGCCGACGCTCGCCGCGCTGGACGACCTCGTCGCCGAGGCGGCGGCGGTCGGCGACGCCTCGGTCGAGGTCGTCGTGCCGGACTCCACCCGCGCGGCCGTGGCGACGTTGCGGGCCCCGGTGAGCCGGGACGCGTACCGGATCGTCCAGGAGGGGCTGACCAACGCCCGCAAGCACGCCCCGGGTGCGCCCGTCCGGGTGTCGGTCGGCGGGGGACCCGGCGGGTTGCTCACGGTCGAGGTACGCAACGGGGCGACGACCCGGCCGCCCGCCGGGGTCGGGGGATCAGGCACGGGCCTGGTGGGAGTGGCGGAACGGGTGCGGCTCGCCGGGGGGCGGCTGGACCACGGGCCGGTCGACGACGGCGGGTACCGGCTGCACGCCGTGCTGCCCTGGGACGAGGAGGAGCAGGATGGCTGAGGCCCCGGTCCGGGTGCTGCTGGTGGACGACGAGGAGCTCGTGCGCACGGGGCTGCGGCTGGTGCTCGGTGCCGACCCCGCCGTCGAGGTGGTCGGCGAGGCGGAGGACGGCGAGCAGGCCGTGCGCCTCGTCGCCCGTACGGAGCCGGACGTCGTGCTGATGGACATCCGCATGCCCCGGATGGACGGGCTCACGGCGCTCCGCCGGATGCGGGAGGACCGCCCCCGCCTCGCGGTCGTGGTGCTCACGACCTTCGACACGGACGACATGGTGCTGACGGCGCTCCGGGACGGCGCCACGGGGTTCCTGCTCAAGAACACCTCGCCCCCGGATCTGGTGGCCGCGGTGCGCGCCGTGGCCGCCGGACGGCCGATGCTGTCACCGTCCGTCACCGCCCAGCTGATCCGAGCGGTCGGCAGCGGTCCTGACCGGACCACCACGGCCGACGCGCGGCACCAGCTGGAGACGCTGACGGAGCGGGAGCTCGAGGTCGCGCGGGCGGTCGCGCGCGGGCTGTCCAACGCCGACATCGCGACGGAGCTGTACATGAGCGTGGGCACCGTCAAGACCCACATCGGGCACCTGTTCGACAAGCTCGGGCTCGACAACCGCGTGCAGCTCGCCCTGCTCGTGCGCGACGCGGAGGCCTGAGCTCAGGCGGTGGCGGCGGCGCCGGACCGCTGCCGGAGGGACTCGCGGAGCACCGAGACCACCAGGGCCACGCTGAGCACGATGATGAGGCTGTTCGTCGCGACGGCCCAGACCGGGGCGTCCGGCGTCTCACCGTTCGTGACCGGCTGGATCTGGAGGGCGAAGTCGTTGAGCCCGTGCAGCAGCATCGCCGGCCACAGCAGCCCGGTGGCGCGGCGGAGCGCGTAGAAGACGACCCCGAAGCCCGCGGCGCCGGCGACCTGGAACGTGGTGGCACCCGCCGCGGCACCGTGCAGCAGGTTGAGGAAGTGCAGCGAGCCGAAGACGACGGCCGAGATGAGCAGTGCCGCGATCTCGGGGACGGAGCCGCGGGCGCCGGTCAGCAGGATGCCCCGGAGCCCCAGCTCCTCGGTGAAGCCCACGAGCAGCATGCCGACCAGGCTGACCAGCAGGAAGCTCGGTGCCGCGGACCAGTCGGCGGTGCTGAGCCCGCCGGCGACCACGACCACGTAGAGCACCGGGAACGCGAGCCACCAGCGGGGGATGCGGCGCTGCGGGCTCTCCCGCCAGACGGCCGGGCCCCAGCCGGACCACCGGACGAAGATCACGAGGAGCACCGCGATGATGCTGAGGGGCAGCACGTGGGTCCGCAGGAACGCCAGCGTCGGGTCGGTGATGTCACCGTCCCCGCTGCCCGGCAGCACGTCGTCGATCGCGATGAGCGCGGCGTACACGACGACGACGGCGAGTCCGACCAGCAGGTTCGGGCGCACCCGGGGCGTCGTGCCGGGCGCGAGCTCGGCGAGCTGGTCGGCGGTCCGGGGGCGGGTTCCCCGCAGGTTCTGGGTCATGGGACGAGCGAACCACCCCGGGCCGGTTCCCGCCGAGCGACCATCGTCCGCACATCCGTCCGACTGAAGTCGCAGCACCGTCCCGTGCACGCCGTCACCGCCGGAACAGCTCGGCACCGGGCTGCATCTCGGATCCGAGGAGCTCGGGCACCGTGACCAGCGTGTATCCCTGGGCGCGGAGCTGGTCGACGAGGGCCGGCACCGCCTGCACGGTGGACGGGTGCACGTCGTGCATCAGCACGATCGCACCCGGGTGCACGCCGTCGAGCGCCCGCCGGGCCGTCTCGGCCGCGTCCCGGTTCTTCCAGTCCTCCGTGTCGACGTCCCACAGCACCGCGGTCTCCCCGCGACCCGCGAGGACCGACAGCAGCTGGTCGTCGACGGCGCCGTACGGCGGGCGGACGAGCACCGGCGGTTCCCCGGTCGCGTCCGCGACCGCCCGGGCCGTGCGGTCGAGCTCGTCCGCGACCTGCTCGGGCCCGAGCGTGCGCAGGTCCGGGTGGGTCCAGGTGTGGTTGCCGATGACGTGGCCCTCGGCGTGCTCCCGGGCGACCAGGTCGGGGTACGCCTGCGCCTGCCGTCCCACGACGAAGAACGTCGCCGGCACGTCCCGGGCGGCGAGCTCGTCGAGGAGGGTGCCCGTGTCCGGGCCCGGGCCGTCGTCGAAGGTCAGCGCCACGCAGCGGGCGACCGCGCAGTCGACGGCCGGCCGGGGGACCGCCGCTCGCGCGCCGGCGGGCGTGGACGTCGGGGCGGGGGTCTCCGGCGCGGCGACGTCGGGCGGGGCACCGGAAGCCGCAGCGTCGCGGACCGTGCGCCCGGCGTCGCTGAGCAGCGGGGGTACGGCGGAGGGCGCGACCCGCACCGCGACCACCCCGGCGGCCGGGGCGGCGACCACGCCGCCGTCCAGCACGACCGTCAGGGAGCCGTCGTCGCTGAACCGCAGGTCCCGCGCCACCTCGTCGGGGTCCGGGTCCTCCTGGGCCAGGTCCGCCGCGCGCACGGCGTCGCCGACCAGGGCCGCGAGCGCGGCGCCGCCCGTGACCAGGTCAGCCGACGACCACGTGCGGTCCTGGGCGACGTCGGCGTAGAGGCTGCTGCGCCACGTCCTGGCATGCGCACCGCCCGTGTACTCCGTGATCGTCGTCCGCACCCCGAGGACGTCGTCCGCCGCCAGGACGGCGTCCTGCGCGACGTCGAGCGCGTTGCCGGCTCCGGGGCT
This sequence comes from Cellulomonas hominis, assembly GCF_901521055.1. Lineage (GTDB taxonomy): Bacteria > Actinomycetota > Actinomycetes > Actinomycetales > Cellulomonadaceae > Cellulomonas > Cellulomonas endometrii. The sequence continues at coordinate 163,623 of NZ_CABEGA010000001.1, read as the reverse complement.
CAGGGACTGCTCGTGCCGCGACACGGCGGCGTCGACGGCCTGCGACAGGGCCGCGTCGAGGTTCGGGCACACCGGGGCAGCGAGCGTCGACAGCGAGCGCTGGTCGTCCGGGTCTGCGGTCGACGACTGCCGTGCGACCAGGCCGGTCACCGTCCCCGGGGTGAGCGTGTCGGGCTCCGGGACCACGGTGGCGACCGGGGCGACCGCGGCGACCGCGGCGACCGGGTGCGCGCCGTGCGCGGCAGCGGTGGTGGTGCCGGGCCGGAGGACCACCACGGCCGCGATGAACAGCAGGACGGCCACGGGCACGCCGGCGGCGCGCGCCCGGTGCCGGGGCGGCACGGGTGAGGGCACGTGCCCGTGCGTCGCCGGTACGGGGTGCCGGCGGACCGGCCGCGTCGGACGGGACGGCCGCCCGGTCACAGCCCCGGCTCCTCAGCGACGATCAACGCCCACGCGAGGGCGGCGCGTGCCTGCTCCACGGAGGCTGCGGAGGCCTGCTCCCGCTCGCACGCGACACGCAGCAGCCGTGCTGCCGCCACGCGGTCGTCGACGCACTCGCGGTGCGCGCGGACCGCCTTGCGCAGGGCGCCGTAGGCGGCGGTGACCGGATCGCCCGCGACCGCAGGTCCGTCCGGGTTCGCGTGGTCGGTGCTGCGGTACCTCGTCATCGGGTCCTCCCGGGCCGGTGGTGCCCCCACCGTGGCGCCGCGCGCCTGGGCACCGCATCGACCGACGGTCTGCCGGCGCCTCTGCCGTAGGTCGTACGGGACGTCCCTCGGCCTTACGACCCACGGGCAGCAGACCGCGTGCCACGCTCCCGCGCCACGCGGAGAGCGACGAGCAGCCCCGGTCGCACGGGCGACCGGGGCTGCTCGGGTGCCGGGCGCGCGGGGGCGGCGCGACCGGCGGCTGGTGGGGTCAGCGGCTGCCGCGACGGCGGGCTGCCCGGACCCAGGTGACGAGCAGTGCACCGGCGGCGGCCAGCGCGGCGCCGGCGACGGCCACGGGCGCTGCCGGCGCCCCGGTCAGCGCGAGACGGGCCCCGGTGTGCTGCCGGGCCGGGGCTGCCGCGCGCTGCGGTGACGCCACCGCGACCGGAAACGTCGGGTGCGCGGCCGCCGGCGCGGGGGCCGGGACGCGCGGGGCGTCGGCGACCTGCGCCGGGGTGGGCGTGGTGGACGCGGCGGTGCGGACCGGCACTCCGCGCGGCGTCACCGTGCCGGTGGGCGGCACAGCCGTCGGCGGCACCGCCTCGGCCGGCGGGACGACGTCCGTCGGCGGCACCTGGTCGGTCGGGGGGACCACGTCGGTGGGCGGGACCACGTCGGTGGGCGGGACGACGTCGGTGGGCGGGACGACGTCGGTCGTGGTCACCGCCGGGTCCACGCAGACGGTGACGGCGAGGTACCCGGCGACGAACACCTCGCCGCCCAGCCGACCGCCGAGGACCTCGCCCGGGTGGGTGCTCTCGTCCGCGGATGTGGTCGTCAGGCTCCGGACGTGGGCGGTGTCGCCCTCGACCCACACCTGGTCGCGGTGCCGCACCAGGGTCACACCGGTGTCCCGGAGCGGGACCGACACCGGACCGTCGTCCCGGCCGAGGACATCGGCGGACACCTGGGTGCACCCGTCGTCCTCGGCGGCGCCTGCGAGCGCGGCGGCGCCCGGCAGCAGCACGAGGGTCGCACCGGTGACGAGCAGTGCCCGCGCCACGCCACGGGTGGCGGGGGAGGTCCTGCGGTGGACGGGGTGGCTGCCGGTCGAAGTGGTCATGAGACGAGCGTCGTCCTGAGGGCGCGGGACCTGGATCGCACCGGCGGCTGTCGCCGGGTGCGACTTTGGTCGCACCCGACGATCCCCTCCGCGGCAGGACGAGCAGAGCGACCTGCACGCCGTCGTCGAGCCCGAGCCTGTCGACCCGGGCTGGTCAGCCGGCGATCCGCTCGTACCTCTCGACGAGGCCGACCGACTCGGTGCGCAGACCGTAGGGGTCCTCCCCGAGAGCCTGCCTCCCTGGCACGGTCGTGGGCGCGGCCGGTGTCGGCTGCGTCGGCGTACTGGGACCCGGTCGCCACGAGGCCGAACTCGACGACGGCGGAGGCGAACCGGAAGTCGTCGGTCGGCGCGCGGGTGTACGCGTCGGCGCCGGCGCGGACGACGACCTCGGTGCTCTCGGTCGCCCCGGGGTCCTTGTAGCGGACGTGCGCGGTCAGGAAGTCGTCGGAGCCCGACGTCGCGTGGTGCTCCGACACCTGTCTATGTTGACGTACGTCGATGCGCCTCGGTGGCGTCCAGGGCGCGGACGCGGGTACCCCGCGCGCCGCTCGACGGTCGCCGGCGGAGGGCGACGACGACGACCGTCGCCGCCCACGGCGCACCCGCGCCGGCGATGATCGCGAGGTCGGTGGGGTCCTCGTGCACGGCGCAGCCCTGCGCCGGGGTGCAGTCGATCACCGCCGCGGGCGGGACGAGGGCCCCGTAGCCGGCCGAGCCGGCGATCCACGCGTAGGCAGCGATGCCGCCCCATCGCAGGGTGCGGCGCCAGGCCGGGCTCACCGCGGCTGCGTGCGGGACATGACGAACGTGATCACCCCCACGCCCGCGGGGAGGAGCGGCACGGCTCCGGACGGCCCGGGCGACCCCAGGACGAGCGCGACGGTGCCCAGCAGGCACGCGGCGGCGAGGGCGTCGAGCGCGAGCCGGGTGGTGCGCGGGCTGGGCATGGCGATCCGTCCGTCGAAGGGGCGCCACCAGCGTCGATCCGTCCGGCCGGGACCCGCGTCCGACTTCGGTCCAGGACGCGTCGGACCATCGGCCGGTCCGGGGACGACCGGCGGCCGATCCCGAGCCCGTGCCGCGCTGGGAGCGTGAGGGGCGTCGGCATCGCGGCACGAGGGAGGACACGTGAGCACCGAGGACGAGCAGGACCGCGCCGGCACGGCGCCGGCACCCGACTGCGCCGGGACGGGCGAGCCGATCATGGTCGCGTACGGCGAGCTCCGGCGGGCGGTCCGTGCGCACCGCCGTGCCCGCACCGACGCGGCCGCCGTCGGGCGGGTGCTGCACGTGGCCCGAGAGCACGAGCAGGCGGCGCGGGCGTCGGTCGCCCAGGCGCAGGCCGCCCTCGTCTGGGCGCTCGCTGTCGCACCGGCGCCGCGGCCGTGAACGCCGCCGTGCTCCTCCTGCCGGCGCTCGGAGCCGTCGTCGTGGTCCTCGCCGTCGGTGCGGTGCGGTGGGCGGAGCGCTCGGCTGACCGCGAGGAGCGCCCCCGTGCGTCGGGGGTGCACGGGGCGTGGTGGCGCAGCCTCGGAGCGTCGCACCTCGCACGGCGTGGGTCAGCGCGGTTCGCGGCGCGCGTGGCGCTCCTGGTCGGTGCGACCGCGGCGGCCCTCGTGGTCGGTGTGACGACGGCGAACGCGCCCGGTCGCTTCGGCCCGCACGAGGCTCGCTACGAGGTGACGGCCGACAGCACGGTGACCGTGGACGTCGGGCCGCTCGGCACCGTGCAGGTCGACTCGCCGCTCCCGCTCGGGCTGGGCGCGCGCGTCGAGGTCGCGGAGATCCCGGCCGGAGCCGGACCGCTCGCCGGCGACGACACCCTCGGCGCCCTGTCCGCCGACGTGCGGGAGTACGCGCAGCTCTTCGGGGCTCCTGAGGCGGCAGTGCACGACGCGGTCCGCGCACTGGCCGCGGACGCGGCCCGCCGCACCGGCCTCGTGCTGGTCGTGCTGATCGGCGGGTGGTTCGCCGGCCGCCGTCTGGTGGGCGCGGCGCGGATCGCGGAGCTGGCGGACGTCCTGCGGCGCACGCAGGTGCGGGCGGCTGCCGCCGGTGCCGCCGCGGCCCTGCTGCTCGTGGCCGGTGTCTCCACCACGGCGCACGCCCGCCCGCGCCCGGCCGGGGCGACGGCTTCGGCGGTCTTCGACGGCACGCCGCTCGAGGGTGCCCGCATCACCGGCAGGCTCGGTGGCCTGGTCGACACCTACGGCGGCATGGCGGTGGCGGCCTACCGGGAGAACCAGCAGTTCTACGCACGTGCAGACCGGTCGCTGACCGCGGCCTGGGACGGGTGGGCCGACGACCACCCCGCGTCCGGGGACCGTGCCGGCACCCAGACCACGGTGCTGGTGGTCTCGGACCTGCACTGCAACGTCGGCATGGCGCGGATCATCACGACGCTGACCCGGCTGTCCGGCGCGCAGGTCGTGCTCGACGCGGGGGACACCGTCATGAACGGATCGGGCATCGAGCGGTACTGCGCGACCACGTTCGCCGACGCGGTGCCGGACGGCGTCGACCTGGTCACCGCCCCGGGCAACCACGACTCGCCGGAGACGACCGCCGCCTATGCCGACGCCGGGGCGCTCGTCCTGGACGGGGAGGTGGTCGAGGTCGACGGCATGCGCCTGCTCGGCGCGCCCGACCCGCGCCAGGACCGCCTGCTGGCCGAGCCCACGCAGTCCGAGTCGCACGCGTCCGTCGGCGAGCGGCTCGGCCGGGTGGCGTGCGCGGACCCCGAGGGCGTCGACCTGGTGCTGTTCCACAACCCGCGCGTGGCGCCGACGCTCATGGCGGACGGGTGCGTGCCCGCCCTGGTGTCCGGCCACATGCACACGCGGACCGACCCCGAGCAGGTCGGCCACGGCATCCGGTACGTCTCCGGGTCGACCGCGGGCGCCCAGGAGAACGCCTCACGCCTCGGCCCGCTGAAGGGGACCGCGGAGCTGACCGTCCTGCACTGGGACCCGCGCACGCGCCGGATCACGGACTGGCAGCTCGTGGAGATCGGCACCGACGCGCGTGCGACCGTCGGGGAACGCCGGCCGTGGCCTCTGCCGATGCCCTGGACGATCGCGACACCGGACCAGGGCGGCCCGTGACGGCCGGCGTGTCGAGCCGGAGCACCGGTGTGGACGCGACGCGCTACGCGGTGCGCCGCGGCAGGCGGGCGACGTCGAGGTAGAACTGCCCGATCCGGCGCACGGCGTGGCTCAGCTCGTCCCAGTTCAGCGGCTTGGTGACGTAGGCGCTGGCGTGCGACGCGTACGACCGCAAGACGTCCTCCTCGGCGGCCGACGTGGTCAGGACGATGACCGGGATCGACGCGAGCCCCGGCTCACGCTTCACGTGGTCGAGGACCTCGCGGCCGTTGACCTTCGGCAGGTTCAGGTCGAGCAGGATCAGGTCGGGGCGCGGGGCGTCGGCGAACTCGCCGCGGCGGTGCAGGAAGTCGAGCGCCTGGACGCCGTCCTCGACGCTCCGCAGGTTCCCCGAGACGCCGTGCTCGTCGAACACCTCCTCGACCAGCAGCCGGTCGCCGGGGTCGTCCTCGATGAGCAGCACGCGGGCGTCGTGGGATGTGAGCACGGCCGAGTGTGACACGCCGGACGCCGCGGCGGTGCGGCGGTGCGGCGACGAGCGTGACTCATCCGCACGGTGTGAGGTCCGCGGTGTCGCGCCCGCCGCATCCTGGGTCTCGCACCACGTCATCGACGACAGGGGGAGCACCATGTGCACGGGAATCCGGTTCTCGGACGGCGACGGCCACGTCTACCTCGCCCGGAACCTCGACTGGACGAGCGGCTACGGGGAGCGGGTGGTCGTGACGCCCACGGGGTACGCCCCGCGGTCCCCGTTCGGGGCGGTGCCGAGCATCCGGCACGCGACCATCGGCATGGGCATCGTGGAGGAGGACACCCCGCTGTACTTCGACTGCGGGAACGACGCGGGCCTCGCCGTCGCGGGCCTCAACTTCCCGGGGTACGCGCAGTACGCGGCGGGGCCGGTCGACGGCGCGACCAACGTCGCCGCGTTCGAGCTCCCGCTCTGGGTGTGCTCGCAGTTCGGCAGCGTCGACGAGGTGGAGGCGGCCCTCGCGGACGTCGTGGTCGTCGACCGGCCGATCGACGACAGGTACCCGAGCTCGCTGCTGCACTGGATCGTCGCCGACGCGACGCGCGCGATCGTGGTCGAGCACACGGCCGACGGCATGCACGTGCTCGACGACGACGTCGACGTCCTGGCGAACCAGCCGGGGTTCTCGTGGCACCACGAGAACCTGCGCAACTACCTCAACACCTCGCCGGAGCTCCCCGAGGAGACGGTGCTCGGCGGGGCGCGGCTCACCCCGTTCGGCTCGGGGTCGCACATGCGCGGGATCCCCGGCGACTACTACTCGCCCTCCCGGTTCGTCCGCGCCGCGTACGTGAACGCGCACTACCCGCCGAAGCCGAGCGAGGAGGAGAACGTCAGCCGCGCGTTCCACACCCTGCAGCAGGTGGCCATGGTGGACGGCTGCGCCGCGATGGGCTCGGGCGAGTTCGAGAAGACGATCTACACCGGGCTGTTCTCGTCCCGGACGACGACGTACTACTGGAACACCTACGACGACCCCGCGATCCGCAGCGTGGCGCTCGCGGACCACAAGCCGGACGGGACGGAGCTCGTGGTCGCGCAGCCCGGGTGAGCACGGCGCGTCCGAGTGGTCACCGTGGCGCGGCGCCCGCCGTGGCCGCAGACGACCGCAGCCGCTCGAGGTGTCCTGCGATGAGCGCTCCCGGACCGACCGCGTCAGGGGCGTAGAACCACTGCATGTGGAGGCCGTCGAGCAGGCCCGTGACCCAGAGCGCCTCGAACCAGGGGTCTCGGTCCGGAGGGACTGTGCCCGACGCCTGCGCATGCTCCACGTCCTCGGCGAACGAGGCGATGAGCGTGCGGTAGCGCTCGGCGAAGTACGGGTGGGCGGGGTGGGACGGCACCGAGGCCTCGGTGCACAGCGTGGTCTGCAGCTGGATCAGGCCCGCCGTCGCCTCCAGGTTGCGTGCCACCCGCGCTGGCAGGGTCCACAAGGTGCTCGATCCCTCCCGACCCTCCGCGAGGGCCTGTTCCTGCCGCTCCAGCACGGCGACCAGCAGGCGTTCCTTGTCACCGAAGTGGTGCTTGAGCGTGGACGCGCCCGTGCCGACCATCGCCGCGATCTCCCGCAGGCTCGCGCCGTGGTAGCCGGACCTGGCGAACTGGTCGCTGGCGGCCGCGAGGATCTGCGCGCGCCGCGCCCGTCCGCTGGCGTACCCGGGCGCTCGGGGCGACGTGGCTGTCCGCGGGTCTGACGGGGGGAGTGGCGGCATGGGGTCCGCGGTCGCTCCGGTGCCCAGTGAGACCAGACGTCGCCGCAGCGCGTCGGGGACCTGGATCTCAGGGAGGTAGAGCGAGATCAGCTGGAGGCCGTCCCACGCCGCGGCCGTGCGCACACCCTCGGCGACGGGGTCGAGCCCCCCGCCCAGGTCGGACGCGCGCAGACGGAAGACGTCCGCGAACTGCGCACGCGCCGCCCCGTACCGTGCGGCCACCGCGGCGTGCTCGGGGTGGTCGGGGTACACGGCCAGGCCGACGAGGCCGAGGAGCAGCGAGGAGTAGCCCGGGGTCGCGGCGTTCCGGCGGGCGACGTGGACGAACGCGTCGAGCGACGTCGCCTCGGAGGACGGCAGGCGCCGGTTGGCGTCGTCCAGCCGGTCGACGACCGCGCGGAGCAGGTCGTCACCGGAGGAGAAGTGCCGCAGCAGGCCCGGGTGGCTGATGCCGGCTGCCGCGGCGATCTCGCGCAGCGACACCGCGCGGTACCCGCGTTCGGCGAACAGCGTGGCGGCGGCCTCGACGATCGCCTCGCGGGTGCGGGCCGTCGAGTCCTCGCGCGACCTCGTCGGTCGGACGTCGGTCGCAGCGTCGCTCATGCGGTCATCCTACGTGAGTTACCGGGCGTTGCATTTTGAGTTACCACCTGTTTCACTTGGCGCACCCGCGCCGACGGAGGCGCCGTCCAAGGAGCTCAGCCATGACAGAGTCGTCACTCACCGCGACCACGGCCGTGCCGTCGTCCAGTGAGGCCGCGCGTGCACCGCGCGGCTACGTGCCCACCTTCGCCGCTGCGAACTTCGGGATCATGCTCGCGCTCATGACCCCGGCGCTCGTGACGCTGGCGTTCAAGCTGCAGCACATCACCGCCACGTCGGCACAGGCGACCTCGGCCCTCGGGCTCGTCACTGGCGTCGGTGCTGTGTTCGCCCTGATCACCAACCCGCTCGCGGGACGGCTGTCCGACCGCACGACGTCGCGCTGGGGCATGCGACGCCCGTGGCTGGTCGGCGGGGTTCTCACCGGGCTCTTCGCGTTCATGGTCATCGGGGTCGCGACGAGCGTGTGGCTCGTGCTGATCGCGTGGTGCGTGGCTCAGGCCGCGATGAATGCCGTGCTCGCTGTCGCCAACGCCACGGTCCCGGACCAGGTGCCCACGGCTCGGCGCGGGATGGTCTCCGGCATCGTCGGCCTCGCAGGGCCGGTCGGCATGCTCGTCGGCACTGCGGTCGCCAACGTGCTGCCGGGCGACTTCGCCCGGTTCACGGTCCCGGCTGTCGTCGCCGTCGCGCTCGTCCTGGTGTTCGCCCGCGCGCTGCCCGACCGGGTCCTGACGGAGCGGCCGGCAACGGCGTTCACCGTCAAGGAGTTCCTCGGGTCGTTCGTGTTCAACCCGGTCAAGCACCCCGACTTCGGGTGGACCTGGCTGACGAAGTTCCTGGTGATGTTCGGCTACGCCGGAGTCGCCACCTTCCTGCCGTTCTACCTGACCGAGCAGTTCGACCTCGGGGAGCAGGACGCGATCCAGGCCGTCCTCCTGGCGAACGTCGCCTTCATGGGTGCCCTGGCCGTCTCGGGGCCGCTCGGCGGGATCCTGTCGGACAAGGTCGGCAAGCGGCGCCCGTTCGTCGCCGTCGCGGGCCTGATCATGGTCGTGGGCCTGGTCGTCCTGGCGTTCGCGCCCAGCGTGACGGCGGTGGTGGTCGGCCAGGCGATCGTCGGGCTGGGTGTGGGCTCGTTCATGTCGGTGGACCTCGCGCTGGCGACACAGGTGCTCCCGAACCCCGACGACGCCGCCAAGGACCTCGGCGTGCTCAACATGGCCAACGCCCTGCCGCAGTCGCTCGCACCGTCGATCGCCCCCGTGATCATCGCCTTCGGGGCTACGACGGCCCTCGGCGGTTACGCCACGTTCTACCTGTTCGGCGCCCTCGTCGCTCTGGCCGGCGCCATCCTCGTGTACCGCATCAAGGGAGTGAAGTGACCACGTCCAGCATCGACACCACCCACCTCGACCCGGCGCTGCCCGTCGACGAGCGCGTCGAGCGCCTCCTGGCGCAGATGACCCTCGAGGAGAAGGCCGGACTGCTGTTCCAGACCATGATCAGCATGGGTCCGGACGGCGAGCTCAGCGACGGGGACCCGGTGTTCGGCCTCCCGAGCAACGAGGAGTACGTCACCGGCCGGCTGATGACCCACTTCAACATCCTCGGCACGGCACCCACCGTCGAGGCCATGGCGACGTGGCACAACCGGCTCCAGGAGCTCGCCGCCTCGACACGCCTGGGCATCCCGGTCACCATCTCCAGCGATCCCCGGCACTCGTACACCGACAACCCGCTCATGGGAGTCGCGACCGACACCTTCTCGCTCTGGCCCGAGCCGCTCGGGCTGGCCGCGATCGGCGACGAGGCCCTGGTCGAGCGGTTCGCCGACATCGCGCGCCAGGAGTACACGGCCGTGGGCATCCGCGTCGCGCTGCACCCGCAGATCGACCTCGCGACCGAGCCGCGCTGGTCCCGCCAGCTGCAGACCTTCGGGGAGGACGTCGACCTGACGTCCCGGCTGGGTGCCGCTTACATCCGCGGCTTCCAGGGGTCGCAGCTCGGCGCGGCCTCGGTCGCGACGATGACCAAGCACTTCCCGGGCGGCGGTCCGCAGCTCGACGGGGAGGACGCGCACTTCGCGCACGGTCGCGAGCAGGTGTACCCCGGTGGCCTGTTCGAGCACCACCTCAAGCCCTTCGAGGCGGCGTTCGCCGCCGGGACCAGCCAGATCATGCCGTACTACGGGATGCCGGTCGGGACCGAGTACGAGGAGGTCGGCTTCGGGTTCAACAAGAGCGTCATCACCGGCCTGCTCCGGGATCGGTACGGGTTCGAGGGAGTCGTCTGCACCGACTGGGGGCTGATCACCGACAACTCGGTGTTCGGCGAGCCGTTCCCTGCCCGGGCCTGGGGGGTGGAGCACCTGACGCCGCGCGAGCGGATGCTCAAGGTCCTCGAGGCCGGGGTCGACCAGTTCGGCGGCGAGGCGTGCCCCGAGCTGCTGGTCGACCTGGTGCGGTCCGGCGACCTCGGCGAGGACCGCATCGACGTGTCCGCCCGCCGCGTCCTGCGCGAGAAGTTCGTGCTCGGCCTGTTCGACGACCAGCGCTACGTCGACATCGAGCGGGCCCGGCGCGTGGTCGGCAACGCCGAGTTCGTGGCTGCGGGGCAGGCGGCGCAGCGCGCGTCCGTGACGCTCGTGACCAACACGGTGGCCGACGGCCGTCCGACGCTGCCGCTGCGCGGGGGCCTGAAGCTGTACGTCGAGGGCATCGACGCCGAGGTCGCCGGTGCGTACGGGGTCGTGGTGACGGACCCGCACGAGGCCGACGTGGCGATCCTGCGGCTGCAGGCCCCGTACGAGGAGCGGAGCGCGACGTTCGAGAACCTGTTCCACTCCGGGTCGCTGGATTTCTCCGAGGACCAGGTGGCGCACGTCCGGGAGGTCGCGGCGGCGGTTCCGACGATCGTGGACGTGTTCCTGGACCGCCCGGCGATCCTCACCCCGTTCGTGCACGACGTCGCGGCCGTCACCGCGACCTACGGCGCCAGCCCGTCGGCGCTGCTGGACGTGCTCGTCGGTGCCGCCGAGCCGCAGGGACGGCTCCCGTTCGACCTGCCGAGCAGCATGGACGCGGTCCGGGCGAGCCGGCCGGACGTGCCGTTCGACACCGCCGACCCGCTGTTCCGGTTCGGCCACGGGCTGCGCTACAGCTGAGGTCCGTGGGCGCCGGCCGGCCGTGAGCACGCAGCCACGGCCGGCCGACACCCGCCGGGACCCGCGGACGACCGCCGGTCAGCCGCGGCCGCGCCGCGCCCGGACCCAGCCGGCAGCGGTCAGCGCCAGCATCGCCCCGGCGGCGACCCGCTCGTCGACGGGGAACCTGCCGACGTGCGGGATCAGGTCAGGCCGCTCGGCTCCCAGGCCGCCCGTGCCCGGGTACAGGAAGCTGGCGGCGACGGAGGCCCAGAACGCGCCGGTCAGGCCGGCGCTCACGGTGGCAGCGCGCGGATCCGGGTGCCGCAGCACCGCGACCGCGGCGGAGCCGAGGAACGCGGCGGTGGTGATCGTCTGGGCGTCGTGGAACCTGGCGTGCGGCGGCCAGGCGGGGTTGAACAGGTGCGTGCGGTTCCAGTCGGCGGCGAAGCCGGAGACGGCCGTGGCCGCTCCCACCGCGCCCAGCAGCGTGCGTGGTCTCATCTGGTCCTCCGTGGTGCGCGGGTGCGAAGGGACCTCGGACCGGAGCGGCGCAGGGGGAGTGCGCGCTCCGGCCCGAGGGGCGCAGGGGTCGAGACTGCTCCTCGAGGAGGTCGCCGTCACGCCGCCGTGGCCGCGGCCCGACCAGCCGTCAGCAGGGCGCGCAGGCCGGCGGCGTCGTGCCGGCCGTCGAACACGGGGGTGCCCGGCTCGAGGGCGGCTCCCGCGGCCAGCGGGCCGGCGTCGACGGCGTCGTAGCCGATCTGCTCGATCAGTCCCATGACCACGCCGCGGGCGGCGGGGTCGTCGCCGGCGACCGCCAGCGCCCGTCGCGCGGGCGTGCCCGGCGGGGTGCCGTCGGTCTCCAGCTCGTGGTAACCGATGTGGTTGAGCGTCTTGACCACGCGCGCGCCGGTGAGGAACGCCTGGACCATCTCGGAGGAGGACGGCGCGTCGGCGAGCTCGGGGATGTCCCCGTCGGTCTCGGGCCAGGAGTTCATCGCGTCGACGACGACCTTGCCACGCAGTGTGGACGGGTCGAGCGTGCGGTACCGGCGCAGCGGCAGGGACAGGATGACCACGTCGCTGCGGGCCGCCGCCTCGGCGGCGGTGACGGCCTGCGCTCCCGGCGCCATCACGCCCACGATCAGCTCGATGTCGGCGGGATCGCCGGAGGCCGCGATCAGCACGTCGTAGCCTCCGCGGAGCGCCTGGCGGGCGACCGCGGTGCCGACGCGTCCGGCGCCGAGCACCCCGATGGTCCCGACCGGGCGCTCCGTGCCGTCGCGCCCGGTCACCGCGGCGTCCCGGCGGGGGCCGACGCGGCCTCGCGCACGGCGGGGGCGATCTCCGTGGCGAGCCGCGCGATGGAGTCCTCGACCATGGCGCGGGGCATGCCGCCGAAGTCGACCTGGCCGACGAACCGGTCGACGCCGAGCACCGTCTGCAGGTCGAGGATCTTCTCGGTCAGCTCCTCGGGGCCGCCGACCATGAACGCGCCGCCGCGCTCGGACAGCGCGTCCATCTGCGCCCGGCTGACCTCCCAGCCGCGTCCGCCGTTCGTCCGCGGGGACAGGTACTGGTGGTAGTACGGGTAGATCTCGTTGCGCGCGGCGACGGGGTCGGCGCCGGCGTAGAAGTGGCTGGTGATGCCCACCCGCAGGCTCTCGGGCGCGTGCCCGGCCTGCTCGCCGGACATCCGGTAGATGTCGACCAGGCGGCGGGCGTGGCCGATCGTGCCGCCGATCAGCCCGAGCATCATCGGCAGACCGAGGCGCCCGGCGCGCTGCGCACTGGTCGGGGTCCCGCCCACGGCGACCCACACCGGGAGCTGGTCGACGTGCGCGCGCGGGGAGATCTCGGCGTCGCGCAGCGGCGGGCGGGTGCTCCCGCTCCAGGTCACGTTCGCCTGGTCGCGCAGCCGCAGCAGGAGATCGAGCTTCTCGGCGTAGGTGCGGTCCAGGTCCGCGGGGTCGACGCCGAACAGGGCGAACGGCTCGGCGAATGCGCTGCGCCCGGCGACGACCTCGGCCCGTCCGTGGCTGAGCAGGTCGAGGGTGGCGAAGTCCTGGTAGACGCGGACGGGGTCCAGCGTGGTGAGCACGGTCGCCGTGGTGATCAGCCGGACGCGCTCGGTGGCCTGCGCCACGGCGGCGAGCGTCACCGCGGGCGAGGAGACGGCGTACTGGTGGGTGTGGTGCTCACCGACGCCGTAGACGTCCAGGCCGAGGCGGTCGGCGAGCACGCCGTAGCCGACGATCTCGTCCATCCGCTGCCCGACGCTCGGCGCCGGGCCACCGTTCGGGTCGGCGGCGATGTCGGTGAGGGAGAAGACTCCGAGCTCCATGGTGGGTCCGTCCTGCGGGTCGCGGCCGGAGCAGGGGGCGGAGCGGCTCCGCCCCCTGCTCGAGCCAGGGGGGTGGGTCAGGCGATGGTGATGACGAGCTTGCCGAGGGTGCCGGCGGCGAAGTCGGCGAACGCCTGCGGCACCTCCTCGAGGGCGTAGGTGCGCTCGATCGTGACGGTGGTCCGCTCCGCGGCGCGGTGGTCGGCCAGCGCCTCGAGGGTCTGCTGCGAGGGCGTGGCGTAGACCGAGGCCACGGTGACGTGCTCGGACGGCAGCTGGTCGGCGGACATGATGCGGGTGGAGGCCAGGCGGCCCTCGGGGCGCACCGCGGCGAGCAGGGCGGCCGGGTCACCCGCGAAGTGCAGGACCGTGTCGATGCCGCCCGGGTGCGCGGCCAGGACCTGCGCGGCGACGTCCTCGGTGTAGTCGACGACCTCGGACGCGCCCAGGCGGGTGACCAGGTCGCGCTCGGCGTCGCTGTGCGCGGTGGCGATGACGGTCGCACCGGCGTGCACCGCCAGCTGCACCGCCTGGTTACCGACGCCGCCGGTCGCCCCGGCGACGAGCACGGTCTGCCCCGCCTGCACCTGCGCGGCGTCGATCGCGTCGACGGCGGCGGTCCCGGCCAGGCCGAGCGCGGCACCCTCGGTGAAGCTCAGCGACGCCGGCAGGTGCGCCAGGCCGACGGCCACCGGGACCGTGACGTACTCGCCGAAGGACCCGTCGCCCAGGTACTCCTTGGTGACGACACCGAACACGCGGTCCCCGACCGCGTAGCCCTCGACGCCGGCCCCGACCGCGTCGACGACGCCGGCGAAGTCCTTGCCGATGACGACGGGGAAGCGGTGCTCCATCATCCCGACCAGGTGGCTGCCGGCGACGGACAGGTCGAACCCGTTGACCGAGGCGGCGTGCACCCGCACGCGGACCTCGCCCTCGGCGGGCTCCGGGGTGGCGACGTCGTGGACCTGGGGCTGGGCGCCCGACTCGGCGATGGCGATGGCACGCATGACGAACTCCTCGAGAAGCTGCTAAGCGGAACGGTTGCTCCGCTTCGTCCGACCCTAACACCTCATCCGGAGCATGTATTCCAGTTAGGTCCGGCCGGGTAGGTTCACCGCCATGACTGCATCCGAGGAGGCGCCCGCACGCGGGCTGCGCGCCGACGCCGAGCGCAACCGGCAGGCGATCCTCGCCGCTGCTGCACGGGTGTTCGCGCGGGAGGGGACCGATGCGCCGCCGGCCGCCGTGGCGCGCGAGGCCGGCGTCGGGGTCGGGACGCTCTACCGCCGGTTCCCGCACCGCGACGAGCTCGTGCAGGCGGTGATGGAGGACAAGATGCGCCGGTACGCCGACGTGACCGTCGAGGCCGCCGAGCTGGCCCGTGACGACGCCTGGTCGGCGTTCGCCGGCTACGTCGCGATGCTGCTCCGGGAGCAGGCGGCCGACCCGGCGTTCGCGGACCTGCTGATGGCGCCGTTCTCCGGGTCGACGATCTTCGCCGCCGAGCACGCGCGCGCCTTCCGCGCGTCCATCCTGCTGGTCGATCGCGCGCGTCGCGCGGGTGCCGTGCGCCAGGATCTCGAGCACGCCGACCTGTTCCTCGCGACGCTGGCGAACGCGGGGGTTGCGCGGGTGCTGGACAGGAGCCGGGCTGCGGCGAGCGAGCGGCTCGCGCGGATCCTGCTGGACGCCTTCCGTCCCGCGCCGGACCACGAGCCACTGCCTCCGGTGCCGCCGGAGCTCGCCGCCGACCGGGCGCCGACGGAAGACGCCGCAGGCGGATAGCAGGTCACGCCGGGACCGCGTGCGCCCCGCCGCCGGCCCGGATCAGCGCGCGGTACATCTGGCCGCGGCTCGGAGCGGGCGGCAGTGGCTGGGCGGCGCTCGCCGCGAACGACTGGAGCAGGTAGCCGACCAGGCGCGCCGAGGCGCCGGGTGCGGCGTCCCGGGTCGCGGACACGACGCCGGCGTTGGCCATGAGCACCAGTGGCACGTCCTGGTGCACGAAGTCCGGCCGGAGCCGGCCTGTCGCCTTGGCCCGGTCGAGCAGCTCGGTCAGCGCGTGCGCGGAGCGGTTCCGCTCGGCCTCCAGGGCGGGGGCGCTGGGGAACGTCATGGTGAGCACGCCCGCGAAGCCGCGGTCGTCGGCCTGCATCGCGCAGACCCGCTCGATGTACCCGCAGAACCCGCGCCAGGGATCCGGGTCGGCCAGGGCGTCCTCGACCGCGGCGGCGTAGCCGGCCATCTTGTCGGCGAACACCGCGCCGATCAGCTCGTCGCGCGAGGGGAACCGGCGGAACAGCGTCGCGACCCCGACGCCGGCCCGGCGGGCGATCTCGTTCGTGGAGACGTCGAGGCCCTGCTCGGCGAACGCGGCCCGGGCGGCCTCGACCACGCGCGCCCGGTTCCGCTCGGCGTCGGCGCGCAGGCAGCGTCGCCCTCCGTTCTCGGCTTCCGTGCTCCTGTGATCGCTCATGGCGCCAGCGTACCCGCTTAGTGGAATAGGCGTTCCGGATACCGTGTTAGGGTCGGCGGAAGCGGAACGTCCGCTCCGGTACGACGACAGGACGCCACCCCTCATGGACATCGCTCTCTGGATCACCTCCGGACTGCTCGCCGTCGCCTACATCGGCGCCGGCATCACCAAGTCCACCCAGCCGAAGGCCAAGCTCGACCAGAGCCTGCCCTGGGCGCAGGACTACTCGGCCGGCACGGTGCGGTTCATCGGCATCGCCGAGCTGCTCGGCGGCATCGGCCTGCTCCTGCCGTGGCTGACCGGCATCGCACCGGTCCTGACGCCGATCGCGGCCACCGGCCTCGTCGTCGTGCAGGCCCTCGCGATCGCCGTCCACGTGCGCCGCAAAGAGGCGAAGGTCATCCCGATGAACGCGGTGCTCCTGCTCCTCGCGCTGTTCGTCGCCGTAGCCCGCTTCGCCGCCCTCTGACCCCCACCGCAGCACCCGCGAAAGGAACTACTCCCATGACCATCGCGATCATCGGCGCCACCGGCCAGCTCGGCGGCCTGACCGTCGACGCCCTGCTCGAGCGCGGCGTCCCCGCCGCCGACCTCCTCGCCCTCGGGCGCGACGCGGAGCGTCTCACCGCCCTCGCCCAGCGCGGCCTGCGCACCGCGCCCCTCGACCTGGACGACGTCGACGCGACCGCCGCCCAGCTCGCCGGTGCCGACAAGCTGCTGCTCATCTCGGTCGGGATGCCGGGCCAGGCGCTCGCGCCCCGCGGGAGCGCGATCGAGGCAGCGCGTCGCGCCGGCGTCGCGCACCTCGTCTACACCTCCGCGCTGCAGGCGCCCACGACCGTCCTGGGCCTGGCCGCCGAGCACAAGGCCACCGAGGAGCTCATCACCGACTCCGGCATCCCGGCGACGTTCCTGCGCAACGGCTGGTACACCGAGAACCACCAGCAGGACTTCGCCGCCGCCCGTGACCGCGGCGTCATCGCGAACTCCGTCGGCGACGGCCGCCTCGCGACCGCCCCGCGCAAGGACTTCGCCGAGGCAGCTGCGGTCGTGCTCACCAACCCCGGCCACGAGGGCCGTGCCTACGAGCTGTCCGGTGACGTCGCGTGGAGCTACGCCGACTTCGCCGCCACCGCGCAGGGCGTGCTCGGCACCCCCGTCCGCTACGAGGCGCTCACCCCCGAGCAGGAGCAG
The DNA here is from genome assembly GCF_901521055.1 of Cellulomonas hominis. Taxonomy (GTDB): domain Bacteria; phylum Actinomycetota; class Actinomycetes; order Actinomycetales; family Cellulomonadaceae; genus Cellulomonas; species Cellulomonas endometrii. Next base: position 146,725 of record NZ_CABEGA010000001.1, on the reverse strand, counting down.
GAGCAGCTCCTCGCCTTCGGTCTCGACGCGGGCACTGCCGGCTTCATGGTCGCCCTCAACGGCAACATGCGCGACGGCGCCCTCGCGCCGACCCCCGGCGACCTCGCCCGCCTCATCGGCCGCCCCACCGAGCCGCTCGAGACGACCCTGCGCCGCTGGGTCTGACCCGAACCAGCCCGGCAGGAGGGGCTCGCACCGCTTGTGCGGGCCCCTCCGGACACCCTCCCGCACGACCACGAAAGGTCCCACCCCGATGAACGTCACCGTCTTCGGCGCCACCGGCGCCATCGGCTCCCTCACCGTCACCGGGCTCCTCGAGCGCGGCCACACCGTCACCGCCTACGCCCGCAACGCCGGCAAGGTCCCCGCGTCCTGGAAGTCCCGGGTCACGGTCGTCGTCGGGGAGATGTCCGACGCCCAGGCGATCGACAGCGCGGTCGCCGGCGCCGACGCAGTCGTCAGCGCCCTCGGGCCGAGCATGGACCGCAAGGCAACCGGGCTGCCGCTGGTCGAGGGCACCCGCCACATCCTCGAGGCCATGCATCGGCACGGCGTCCGCCGGTACATCGGCCAGGCGACCCCCGCGGTCCTCGACCCCCACGAGACGCCGACCATGGTCACGCGGCTCATCGGCTTCATGCCCCGCACCTTCATGCGGCGCGCCTACGACGAGATCATCGGCATGACCGACCCGGTCAAGGCGTCCGATCTCGACTGGACCATCGTGCGGTTCATCGCGCCGAAGAACACCCCGAAGGCGCCGACCCGCGTGGGCTTCTTCGGCACCGACAAGCTCGGCTTCGCGGTCAGCCGTGCCGACATCGCCGCGTTCACCGCCGCGCAGGTCGACGACGCCACCTACGTCCGCCGGGCACCAGCGATCAGCAACTGACCCGCGTCCGAGCGCGGACCGGCGAGGACAGCGCGCCGCTCGCCGGGCTGGCGCTCGGCCTCGCCGCCGGGGGCGTCCTGCTCCGGCTGGCGACGGCACGGCTGCGCCGCAGGGCTGCTCTCGGCTGAGAGCCGTGGCCCCGGGCGTCGGCCGACGGCACGGCCCGTCAGTACGCGTAGCGCCGCACGGACTCCGGGTGGATCACCAGCCGGACCTGGTCCTCGGCCAGGATGCCCGCGAGGTCCGCGGCCCGGGCGGGGTCGTCGAGGTCCCAGTACCGGGCCGCGAGGCGTGACGCGAGGTCGTGCGCCCCGTCCGGCTCGACGGTGACGCGCCCGGCGACCGCCACCCAGCGCTCGCGCTCGCCGACCGGGGCGGCGACGACGAGCGACGCGCGCGGGTCCTGGGCGAGGCGGCGGACCTTGAGCGCGTCCGGGCCGGTGAACAGCTGGAGCGTGCCCTCGTCCGTCGCCTCGAACCACACCGGGCGCGGCTGGGGCGGCGTCGGCCCGGCCGCCACGGACAGGAACCCGTGCAGGGGGCGGCGCAGGAACTCCAGGTCGTCGGCGGTCAGCGTGCGGTCGTCGGTGCTCATCGCGGCCTCTCGGGTCGGCGTGCCGGTCTCCCGGCGTCGGCGTCGGACGCAGGGTCAACGCGGGGGCCGGTGCGCGCTGTTCCGGCGCCGTCCGCACGGGATCCGTCAGGAACGGGCCCGCGCCCGTATGGGAACCGTGAGGATCGCCGACGCGGGCCGCCGGCGGGTCTGTGATGGACGACGGCCCCCTGCGGGGCCGCCGCGGCAGCCGGCCGGCCGGCGCGGCACGCACGTCCTCGGGAGCTTCCTCGTGCTGGACCTGGTCTTCGTCGTGGGCGTCCTCGCCCTGTTCGCCCTGGTGGGCGCGGTCGCCGCGGGGGTCGAGCGGCTGTGATCGTCCTCGACCTCGTGGCCGCCGCCCTCGGGCTCGCGGCCGTCGTGTACCTCGTGTGGGCCCTCGTGCAGCCGGAGCGGTTCTGATGGCCGCGTGGGCCGCCGTCGCCCAGGTGCTGACCGTCGTCGTGGTGCTCGCCGCGCTGTACCGGCCGCTCGGCGACTACATCGCGCACGTCTACACCTCGTCGCGGGACCTGCGGGTCGAGCGCGGGCTGTACCGGCTGATCGGCGTCGACTCCCGCTCGGAGCAGACGTGGCGCTCGTACGTGCGCAGCCTGCTCGCGTTCTCGGTGGTCGGCGTGCTGCTCGTCTACCTGCTCCAGCGGGTGCAGACCTGGCTGCCGTACGACCTCGGGATGCCCGCCGTCGGCGAGCACCTGGCGTTCAACACCGCGGTCTCGTTCGTCACGAACACGAACTGGCAGTCGTACTCGCCCGACGTGACGATGGGCTATGCGGTCCAGGTGCTCGGGCTGACGGTGCAGAACTTCGTGTCGGCGGCGGTCGGCACGGCCGTCGCGGTGGCGCTGGTGCGCGGGTTCGCCCGGCGCCGGACCGGCACCATCGGCAACTTCTGGGTCGACCTGACCCGCGGCACCCTGCGCCTCCTGCTGCCGATCTCCGTGCTCGGCGCGGTCGTGCTGATCGCCGGGGGCGTCATCCAGAACGTCGCCGGGTTCACCGACGTGACGACGCTCGCCGGCGGCGTCCAGTCGATCCCCGGCGGGCCGGTCGCGTCGCAGGAGGCCATCAAGCTGCTCGGGACGAACGGCGGCGGGTTCTTCAACGTGAACTCCGCCCACCCGTTCGAGAACCCGACGCCGTGGACCAGCCTGTTCCAGGTCGTGCTCATGCTGGCGATCCCGTTCAGCCTGCCGCGCACGTTCGGCCGGATGGTCGGCAGCGCCCGGCAGGGCTACGCGATCCTCGCGGCGATGGCGACGATCTTCCTGGTCAGCCTCACGCTGCTGACGGTCGTCGAGGCGCAGGGCGCGGGCACCGCCCCCGAGCTGGCGGGCGGCGCGATGGAGGGCAAGGAGCAGCGGTTCGGCATCGCCGCGACCACGCTGTTCGGCTCCGTCAGCACGCTCACGTCCACCGGCGCGGTCAACGGCATGCACGACTCGTTCACCGCCCTGGGCGGGTTCTTCCCGATGCTCAACATGATGCTCGGCGAGATCGCGCCCGGCGGCGTCGGCTCGGGGCTGTACGGGATGCTCGTGCTCGCGGTCATCGCGGTGTTCGTCGGCGGGCTGATGGTCGGCCGCACCCCGGAGTACCTCGGCAAGAAGATCGGCCCGCGCGAGATCAAGCTCGCGTCCCTGTACATCCTGGTGACGCCCACGCTCGTGCTGGCCGGCACGGCCCTGTCGTTCGCGATCCCCGGGGTGCGGGCCGACGTCGAGTCGACGTCGATCTGGAACCCCGGCGTGCACGGCTTCTCCGAGGTGCTGTACGCGTTCACGTCGGCCGCGAACAACAACGGCTCGGCGTTCGCCGGTCTCACCGCGAACACGCCGTGGTTCAACACCGCGCTCGGCGTCGCGATGCTGCTCGGGCGGTTCGTGCCGATCGTGCTGGTCCTGGCGCTCGCGGGCTCGCTCGCCGCGCAGGACACGGTCCCGTCGACCGCCGGGACGCTCCCGACGTACCGGCCGCAGTTCGTCGGCCTGCTCGTGGGCGTGACCGTGGTCGTGACCGCCCTGACGTACTTCCCCGTTCTCGCGCTGGGTCCCCTGGCGGAAGGTCTGTGAACCTCATGACTGACACGGCAACCCCCACCCGGCCCGCGGCCCCGGCCGCCGGCCACCCCGCCGGGCACCCCGCCGGGGCGGACGCGCGCGCGTTCGGCGTCGCCCAGCTCCGCGAGGCGCTGCCCGGGGCGTTCCGCAAGCTCGACCCGCGCACCATGTGGCACAACCCCGTGATGTTCGTCGTCGAGGTCGGCGCCGCGCTGACCACGGTGCTCGCTGTCGTCGAGCCGTTCACCGGCGGCCCGGAGCCGTCCGGCGGCACCGAGACGCCGGTCACGTTCACCGCGGCGATCGCCGTGTGGCTGTGGCTGACCGTGCTGTTCGCGAACCTCGCGGAGGCCGTCGCCGAGGGCCGCGGGAAGGCCCAGGCCGACAGCCTGCGCCAGACCCGGTCCAGCACGACGGCGACGGTCGTCGACGCGTACGACCCCGCGGGAGACCCGGGCGCCGGGCGTGCCCGCACCCGCGAGGTGGCCTCGCCGGACCTCACGCTCGGCGACGTGGTCGTGGTCACCGCGGGCGAGCTGATCCCCGGCGACGGCGACATCGTCTGGGGCATCGCCTCCGTGGACGAGTCGGCCATCACCGGCGAGTCCGCGCCCGTGGTGCGCGAGTCCGGCGGCGACCGGTCGGCCGTCACCGGCGGTACCCGGGTGCTGTCCGACCGGATCGTCGTGCGGATCACCTCGAAGCCGGGGGAGACGTTCGTGGACCGGATGATCGCGCTGGTCGAGGGCGCCGCCCGGCAGAAGACCCCGAACGAGATCGCGCTGAACATCCTGCTCGCCTCGCTGTCGATCGTGTTCGTCGTCGTGGCGCTGACGCTGAACCCCATCGCCTCGTACGCCGGGGCGTCGGTCAGCGTCCCGGTGCTGGTCGCGCTGCTGGTGTGCCTCATCCCGACGACGATCGGCGCGCTGCTGTCCGCGATCGGCATCGCGGGGATGGACCGGCTCGTGCAGCGCAACGTCCTGGCGATGTCCGGCCGCGCGGTCGAGGCCGCCGGCGACGTGACGACCCTGCTGCTCGACAAGACCGGCACCATCACGTACGGCAACCGGCGAGCGGTGGCGTTCCTGCCGCTGGCCGGCGTCGACCCCCAGGACCTGGTCCGGTGTGCCGCCCAGGCGTCCGCCGCCGACCCCACGCCGGAGGGGAGGTCCATCGTCGAGCTGGCGGGGGACCGGGGCGTGGCGGGCGACCTCGCCACCCTCACCGACGGCACGGAGGTCGTGCCGTTCACCGCGCAGACCCGGATGAGCGGCGTCGACCTGCCCGACGTCACGCGGATCCGCAAGGGCGCCGGCTCGGCGGTCGTCGCCTGGCTCGAGGAGGAGGGCCCGCTCGACCCGGCCGTCCGCCGCGACCTGGACGCGCACGTCGAGCGCATCTCCTCCGACGGCGGCACGCCGCTGGTGGTGGCCGTCCAGGACTGGTCCGGCGCGGGCCGCGTGCTCGGCGTCGTCCACCTCAAGGACGTCGTCAAGGAGGGGCTGAGCGAGCGGTTCGCCGAGCTGCGCGCCATGGGCATCCGCACCGTGATGATCACGGGCGACAACCCCCTCACGGCGAGGGCCATCGCGGCCGAGGCCGGCGTCGACGACTTCCTGGCGGAGGCCACCCCGGAGGACAAGCTCGCGCTGATCAGGCGGGAGCAGGAGGGCGGCCACCTGGTCGCGATGACCGGCGACGGCACGAACGACGCACCCGCCCTCGCGCAGGCCGACGTGGGCGTGGCGATGAACACCGGGACCTCCGCCGCCAAGGAGGCCGGGAACATGGTCGACCTGGACTCCGACCCGACCAAGCTCATCGACATCGTGCGGATCGGCAAGCAGCTGCTCATCACCCGCGGCGCGCTGACCACGTTCTCCATCGCGAACGACGTGGCCAAGTACTTCGCGATCATCCCGGCCCTGTTCGCCGGGGTGTTCCCGGGCCTGGCCGTGCTGAACGTCATGCAGCTGTCGTCCCCGGCGTCCGCGATCCTCTCGGCGATCGTCTTCAACGCGCTGATCATCGTGGTGCTCATCCCGCTGTCCCTGCGGGGGGTGCGGTACCGCGCGGCGGCCGCCACGTCGATCCTCGGGCGCAACCTGCTCGTCTACGGCCTGGGCGGCGTCGTCGCCCCGTTCCTCGGCATCAAGCTGATCGACCTCGTCGTCAGCCTGCTCCCCGGCTTCTGAACCCGTCTCGCACCGAAGGACAGCCATGAGCTCCCCCCGCACCACCTGGCCGCACGTGCTCGTCGCCCTGCGCGCCATGCTCGTCCTCACCCTGGTCCTCGGGGTGGCGTACCCGCTGCTCGTCACCGGGCTCGGGCGGCTGATGCCCGCCCGGGCGGACGGCTCGCTCGTCACGGACGCCGACGGCAGGGTCGTCGGGTCGTCGCTGATCGGCCAGTCGTCCACCGACGCCGACGGCGCCCCGCTGACGGAGTACTTCCAGTCCCGCCCGTCGGCCGCCGGCGAGGGGTACGACGCCGCCGCGTCCAGCGGCAGCAACCTCGGCCCGGAGAACCCGGACCTGGTCGCCGCGATCGAGGAGCGCCGCGCCGCGGTGGCCGCGCTGGAGGACGTCGACCCGGCCGCCGTCCCGGTCGACGCGCTCACCGCGTCGGGCTCGGGCCTCGACCCGCACATCAGCCCCGAGTACGCCGAGCTCCAGGTCCCGCGGGTGGCCGCGGAGCGCGGGCTGCCGCAGGACGACGTGCGGGAGCTCGTGCGCGCCGCGACGACCGGGCCGGACCTGGGCTACCTCGGGCAGGCGGGCGTGAACGTCCTCGAGCTGAACCTGTCGCTCGACGCGCAGGGCTGACCGGCGGCGGTTGACCGGCGGCGGCCGACCCTGGCGGCCGACCGGTGGCGCGGGAATCGGGCAAACCGCCACAATTCGCCCGGAAACCGGCGTAGGGTCACCGCCGTGCCCCGTACGCCGGAGGATCCCAGCGGTCTCGCCCTGGCGCGCGTGGCGCACGCCCTCGAGGACACCGTCGGCCTGCCGGGCGGCACCGCGTGGGAGCCCAAGTGGGACGGGATGCGGCTGCTCGCGCTGGCCGACGGGCCGCGGACGCTGCTGCGGTCCCGGCACGGCGCCGACCTCACGGCGGCGTTCCCGGAGGTGGCGTCCGCGGTGGCGGACCAGGTTCCGCCCGGCACCGTCCTGGACGGGGAGCTCGTCGCCCGGCGCTCCGGCCGGGTCGACTTCGGTGCCCTGCAGCGCCGGGTCGCCGCGCCGCACCCCGCCGCGCTCACCGGTCTCGTGCCGGCCGCGTTCATCGCGTTCGACGTGATCCAGCGCGAGCACGCCGACCTGCGGGCGCAGCCGTTCATCGAGCGGCGGATGGCCCTCGAGGAGCTCGCCGCCGGCTGGACCGACCCGCTGACGACGTCCGCGCTGACCGGGGACGCGGGCGTCGCCGCACGGTGGTTCCGCGACCTCGCCGGGTCCGGGGTGGACGGGCTCGTCGCCAAGGGGCTCGACCAGGTCTACCGCCCCGGCACGCGCGACTGGCGCAAGGTCAAGCACGCCTCGGCGGTCGACCTGGTCGCCACGGCCGTCATGGGGCCCGCGACGCAGCCCGGCGCGCTGCTGCTGGCGCTGCCGGTCGGCGGCGAGCTGGTGCCGGTCGGCCGCTCGGGGTCCCTGAGCCTCACGGCGGCCCTCGCGCTCGCCCGCCAGATCAGGCCGCTCGCGCCGCCCGGCGGCGCGCCGTCCGCCATCGCGACGCGGATCGCCCCGCTCGTCGTCGAGGTCTCCGCGGACGTGCCGTGGTCGGGCGGCGCGCTCGCCCGGCCGGCCCAGTTCCTGCGCGCGCGGCCGGAGCTGCACCCGGTCGAGGTGGAGCCCGACCTGGCCCTGGCGGGCTGCGGCTGACGCCTGGTGCAACGTCTGCACGTTTGCGTGATGACGTAAGTACGCAATGATGGGTGGGTGCTCCCCGCTCTCGCCGACCGCACCTACCGCCGCCTGCTCGTCGCCCAGGTCGTCTCGCTCGCCGGCACCGGCCTGGCGACGGTCGCGCTGGGGCTGCTCGCGTACGACCTCGCCGGTGCGGGCGCGGGCCTCGTGCTGGGCACCGTGTTCGCGATCAAGATGGTCGCGTACGTGGCGGTCGCGCCGGTCGCCGCGGCTCTGGTCCACGCGGCGCCCCCGCGCCGGGTGCTGGTCGTCGCGGACCTCGTACGGGTCGTCGTCCTCGGGCTGCCGCTCGTGTCGTCGGTGTGGCAGGTCTACGTGCTGGTGCTCGTCATGCAGTCCGCCTCGGCCGTGCACACCCCCGCCTACCAGGCGGTGCTGCCGCGCGTGCTGCCCGACGAGCACCGCTACACCCAGGCGCTCTCGCTGTCCCGGCTCGCCGAGGACCTCGAGATGGTGCTGTCCCCGCTGCTCGCCGCGGCGCTGCTCCTGCTCGTGCCGAGCTCGGACCTCTTCGTCGGCACGGCGGCCGGGTTCGCCGTCTCGGCGCTGCTGGTGTCTCGCCTCCGGCTGGGCCCGGGCGTGGTCGAGGAGCAGGCGCAGCCGTTCGGCGTGCGCGTGCGACGGGGCGTGGAGCTCATGGTCCGCACCCCCGCGCTGCGGGCCGTGCTCGCGCTCAACCTCGCGGTGGCGGCCGGCGGCGCCTACGTGCTCGTGCAGTACGTGCTCATCGCCCGGGAGGCCTACCAGCGCGGCGACGGGACCGCGGCCGTCCTGATGGCCGCGCTCGGTGCGGGCTCGATCACCGTCGCCGTGCTGCTCCCGCGGGCGCTCGCGGCGCTGCCCGAGCGCGCCCTCATGCTCGGGGGCGCGGCCGTCGTCACCGTGGCGACGGCGGCGGTCGCCGCGGCGCTCACGGTGCCCGGCACGGGCGGGCTGGTGCTGGTCGCGGTGCTGTTCGCGCTCGTCGGTGCCGGGTGGTCGGCCGCGGAGACGCCGGTCGGCCGGATCATCACCCGGACGACCCCCGAGCGGGACCGGCCCGCGGTGTTCGCCGCGCAGTTCTCCCTGTCGCACGCGTGCTGGCTGGTCACCTACCCGCTCGCCGGCTGGCTCGGCGGCCTCGGCCTCGGGTCCGCGGCGCTCGTCCTCGCTGCCCTCTGCGCCGCGGCGTCGCTCGCGACCGCCCTGCTGTGGCCGCGGCACGCCCGGACCCGCCCGGTGGCCGACGTGGCAGGCTGAGCGCGTGACAGCCGAGCCCTCCCAGGCGCGCGCACCGGCCGACGACCAGCCGGCCGACGCCCGCCTCGACACCGCCGTCGACGTGCTGCGCCTGCTCGCCGACCGCACCCGGCTGGCGATCCTGGACCTGCTGCACGACCGCGAGCTCTCCGTCGGGGCGATCGCGGACCTGCTCGGCCGGCCGGTCCCTGCCGTCTCGCAGCACCTCGCGAAGCTCCGCTCCGGCCGCCTCGTCCACACCCGCCGCGACGGGGTCACCGTGTACTACCGGCACGCCAACGAGCACGTCGACGCCCTGGTGCGCAACGTGCTGCACCAGGCCGAGCACCTCACCGACGACCACCCGCCGCACCACCGCTGACGCGCCCCTGAGGCGCCCGGCGCGCCCCGCGCACGCCAGTCACGGTGACACCGGCGGGTCCGGTGTGCCAGGGTGTCGGTCCGCGGGGGTCCACCTTCCCGCGCGCTGTGGCAGGGGGAAAGGGGTGGGGCCGTGCTGACTCAGGCGTCGGCGGTGCTGTGGGTCGCGGCGGTGGTCGTCGCGAGCGCGGTGGTCGTCATGCTGCGGGCGGACCGCGTGCTGTCGGACCGCGGGGCCTCCGCGGTCGGGGCGGCGCGCGCTCGTGCCCGGCTGGTGGGGGCGCTGGTCGTCGCGGGCGCTGCGGCGCTCGGGACGCTGGGCGCGGTGGTGTGGGTCGCGGTGCGCTGACCGCTAGGCGCTGGTGCCGGCGGTGGCGCCCGTGCCGCGCAGGATCGACGCCATCTTCTTGCCGCGCGCGACCTCGTCCACCAGCTTGTCCATGTAGCGGATCTTCTGCATGAGCGGGTCCTCGATCTCCTCGACGCGGATGCCGCAGATGACACCGGTGATGAGGGACGCGTTCGGGTTCAGCCCTGGCGCCTGCTCGAAGAACGCCTCCATGCTGACCTCGTCGGCGACGGCCTTCGCGAGCCCGTCGTCGTCGTAGCCCGTGAGCCACGTGATGACCTGGTCGACCTCGTCCTTGCCGCGGCCCTTCCGCTCGACCTTGGTCACGTAGAGCGGGTAGATGCTGGCGAAGCTCATGGAGAAGATCCGGTGTCCGGCCATGTCCCGTCCTTGACGTCGCGTCGTTCAGACGACGGTACCGTCTCGTCTCGTCCGACGTGCCGTCGGCGCACCCCGGATCCTGGAGCCCGTCGTGCCTCTCGAACGCCCCCTCGCCCGAGCCGGTGCCGCCACCGCGCTCGCCCTGGCCGCCGCCTTCGGGACCGCCGCGGCACCCGCGTCGGCGGAGCCCCCGCAGGACCTCGCCGGAGAGGTCACCGACACCGCGGGCGTCCTGCGGGACCCGGCCGCCGTGCAGGCGGCGCTGGACGAGCTGGCCGACACGACCGACCTGCAGCTGTTCGTCACGTACATCGACTCGTTCGACGGCGCGGACCCGGAGACCTGGGCGGCCGAGACGGCGGAGCTGTCCCGGCTGGGTGTGGACGACCTGCTGCTGGTGGTCGCCGTCGAGGACCGCACCTACCAGGTGTCGGTGGACCCGGACCTGCCGCTGAGCGACGCCGAGCTGCGGGACGTGGAGACCGACCGCATCGAGCCGCACCTCGGCGACGACGACTGGGACGGTGCGGCCGTCGCCGCGGCGCAGGGCTACGCCGACGCGGTCCGGCCCAGCGCGTGGCCGCGGGTCCTCGGGATCGTCGCGCTCGTCGCACTGGTCGCCGCCGCCGTGGCCGCCGCGGCCCTCGTGCTGGTGCGGCGCCGCAGGGCACGGGCGGAGCTCGACGCGCTGGAGGACGCCGCGTCGGCCGCCTTGGTGCGCACCGACGACGCCCTCGCCGTCTGGGCCCGCGAGCTCGACTACGCCGCCGCGGAGCTGGGTGACCAGCAGCTCGGGCCGTTCCGCGCCGCCCTCCCGGCCGCCCGCGACCGGCTGACCCCGGCGTTCGCCGCGCGTGCGGCAGCCGACGAGCTCGAGGACGCGGGCGCGCGCCGGTCCGCGCTGGCCGGCGTCGTGGCCACGTGCGAGTCGATCCAGGCCACCCTCACCGAGCAGGGGGCGGCGCTCGCGGCGCTGCGCGACCTGCACGCGCGGGCGCCGCAGCACCTCACCGAGCTCGCCGCCCGCGCGGAGCACGTCGCCGCCGGTGCCCGCGTCGCCACCGACCACGTGGCGCTCCTGCGCACCCGGTGGGCGCCCTCGGCGACGGCCGCTGTCGGTGACCACCCCCAGCAGGCGGCGGCCGCGGCCGCGCGGGCGACCGAGGTCATCGCCGCCGGCCAGGCCCGGCTCGACACCGACCGGGCCGCGGCGGTCGCGGCGGTGGGGGAGGCGGACGCGCTGCTGGACCGCGGGGACGCGCTGATCGCCCAGGTGCGCGCCGTCGCCGCCGAGCTGGACGCCGCACCGGCGCGGGTCGAGCAGGCCGTGGCCTCCCTCACGGGCGACCTCGCCGACGCGGACCGGCTGGGCGCGGCCGACCCGGCCGTGGCCGCTGCCGCCACGCGCGCGCGGGAGGTCCTCGCGGCGGCCCGCCCGTCGCTGACCGGCGGCGACCCGCTCGCGGCGCTCGTCGCGCTCGCCCAGGCCGAGGGGACGCTCGACGCCGCCCTCGCCCCGCACCGGGAGCAGGAGCAGCGCGTGCTCCGCGCCCGGCAGCGCGTCGCCGAGCAGCTGCCGCGCCTCCAGCGTGACCTGGAGATGGCGGAGAACATCGTCCGCGCCAACCGCGGGGTCGTCGGCGCCACGGCACGCCAGCGCCTGGCGGAGGCGTACGCGCACGCGCAGACGGCCGGGACGCAGACCGACCCGCTCGCGGGCGCTGCGGCGATGGACCTCGCGCTCGCGGCGGTCGACGCCGCGCGCCGCCACGCCCGGAACGACATCACCGCCGCGGCCCGGGCGGCGGAGCGGGCGCAGACCGCCTCGCCCGGCGGCTGGGGCGGCGGGCTGTTCTCGGGCGGCGGCTCGTCCTGGGGAGCGTCGTCGTCCTCGTCGTCCCGGTCCCGGTCGCGCTCGTCGAGCAGCCGCCGCTCCAGCAGCACCCGGTCCAGCACGCGGTCCAGCAGCTCGCGGTCCCGCGGGTCCTCCAGCCGGGGGCGGCGCGGCGGCGGCGGCCGGTTCTGACCGGCTGAGCCGCCGACGACCTCAGCCTCAGTCGACCTCGAGCCCGACCGCCCGCGAGCACCGCTCGAGCTCGCCGGCGGACAGCACCAGGTCGGCCGCCGCTGCGGAGTCCGTGATGGACGCCGCCCGCCGCGCCCCGGGGATCGCGATCAGCCTGTCGCTCAGCGACAGCTCCCACGCCAGCACGACCTGCTGGGGGCTGACGCCGTGCTGCTCGCCGACCTCGCGGAACACCGAGAACCGGTCCCCGACCTGACGGGCCCCGCCGCCGGTCCCGCCGAGCGGGCTCCACGGCAGGAACGCGATGCCGTGCTCGTCGCAGTACCGCAGCTCGTCGTAGCTGCCGGGGTGCCGCGGGGAGAACTGGTTCTGCACGCTGACCAGCCCGCCGTCGCCGAGCACCTGCTGCGCGATCTCGATCTCCTCCACACTCGCGTTCGAGATGCCGATCTCGCGGATCTTGCCCTCGCGCTTCAGCGTGGCGAGGTTCTCCATGACGTCGCCGTAGACCATCCAGCGGTCGGGGCGGTGGTACTGGTACAGGTCGATCGCCTCGACCTCGAGCGCCCGCAGCGACTTCTCCACGGCGGAGCGCAGGTACTCCAGCGACCCGTCGCGGCCCCACGTCTCGCCCTCCGCGCGGGTGATCCCGCCCTTCGTGGTGATGACGAGCTGCGACGTGTCACCGCCCCAGGTGCGGACCGCCTCGGCGACCAGCCGCTCGTTGTGGCCCATCTGGTCCCACGTCGGTGCGTAGATGTCCGCGGTGTCGATGAGCGTCACGCCGGCGTCCAGCGCCGCCTGGATCGTCGCGACCGCGTCGGAGGGCTCCGGGTAGACCTCGTCCTGGTTCATCGACACCGGCATGGCGCCGAGGCCGATCGCCGAGACGGTGTACGGGCCGAGCCTGCGCTGCTGCACGGGGACCTCCGGGGTCGGTCGGGTCGCCGCCGGGTGCGACGACGCGGGTCCCAGCATCGCGCGCCCGCGGCGGCCCGGCACCCGCGGGACGGGCGCGCCCGCGCGAGGTCGCGGTCAGCGCGCGAGGTCGCTGTCAGCGCGCGAGGTCGCGGTGCCGGAACCCCCGGAACCCGACGGCCACCAGCGCGACGGTGACCAGCGTGATCCACGCGAGCCCGGTCCAGTCCGGGGCCGCGGTGGCGACCTCGGGCACGTGCCAGAACGGGCTGATCCCGAGCACCCAGTCGTCGAGCCCGAACGTCGGCCCGAGCAGGGTCAGCACGAACGAGACCAGCACCCCGCCCCAGGCCGCGAGGGCAGCCGCCGGGCGCGCGCCGACCACGGCGACCGACAGGGCGACGACGGTCCACGCGGCGGGCACCGTCGCGAGGGCCTGGACGAACGCGTCGCCGAACGAGACGCCGATGTCGGCACCCGCGGCCATCGCGGACAGGAGCGTGCCGGCGACGACGACGAACAGCGCCGAGGCGGCCAGTGCCAGCGCGACGTGGCTCGCGTAGTAGCGGGCGCGCGCGACGGCGCCGGCCAGCACCGGCTCGACCCGGTCCTCCAGCTCCTCCGCGCGGACCCGGAGCAGCACCTGCACCCCCGGGACGGCGGCGAGGATGCCGACCAGGGCGAGGATGGTCCGCACGAAGGCGCCGGTCAGCTCGTCGGGGGTCGTGGCGCCGGCGGCGAGGATCTGCTGGACGGACGCGTCGCCGCCGAGGATGTCGGTGACCGAGGTGGCGAAGTAGCCGAACACCACGCCGAGGCCCAGGAACGCGACCGTCCACGTGACGAGCGGCGCGCGGTTCAGCCGGACGGCCAGGCCCCACGTCGTGCGGGTGGTGCCGCGCGCGGGCCCCGGGCGCGGCGCGACCGAGCCCTGGCCGAAGTCCCGGCGGCCCTGCAGGACGAACGCCACGGCGACGAGGGCCACGGTCAGCGCGACGGCCGGCAGCAGCGGTGCCCAGCTGTCGCCGTTCGCCGGGCGGGTCTGGAGCGTCCAGCCGAGCGGGTTGGCCCACAGGGTCCAGGCCGGGGCGTCGAGCGACGCGCAGAACCCGCGCAGCAGGAACAGCACACCGAGGGTGCCGACGGCGAGCGAGCTCGCGGTGCGGGCGTCGGACCCGATCTGGGCGGTCACCGCGGCGACGCCCGTGAACATCCAGCCGCTGGCCGTGAAGGTCGCGCCCAGCAGCATCGACGACCCCCAGTCCCCGCCGCACAGGGCCGTGACCACGCCGGCGACCACCCCGGCCGCGAGGGAGCCGATCAGCGCGAGCGCCACGCCGGACGCGAGGCGCGTGGAGCGGCCCAGCACCCCCGAGGCGAGCAGCTCGGCCTGGCCGGAGTCCTCCTGGGCGCGCGTCGCCCGGGTCACCGCGAGGACGGCCCCGAGGGCGACGAGGAACCCGCCCAGCGCGAGGCTGCGCCAGGCGTTGAACCCGTCGACGGTGCTCAGGTCGTACGCCGGGCCGAAGATCAGTCCGAGCGCGGGGTTCGCCCCGATCGCGCCGGACAGCGCCTGCCGGCCGGCCTGGTCCGGGAAGACCAGCGGGTACACGAGGACCGACGAGGCCGACAGCCCGGTCGCGATGAGGACCCACGGCGCGAACCCCCGCCCGTCGTGGTGCAGCGAGGTCCGCAGCAGCGGCCGGGTGCCGGTCAGGGACACCGCGAGCGCGCTCATCGCGCCACCCCCGCCGCGTCCGCGCCCGCGCCCGCGGCCCCGGCCTCGGCCGGCTCGCCGCCGTACAGGCGCAGGAACAGGCTCTCCAGCGACGGCGGGGCGACGGTCAGGGACGTGAACCCGCTGGGGGACAGGGCGTCCACCGCCTCGCCGATCCGGGCGGCCTCGACGCTGCCGGAGAACGTGCCGCCGTCGAGGTGCACGTCGCTGAACACGGCGAGGTCGGCGGGGGAGGGGACCCGCGCCAGCGTCGCGTGCACGGTGGTGCGGGTCTGCCCGCGCAGGTCGGCCAGGGTCCCGGACCGGACGATCCGCCCGTCGCGGATGATGCTGAGCCGGTCGGCGAGGCTCTCGACCTCCGCCAGGATGTGGCTGGACAGCAGCACCGTGGCCCCGCGGTCCCGCGCCTCGACGACGACCTCCTGGAACACCCGCTCCATGAGCGGGTCGAGCCCGGAGGTCGGCTCGTCCAGCACGAGCAGCTCGGCGTCCGAGGCCAGGGCGGCGACGATGGCGACCTTCTGCCGGTTGCCCTTGGAGTACTGCCGGCCGCGCTTGGTCGGGTCCAGCTCGAACCGGTCGACCAGCTCCGCGCGCCGTCGCTCGTCCAGGCCGCCGCGGAGCTCCCCGAGCAGGTCGATCGCCTCGCCGCCGGTCATCCCGGGCCACAGCGAGACGTCGCCGGGCACGTACGCCAGGCGGCGGTGCAGCGCGACCACGTCGGTCCACGGGTCGCCGCCGAGCAGCCGCACCGTGCCGCCGTCCGCCCGCAGCAGGCCCAGCAGCACCCGGATGGTCGTGGACTTGCCGGCGCCGTTCGGGCCGAGGAACCCGTGCACCTGCCCGCGCCCGACCTGCAGGTCGACGCCCTGGAGCGCCCGGAACCGCCCGTAGGACTTGGTGAGGCCGTCGACCTCGATCACGGCGTCGGAGCTGCTCATGGGGAGTCTTCTCTCGTGCGGTGGGCCCGGTGGCCCGGCTGCCCCCAGTGAACTCCACAGGTGGGGAACTCCACAAGTGTGGAATAGTGGGCGGCATGGCGGCGACCACGGGACCGCGGCGGCCGACGGGCCGGCGCGCAGGCGACAGCGGCACGCGCGACGCGATCCTGGACGCCGCGCTGCGGCTGTTCGCGGAGCACGGCTACGACGGTGCGTCGATCCGCGCGATCGCCTCGGCGGCCGGGGTGGACCCCGCCCTCGTCCGGCACTTCTTCGGCGACAAGGACGCGCTGTTCGCGTCCGTGCTGGCGGACCGCACGACCATCCCCGCGCGGGTCGCCGCCGCCATGGCCGACGACTCCTCGACCGCGGGGCGCGCGGCCACCGACACGTACCTGCGGATGTGGGAGGAGCCGGGCACCCGGCCGATCCTGCTCGCGCTCGTCCGGTCCGCCACCACGTCGGCCCGCGCGGCGGCGATGCTGCGCGAGATCATTCTGACCCGGGTGCAGGGGCAGCCCGGGATGGACGACGAGCGCATCGGCCGCGTCGGGCTCGCCGCCTCCCAGCTGCTCGGCGTGGCCGTCGCCCGGCACGTCATCGAGCTGCCGCCGGTGGTCCGGCTGTCGCACGAGGAGCTGGTGGACCAGGTTGCCCCGACGATCCAGCGCTACCTCGACGGCACCCACCGCTAGGCGGGGCGCTACGCGGGAGCCGGCTCCTGCTCACGCGGCGGCCGGGCGAGCAGCTCGAGCACGACGACCAGGACGCCGGCGACCAGGGCCGTCCCGATCACCAGCCCCGGCGTGGGGTTGCCGGCGAGCAGCAGCGTCACCGCGGCGAGCGCGATGATCACCGTGCGGACGAAGCCGCGGTGCTGCCCGAGCCACGTGCCGACCGGCCCGGACGTCACGCCGCGGCGCTCGCCCGCGGTGCGCGCACGCGCGAACCCGCGTGACGCCCCCGCGCGGAGGCTGCGGGCCGACGTGCTGCCGCCGCCCAGGTAGGCGGCCAGGGCGACCACCAGCCCCAGGACGCCCACCGTGCGCAGGGTGGTCCGCAGGAACGCGACGGTCTGGTCGAACACGACCTCGGCGGCGTCGAGCCGGGTCACCGTGCCGCTCAGCGCGTCGAGGTACAGCCCGCGGGCGATGGTCAGGCCGATGCCGAGCACGACCATCGCGCCGGCCAGGGCGAGGCCCGCGACCATCAGCGCGCGGAGCCGGTGCGTCGCGACCAGCACCCCGGCCGCGAGCAGCCCGAGGGCGACCCACGGCAGCCAGGTGGCGAGCGCGACGACCTGCCCGTACCTGTTCTGCAGCTGCACCAGCTGGGACGACTCCATGATCGGGAAGGTCGCGTCCACCGTCGGGATGCTCGCCGCGATCCCCAGCCCGCGGTCGACGAGCCGCTCCTTCAGCAGCTCGACCATCCCGGACAGCTGGATGGTCAGCCGCCCGTCCTGCGCGACCTGCAGCAGGTCGCCGTCCTCGCCCTCCATGACGGCGACGAGCTCGGTGTGCGCGATCCGGTTGGCCTGCTCCCAGGTCTGCGCGAACGCGTCGCTCTCCACGACCCGGTCGGCCACGCCCTGGACGAACGACCGCACGCCGCCCGTCAGCGGGGCCTCCAGCGCGCTGAGCGCGGCGGTGGCGCGCGGCGGCACGTCCTGCGCCTCGAGGGCGCCCACCACCTCGCCGAGCAGCGCGCTCACGTCGATCTCGGCCATCACCGCGTCGGTCAGCCGGCCCGCGACGGCGGACTGCACGACCGGGTCGCTCGCGAGCGGCCCGACGATGGCGACGTACCGGTCGGTGTCGGTGAGCGCCCGCTGGGCCCACGCGGCCACGGCGCCGAGCGGCGCGAGCAGCGTCCCCAGCGCGATGAGCAGGACCGCGGCGATCGCCCGTGCCCGGTGGCGCGGCGGGGCCACGGCCCCGGGGACCGCTCCGTCCCCGGAGGCGCCGTCGAGCCGCCGGCGCAGCTCGGCGTTCTCCCGCTCCAGCGCGGCGAGGCGCGCGGCGACCCCGGACGGGTCCCCGTCCGTCCCGGTGCTCTGCGTGCCGGTCGCTGTGTTCATGACGACTCCGCCCCGTGATCTCGACGCTACTGCTGTGCCATGGCGACCCGGAGGCGCTCCTCGGGGCTGATGACGTGGTCGTCGTCATGGGTGCCGACGTCGAGCTGCACCCACGCGATGCGCCCCGTGAACCGGCTGGTCCGCGCGGTGTACGCCGACGACACGGAGGTCCCGGACTCGTACCCGATGTCGGTGGTCTCGTCGGCGGAGAACACGAACGGCTGGGTGGCGGCGACGCGGCCCCGGCCGACCTCGGAGCCGTCGTGGAACAGCGTCACCTCGCCGCCCTTGGCGAGCCCGCCCCCGTCGTACGCGAACTCCGCCCGGAGCTGGTGCGTCCCGGCCGGCACCGGCTCGTCGGCGGCGACGGCGAACTCCTGGATGCCCAGCACGTTGTAGGTGAACGTCAGCCGGCCGCCGACGACGTGCACCGCCCACCCCCCGAACCGCCCGCCCTGGGCGATCAGCACGCCCTCGGCGCCGCCGGGGCGCACGTCGACCTCGGCGGTGACGGAGAACGACCGGTTCTTGATGCTGACCACGCTGTTCTCCGACAGGCGGCCCATGCCGGCGAAGAACAGCTGGGAGTCCCCGCGCAGCAGCGTCGGGCGCCCGGCGAGCGCGGGGACGAAGCGCTCGGCGGTGCGGTCGTCCAGAGGCAGCACGCCGTACTTCGTGGCCTCGATCAGCCAGAGGCGCTGCAACTTCGCGAGCACGTCCGGGTGCTCCGCGGCGAGGTCGCGGGCCTGGCTGAAGTCGGACCGGCCGTCGTACAGCTCCCAGAGGTCGTCGTCGAACGCCGGGAGGACGGTCCCCGTCATGTCCCACGGCGTGCGGTGCTTGGTGACCGCGCTCCACCCGCGGTGGTAGACGCCGCGGTTCGCGAACATCTCGAAGTACTGCAGGTCGTGCCGCTCGGGCGCCTCGCCGTCGAGGAACGCGTAGAGCATGGACGTGCCCTCCATGGGCGACTGCAGGACGCCGTTCACCGACACCGGCTCCGGCAGCCCGGCGGCCTCCAGGATCGTGGGGGCGACGTCGATGACGTGCGTGAACTGCGAGCGCACCGTGCCCGTCTCCCCGATGCCGGCGGGCCAGTGCACGATCGTGCCGTTGCGGGTGCCGCCCCAGTGGGACGCGACTTGCTTGGTCCACTGGAACGGCGTGTCCATCGCCCAGGCCCAGCCGACCGCGTAGTGGTTGTAGGAGCTCGGCGACCCGAACTCGTCCATCTTGCTGCGCAGGAACTCCGGCGTCTCGAGCGCCGCCATGCCGTTGAAGTTCGCCATCTCGTTGAAGGCGCCGTTCACCGTGCCCTCGGCGGAGGCCCCGTTGTCGCCGATGATGTAGTAGATGACCGTGTCGTCCAGGACGCCGAGGTCGTCGAGGGTGTCGATCAGCCGGCCGACCTGCACGTCGGTGTGCTCCAGGAAGCCGGCGTAGGTCTCCATCTGGCGGGCGAGCACCGGCTTGAGGTCGTCGGGCATGGCGTCCCAGGCGGGGATCTCGTCGTGCCGCGGGGTCAGCTCCGCGTCCGCGGGGACCACCCCCAGCTCCTTCTGCCGCGCGAACGTCTGCTCGCGCTGCACGTCCCAGCCCGCGTCGAACCGGCCCCGGTACCGCTCGATCCACTCCGGCGCGACGTGGTGCGGAGCGTGCGTCGCCCCGGGCGCCACGTACATGAAGAACGGCTTGTCCGGCACGAGCGCCCGCTGCTGGCGCACCCAGGCGCACGCGTGGTCGAGCAGGTCCTCCGTCAGGTGGTAGCCCTCCTCCGCGGTGGCGGGCGCCTCGACCGGGGTGGTGCCGTCGTACAGCGCGGGGTCCCACTGGTTGTTCTCGCCGCCGATGAAGCCGTAGAACGTCTCGAACCCGCCGCCGCCGGTCGGCCACGCGTCGAAGGGGCCCATCGGCGACGTCTGCCAGACGGGCACCTCGTGGCACTTGCCGAACTGCGCAGTCGAGTACCCGTTGAGCTTGAGGGTGAGGGCCAGCGGGGCCTTGGTGTTCGGGCGCAGGGAGCTGTTGCCGGGCGCCGAGGTCGCGGTCTCGGTGATGCTCCCCATGCCGACCGAGTGGTGGTTGCGACCGGTGAGCAGCGCCTGCCGCGTCGGGGCGCACAGCGCGGTGGTGTGGAACCGGTTGAACCGCAGCCCGCCGGCGGCGAGGCGCTCGGCGGTCGGTGTCGAGCACGGCCCGCCGAACGCGCTCGACGCCCCGAAGCCGACGTCGTCCAGCAGGATCACCAGCACGTGCGGCGCGCCGGGCGGGGGGAGCAGCGGCTCGATCGGTGGGTACGCGGTGTCCGGGTCCTTGGCGTCGTACGTCGTCAGGCCGGGTGCGGGGCGGTCCGGGATCGGCAGCGTCGTGCGGGCGTACAGGTCGGGACGCACGGGGACCTCCGCGGGGCAGGGCGGGGCGAGCAGGTCCCTTCGACGCTAGGCAGCGGGTCCGGCCCGGGCATCACCCGGACCGAGTGAGGCCCGGCGCGCGCCCGCCGGTGCTCAGGCGTCCGCCGCGCAGCGGAAGCCGACGTTCCCCGCCGTCGAGTCGGGGGTGCTCGCGCTGCGGGCGTCGACGCGGTACCGGGAGCAGTACGACGCGTGGCACAGGTAGGAGCCGCCGCGCATGACGCGCTGCAGCCCCAGCGCCGGCCCGCACGGGTCGACCGCGACGGGTCCGGAGGTCCCGTACGTCCGCCAGGAGAACCAGTCGGCGCACCACTCCCACACGTTGCCCGTCATGTTGTGCAGGCCGAGCGCGTTCGGCGGGTAGGCGTCGACCGGGGCCGTGCCGACGTAGCCGTCGGCGGCGGTGTTCCGGCCCGGGAACTCGCCCTGCCACACGTTCATCCGGTGCTCGCCGTCCGGCTCCCGCTCCGCTCCCCACGGGTAGTGCACGCCGGCCAGGCCGCCGCGCGCGGCGTACTCCCACTCCGCCTCGGTCGGCAGCCGGCCACCGGCCCAGCGGGCGAACGCCGCCGCGTCGGCCCAGCTCACGTGGACGACGGGGTGGTCCTCGCGGTCGTGCACGTCCGACCCCGGCCCCTCGGGGTGCGCCCAGCTGGCGCCCTCCACCTGCCGCCACCAGGGCGCCGCCGCGACGCCGCGGGTCGGCGGGAAGTCGTCGGGCAGCAGACCGGCGAACACGAACGACCACCCGGAGGTCTCGGCGAGCGTGCGGTGCCCGGTGGCGCGGACGAACGCAGCGAACTGCTCCGTGGTCACCGCGGTGGCGTCGAGCCGGAACGGGCGCAGACGCACCGCGTGCGCCGGGCCCTCGCCGTCGGACGGGTACCCGTCCGGGCCGTCGTGCCCCATGACGAACTCGCCGCCCTGCAGCAGCACCGTGCCGGTCATCGGGCCCACCCGCCTCCGCTCGTGGTCCGATCCCACCGGAGGGCGCCCCCGCGGCGCAAGCAGCCTCGGCACGTCGGCCGGGTGTCCCGCGCGCGCCCGCGCTGGACCGATCGAGGGAAATCCGGGACCCGCGACGCCCGGCGGTGCTGGTCATGGACTCCGTGACACCGCAGGTCCGGGACACTGACCGGGTGAGCGACCAGCACCCCAGCCCGACCCCCGGACCCCACGACCCCAGCGGCACGCACGACCCCGACCGCACCCCCGCGCGGGGCGTCCCCCGCGCGGACGTCCCGCCCCCGCCGCAGCCGCCCGCGCCGGCACCCGCGCCGGGAGCGGCGCGTCCCGGCCGGCGGGGTCGGGTGGCCGCCTGGACCGCCGGCGGCGTCGCTGTCGCCCTGGTCCTGGTCACGGGTGGCGTCCTCGCGGTGCGCGGGCTGTCGGGGACCGACGAGCCCCAGGGTGCCGACGCGGTCGCGGCGGGGCCCGCCGACCTGGGCGACGCCGAGTTCGCGGACGTCCAGCTCGGTGTGCCGCGCGACCACGAGTTCGCGCTCCCGGTGGAGTGGCAGCTGGAGGACCTGGCCGACGCGCCGCTGACGGACGACGTGGTCCAGGTCTACGTCGACCCGCGGCTCACCGTCGTCGCCGAGGACGCCATGACCAGCGTCGGGTGGGACGGCGCGCTCCACGTGAAGCCGTCCGACTCCGCGGTCACGGCCACGCTGCTCGTCGGGGACCTGTTCGACGACCAGGACGGCGTGGAGGTCAACGAGGCCGGGACGTGGGGCCTGTACGAGACGTACTACATCGCCGAGTACCGGGACCGGGCCACGGGCGCGCCGCTCGACGAGCCGCGGGTGACGGCGTTCACGCCCGAGACGGAGCTGCCGACGACGCCGTTCGCCGTCCGGGTCGACGGCGACGGCGTGGGGCACTTCTCGTGGGAGCCGGTCGACGGCGCCGAGGAGTACTACGTGGTGAAGGTCGACGAGCTCGGCATGTCGGTCATCGGGACGTCCACCGGGACCTCGTGGACCACGATCGAGCAGGACGACGACGTCCAGGAGGCGCTGGCCGCCGAGGACCTCCTCGACCAGGAGGTCATCCAGATGAACCGGCTGCTCGAGAGCTCGATCGTGACCGAGGACGACGCGCTCGACGGCCTGACCAGCACCGTCGACGACCCGGCGGCCGACCCGGCGTTCGGCGTCATGGCGGTGACGGAGGAGGGCTTCAGCCCGGTCGCCCCGGTGAACGGGGCCGACCTGGTCAGCCGGCTGCCGTCCGTCATCGCGTTCAACGCGGCCGAGGAGATGGGGGTGCAGGGCAACCACCTCGACACCGTCGACCAGCTCCCGACGCAGTACCCGATCAGCCTCGCTGACGGCACCACGGTGCTGCGCCCCATCGCGTACGACCCGGACCGCGTCGAGACCGCGGACATCGTCGTCAGCACGACCGACGACGCGGGGAACATCGTCGCCTCCCGGCGCGAGACGCACTACCGGATCCCGTTCACCGTCGTCGGCACGATGTTCGCGGACCAGTACACGGTCGAGGCCGCGGACATGGCGGCGGCCCAGGCGGGTGCCCGCGCGGCCACGGAGCGCGCGGCGGCGGAGCGCGCGCGGACCGGCGGCGAGCAGGCATACACGTACGTCGGCACGAACCCGCGGGACCTGGACGACGCGACGATCAGCACCAGCGCGCCCGACG
This sequence comes from Cellulomonas hominis, assembly GCF_901521055.1. GTDB lineage: Bacteria > Actinomycetota > Actinomycetes > Actinomycetales > Cellulomonadaceae > Cellulomonas > Cellulomonas endometrii. The sequence goes on along the minus strand of NZ_CABEGA010000001.1, from coordinate 124,117 downwards.
TGCCCTACCCGGTCAGCGGCAGCAACCCGCTCACGACCTACATCGCGGCCAACCTGGTGGACGGGCAGAAGTTCATCGACCTCAGCGCCTACCTGGAGCCCGGCACCACCACGACCGCGACCGGCGTCGCGCTGTGGGACGCGGTCGACGAGGCGGTGGCGCAGAACCCCATGGCGCTCGCGGCCACGCGCGTCGAGGTCGGCTACCTGGACGAGCGCTCGGTGCTGTTCGTGTCGTACTCCGGCTTCGACAGCGCCGAGCAGCGGCGCCAGGAGCAGGAGCAGCTCGGCGCGGAGGTCCAGCGCGTGATCGGCGAGATCATCACGGACGGCATGTCCGAGGAGCGGAAGGTCGCGGCGATCAACGACTACCTCGTCAGCACGGCGGCGTACGACGACGCGGCGCTCGCCGCCCGGGACGCCGGCGACATCGAGGACTACCCGCACGGGTGGGTGGCCTCGGGCGTGCTGCTCGACGGGCTCGGCGTGTGCGCCTCCTACGCGCAGGGGTTCAAGGCCCTCGCGGACGCCGCGGGCCTGGAGTCGGTGTACGTGACGGGTGTCGCCACCGGCTCGGGCGAGGGGCACGCGTGGAACAAGGTCCGGGTCGGGGAGTCCTGGCGGGTCGTCGACGTCACGTGGAACGACTCCGCGGGCCAGGACCTGTTCCTGCTGCAGACCGACGAGCAGGCGGCACCCGACCGCACCGAGGACGCGGACTGGGTCGTCGACTCCCGGATCGCGGACTACGCGGCGCGCTGACGGGCCGGGGTGTCCGTCGCGCGATCAGCGTGCCGGACGCCCGCCCCGCCACTCGGTGACCGTGGTCGCGCACACCACGGTGTCGCGCCAGGACGCCCCGTCGTGGCGGTCCTCCCGGTGCAGGGCCTCACGGCGCATGCCGAGCCGGTCGCACAGGGCCAGCGACGGGGCGTTGTCGGGGTCGACGGTCGCCGCGACCCGGTGCGCGCCGAGGTCGAACGCGAGGTCGAGGAGCGCGGTGGCCGCCTCGCGCGCGAGACCCCGCCCCTGGTAGCCCGGGTGCAGCACCCAGCCGACCGCGAGCTGGGCGTGCCCCGCGCTGCTCAGGATCAGCGTGAGGTCCCCGACGACGCGGTCGGCGCCGGCGTCGGCGAGGCCGGGCTCGCCCGGCAGCGTGATCGCGAGCGCGACGGCGTCCCCGTCGGCGTCCAGGGTCCGGCGGGCGGCGCGGGCGGCGGTGTGCGCGCGGCTCGCGTCCCGGTCGCGGACCGGCCACGGCAGGTACGCGACCACGTCGCGCAGGCCCTGGTAGGCGGCGACGTCGTCCGCGTCGGTGTCCCGGAGCGGCCGGATCACGAGCCGGTCCGTCCGCAGCGGCGCCGCGTCGAGACCGGTCAGGTCGACCGGCAGCCGCAGCGCGGGCCCGGGGCTCAGGGGGTCGCCGCTCAGCGGGTCGCCGCTCAGCGGGTCGCGCCGTTCGACACGTCGGCGTCGGCGTGCGCGACGCGCGGCCGGGCCGTGTCGTGGGCACCCGCACCGCGCAGCAGGTCCAGCACGTCGATGCCCGTCTGCGCCTTGAGCAGCGCCGCGAGCTCCTGCACGCCCGTCGACACCTGGCCCGGCAGCCGCGAGGCGCCGTCCTTGTCGATGATCGTGATGCCGTCGATGCTGCCGAGGGCGTCGGCGTACGGCTGGGCGACCTTCGGCAGCGCGTCGAGCACCATCTGCAGCCGCGCCGACTCCGGGAACGCCTGGTACGCGTCCGACTCGGCCTTGATCGCGGCGGCGCGGGCCTCGCCCTGCGCGCGCTCGGCGGCGGCCTCGGCCTCGCCGCGCGCCTGGATGCCGTCCGCCTCGGCCCGGGCCAGCGCCAGGGCGCCCTCGGCGCGGCGCTGCTGCTCGACGAGCGCGGCCTCGGCGCGGGCGCGGGCCGCGGACGCCTCGGCCTCGGCCTGCGCGGTGGTGCGCTGCGCCTCCGCCTCGTACTGGCGGATCGCGGTGGTCTTGGCGGCCTCGGCCTCCTGCTCCGCGGCGTACTTGCGGGCGTCCGCCTCCTGCGCGGCCTCGTACTTGCGGGCCTCGGCGGGCTTGCGGACCTCGGTCAGCAGCTCCTGCTCGCGCAGGGCGGCGCGGCGCAGCGCGACCTGCTCCTGCTGGACCAGCACCTCCTGCTGGGCCTCCGCCTCGGCGCGCTCCTTCGCGGCCTCCGCCTCTGCCTGCGCGGTGGCGGTCTCCTGCGCGATCTGGGCGTTCCGCAGCGCGAGGGCCTTGTTCGACTCGGCGATCTGCACGGCCGCCTCGTTGGAGCGCTGCGTGCTCTCCTGCTGGGCCTGGGCCTCCGCGATCTCGGCGTCCCGGGCCACGGCGGCGGCGCGCGGGCGCCCGAGGTTGCGGATGTAGCTGCCGGAGTCCTCGACGGTCTGGATCTCGAAGTTCTCCAGGATCAGGCCGCGCTCCGCGAGCATCGGGACGGCGATCTCCTTGACCTCCTTCGAGAAGTCCTGGCGCTCGTACAGGATCGACTCGACGGTCAGCGTGCCCGCGATCGTGCGGAGCACGCCGACCAGGACCTCGCTGGTCTGCTGCTCGATGACCTGCTCCTGGCTCCGGCCGGCGAACCGCTGGGCGGCGGCCCGCACCATCCGCTCCGTCCCGCCGACCTTCACGACGGCGATGGACCGCAGCGTGACGCCGACGCCGCTCTTGGTGGTGGCGTCCTCCGCGGTGACCGGGAAGCTCTGCGCCGCCAACGACAGGCGCGCGACCTGCTCGAACACCGGCTTGACGAACGTGCCGCCGCCGATGACGACGCGCTGGCCGGACAGGTCGGTCGTCTCGTCGCCCGTCTCCGGGTTGATCACCGGCTTGCCGCTCTTGCGGCCGGTGATGATCAGCGCCTCGTCCGGCGTCGCGATCTTGAACCGGACCTTGGCGTAGACGACGCCCACGAGCAGCAGCACGACGAGGGCGACGACCGCCGCCGCGACGATGAGGACGGGGCCGGCGATCTCCATGGGACTCCTCGGGCGCGGCCGTACGGGGCCGGTGGTGGATGGGCTGGTCACGACTCTAGGCGGAGCCGGCCCCGCCCGAAGGGGGATTCGCGGACCTCGTCGGCTCGCGCCCGGCGTACCCCGCCGGGGTGTGGTGGGCCGGGGATCGCACGCGGACGCTCGGGGACGAGGCGGCCGTCGGGCGCCGCCCCCGCACCTGGAGGCCTGAAGTGGACCAGCCGACGCTGTCACCGTTCCCGCCGATCGCGGAGTACGCGTTCCTGTCCGACTGCCACACCGGCGCGCTCGTGGGCCCGGACGGGTCGGTGGACTGGCTGTGCGTGCCGCGGTTCGACAGCCCGAGCGTGTTCGGGAGCCTGCTGGACCGGGGCGCGGGCTACTTCCGCTTCGCGCCGTACGGGATCAACGTGCCGACCTCGCGCGCCTACGAGCCGGGCACGAACGTCCTGATCACGACGTGGCACACCCCGAGCGGCTGGGTCGAGGTCCAGGACGCCCTGGTGATGGCGCCGCGCACCGGGACCGACGAGACCACGCCGCACACCCGGCCGCCCGCCGACGACGACGCGAGCCACCTGCTCGTGCGGACCGCGACGTGCCTGGACGGGTCCGTCGAGGTCGAGCTGGTGTGCCAGCCGGCCTTCGACTACGGGCGGACGCGGGTGCCGTGGACGGTCGGCCCCGGCGGAGGCACGGCGGACGTCACGGGGCCGGGCGCGACGCTGCGGCTGCGGACCGACCTCGCGCTCGGGCTCGAGGGCGAGGCGGTGCGGGGCCGGCACGTGCTCTCCGCGGGGGAGAGCGCCTACTGCGCGCTGTCCTGGGACGTGGCGCTGGACGGTCCGACCGACGCCGCCGACGCCCTGGCGCGGGTCGCGGCGACGCGGGACTTCTGGCGGCGCTGGCTGGGACGGGCGCGGCTGCCCGACCACCGCCTGCGCCCGTACCTGGAGCGGTCCGCCCTGGTGATCAAGGGGCTCACGTACATGCCGACGGGGGCGACGGTCGCCGCGCTGACCACCTCGCTCCCGGAGACGCCCGGCGGAGAGCGCAACTGGGACTACCGGTACACGTGGGTCCGCGACTCGACGTTCACGCTCCAGGCGCTCCACTACCTGCTGCTGGACTGGGAGGCGGACGAGTACCTCCAGTTCGTCGCGGACGTCGAGCCGAACCCGGACGGCGGCCTGCAGATCATGTACGGGATCGACGGGCGGCGGGACCTCACCGAGTCCACGCGGGACGACCTCAGCGGCTACCAGAACGCGCGCCCGGTCCGCATCGGGAACGGGGCGTTCGACCAGCGGCAGAACGACGTCTACGGGTCCGTGCTGGACTCCGTCCTGCTGCACGCCCGGCGCAGCCAGCGGCTGCCCGCCCGGCTGTGGCCGGTGGTGCAGGCCCAGGCGGAGCGCGCGACCGCGGTCTGGCAGGAGCCGGACCAGGGCATCTGGGAGGCGCGCGGCGAGCCCCGGCACTACGTCTCGTCGAAGATCATGTGCTGGGTGGCCCTCGACCGCGCCGCGCAGCTCGCCGGGGTCTGGGGCGAGCCGGGGCTCCAGCAGACGTGGGCGGGCACGGCCGACGAGATCAAGGCGGACATCCTGGCGCGCGGCGTGAGCGAGCGGGGCGTCCTGCGGCAGCACTACGACACCGACGCCCTCGACGCGTCGGCGCTGCTCGCCGCGCACTTCGGCCTGCTGCCCCGCACGGACGAGCGGCTGCACAGCACCGTCCTGGCGATCGCCGACGAGCTCACGGAGGACGGCTTCGTGCTCCGGTACCGCACGGACGAGACGGACGACGGGCTCGCCGGGCGCGAGGGCACGTTCGTGATCTGCTCGTTCTGGCTGGTCTCCGCGCTCATGGTCGTCGGCGAGCAGCAGCGCGCCGTCGACCTGATGGAGCGGCTGCTCCGGGTCGCGTCGCCGTTCGGCCTGTACGCGGAGGAGTTCGACGTCGCCACCTCCCAGCACCTGGGCAACACCCCGCAGGCGTTCTCGCACCTGGCCCTGATCGAGGCGGCGGCGCGGATCATCCTGGCGGAGCGGGTGGAGGAGATGTCGCTGTAGCCGCGCGCGGCACTAGGCCGACCGGGGTAGCCCGAACGGGTGTACCTGGCCGGGGCGTCCGGCCCGGCCGCCGGGTCCGGACGGGAGCGGACGGCGGTGTGCGTCGCTGTGAGCAGCCCGGACGCGCGCTGTGCCCGTCGGGTCGTCGGGGGCGGGGCCATCCCGTTGCGGCGGTCGGGATTCGATTCACCCCGGAAAGCGTACAAATACGCCCAAAGCGGACAATACGCTCGCGCCATCCCGCACGACCCAGGCACCGCGCCCCCGCTGGAGGACCTCGTGCACGTCCGGATGATCGCGCTGACCGACATCACGGCGGCCGACGCGCAGGCGTGGCAGCGCCTCGCCGACCACGCCGTCGAGCCCAACCTGTACCTGGACCCCCGGTTCCTCGTCCCCGCGCGCGACCGGGGGCACGAGGCCGCCGACCTGCGGCTCGCCGTCGTCCAGGACGGCGGCGAGTGGCTGGCGGCGCTCGCGGTGACCACCAAGCGCGTCGCCCCGCGGGTGCCCGTGCGCGCGGCGACGACCGGCGGCGGGTTCATGACGACCCACGCCGACCGGCACCACCCGCTGGTCCGCACCGGCCGCGAGGCGGAGGCGCTGGAGGCCCTGCTGCGGGGACTGCGCACGCTCGGGCTGCCGCGCCTGCTGCAGCTCCAGCACGTCCCGACCGACGGGCCGCTGGCCGCCGCGCTGACGCAGGTCGTGGCCGGCACGTCGACGCACGTGGTCGAGCGCCGGCGCGAGACCAGCGCCTTCGCGCGCCGCAGCAGCACGACGGTGCCCCCGCTGCCGGGCGGGTCCGGACCGGTCGTCGACCCGCCGCTCGCCTGGGACCACATGCGGACCGACGAGCGCCGGAACATGCGCCGCGGCGTCCGCGGTCTCGCGCGGGAGGCCGGCGGGCCCCTCGAGCTCCACGACGTGAGCCAGGACCCGGCGGCGGACGACGCGTTCCTCGACCTCCAGGCGGCCGGCTGGAAGGGCGACACCGGCCAGGGCGGCGCCGCCCTGCGCCTCGACCCCGTCGCCGAACGGTGGTTCCGCGCGGTCGTCTCCGGCTTCCGGCAGGACAAGGACGCCCTCGTCGTCCGGCTCGCGGCGGGCGGCGAGACGGTGTGGACCGGGTACGCGCTGCGCTCCGGCGGGGCCTACTTCGGGTTCCTCGACGCGTACGCCGAGCGCCACCGGCGGTTCAGCCCCGGCTCGATCGGCCGGGTGGCGAGCATGACGTACCTGTTCGCGACGACGGACGCCCCGTTCTTCGACCCCGCCTTCGACTCCCGGTACGCGACCGGCGCCCGGATCTTCCCGGACTGCCGCGAGCACGTCGACCTGCTCGTCGCGACCGGGCGGCCCGCGGCGACGGCGCTGCGGGTGGCCCAGCGGGTGGTGCAGCGGCGCGGGGCGCTCGCGGTGCGGCCCGCGGCGGTGCGGCCCGCGGCGGTGCGGCCCGAGGTGGTGTGACCGGACGTGGTGTGACCCGAGGTGGGACGCTGGTGCCCGTGATCCTCTCCCGCCGAGCCCGCGCCCAGGAGCCTGCCGAGATCGCCGCGGGCTTCCACGCGACGGAGGCCCGCGCGCTCCAGGTCTCCCTGGTGGGCGTCCTCGCGGCCGCGGAGCGCGCCACGGGCGCCGACGTCCCGGTGGAGCTCCTCCTGGAGCCCGGGCGGGACGGCCGGGTCGTGGTGGTCTGCCGGAACGTCGTCGTCGGGTTCGTCCCCGCCGACCGGGCCGCGCCGCTCGCTGAACAGCGCGAGCGGGCGGGCTGGCACGCGCGCCTCGTCGCACCGGGACGGCTGCACCGCGACGGCGACGTGTGGCGGGTGTGGGTCGGGCCGGTCCCCGGCGGCGGGGTCCCCGCGACGCCCGCGGGCACCGACACGCTCCCGGCGCCCGAACCCAGCGTGCTCGGCGTCCCCCTGCGGCGCACCGACGGCTGACGTCAGACCCCGGCGTACCAGCCCGACGGCGCCAGGTCGCTCGCGTACCGCGGGGCGTAGTGGTCGAAGTAGACCCGCGCCACCAGCTCGCGCCGGCTGCCGACCCCGGACTTGTCGAACACCGCCTTCAGGTGGTCCTGCACCGTGTACGGCGACAGGTGCAGCGCCCGCCCGATCTCCTGCGTGCTGTCCCCGTGCAGCACGCCCGCGACGACGTCCCGCTCGCGCCCGGTCAGCCCGAAGGCGGCCACCACGAGCGGGACGATCTCCGTCGGGCGGGCCTCCTCGATGGTCACGACGACCTCGCGCCGGCCGCCGTCCCGGCCGGCCAGCGGCGCGGCGTGCACGACCAGCCACTGCCCGGCGGGGGTCCGCACCCGCAGGCGCGGGACCGTGCGGAGCCGCCCGTCGCCGAGGGCCCGCGCCGCCGACGTGATGGCGGCGACCGGCGTGGGCAGCGCGCCCCAGCCGGAGCCGCCGAGCTCGGCGATCCGCTCCTCGGCGGCGGGGCTGACCTGCCGGACCGTGTTGTCGGCGTCCACGACCAGGACGGCGGGCCCGGCAGGCAGGGGCGTCCGGCGCGCGGAGCCGGCCGCGACGGAGGTCACCAGCCCGGCCCGCACGCCGACGGCGACGAACCGGGTCACGCGGGCCAGGAAGTCCGCCTCCGCCGGGCTGAAACCGCTGGAGGCGCCGTTGCGGTACAGCGCGATCGCGGCCCAGGCGTGGCCGTCCGACCGGGCGGACGCGCGCATCTCGTGGTCGAGCGACCAGTGCGGCACGAACATCTCCCGGTGCCGGCTGCTCCGCCGGGGGTCGCCGTCGGTGTCGTCCACCAGGATGCCGACGGGGTTCTGGCGGCGCGCGAGCGTGCGGAACAGGTTCACGTCGTCGGTCACGTACTCGTGCTCGAGGAACTCGGCGTCCCGCTCGTCGCCGATGTTCCGCTTGACCGACCCGGTGAGCAGGCCGGTGCCCGGGTCGACCGGTCCGATGCAGGCGGCGTCGTTCGGGATCACCGTGCCGAGCAGCTCGATCGCCTCCCGGACGAACTCGCGCCAGCCGAGCCCGGAGCGCGACAGGGAGTCGAGGCCCTGCTGCACGGGCTCGGTCCGCAGAGTCGCCATGCTCCGATGGTCCCGCTGTCGGGTTCGTCCCGGTACCCCCATGTTTGTGGGGATTCGTCCCCTGCCCCGCGCCGGGCGGGATGCTCCCCAGGTTCCTGGGATACCGCCGGCCGTGGGGCGCGAGGACGCTCGATCCCATGACGACGCATCTCACGGCACCGACGCCGCTCGGCACGCCCGCCCTCGACGACCTCCGCTCCGCCCTGACCGGCTCGCTCACCGCCGCCGGCGACGCCGGCTGGGACACCGCGCGCCTCGCGTGGAACCGCCTGGTCGACCAGCACCCGCTCGCGGTCGTGCACGCCGCCGACGCCGCCGACGTCGCCGCCACGGTGCGGTGGGCCGCGGCGCACGGCGTCCCGCTGTCCGCGCAGCCGAACGGGCACGGCGCGAGCCGCTCGCTCGACGGCGCCGTGCTCGTCCGGACGTCCGCCCTCGACGACATCTGGGTCGACGCCGGCGCCCGGGTCGCCCGGGTCGGCGCCGGCGTGAAGTGGGGCGACCTGCAGGTCGCCCTGGACGGCACGGGCCTGACGGGGCTCGTCGGGTCGAACCCGGACGTCACGGTCGTCGGGTACTGCCTGGGCGGGGGGCTGTCGTGGTTCAGCCGGGCGTTCGGCAGCGGCGCCGGCGCGGTCCGGTCGTTCGAGGTGGTCGACGCGACCGGCGCGCACCGCTGGGTCAGCGACGAGTCGCCGGACGACGCGGACCTGCTCTGGGCGCTGCGCGGCGGGGGCGGCGACTTCGCGCTCGTCACCGCCGTCGAGCTCGACCTGTTCCCGGCACCGCAGATCTACGGCGGGATGCTGGCGTTCCCCGCGGCGGCGGCCCCGGCGGTGTTCCGGGCGTTCACCGCGGTCACCGCGACCGCGCCCGAGGAGCTCAGCACGTGGGTGTCCGTGCTGCACCTGCCCGACGCGCCGTTCATCCCGGAGCCGCTGCGTGGCGCCTCGCTGGCGGTCGTGCTGGCGACGTACCTGGGCGACCCCGCCGAGGCCGAGCGGCTGCTCGCGCCGGTGCGGGCCGCGGGACCGGTGCTCCGTGACACGTTCCGGCCGCTGCAGCCGGGGGAGGTCGGGCTGCTCGCCGAGGAGCCGGTCGACCCGAGCCCGGCCGTCCTCGCCGGCACGCGGCTCCACACGTTCGACGACGCCGCGATCGACGCGGTGCTCGATCTCGCCGGGGAGCCGGGGCGCTCGCCGCTGATGCAGGTGCAGGTGCGGCACGTCGGTGGCGCGCTGGCCCGCGAGGCGCTGCCGGGTGCGGCGGGCGCGGCGGCGGAACCGTTCCTGCTCACCGGGATGGCGATGGTCCCGGTGCCCGAGCTCGCCCCGCTCGTCACCGCGGCGCTCGACCACCTGTTCACGGTGGTGGAGCCCTGGAGCGCCGGCACCGCCCCGCTCACGTTCCTGGACCGCGACGACGCGATCGACCGCTGCTACCCGGCCGCGACGATCGAGCGGCTGCGGGCGGTGAAGGCGGCCGTCGACTCGTCCGGGCTGTTCCGGAGCAACCGGCCGGTCGCCGCGGGCGTGCGCTGACGGCGCGTCAGGGCCGGTCCCGCGCAGGGGGAGGGACCGGCCCGCAGGGGCTCAGGCGACCGGGCGCAGCCGCTCCACCAGGCGGGTGCGTGCCGTGCCGTCGGCGATCTCGCGCCGCGTCGCGGGATTCTCCGCGTAGAACATGATCGTCCCCGCGAGGAAGTGCGGGTCCACGTCCAGCGCGGGGAGCGGCACCTCCAGGTACGGGCCGCGCGGCGCGGGCGCGAGGAGCACCCGACGTCGGCGGTGCCACTCCGGAGCGCTCCCCGCGCGTGCGACGACCCGCAGGGTGGTCCAGGACCCCGCGTCCGCGAGGTCGACCGCGCGCACCCGGTCCCAGACCAGCTCCGCGTCGCCGTCCCAGCCGTGCACGGTCACGCCCTCGACGGTCAGCGCCAGCCAGGGCCGGCGCCGCAGGCGCAGCCAGGCGTCGGGCAGCAGCGGGAGCAGGACGACGGCGAGCCCGCCGGTGAACCACGCGCCCGCGCCGCCGCCGGCCGCGAGCTGCAGCACGGTCGCCGCCGCCAGCAGCGCGGTCAGGCCGGTCAGCGTGGCTGTGGGGACGGCGATCACGGTCGAGGACCAGGGGAGCACCACCGCGGGCCGGCCGCGCACCGGCTCGAGCCGCACGCGCGCACCGTCGAGGGCCGGTCGGTGCAGGTACATCCGGTGGAAGCCCACCGACCCTGCGGCGACCCAGAACACCCCGGTGAGCGCCACCAGCAGCGACGTCGCCGTCGACCACGTGCCCGGTCGCGCCAGAAGGGCGAGGGCGACGACAGCCAGTGCGCCACCCAGCACCGCGTTGCCGACCACGACGAGCCAGAGGAACCCGCGGCCCATGCCGCCCCGCGGGGTCCGGTCAGAAGATCGCATCAGCGTCCCGCGCGCCAGGCCCAGCGCGCGAGCGTCCACTGCAGCGGGAGCCGCGCGAGCGTGAGCACGGCCCGCGTGACGGCGGCGGGGGTGCGGGCCCGTCGCACGCCCCGCACGCCGTCGACCGCCATCTGCACGTTCGCCGGGTAAATGGCCGCCAGCAGCGCTGCGCTCGCGACGCCGGCGGGTCGTCGCGTGGCCGGGACCAGCAGGCCGGCGGCGCACACCAGCTCGGCGACCCCGGACCACACGACGAGGTCCCGCGGCCGGGGGAGGGCCCGGGGGATGGTGCCCTCGAAGACCTGCGGGCGCACCAGGTGCACGGTCCCGGAGACGAGGAACGCGGCGACGAGGCCGCGCGCCCCGCGGCCGAGCGGCTGCACCGGGAGGGCAGGCCGGGCAGCGGGCCGGGCGGCGCGGGGTCGGGTCACCGGCCCATCCTGGCGCGGTCCGGTGCCGTCCGCGCAGACTGGGCGCATGACTGCGCGCCGTCTGGTCGTCGAGGGCCAGGTCCAGGGGGTCGGCTTCCGTGCGTCGCTCGCGGCCGAGGCGCGCCGGCACGGCGTCGCCGGGTGGGTGCGGAACCGCGCGGACGGGTCGGTCGAGGCGCTGCTGGAGGGGCCGGAGGACGCGGTCGCGCGGCTGACGGACTGGGCCCGACGCGGTCCGCGGTTCGCGGACGTCAGCGGCGTGCGGGTCGAGGACGCGGAGCCGGAGGGGTCCGGCGACTTCTCGATCGCGCCCTGAGGCCCGGCTGAGGCCCGGATGAGGCTCAGCGGCCGCGCGCCGTCATGCTCGCGTTGAACGCGGCGTAGTCGACCGGGTCGGCCAGGCTCTCGGTCGTGCCGTGGACGAGCAGCTCGCGTGCAGCGCGGGCCGCGACCCCGTAGGCGGCCTCGGCGAGCGCGGAGCCGGCGCTGACCCGGGCCGCGCCGGCGGCGGCGAGCTCGGCCACGGGCAGCGTCCCCGGCCCGACCGCGACGTTGAGCGGGACGGTCACGCCCTCGGCGAGCGCGGCGACGGTCGCGGCGTCCAGCGCGCCGAGCACGAACACCCCGTCGGCGCCGGCGTCGACGTACGCGCGGGCGCGGTCGAGGGTGGCCGCCAGCCACTCCGCCGGGTCCTGCACGGCCCGCAGCCGGTGGGTGTCGACCCGCGCGTTCAGGTACAGCGGCACTCCCGCCTCGTCGGCCGCCCGGCGCGCGGCGGCGATCCGGGCGGCGTGCTCGGGGACGGGCGCGAGCGCGTCCTCGATGTTCACGCCGACGGCGCCCGCGGCCAGCACGCCGCGGACGGTCTCGGCGACGCCCGCCGGGTCGTCGGCGTACCCGCGTTCGACGTCCGCGGTGACCGGCACGTCGACGGCGGCCACGACCCGCGCCAGCGCCGCGAGACCGTCGGCCCGCGGCAGGCGGTGCCCGTCGCCGTGCCCCAGCGACCACGCGACACCGGCGCTGGAGGTCGCGACGGCGGCGGCACCGGCGTCGGCCACCAGCCGGGCGGACGCGGCGTCCCACGCGTTCGGGAGCACGAGGGGGTCCCCGGGGACGTGCAGGGAGCGGAGCTGGCGGGCGAGATCGGCGAGGGACGGCACCGGCCGATCCCACCACGTCCGCCGCGGCACCGGCCCGCGATTTTCGTCGGGCACCTGCCGCGGAGCGCCGCGCCCGGGAGGTCTGGTGGTGTGTCGGAGGTCACGTCTACGGTCGGAGCATGAACGTCGTCCTCATCCCCGGGTTCTGGCTCGACGCGTCCTCGTGGGCGCCGGTCTCCGAGGCCCTCGCGGCCGCCGGACACACCCCGCACCCCGTGACGCCCCTGGGCGCCGGCGGTGCGGCGGACGAGGTCGCGGGCATCACGCTCGCCGACCAGGCGGCCGCGGTCGCCGAGCTGGTCGACGGGCTCGACGGGCCCGTCACCGTCGTCGGGCACAGCGGGGGCGGTGCGGTCGCGCACGCCGTCGCGGACCTCCGGCCGGACCGCGTCGAGCACGTGGTCTACGTGGACAGCGGGCCGCTCGGGGAGGGCGGCGTGGTGAACGACGAGCTGCCGCTCGTGGACGGCGTCGTGCCGCTGCCGGACTGGGGCGTGTTCGAGGAGGAGGAGCTGGAGGGCCTCACCGACCAGATCCGCGCCGACTTCCGCGCCCGCGCGGTGAGCGTCCCGCCGCTGGTCGCCAACGGCCCGCAGCGCCTGCACGACGAGCGGCGCTACGACGTCCCCGTGACGATCATCTCCTCGACCATGCCGGAGTCCGTGCTGCGCGACCTCCTCGCCAAGGACCACCCGTACGTCCGGGAGCTCGGCCGGATCAAGGACGTGACGATCGTCGAGCTGCCGACCGGGCACTGGCCGCAGCTCAGCCGGCCGGACGACCTCGCGGCGGCCGTCGTGCGCGCGGTCGACGGCGAGGCCGAGGCGGAGGAGGCGATGGCCGTCCCGACGTGAGCGGGGCCGGTCGCGCGCCCCGGCGGTCGAGCTCCTGGACGGTCGTCGTGCCGTCTCGGCGACGGGCACCGTGGGTGACACGTCAGGCGCGCGTCGCCTAGCATCGGCGCGACCTGCCGGAGCCGCGGCCGCGACCAGGGGACGCGCCGCCGCAGCACCGCTCCGGCCGGTCGACGTCCCCCGCGCCCGCGGGGGACCAGACCCCGGGAAACGGCATCGTGATCAGGATCGGCATCGTCGAGGACGACGCAGCGAGCGCCCTGCTGCTCGTCGAGCACCTGCGCCGGTACGAGCGGGAGCACGACGAGTCGTTCGCGATCACCACGTTCGCGGACGGCGCGGACGTGGTCGCCGGCTACCGGCCCGTGTTCGACATCCTGCTGCTCGACGTCGAGATGCCGGGGCTCGACGGGTTCAGCGCGGCGGAGCGGATCCGGCTCGTGGACCGCGACGTGGTGATCGTGTTCATCACCAACATGACCCAGTACGCGATCCGCGGCTACGAGGTCGACGCCCTGAGCTACGTCCTCAAGCCGGTGTCGTACTTCGCGTTCTCCCAGGAGATCAAGAAGTCCGTGGCCCGCCTGCGGCGCCGGTCCGCCGACTACCTCCTGCTCGCCGTCGACGGCGGGCTGGTGCGGGTCGCGACCGACGACATCGTGTTCCTGGAGAGCGCCAAGCACCGCACGACCGTGCACACGGTCGACGGCCGGTACTCCGTGGTCGGCCCGCTCAAGGCGCTCGAGGCGCAGCTCGAGGGCAAGAGCTTCTTCCGCAGCAACAGCGGGTACGTGGTCAACCTGCGGCACGTGCTGGGCGTGCACGGCAGCAGCGCCCTGATGATGGGCGGCCACGACCTCCTGATCAGCCGGCCGCGCAAGAAGGCGTTCCTCGCGGCGCTCACCGACTACCTCGGGGCGCGGAGCGCGTGATCATCGAGACGCTGCCGGACATCCCGCGGCTGCTCACGGGGGTCGCGGAGTGGGCGGCGTGCCTGGTGTACGTGCTGCTGCGGCACCGGCTGCCGACCGGGCGGCTGGTCGTGGTGGCGGGCGCGGCCCTCGTGGTGCTGGTCGGGGTGCAGGAGCTCGCGGACCGGCTGCCGCTCGCGCTGTGGTCGGCGGGCATGGCGGCGGCGGTGGCCGCCATGTACGGGTTCATCGTCACGGCCGCCCGGGTGTCGGCGCGCGACGCGGGCTACTTCGCGGCGCGCGCGCTGGTGCTCGCGGAGCTGGTGGCCGCGGCGCACTGGCAGATCCACTGCTTCTTCTTCCTGGCCGAGGGCCGTCCGGGCACCGGCTGGCAGGTGGCGTTCGGCGTGGCGGCGTACGGCGCCGCGTTCGTCGGCGCGTACCTGATCGAGGCCCGGCACTTCCGGCCGGCGCAGCCGCTCGACGTCACGTACGGCGAGCTGGCCTCGGCGATCGCGATCGCGCTGGTCACGTTCTTCATGAGCAACATCAGCTTCCTCAACGCGAACACGCCGTTCAGCGGCCGGCTGGGCCTGGAGATCTTCTACATCCGCACGCTCGTGGACCTGTGCGGGTTCGTCGCGCTGTACGCGCAGCAGGGGCAGCGGCTGCAGCACCGGGCCCGCGCGGAGGTGAAGGCGATCGACGAGATGCTGCGCCGCCAGCACGGCCAGTACCTGCAGTCCAAGCGCAGCATCGAGATCGTCAACCGGAAGTACCACGACCTCAAGCACCAGATCAACGTCATCCGCGCGGAGGGCGACCCGGGGCTGCGCGCGTCGTACCTGGACAGCCTGGAGGCGAGCGTCTCCGGCTACGCGGCGCAGGCGGACACGGGCAACGGCGTGCTGGACGTGATCCTCACGACCAAGAGCCTGGAGTGCGCGGAGCGGGGCATCGACCTCACGTACGTGGCGGACGGCTCGGCGATCGACTTCATGTCCGCGATGGACGTGTCGGCGGTGTTCGGCAACGCGCTCGACAACGCCATCGACGGGGTCCTCGCCGTGCCGGACCCGGAGAAGCGGGTGATCAAGGTCGCGCTCTTCGCCCGGGACCGGTTCGTCATGATGACGTTCGAGAACTACTTCACGGGTGAGCTCCGGACCGAGGACGGGCACATCGTCACCCGGCGGGCCGACCGCGACCGGCACGGCTACGGGCTGAAGTCCATCCGCTACACCGCGGAGAAGTACGGCGGGTCCATGACGGTCAACGCGGAGGACGGGTGGTTCGTCCTGCGGATCCTGCTGCCGATGCCCGCGGACCGGCCCGCGGCGCGCTGAGGCTCAGGCCGCCGAGAACGTCCGGGCCGGCCCGGGTGCCGCGTCGCTGTCCCACCAGGACAGCGCGGAGGCGATCGCCATGTGCATGTCGAGGTAGAGGTACGACCCGAGGCGGCCGCCGAAGTGCACGTCCGGCTCGTCGACGGCGAGGTCGCGGTACACGCGCAGCCGGTCGCGGTCGGCGGGGGTGGCGACGGGGTAGTAGGGCTCGTCGCCGGGGAGCGCGAACCGGGACCGCTCGCGCATGATCACGGTGCGGTCCTGCGCGTGCCGGTCCTCGCGCTCCGGGTGGTAGTGCCGGAACTCGTGCACGCGCGTCCACGGCACGTCGAGGTCCGCGTAGTTCATGACGCTGGTGCCCTGGAAGTCCCGGACCGGCAGGGTCTCGGTCTCCAGGTCGAGCGTGCGCCAGCCCAGCGGGCCCGCGTGGTGGTCGAAGTACCGGTCGACCGGGCCGGTGTAGACGATCGGCACCTGGCCCCGCGCGGAGGGCTTGCTCAGGGGCTGCGTGGCGTCGAAGAAGTCCGTCCCGAGGCGCACGTCGATGCGGGGGTGCGACGCCATCGCCTCGAACCAGGGCAGGTAGCCGTGCGCCGGCAGGCCCTCGTGGGTGTCGCTGAAGTACCGGTTGTCGTACGTGTAGCGCACCGGCAGCCGGGCGATCACCGACGCGGGCAGCTCCCGCGGGTCGGTCTGCCACTGCTTCGCGGTGTAGTCGCGGACGAACGCCTCGTACAGGGGCCGGCCGATCAGGGAGATCGCCTTGTCCTCGAGGTTGCTCGCGGCGTCCGCGTCGACCTCCGCGGCCTGCTCCGCGACGAGCGCCCGGGCGGCGTCGGGGCCCATCGCGGTGCCGAAGAACTGGTTGAGCGTGCCGAGGTTGATCGGCAGCGGGTACACGGTCCCCGCGTGCGTCGAGTACACCCGGTGCCGGTAGCCGGTGAAGGCCGTGAAGCGGCGGACGTACTCCCAGACCCGCTCGTTCGAGGTGTGGAAGATGTGCGACCCGTAGCGGTGCACCTCGATCCCGGTCTCCTCGTCGACGTCGCTGTACGCGTTGCCGCCGAGGTGCCGGCGCCGGTCCACGACGGTGACCGACAGCCCCGCCTCGGCCGCGCGCTCGGCGACCGTGAGGCCGAACAGCCCGGCGCCGACGACGAGCAGATCCATGCGGGGGGACCCTTCCGGGCGGGGGCCGTGCGGCCCGTGAGGAGCGGAGCGCCCCGAGTGTAGGACCCCCGCGGGACGGCGCGGACGACGGCCGGGACGCGCGACAGAACGTGCACCGGAACCGACAGATCGTCCGGGCGGCACCCCGCCCGGGACCCGCTCGGCGTGACCTGCCCGTGACCTTCCGAGCCGTTTGTGGACCGAGATCGACAGTCCGTGCACCTGCCGTCCCGGGCGCTCCGGGCCCTGGCTAACTTGGCGCCGCGGCTGCAGGACGAGGACGTCCCGGGTCGCGATCGGTTCGTAGACGCGCCGTGTCGCGCACCCACCGCAGGCCCCCGCCCCGACGACGGCGCGGAACCGGCGGCGCGTGAGCACGGCCGCTGGACGACAAGGGAAGGTCGATGATGACAACCACCACGGCGCCACGGCGCGCCGGCAGCTCGGCGTACGTCAAGAGCGCGGCCGCGGTCGCGGGTCTCGCCCTGTTCGCGCTCACGGCGTGCTCGCCCTCCTCCTCGGACGAGGACGGCGCGTCGGGTGACGCGTTCACGACGCGCGAGGTCACGGACGGCACCACGACGTTCACCGTCGTGACGAACCCCGGCGACGGACCGGTCCTGTCCTACGGGAAGGACAGCGGCGTCGAGCTCCTGACCGAGCAGATCGACGGCCAGGAGTACGCGTTCAAGGACATGAACGCCAACGGCGAGCTGGACACCTGGGAGGACTGGCGGGAGACCGCCGAGGACCGCGCCGCCGACCTGGCGCAGGACCTGTCGATCGAGCAGATCGCCGGGCTCATGCTGTTCAGCTCCCACGAGCGCTCGCCCGCCGACGGCCTGACGGACGCGCAGAAGGAGTACATGTCCTCCTCGCGCCTGCGGAACGTGCTCAACGCCGGCCCGAACGACGTCGAGGCCAACGTGACGTGGTCGAACGAGCTGCAGGCGTACGCCGAGTCGCTCGCGACCGACGACGAGCCGTACGTCCCCGTGAACTTCAGCTCCGACCCCCGCTCCACCGCGTCGAGCGGCGGCAACTACAACGCGTCCGGCGACATCTCCCGCTGGCCGTCGAACCTCGGCCTGGCCGCGACGTTCGACCCGGAGACGATGGAGCAGTTCGCGACCATGGTCTCGGCCGAGTACCGGGCCCTGGGCATCGGCACGGCGCTCAGCCCGCAGATCGACCTCGCGTCCGACCCGCGCTGGCTGCGCGTCGACGGCACGTTCGGCGAGAACGTCGAGCTCGCGAGCGCGATGGCCGCGGCGTACGTCGACGGCTTCCAGGCGACGCCGGGCGAGGACGGCTGGGGCGACGAGTCCGTCAACGCGATGATCAAGCACTGGGCGGGCGACGGCCCCGGCGAGGGCGGTCGCGAGTCGCACACCGAGGCCGGCAAGTACGGCGTCTACCCGGGCGACAACTTCGACGCGCACGCCGAGGTGTTCCTCGGCGCGATGGACGCCGCGGCCGTGATGACCGCGTACTCCGTCGCGCTGGACGGGAACGGCGAGCCGATCCTGGGCGGCGACCGGATGGGCAGCGCGTACGACTCGGCCCGCACCGGCATGCTGCGCGAGAACTTCAACGGCGTCGTCGTCACCGACTGGGGCGTGACCGCCGGCGGCACGACCGACCCCGACGCGCTGATCGGGACGTCCTGGGGCGCCGACGACCTGACCGTCGAGCAGCGCCACTACGAGATCCTGAAGAACGGCGTCGACATGTTCGGCGGCAACAACGCGGTCGAGCCCGTCCTGGCGGCGTACGACATGTGGCAGGCGGACTACGAGGCCGGCGTGAACGAGGTCGACGCCGACACCCGCTTCCGGGAGACCGGCAGCCGGGTCCTGAGCATGCTGTTCCAGCCGGGCCTGTACGAGAACGCCTACCTGGACCTCGAGCAGTCGACCGAGATCGTCGCGAGCCAGGACAAGCTGGACGCCGGCTACGAGGCGCAGCTCGACTCCGTGGTGATGCTGAAGAACGACGGCGGGACGATCGCCGCGTCGGACGCCGAGTCCTGGAAGGACAAGACCGTCTACATCCCGCGGTCGTACAACACCGGCCTGGCCGGCCTCTTCGGCCCGGGCGAGTACACCGAGGGCCCGGGGCTGACCGTCGAGATCGCCGAGCAGTACTTCGGCACGGTCGTCACCGACGAGGCGGTCGAGGACGCCGACGGCAAGGTCACGAGCTACACCGCTCCCGACCTGAGCGACGTGGACTTGGTGCTGGTCGGCATGACCAGCCCGCAGAGCGGCGCCGTCTTCGCGAACTCCGGCCACGACACCGAGACCGGCGAGTGGTACCCGCTCTCGCTGCAGTACCGCCCGTACACGGCGGACGGCGAGAACGTCCGCAAGGTCTCGATCTCGGGCGACATCCTCCCGGACGGCACGCAGGAGAACCGGTCCTACTTCGGTCACACCTCGCGGACCGCGAACGAGTCGGACCTCGACGCGTTCGAGCGCGCCGTGGCGGCCGTCGAGGCGTCCGGCAAGGACATCCCGGTGATCACGGTGCTCAAGGCCACCAACCCCACCGTGCCGGCCGAGTTCGAGTCCCGGTCCGACGCGATCCTGGTCGGCTTCGGCCTCAGCGACCAGGCGCTCATCGAGACGGCCATCGGCCTGTCCGAGCCGCAGGGCCGGCTGCCGATCGCCTTCCCCGCCTCCATGGACGCGGTCGAGAAGCAGCTCGAGGACGTGCAGGAGGACACCGAGCCGTACGTCGACTCGGCGGGCAGCTCGTACGCGTTCGGCTTCGGCCTGGACTACGCCGGGCCGATCGCGGACTGACCCCGCGGCACCACCGCCCGGACCGGTGACCGGCGACGCGCAGTCGCCGGCCACCGGCCCGGCGGGACCGGCCGCGGGGTGGGCCCGCGGTCAGCACTCATCAAGGAGCACACAGAAGTGAAGCGACACACCGCCCTGACGACCGGCCTCGGCCTCGTGGTGGCCCTCACGGGCGTCTTCGGGCTCACCGCCTGCGCCAGCGACGACAGCGGCAGCGCCGGCGGGACGTCGTCCGAGGAGCAGGCGGCCAGCGAGTCCGACATCGCGGAGGACCTCGAGAACGCGCGCACCGCCGTCGCGGACGCTCTGGCCGAGGACGATTCCTGGGCGCAGATCATGCTGGCGAGCGACGTGCAGGCGCCGACCGTGAAGTACGGCCTGCTGGTCGTGCCCTACTCCTTCTCCGACGCCGCGTCCCGGATCCAGGGGACCATCGACATCGAGGACGGCAAGTACACGATCGAGGGCGACTCGGCCGCCACGGACAAGACCTGGCAGATCGACCAGGACGGCACCATCACCGAGGTCACCGAGTAGTCACCCGGAGACCCGGCCGGGTGCCCGCACCGCTGATGGGCGGGCGGGCGCCCGGCCCCCCGGCGGCGACCGTCCGTGCCGCTGAACCGACAGATCGTGCGCCCGCGGCGGGCGGCTCCGGCCGGCGCCCCTAGCGTGATCGCCGCCCGCACTCGAGGAGGATTGCAGTGAACGCCAAGGCGAAGAACGCCGATCGCGCGAAGAAGCCGATGTCGAACAAGAAGTTCCTCTGGATCTGGGTCCCCGTCCTCGCGGTGGTCACCGTGGTCACCGTCGTGGCCAACGTGGCCCTCACGGTGGCCGGCGGCTGGGTCGCGTCCCAGTTCGGGTCCGGCACCTACACGTTCACGAACTCGGGCGAGTCCGCCGACTGGGACACCGAGTACTACACGGCCGACTACGAGTCGATCGACGACGTCGACGCCGCGGCCCAGGCCCTCGTCGAGGAGATCTCCGGCGCCGGCATCGTGCTGGCCAAGAACGAGGGCGGCTCGCTGCCGCTGGCCGCGGGCGCGAGCGTGACCATGCTGGGCCGCGCCGCCGCGGACCCGGTCTTCGGCGGCTCGGGCTCCGGCTCCGTCGACACCAACTCCGCCGTCACCGCCCGCGCGGGCCTCGAGAACGCCGGCTTCCAGGTCAACGACCAGGTGTTCGCGGCGATCGAGGCGTACGCGGCCGAGAACCCGCGCGGCTTCATCGAGATGGACCGCCCGGACATCTCCACCTACACGATCGGCGAGATGCCGGTCGACCAGTACGAGGCGCAGTCCTCGTCGTTCGCCCAGTACTCCGACGCCGCGGTCGTCTACATCGGCCGTCCCGGCGGGGAGGGCGGCGACCTCACCACCGACATGACCGACTGGGACGAGAACGCCGAGGAGGGCCAGCACCAGCTGGAGCTGAACCAGGACGAGAAGGACCTGGTCGCCCTCGCGAAGGCGAGCTTCGAGACCGTGGTCGTCGTGGTCAACGCCTCGACCACGCTGGAGATGGGCGCGCTGCAGGACGACCCCGAGGTCGACGCGATCCTGCTGGCCGGCTCGCCGGGCGCCACGGGCCTGAACGCGCTGGGCCGCATCCTGTCCGGCGACGTGAACCCGTCCGGCCGCACCGCCGACCTGTGGGCCGCGGACTTCACCGCCGACCCGACGTACGTGAACTTCGGCGGCTTCCTGTACGACGGCCTCGAGGTGTCGTACCCCGTGTCGTCGATCGAGACCGCCACGTCGAACGCGACCGTCACCGACGAGGCGCCGTTCGTGAACTACGCCGAGGGCATCTACTTCGGCTACCGCTACTACGAGACCGCCGCCGCCGAGGGCTTCCTCGACTACGACGACGCCGTGGTCTACCCGTTCGGCTACGGCCTCAGCTACACCGACTTCACCTGGGAGGTCGTGGGCACGCAGGCCGGTGCCGTCGACGGGACCGTCTCGGTGGACGTCGAGGTCACCAACGCCGGCGCCGCGGCGGGCAAGGACGTCGTCGAGCTGTACTACACCGCCCCGTACACCCCGGGCGGCATCGAGAAGTCCGAGGTCGTGCTCGGCGACTTCGCGAAGACCGGCGTGATCGAGCCGGGCGCCAGCGAGACCGTGACGCTGGAGATCGCGGTCGAGGACATGGCGTCCTACGACCACCTGGGCGAGCGCGCCTACGTCCTGGAGGCGGGCGACTACCTGCTGAGCGTCCGCACCGACTCGCACACCGTGGCCGCGGGCACGGAGCCGATCACCTACACCGTCGACTCCGACGTCGTGTACTCCGGCGAGAACCACCGCTCCACGGACCTCGCCGAGGTCACCAACCAGTTCGACGACGTCTCGGCGCAGTTCAGCACCGAGCCCGCCGAGGGCAAGATCCTGTCGATGTCCCGCGCGGACTTCGCCGGGACGTTCCCGACGGCGCCCACCGCGGACCAGCTGGTCGCGAGCGACGCCGTCGCCGAGGGCTTCGAGGCCTGGGACCACGAGGCGGTGGCGGCCGAGTTCGAGGGCGAGACGCCCACGACCGGCGCGGACACCGACCTCGCGCTGATCGACCTGCGCGGCCTGCCGAAGGACGACCCGCAGTGGGACGAGCTGCTCGACTCCCTGTCGGTCGACGACATGACCGACATGCTGCTGAACGGGGCGTACCAGACGGCCGCGATCGGCTCGATCGCCAAGCCGCAGACCGTCGAGCCCGACGGCCCCGCCGGGTTCTCGTCGTTCATCAACTCCTCGATCAACGGCGTCGCGTACCCCTCGGAGTTCCTCATCGCGCAGACGTGGGACGTCGAGCTCGGCGCCGCGATGGGCGAGATGCTCGGCAACGAGGCGATGTTCAAGGACATCAACGGCTGGTACGCGCCGGCGATGAACCTGCACCGCTCGCCGTTCGCCGGCCGCAACTTCGAGTACTACTCCGAGGACCCGTTCCTGTCCGGCGCCATGGCCACGTCGGTCGCGAACGGGGCGGCGACCAAGGGCATGTACACGACGCTCAAGCACTTCGCGCTGAACGACCAGGAGACCAACCGGGTCAACAACGGCATCGCGACGTGGGCCACGGAGCAGACGATCCGCGAGATCTACCTCAAGCCGTTCGAGATGGCCGTCAAGAACATCTCGATGGACGTGCAGTACATCGCCGACTCCGAGGGCACCGTCGAGGAGACCACGATCGGCGCGGGCGGCGTCATGAGCTCGTTCAACCGCATCGGCGCCACCTGGGCCGGCGGCTCCGAGGCGCTCATGACGGACGTGCTGCGGGGTGAGTGGGGCTTCGAGGGCTTCGCGATCTCGGACTTCAACCTGTACCCGTACATGAACCCGAACCAGGGCATCAGCGCGGGCACGGACCTCACCCTGACGTTCCAGCCGTCGAAGTCCTTCGCGGACACCACGTCGGCCAAGGCGGTCAGCGACATCCGCGAGGCGACCCACAACATCCTGTTCACGGTCGCCAACTCCAACGCCATGAACGGGCTGGCGCCCGGCGCGACGGTGAGCTACACGCCGCCGACCTGGGTCTACATCCAGATCATCGCGTCGATCGTGCTCGGCCTGCTCGTGGTGGCCGGTGCGTTCCTGGTGACGCGCCGGGTGCTGCGGCACCGCGGCGCCACGGCGGGCGACCCCCAGGGCGCCCCCGAGCACGAGCCGGCGGTCCCCGCCGGTCGCGCCGACCGGGAGTAGCGGCTCGCGGGTTCGCCGTCGGGCCGGTGGCGCCCACCACCACCGGCCCGGCGGCGGCCCCGACGACCCCGTGCGCCCGCGCGCGCCCCCTGCACCGCTGATCCACGGCCTCCCGGCCGCCGCACGATCGAGGACGTCATGACCGAGAACCTGTCCCTGCTGGAGAAGGCCGCCCTGCTCACGGGGAAGTCGGTGTGGGAGACCCACGACCTGCCGCGGCACGGCGTGCGCTCCCTGTGGCTGGCGGACGGCCCGCACGGGGTCCGCAAGCAGGTGGGCTCCGCCGACCACCTGGGGCTGCACGCCTCGGAGCCCGCGACCTGCTTCCCGACGGCCGCCGCGGTGGCGAACAGCTGGGACGTGCAGCTCGCCGAGCGGGTCGGTGCGGCCCTGGGGGCAGAGGCCGCCGCGCAGGACGTCGACGTGCTGCTGGGCCCGGGCCTGAACATCAAGCGCTCGCCCCTGGGCGGTCGCAGCTTCGAGTACTTCTCCGAGGACCCGCTGCTCGCCGGGAAGATGGCCGCGGGCTACGTGCGCGGCATCCAGTCCCAGGGCGTCGCGGCCTGCCCGAAGCACTACGCGGCCAACTCCCAGGAGCTGCGCCGGATGGTGTCCGACTCCGTGGTCGACGAGCGAACGCTGCGGGAGATCTACCTGACCGCGTTCGGCATCGTCGTCACCGAGGCCGCCCCCCGCACCGTCATGTCGGCGTACAACCTGGTCAACGGCGTGTACGCGAACGAGAGCCGGTTCCTGCTGACGGACGTGCTCCGCGAGGAGTGGGGCTTCGACGGCGCGGTCGTCACGGACTGGGGCGGCTCGAACGACGTCGTGGCGGGGGTCGCCGCGGGCTCGAACCTCGAGATGCCGGCCGCCGGCCTCGACTCCGCGCGCCAGCTCGTGCGCGCCGTGCAGGAGGGGCGGCTCGCGGAGGCCGACCTGGACGCCCGCGTCGCGGAGCTGCTGCGCGTCGTGCGCGACGCCCGGGTGCCCGGCACCGCCCCGGCGGTGGACGCCGACGCCCACCACGCCCTCGCCCGCGAGGTCGCCGCCCGCAGCGCGGTGCTGCTCAAGAACGACGACGCGGTGCTGCCGCTCGCGCCCGGCGCCCGGGTCGCGGTGATCGGCGACTTCGCGCGCACGCCCCGCTACCAGGGTTCCGGCTCCTCGGCGGTGAACCCCACCCGGCTGGACTCGGTGCTCGACGTGATCGGCGACTCCGACCTGAAGACGACCGCGTTCGCCGCCGGGTTCCGGCGCGACGGCACGCCCGACGCCGCGCTGCGGGACGAGGCCGTCGAGGCCGCCCGGGACGCGGACGTCGCCCTGCTGTTCCTGGGGCTGGACGAGATCGCCGAGTCCGAGGGCCTGGACCGGTCCACGCTGTCCCTGCACGCCGCGCAGGTCGAGGTGCTGCACGCGGTCGCCGCGGCGAACCCCGCCACCGTCGTGGTGCTGTCCGGGGGCGGCGTCGTCGAGATGCCGTGGCTGGCGTCGGCGCGGGCGGTCGTGCACGGGTACCTCGCCGGCCAGGCGGGCGCGGGCGGGCTGCTCGACGTGCTGACCGGCGCGGTGAACCCCTCCGGGCACCTCGCGGAGACCGTCCCCGCCACCCTGGCGGACACCCCCACGGCGGACGCGTTCCCCGCGACCGGGCGGACCGCGGAGTACCGGGAGGGGCTGTACGTCGGCTACCGGTACTACACGACCGCCGGCGTGCCGGTGACCTTCCCGTTCGGGTACGGGCTCTCCTACACGACGTTCGCGCACTCGGCGCTGACCGCGACCGCGGACGCCGCCGGCGTGACCGTCACGAACACCGGCGACGTCGCGGGCGCCGACGTGGTGCAGGTGTACGTGCGGCGGCTGACGCCGGGCGTGCACCGGCCCGACCGGACCCTCGCCGGGTTCGCCCGGGTCGAGCTCGCGCCGGGGGAGTCCGCCACCGTGACCGTCCCGCTCGGGGACGCCGCGTTCCGGCACTGGGACACCGCGACGGGCGCCTGGCAGGTCCAGCAGGGCACGTACGAGGTGCTGGCCGGCGCGCACGTCGACGACCTGCCGCTCGCGGTGCCGGTCGAGGTGACCGGCACCGTCCCCGGCCGGGTCGACGACGTGCCGGAGCGCTACCGCACCGGCGACGTGCGCCGGGTGCCGGACGCGGACTTCGCGGCCCTGCTCGGCCGCCCCCTGCCCCGCTCGACGTGGTCCGGGCCGCTCACCGCCAACGACGCCCTGGGCCGGATGGCCGAGGCCCGGTCGCCCCTCGCCCGGCTCGCGTACCGCGTCCTGGCGTGGCGACGCGACGCGGCCGACCGCAAGGGGGCGCCCGACCTCAACACCCTGTTCCTGCTGAACATGCCGTTCCGGGCCATCGGGAAGATGACGAACGGCATGGTCAGCGCCGAGATGGTCGACGGCATCGTCCGCGTCGTGAACGGCCACTTCTTCTCCGGCGCCGGGGCCACGGTCCGCGCCTTCGCCCGCAACCGGCGCGCCAACCGCGCCAGCGCCCGCGCCCTGCGCGGCGACGCCTGACCTCCGAGAGGGAGACCCCCATGCTGACCCGTCCGAGAGCCGCCTGGCGCCGGTTCGCCGAGAAGCGCCCCGGCGTCGCCCAGTTCGTCGTGTTCCTCGTCCTGAGCAACGGCATCACCGTGCTCCAGCTGGCGATGATGCCCCTGATCAAGTGGCTGTTCGGCATGACGGCGCTGGTGGACACCGCGTTCCAGATCTGGCCCGTCGGCTCGAACCCCGACGGCTCCCAGTACTACGTCTTCGACTACGCCGCCGGGGCGCTGCCGCAGGGCGGCGGCGGGCTGGCCTACTTCCTCGCCGTGCAGATCACCCTGCTGGTCGCGCAGGTGATCAACTTCTTCGCGCAGCGGAGCATCACGTTCAAGTCGACCAGCTCTGTCGCGAAGGCAGCGACCTGGTACGCGATCGCCTACGTCATCATCACGATCGCCGCCGCCGCGCTGCAGGGGCTGTACAAGGCGCCCGTCTACGATCTGTTCATCGACACCTGGGGCCTCGGCAGCACCGGCGAGACCCTCGCCGACTTCGCCACGATGATCATCAACGCGGCCATCTCGTTCTGGGTGTTCTTCCCGATCTTCAAGGTCATCTTCCGGTCCGACCCCGCGGACCCGGGTGCCGGGGCCACGGGGCCCGCCGCGCCGGTCCCGCCCGCCAGCGAGGTGCGCGCGTCATGAGCCCGGTGCTGTCCGTGGTGGTGCCCGCGTACAACGCGGAGCCGTACCTCGCCCGCGCGCTCGACTCCGTGGTCGGCGTGGGCCCGGACGTCGAGGTGCTGGTCGTCGACGACGGCTCCACGGACGGCACCGCCGCGCTCGCGCACACCTACGTCGACCGGTACCCGGACCAGGTGCGGCTGCTGCGCAAGCCCAACGGCGGCCACGGCTCGGCGATCAACGCGGGGCTCGACCACGCGCGCGGCACCTACCTCAAGGTCGTGGACGCCGACGACTGGCTCGACCGCGACGCCCTGACCCGGGTGCTGGCGACGCTCCGGGGCTTCGTCGCCGACGGCCGCGACGTCGACCTGCTCGTGTCGAACTTCGTCTACGAGAAGCAGGGCAAGAAGAACAAGACCGCCGTCCGGTACGCCGGCGCGCTGCCCCGCGACCGGGTGATCGGCTGGTCCGCGACCCGCCGGTTCGCCAAGCGGCAGTACCTGATGATGCACGCGCTCACCTACCGCACGGACGTGCTGCGGGCGGCGGGGCTGCGGCTGCCGGAGCGCACCTTCTACGTCGACAACCTGTACGCGCTGGTGCCGCTGGCCCACGTGCGCACGCTGTTCTACCTGGACGTCGACCTGTACCGGTACTTCATCGGGCGGGCCGACCAGTCCGTGCAGGAGTCCGTGATGCTGCGCCGCCTCGACCAGCAGCTCCGGGTCAACCGGCTCATGCTCGACCACGTGGGCCAGGTCCGGGTCGCCGACCGGCGGCTGCGCGCCTACCGCCTGCACTACGTCGAGATCATCTGCGCGGTGTCCTCGATCCTGCTCATCCGGGCGGGCTCGCGGGAGTCGCTGGCGGAGAAGGACCGGCTGTGGTCGGAGCTGCGCCGGCAGGACCCGTGGCTGTACCGCAAGGTGCGCTGGTCGGTGCTCGGGCAGATCTCGAACCTGCCCGGGCCGGCCGGGCGGCGCGTGTCCGTGCTCGCGTACCGGGTCGCGCAGCGGGCGATCGGCTTCAGCTAGGCCGCCCCGCCCGCAGCAGCGCCGTGACGTCGGCGTCCGCGGGCGGCTCGAAGTCCCGGTACTCCAGGCCGACCGCCTGGAAGTGCCGCGGCACCCGGACGCACACCACCTCGTCCGCCTCGCGCGCCAGCACCGCCGCGGTGTCCGGCGGGCACACCGGCAGCCCCACCACCACCCACGCGGCCCCGTGCCGCCGCAGCGCCGCGACCGCCGCGCGCACCGTGGCACCCGTCGCAGCGCCGTCGTCGACCACCAGCACGGTCCGGCCCGTGACCGGCAGCGCCGGCAGGTCCCGCCGGAACGCCGCCTCCCGCCGGCGCAGCTCCGCGAGCTCCGCGGTGCGCACGGCGTCGAGATCGGCCGGCCGGACGTGCGCGGCGCGCAGCACCCGCTCGTTCAGCACCACGTCGACCTCCCCGCCGACCCCGGCGAGCGCCCCCATCGCGAGCTCCCGCTGCCCGGGCAGCCCGAGCTTGCGGACCACGACGACGTCGAGCGGGGCACGCAGCGCGGCGGCCACCGGCGCCGCGACGGGCACCCCGCCCCGCGGCAGCGCGAGCACCAGCACCCCGGGCCGGCCGGCGTAGGCGGCGAGCCGCCCCGCGAGCGCGGCCCCGGCCTGCGCCCGGTCGGCGAACGGCTGCGACACGGCCACCCTCCCGACGCTACTCGCGCCCCTGCGCTCTCTGCCCCGCGTCCCGCCCGCGCCATCGCCCCGCCGAGAGGGCAGAAGATGCTGGCTCCCGCGGCGTCTGACCCGCATCTGCTGCCCACTCGGTGCTCGAGGGCGGGGCCCGGCGGAACGGGTCAGGATTGCGGCGCGGGTTCCTCGTCCCCTCTGGTGCCGCCCGTGCCCCGAGATGACAGTTCTCGCCTGTCGCTGCGCTCGCCGCGCAGGCGAGAACTGTCATCTCGGCGTGGCCCGCCGGCGCGCGGCGCGTGGGCGTGGGCGCGGCGTGCGGGAGGGTGCGCGGCGTGCGGGAGCGGGGCAAGACGCTCAGGGGAGCGGTGCCGGCTCCTCGAGCGTGGCCGTGGGGGCCGGGGTGGTGGGCGCCGGGTCCGTGGGGGCCACGGTGATCGAGATCGTCACGGTCGTTGCGTCCCCGAACTGCGCGGACGCGAACCCGACCGCCGGGCCGAGCAGCGCCGCGGCGACCAGCAGCGTGCCGAGCACCAGCCGGCCCCAGGGGCCCAGCAGGGGTCCGTCCGCGGCGTCGGCCGCGGGCGCCTCAGCCGAGGAGGAGCGCATCGTCGTGCCGTTCGCGGGCGCCTGCACGGTGCTCGCCGGCGGCCCGGCGGGCGCGGCGGTCGTCGAGCAGGGACATGAGCTCGAGCGCGGCCAGCGCGGCGAGGGGCGGCACCAGCATGACCATCCGCCCCTGCGGCGAGCCGGCCCAGTCGAGCACCCAGCCCCACCGCGGGTAGACGTGCAAGATGATGCCGCGGACCTGGGCCAGCGGGGTGGCGTTCGGGTCCGGCTCGGCGTTCGCGTCGCCCTTGGTGAAGATGTAGGGCCTGGTCAGGGGGTCGCCGGTCTCGGGGTCGACGGTCTGGACCATCTTCCCGGTGACGGCGTCCTGCTGCATGACCGGCAGGTTCTTCAGCGCGACGATGCGGTGCGTCACCAGCTGGTCGGAGCCGGCGGGCCAGAACGTCGCCACCTGGCCGACTCGCAGCTGCGAGGGGTCGTCGATCCGCCGCATGACGACCGCGTCGCCCGCGTCGAACGAGCCCTGCTCCGGCCCCGACATGGAGCCCGACGTGACGATGAGCAGCCGCTGCCCGTTGGCCTGGAACCACAGCGGCACGGCGAGCGACCCGGCGTACGCGAGCCCGCAGACGACGATGACCGTCCACAGCGCGGTCCGCAGGGCGCGCCGGGGCGTCGACTCCTGGGCCGCGTGCCGGGGACGCTCCGCGTGCGGAGCCCGGCGCTCGACCGTCGGGGGCGGCCTCCTGCTCATCGGCGTACCAGAGCCTCCGCTCGGTCAGCGGTGCGGGTCGGTGGGGTCCTGCTCGGCGACGAACGTCAGCGCGAGGTCCGCGGTGCTGTTCTGGTACGTGTTGTCCAGCGTGTCCGGGAGCGACACGCGGACGCACAGCTCCTCGGCGGCCGCGGCGAACAGGCTCCGGCCGAGCGGGACGATCTCCGTCGGCGCGCCGGCGAGGCCCGGTCCCGCGGTGCCGAGCGGCGTCGCACCGGCGAGGCCCGCCTCGGAGCACGACGCGGCGGGGACCGCGAACAGGTCGAGGCTGATGGCGTCGGCGAGGGGGCCGCCGACACCGCTCGTGGCCGCGTACTGCACGCCGTAGACCAGCGCGAGCGAGCCGGCGTTCGTCACGGTCACGGGGCTGTAGACCTCGTCGCCGGGGGCCAGGCTGCCGGGGGGCAGGACGAACGCGGCGTCCTCGCCGGCGGTGATGTCGACCGAGCCCGTGGTGATGCCCGTGCGGCCCGCGTCGTCGTTGTCCGTGAAGATCGCGGAGGTCACGAGCGAGGTCATGCCCAGCCCGGCCATGCCGAGGATCGCCACGGTGGCGACCAGCCGGCGCCGGCGGGCGGGGTCCCGCCGCGGGGCCGGGGGCGTGATCATCTCGCGGAGCAGCTCGTCCATCGCAGGTGGTCGTCCTCACGGGTGAGTCAGAAGCGGTCTTAACGGGTGGTATCGGTCAGATCGTCGCGCACCTTGAGGCGTTCTGCCCGTTTCTCGGGTGACGAGTATGACGGCGTGTCGCGCCGAGGTGTCACGACGTGTCAGGAGGTGGTCGTCACCGGGTTGTGCCGGGGGAGGTCCTCGGCGCGCAGCCGGTCGGCGGGGACGGCGGGCGAGTAGAGGTAGCCCTGGGCCTGGTCGACGGTGAGCCGGCGCAGCGCCTCGGCGGTCCCGGAGTCCTCGACGCCCTCGGCGACCACCTGCAGCCCGAACGAGTGCGCGAGGTCGACCATCGCCTTGACGATGACCTCGGAGCCCTCGCGGCCGGTGCCGGACATGTCGGCCACGAACAGCCGGTCGATCTTCAGGCCGTGCACCGGCAGGTCCCGCAGCTGGGAGATCGAGGTGTTGCCGATGCCGAAGTCGTCGATGGACACGTGCACCCCGAGGTCCGCGAGCCGCTGCAGCACCGGCACGACGCGGGACGGGTCGCTGACCAGCGCGGTCTCGGTGATCTCGACCTCGAGCAGTGACGACGGCACGTCGTGCGCCGCGAGCAGCCCCTCGATGACCTCGACGACGGCGTGCGACGTGACGTCGTGCGCCGACAGGTTCACCGCGACCGGCACCGGCTCGCCCATGGCCTGCCACCGCTCGAGCTGCGCGACGCACGTGCGCAGCGCGTACCTGGTGAGGTCGTGGATCAGGCCGGACTGCTCGGCGAGCGGCACGAACAGGTCGGGCGGCAGCATCCCGCGCGTCGGGTGCCGCCAGCGCATGAGGGCCTCGAGCCCGACCGTCCGTCCGGTGCGCAGGTCGATCTTCGGCTGGTAGTGCAGCTCCAGCTCGTCCTCGACGCCCAGCGCCCGGTGCAGGTCGCCGAGCAGCACGAGCCGTGCGGGGGAGGAGTCGTCCTCCTCCGGGGAGTACACGGACACCCCCAGGCGGTGCGTCTTGGCCGTGTACATCGCGACGTCGGCCATGCGCATCAGCGAGGAGGCGTCGTCGGCGTGGTCCGGCAGGCACGCCACGCCGATCGACGTGTCGACGTGCAGGGCGAGCTCCCCGAGCATGAACGGCGGGACGAACAGCTGCCGCACGCGCCGGGCCGCGGCGTCGGCGTCCGCGACCGACCGGACGTCCGGCAGCAGGATCGCGAACTCGTCGCCGCCGAGTCGCGCCACGACGTCCTCCTCGCGCAGGTCGCCCCGCAGGCGGTCGGCGACCTGCTGCAGCAGCTCGTCCCCGCGGTCGTGCCCGAGCGAGTCGTTGATGTCCTTGAAGCGGTCGATGTCGAGCAGCGCGAGCCCGACGATGGACCCGGTCTCGCGGTGCTCGCCGATGGCGCGCTCGAGCCGGTCGGCGAGCATGCGCCGGTTCGGCAGGCCGGTGAGCGAGTCCAGCAGGGCGAGCCGCGCGTTCTCCAGCGCGGAGGACTGCAGCCGGCGCGACGCGTTCCACACCGTGCGGAACAGCAGCAGCCACAGCAGCACCAGCCCGCCGACGACCACGAGCGTCACCGTGCGGGTCGCGGCGGCCACCGCGTCGGACGTGCCCTGGTAGTCGAGCATCACCTCGGCCGCCCCGACGACGACGCCGTCGTGCTGCACGGGCACGTACACGTCGAGCAGGGTGGTCTCCGTGCCGCCGAACTCCTCGCCGCGGACCTCCGTGACGACCTCTGCGACGGGCTGCCGCTGACGCGTCGCGGCGTCGAGCCGGTCGCCGTCGGGGAACCCGGTGGCGTCGGCCTGGGAGTCGTAGAGCAGCGTCCCGTCGACCGTCCAGATGCGCAGCCGGCGCAGCTCGCGGAACCCGTCGACCTGGTCGGTCACGACCGCGGACTCGGCCGGGCCGAGGACGCCGACGGTGAACGCCTGCTCGGGCACGGACTGCGACGCGTAGGACTCGATGCTGCGCGCGAGCGCGATGCCGTCCCGCTGCGCCTGCGCCTGCATGACGTTCGACGTGACGAGCACGAGCGCGACGCCGAGCGCGAGCATGGCGACGACACTGACGACGGCGAAGTACCGGGTCAGGGGCCAGCGGCGGTGTGCGGTTGCCAGCTCGGGCCTCGAGTGCTCGCAGGGAAGCAGGCCGCCGGGAGCTCGACGGCCTGCGCTGAGAGTAGGGTCGCGATGCCGGATATGGCGAGATCATCCTTTCCGGGCGTTTCGTCGGGTTCGTCCGGAAGCGGGTGCCGGCACCCCTGTCATCGACGACACGTCAGGCACTACCCGTTCGGGTCATGACCGCGCGACCGGCACCGGGGTAACCTCCAGCAGCCCTCGCCCCGCCCCCGCCGCACCCCCACGGATGGATCCCATGCACGAGCTCGCGCTGTGCTCCGTCGAGACCGACGCCGCCACCGTCCTGAGCGGCTACGTCCGCACCTTCGAGGACGGCGTGCTCTGGGTCGGCACGGAGGACATCGTCCGCGGGGTCTCGGAGGGGGAGACGTACGTCCTGCGGGTGCTCGACGAGGTCCGCGGCGAGTGCGTCTACCAGGGCGACTGCGCGCGCGTCACCGCCGACACCGCCGCGTTCACCGGGGTCGAGCTGCTGTCGACCCTGCAGAAGCGGGCCGTCGCGCGGGTCTCCGTGACGGTCGAGTGCGAGGGGTTCGCGGTGCTCGCGGCCGAGGACGACGCGGACGGCGAGGCCGCCGACGGGGCGCCCGAGGGTGCCGGCGAGGGCGCCGGTGCGGGCGAGGAGATCCCGCTCAAGTTCACCGTCCTCGACGTCTCGGCGCACGGGATGCGTATGATGAGTCAGACCGCGCTGCCCCCCGGCAGCACGGTGAGGTTCGTCTTCCCCGAGCTGTCGGCCGCGTTCTGGCTGCAGGCGGTCGTCGTCCGTGCCCAGCCCTCGCGCTCTGGCATGCACTACGGCTGCCGGTTCGCGGAGACCTCCCCGCGGGAGACGGACGAGCTGTTCCGCTACGTCCTGCGCACGCAGGGCGCCCAGCGCCGCCAGCAGACGCTCGCCTGACCGAGCCGCCGGCGCCGGTCGCCGCCCCGTACGCAGGGTCCGCGGGACGCACCCCATCCGACGCCGGAAAGGCGATCTCGACATGCCCAGCTTCATCGACCTCGGTGTTCCCGCCGCCCTCGCACGCTCCCTCGCGGGCAACGGCATCACGGACCCGTTCCCCATCCAGACCGCGACGCTGCCCGACACGCTCGCCGGCCGCGACGTGCTCGGCCGCGGCCGCACCGGCTCCGGCAAGACCCTCGCGTTCGCGCTGCCCGTCGTGGCGCGCCTCGCGGACTCCAAGCCGCAGCGCGCCAAGGCCCGCCCCCGCGCGCTGATCCTGGCGCCGACGCGTGAGCTCGCGACCCAGATCCACGCGACCGTGGAGCCGCTGGCCGTCGCCGCCGGCCTCACCAGCACCACCGTCTTCGGCGGTGTCGCGCAGAGCCGCCAGGTGTCCGCCCTCAACGCCGGCATCGACATCCTCGTGGCCTGCCCCGGCCGGCTCGAGGACCTCATCAAGCAGAACCTCTGCGCGCTCGACGCCGTCGAGATCACCGTGCTGGACGAGGCCGACCACATGGCCGACCTCGGGTTCCTGCCCGTCGTGAAGCGCCTGCTCGACCGCACCCCCCGCGGCGGCCAGCGCCTGCTGTTCTCCGCGACGCTGGACAACGGCGTCGACGCGCTGGTCAAGCGGTACCTCGACAAGCCGCTGACGCACTCGGTGGACCCCGAGGTCGCGCCGGTGTCGACCATGACGCACCACGTGCTCGCGGTCGCCGACGCGGACGCCAAGAAGGAGGTCGTGCGCGAGCTCGCCTCCGGCACCGGCCGCCGGGTGCTGTTCACCCGCACCAAGCACCAGGCCAAGAAGCTCGCGAAGCAGCTCACGCAGGACGGCATCCCCGCCGTCGACCTGCAGGGCAACCTCGGTCAGGGCGCCCGCGAGAAGAACCTCGCCGCGTTCACCAGCGGCGCCGTGAAGGTGCTGGTCGCGACCGACATCGCGGCCCGCGGCATCCACGTCGACGACGTCGAGCTCGTCGTGCACGTCGACCCGCCGGCCGAGCACAAGGCGTACCTGCACCGCTCCGGCCGCACGGCCCGCGCGGGCTCCGGCGGCGACGTCGTCACCGTCCAGCTGCCCGAGCAGGCCGGCGACGTCCGGGACCTGACCCGCAAGGCGAAGATCACCGTCACCCCGCAGCGCGTCGCGCCCGGCTCGTCCGTCGTGGCCGCGCTGGTCGGCGACGTGGCGCCGCTGGTCACGCCGGCCCCCCCGGTCGCCCAGGCCCCGGCACGGCAGCGTCCGGCCGGCGGTGGCGGCGGTCGCGGTGCCGGTCGCCCGGCGGGTGCCGCGGGTGCCGGTCGCGCGGCGGGTGCCGGCCGTGGCGGCGCGGGCGGGTCCCGCGGCCGTGGCGGTGCCGGTGCTCCCCGCTCCGCCGAGGGCGGCTCCCGCCCCGCGGACGGCGGCGGGCGCGCGCGCTCCGGCGGCCGTGGCCGCGGCCAGGGCGTCCCCGCGCTCGGCGGCTCGATGGTCCGGTGGAGCTCCGGCGGCGACGCCCCCACGAGCGGCGCGGGCGACCGCGGCGGCTCGCGCACCGGCGGCGCCCCGGCGCGCTCCGGCGCCCCGGCACGCTCCGGCGGCTCCGCCGAGGGCCAGGGCCGGCGTCGGCACCGCGGCGGCCAGGGTCGCTCCGCCGGGGCCCGCGCGGCCCAGTAGTCCCCGCACGCTGCACGCCGACGGGCGGTGCGGGCACCCGTTCGCCACGAGCGACGGGCGCCGGCACCGCCCGTCGTGCGTGTGGCGGCCGGGCCGCGCGCGCGGCACGCTGGCACCGCGGAACACCGCGCCCCCCGGGGATGTTCTGCTGCCGCGGGACCGCCGCGGCCGACCGGCCGGGGTGCCCGGGTGAGAGGAGTGCCGCGATGACGGAGCAGAGGACCTACGAGGTCACCAAGGACGAGCAGGAGTGGCGGGTCGAGCTGGACCCGGCCGAGTTCCAGGTGCTGCGGCTCGCCGGCACCGAGCGGCCGTGGACCGGCGCGCTGCTCGACGAGAAGCGCGAGGGCGTCTACCGCTGTCGGGCGTGCGGCAACGAGCTGTTCCGCTCCGACACCAAGTTCGACTCGCACTGCGGGTGGCCGAGCTTCTTCTCGCCGCTCGCCGGCGACAAGGTCGAGCTGATCGAGGACCGCAGCCTCGGCATGGTCCGCACCGAGGTGCTCTGCGCCCGCTGCGGGTCGCACCTGGGGCACGTCTTCGACGACGCGCCGCAGACACCGACGGGTGACCGTTTCTGCATGAACTCCGTCAGCCTGACGTTCGAGCCGACCGTAGGCTGACCCCCATGTGGGGGAGGGGAGCGCCGATGCTTCAGGGCCGGGCCCGACGTGCCGATATCCCGGACGTGGAGCAGGCCCTGATCGTCCGCCGGTGGCGCCGTTACGGCGCCGACCGGTTGTACGTCACGGCCGAGACCGGCGCCCCCCTCGGCAGCGTCGACCTGGCCACCGGTCAGGTGGACGTCGAGGCCGACGCGCTGCCCCTCGAGGGCCCCGGCCTGGAGGACGCCGTGCGCGCCGCCGCGCAGGCGTACCTCCGCGCCGACGTGCCGGAGCTCGTGGTCGCGACGGCCGACGTCCTGCCCGACCCGCCGGCCCCCGCGGCCGCGGCGGTGGACGCCGCGGCCCGGCCCCACGGGCGTCGCGCGCGCCCCGGCGACCCGGACGCGGACGGCGCCCCCGAGCCCGCGCCGCGCGAGTCCGCGGCCCGCGGCCGGCACCGCGCCGACGACCTGGTCAGCCCGCGCCCGGAGGGGGAGCCCCGCGGTCTGCGCGAGACCCTGTGCGAGCGGCTCGACCGGCTGGTGCTCGACGGCTGGCACGTCCTGCACGACGTGCCCGTCGGGCGGCAGGGCACCGTCGTGTCGCACCTGCTGGTCGGCCCTCCCGGTGCGTTCGCCGTCGCCGAGCGCCCGGCCGGGGACGGGCCGGAGCGGTTCGTGCTCGACGGCCGGCACCTGTGCGTCGACGGCCACGGCGTGGCGGACCTGCGGGACGTGCGGCTCACCGCCGCGCGCGCCGGGTCGCTGCTGCGCACCGCGGTCGGGTCGACGGTCGCCGTGCGCGGCGTCCTGGTGGTGCACGGGCCGGTCGAGGTCCGCGACCCCTCGCCGTTCGACGCGCTCGTGATCGCCGACGGCACCGTCCCCGACGTGTTCACGGCCATGGCCGCGCGCTGGTCGACCGGCCGCGTGGACGCCGTCGCCGCGGTGGCGCGCCGCCGGACCACCTGGGCGCTCACCTGGGCGCTCTGACGCGCCGAGGCCGCTGACGGGCGGCTCAGTCCTCCTGCGGGCGGGCCGGTGACGCGGCGATCGCCTCGTTGAGCCGGTGCAGCTGCTCGGCCAGCAGCGCCTGCTCGTCGTCCGACCACCCGTCGAGCACCGACCCGAGGTAGCCGCGGCGGGCCACGCGGGCGGCGTCCACCCGGCGTGCGCCCTCCGCGGTGACCCGGATCAGCTGGCCGCGGGAGTCCTCCGGGTCCGGGGACCGCTCGATGAGCGCCAGCTGCTCGAGCCGGCTCAGCTGGCGCGACATCGTGCCGCGCCCCACGCCGATGTGCTCGGCCAGCTCGCTCGCCCGCACCCCCGGCTCCCGCTCGATCCGCACCAGCAGCGGGTACGCCGACGGCTCCAGGTCCGGGTGCACCAGGCGCGCGAGGCGCTCCGACGAGGCGCGCGCACGCCGCAGCAGCAGCCCGAGTTCGGACTCGATGCGGGCGACGGGGTCGTCGGTCGGGGTCTCCACGGGCCCATTGTGGACGACGCGGGCGCGCGGGACGACGCGATCGGCGCGCGCACGGGACGGGACGGCGCACGACAGCGGCGCCCGGCCGTCGGGGACGGTCGGGCGCCGCTGGGGTGGCGCGGGTCGTGCGGGGTGGTGCGAGACGCGTCAGGCGCGCGGCGTGCTCTCCGAGAGCGTGCCGCGGGCCGGGTCGTCCTCGGTCAGCTCGGCGTCGGCCTGCTGGCCCACCGCCTGCTGGGCGCCGGGGGTACCGGCCTCGGCCACGGCGGCCTCGGACGTCTGCTCCTGGTCGAGCAGCTGCTCCACGCCGGAGCGGCGGCCGAGCGGCACCTCCTTGAGGAACAGCACCGCGATCAGCGCGATGACGCCCAGCGGCACCGCGATGAGGAACAGGTCCGCGATGCCCTCGCCGTAGGACGACTCGACGACCGTCTTGATCGGCTCCGGCAGGGTGGAGACGTCCGGGACGGCGCTGGTGCCGCCGCCCAGGGCCGACGGGTCGATGCCGATCCCGGTCAGGCCGTCGGTCACGAGGGTCGTGATCCGGGAGCCGAGCACCGCGCCGAGCGCCGAGACGCCGATCGCGCCGCCGAGGCTGCGGAAGAACGCGACGGTCGAGGTGCCGGAGCCGACCTCGGTGACGTCCAGGGTGTTCTGCACGGCGAGCACGAGGTTCTGCATGAGCATGCCCATGCCGGCGCCCATGACGAACATGAACAGGCCGACCAGGACGAAGCTCGTGTCGTACCGGATGGTGCCCATGAGCGCCAGGCCGACGGTCAGCGTGGCCGCGCCGGCGACCA
Source organism: Cellulomonas hominis (assembly GCF_901521055.1). Lineage (GTDB taxonomy): Bacteria > Actinomycetota > Actinomycetes > Actinomycetales > Cellulomonadaceae > Cellulomonas > Cellulomonas endometrii. The sequence goes on along the minus strand of NZ_CABEGA010000001.1, from coordinate 86,685 downwards.
TGAAGCCCTTGTAGCGGCCGTACTTGGTGATCAGCCGACCGCTGATGGTCGACGAGATGAACAGGCCGAGGATCATCGGGATGGTCAGCAGCCCGGACTGCGTCGGCGTCTTGCCGCGCGCCACCTGCATGTACTGGCTGAGGAACACCGAGGTGCCGAACATGGCCACGCCCACCGCGACGCTGGCGATGACGGACAGGACGAGGGTGCGGTTCTTGAACAGGTGCATCGGGATGATCGGGTCGGCGACCTTCGTCTCGACGACGCAGGCGACCGCGAGGATCACCAGCGAGCCGATCACCATGACGGCGGTCTGCCAGGAGAGCCAGTCGTAGCTGTTGCCCGCGAACGTCACCCAGAGCAGCAGGGTCGCGATGCCGGCGGAGATCAGGGCGGCGCCCCAGTAGTCGATCTTCACGACCTTGCGGGGCAGGCGCGGCAGGTGCAGCGTGCGCTGGAGCACGATGATCGCGGCGATCGCGAACGGCAGACCGACGAAGAAGTTCCAGTGCCAGGAGATCGCGTCGGTGATGACGCCGCCGAGCAGCGGGCCGCCGACCATGCCGATGCCCATGATGCCGCCCATGAGGCCCATGTACTTGCCGCGCTCGCGGGGGCTGAGGATGTCCGCGAGCAGGACCGTCGCCAGGGCCGTCAGGCCGCCGGCGCCGATGCCCTGGATCGCGCGCATGCCGATCAGGAACTCGACGTTCTGGGAGAAGCCGGCCGCCGCGGAGGAGATCACGGAGATCGCGAGCGCCAGCTGGATGAGCAGCTTGCGGTTCACCAGGTCGGCGAGCTTGCCCCAGATCGGGGTGGTGATCGTCGTGGTGAGCAGGGTCGCCGTGACGACCCACGTGTAGGAGGACTGCGAGCCGCCGAGGTCGCTGACGATCTTCGGCAGGGAGCTCGACACGACGCTCGTGGCCAGGATGGACACGAACATGCCGAGGAGGATCCCGGAGAGGGACTCCATCACCTGCCGGTGGGTCATCGCGGGTGCGTCGGCGCCGCTCGCGACGGCGGGGCTCTCGGCCCGGGTGGTGCTGGTCATGTGTCTCTGCTTTCGACTGTGGTGCGGTGCCCGGCGCCGTCGGCGGGACGTGGTGGTGGTGCTGCGCGCCCGGGGGACGCGTGCTGGTGCCGGCTGGTGCTGCGGGCCGGGGGTCTGTCAGGTCGCCGTGGCGACGAGCCCGGCGTCGGCCGGGGTGCCGACGAGGCCGGACACGGTGTCGGTGACCCGCTCGATCTGGGCGGTCGCGAGCTCGAGGTCCTCGACGGTCCACCCGCTGAAGACCGCGGCTGCCCGCGCGTCCATCGACCGCCTGGTGCCGGCGGTGAACTCCCGGCCGCGCTCGGTGAGGCGCACGGTCCGGACGCGGCGGTCGGTGCCGGGGCCGTCCGGGGTGGTGCGCTCGGCGAGCCCGGAGCCGACCAGGGTGCTGACCTGCCGGCTGGCCACGGAGATGTCCACGTGCAGCAGCTGCGCGATGTCCCCGATGCCGGTCTCGCCCCGCTTGTCGAGCAGCCAGAGCAGGCTCATCGCGGCCCGCGGGCAGTCGAGCTCGCGCGCCAGCTCGGTCGCCGCCTCGCGCTGGACGCGCTGAAGACGGGAGATCGCGTCGATCAGCGCGCGGTACGCGGGGGTGGTGGGCACGGGAGCCGGTCCTTTCATTGGTTGCAGCAGGCAAACTATCACAACGGTTGCGCAGGGCAACTTGTTCCGCGCGGGATGTGACGCGCCTCTCGCCCGCGGGCCCCCCCTCGTCCGTCGGCCCCCTCGTCCGGGCACGCAGTGGAGCGTCCGGACGGACACACCAGGGCGTGTCGGGCCGAACGCTCCACTCGGTGCGGGAGCTGGCGCGGGAACTGGTGCGGGACCCGCGGGTCGGTGCCGGGCCGGGGTCAGCGGCCGGCGGCGTAGCCCTGCATGCCGCGGGGGTTGGCCGCCGCGTGCAGCAGGCCGTCGGGGCGGACGCCCGCGGCGCTGACCCGGCCCAGCGACCACGGGCCGGCGTCGTGCACGACGTGGCCGCGCCGGGCGAGCTCGGCCAGCACGTCGGCGCCCAGGCGGGACTCGGCCTCGACGCCGCGCCGGATGCTCGTGCGGGGGTGGAACGAGGACGGCACGTGCGTCGAGTGCCAGGCGGGCGCGTCGATCGCCGCCTGCAGGTCCTGCCCGAACAGCAGGTGCTGGAGCAGGAACGGCACGGTCCACTGGTCCTGCTGGTCGCCGCCGGGGGTGCCGAACGCGAACCCGCCGCCGTCCCGGAGCACCAGGCCGGGGCTCAGGGTGGTGCGGGGCCGGCGGCCCGGGGCGAGCGACGACGGCAGCCCGGGCTCGAGCCAGAACATCTGCGCGCGGGTGGACAGCCCGAAGCCGAGGCCGGGGACGACGGGGGAGCTCTGCAGCCAGCCGCCGGACGGCGTCGCGGAGACCATGTTCCCCCAGCGGTCGACGACGTCGACGTGGCACGTGTCGCCGCGGGTCTCGCCGGAGGGCCGCACGTCGAGGGCGGGCCCGTCCACGGCGAGCGCGTCGGGGCCGCTCGGGCCGCGGGTCGGCTCGCCGGTGCCCGCGGCGGGCGCGCCCGCCGGCAGGTCGTCCTCGTACCGGCCGGGCCACACCGGTGCGCCGTCGAGGTCGGTGGCGGGCGCGCCGAAGACCGCGGACAGGCGCGGCGTGCGCCCGCCGGGGGTGCCCGGGCGCACGTCGTCGGAGGCGTCCGGGCCGACGAGCCGCGCCCGCTCCGCCGCGTACTCCCGCGACAGCAGGGCGTCGAGCGGCACGTCGCCGTCGGTGGGGTCGCCGTACCAGGCCTCCCGGTCGGCGAACGCGAGCTTGGTCACCTCCAGCGACGTGTGCACCAGGTCGGCGGACCCGGGCTCCGCGTCGGCGACGCCGAGCGCCTCCAGCAGCCGCAGCTGCTGCAGCAGCACCGGGCCCTGGCCCCACGCGGCGGTCTTGTGCACCTGGACGCCGGCGAAGTCGACGGACACGGTCGGCTCCTCGGTCGCCCGCCACCCGGCCAGGTCGTCACCGGTCAGCACGCCCGCGTGCGCCTCGCCGGAGGAGTCCAGCACCGGCGTGCGGACGTAGTCGGCCACCGCCTCGGCGACGAACCCCTCGTAGAACGCCCGGCGGGCGGCCTCGATCTGCGCGAGCCGGTCGCCCCCGGCGGCCGCGGCGTCGGCGAGCACGCGGGTGTAGGTGTCGGCCAGCGCGGGGTTCCGGAACCGGGCGCCGGGCTCCGGGACCTGCCCGTCCGGCAGGTACACCGCGGCGGACGTCGGCCAGTGCTCGGCGAAGAGCTGCCCGACGGTGCGGATGGTCCGGACGGCCGCCGGCAGCAGCGGGTACCCGTCGCGGGCGTAGCCGATCGCGGGCGTCAGCACGTCGGCCAGGGGCAGGGTGCCGTACCGGGCCAGCAGGTCCAGCCACGCCCCGAACGCCCCGGGGACGACCGCCGCCAGGTGGCCGGTCCCCGGTACGACGTCCAGCCCGAGGCCCGTGTACGCGTCGATGGTCGCGCCGGCGGGCGCGGGCCCCTGGCCGCAGACGACGAAGGTGCGCCCGTCCCGCGCGGTGTGCCCGATGATCGGCGCGTCCCCGCCCGGCCCGTTCAGGTGCGGCTCGACGACCTGCAGCGTGAACCCGGCCGCGGCGGCCGCGTCGAACGCGTTCCCGCCGGCCTCCAGGACCGACATGCCGACCGCGCTCGCCAGCCAGTGCGTCGAGCCGACCATGCCGTGCGTGCCGACGATCTCGGGACGGGTGGTGAACACGGACGGCTCCTCGGGCGACGGTGACGACGGGCGTCCACCGTAACCGCGCCGGGCGGGCGGGTGTGCGGGCGGACGACCAGCCGGCCCGGCCCGCCCGGCGTGCGGCGGTCAGCGCGCGTAGCGCCGCATCGTCAGGGGTCCGAACACCAGCACGAGCGCGGCGCTCCAGCCCAGCACGGTGAGGACCTCGCTGCCGACGGGCACGTCGTTCATCAGCCCGCGCACCGACGTCACCAGGTCCGAGATCGGGTTGACCTCGACGAAGGCCTGCAGCCAGCTCGGCATGGTGGAGGGGTCGACGAAGATGTTCGACCCGAACGTCAGCGGCGTGATCACCATCATCGACACGCCCATGACCGCGTTCGGGGTGCGCAGCACCAGGGCGAGGAACGTCCAGATCCAGCCGAACGAGAACGCGAACAGCAGCAGCAGGGCCACGCCGGCCACCACGCCGCCCGGGCCGCCGGCCGGCCGGAACCCGATGACCAGGCCGAGCGCGAGCACGACGGTCGACGCGATCGTGAACCGGACGGCGTCGCCCAGCAGCATCCCGACCAGCGCCGACGGCCGCCAGATCGGCAGGGACCGGAACCGGTCGAACACGCCCTTCTCGATGTCGGTGTTCAGCGTGACGCCGGTGTACATCGTGATCATGATGACGCCCTGCACCAGGATCCCGGGGAGCAGGAACTGGATGTAGTCGTCGACGCTGCCGGCGATCGCGCCGCCGAACAGGTACGTGAACAGCAGCGTGATCATCACCGGGAACACGGTGACGTCGAACAGCTGCTCGGGCACGTGCTTGATCTTCAGCAGCGCGCGCCAGCCGAACGTCAGCGACGTGGTCAGGCCGCTGGGCCGCTCCGGCCGGGTGCCCGACGCGAGGACGCCGCGGACGGCGGCGACGGCGTCGGCGGTCGACGCGGTGCTGGCCGGGGTCCCCGACGCGGTGCTGGTCGTGGTGCCGGTCGTGGTGCCGGCCGTCGCGGACCGGGTGTCGTCGATGCTCATGCCGCCCCCTGCGTCGTCTGCGTCGTCTGCGTCGTCTGCGTCGTCTGCGTCGTGCCGGCGTCGTCGGACCCGGCGCCGTCGGTGCTCTCGGCCGGGTGGCCGGTCAGGGCCAGGAACACCTCGTCGAGGCTCGGCTGCCCCAGGGAGAACTGCGCGACCGGGATGTCGGTGGCCTCCAGCGCCGCGATGCCCCGCATGGCCGGCGCGGACGAGTCGACGGTCGCGGTCAGGGCCGACGGGTCCGGGTCGTCCGTCACGTCGGTGCCGAGCGCGCGCTCCAGGACCGCGCGGGCGCGGGGGCGGTCGTCGGGGTTGATCAGCCGGACGTGCAGGGCGCTGGCCCCGACCGACCCCTTCAGCTGCCCGGGCGTCCCCTCGGCGATCACCCGGCCGGAGTCGATGACGGAGATCCGGTCGGCGAGCTGGTCCGCCTCGTCCAGGTACTGCGTCGTCAGCAGCACGGTGGTCCCCGACGACACCATCGCGCGGACGATGTCCCACACCTGGTTCCGGCTCCGCGGGTCGAGCCCGGTGGTCGGCTCGTCGAGGAAGATGAGCTCGGGCGTGACGACGATGCTCGCGGCGATGTCGATGCGCCGCCGCATGCCGCCGGAGAACTTCTTGACCTGCCGGTCCGCGGCGTCGGCCAGCCCGAACGCGTCCAGCAGCTCGTCGGCCCGGGTCCGGGCGGCGGCGCGCGAGTATCCGTGCAGCCGGGACACCAGGACCAGGTTCTCCACGCCGGTGAGGTCCTCGTCGACGGAGGCGAACTGGCCGGTGAGCGCCACCTTGCTGCGCACCGCCTCCGCCTCGTGCACGACGTCGTGGCCGAGGACGCGGGCGGTCCCGGCATCGGGGCGCAGCAGCGTCGCCAGCATCCGGATGGTGGTGGTCTTGCCGGCGCCGTTGGGCCCGAGGAACCCGTGCACGCCGCCCGCGGCCACCTGGAGGTCGATCCCGTCCACGGCACGGGTGTCCTTGAAGAGCTTGACCAGCCCCTCGGTCTCGATCGCGGTCGTCATGCGTGCACCCCTCGTCCGGCTCGGTGGCTATTCCTTTTAGGAACAGGGTCGAGACCAGCGTAGGTTGGCGCCTGTGACGACGGCAATGGGTTTCCCCGGTGGATCTGCGGAGCGGCCGGGGTCCGGCACCCTCACGCCGACGGGGTACGCGCTGCTCGGCCTGCTCATGTTCGCGGGCCGCACCGACACGGCGGTCACGGCCTACGAGCTCAAGCAGCGCGCGGACCGGACGCTGCGCTACTACTGGGTCGCGCCGGCGATGAGCCAGGTGTACTCCGAGGTCACGCGGCTGGTCGCCGCGGGTCTCGTGGCCGCCGTGCACGAGGACGAGCCGGACGGGGCGGCTCCCGCCGGGCGGCGCACCACCCGGTACGTCATCACCGACGACGGCGAGCGGGTGCTGCGCGACTGGCTCACCGGCACGCCCGCGGACTTCCCGGTGCTCAAGCACCCGGTCGCCCTGCGGCTGCTCATGGGCCACCTGAGCGACCCGGAGACCGTCCGCACGATGCTCGACGACTACGTGACGGCGCTCGCGGAGCACCGGCGGGACCTCGCGGCGGTCCGGGAGATGCTGGGGGACCGCGAGGAGGTCCGGTACCCGGCGATGGTGGCCGACTGGGGCCTGGCGTACTACGACGCGGAGGCGCGGATCGTCGCGGACCTGCGCGAGCGCGTCGGAGACGCCGAGCGGCCCGCGGACCCGTCCGGGGCCTGAGGCGCCGTCACCGCGGCTCCCGTCACCGTCCTCACCGCCGGGCGGGCACGCCCTCCGCGGCCGACCGGGCCGCCTCGGCCACCCGCGCGGCCCGGGTCTCCGGCCGCCGCGCGTCCACGAGCCAGCGCAGCACCGCCTTGCGGGCGCCCGGCCGGAACGCGTCCCAGTGCGCCCGCGCCCCGGGCAGCGCGTCGAGCGCCGCAGCGAGGTCGTCCGGCTCCACGAGGGCCTCGACGTCGTCCAGCAGCGTCCACGACCCGTCCGCCTGCGCCGCCGCGACGGCCGCCGCCCCGGTGGGCTGCATGCGCCCGGAGGCCTCCAGGCGCGCGACCCGCTCCTTGCTCAGGCGCGACCAGACGCTCCCCGGCCGGCGCGGGGTGAACCACAGCATCGTGACCTCGTCGTCCGGCGACCACGCCTGCCCGTCGATCCAGCCGACGGCCAGCGCCTCGGCCACGAGCTCCTCGTAGCCGAACGTCGGCCGGCCGGTCGCGGGCTTCCACCGGGCCAGCCACACGCCGTCGGACGTCGCGTGGTGCGCGGCGAGCCAGTCGCGCCACTGCTCCGGGGTCTCGGCGTGGAACCGCGGGGCGTCCGCGAGCCGGCCGGTCGGCACGTCGGGGCCTCAGTGACCGCCGGCGGGGGCGGGCAGCTCGTCCGCCGGGTCCGGCGCCTCCCCGCGGCCGATGCGCGAGTGCCGGTAGGAGTAGACGGCGTAGATGATCATGCCGACGGCGAGCCAGGCGGCGAACCGCAGCCAGGTCAGGGTGGTGAGGTTGGACATCAGCCACAGGCAGGCGACGCCCGAGATGATCGGCAGCGCGGGCGACCACGGCACCTTGAACCCGCGCGTCAGGTCGGGGCGGGTGCGGCGCAGGATCGGGATGCCGAAGCTGACCAGCACGAACGCCGACAGCGTGCCGATGTTGATCATCTCCTCCAGCAGCTCGACCTTCGACAGCCCCGCGATCAGCGCCACCACGATGCCGGTGCCGACCTGCAGGCGGATCGGCGTCTTGTACTTGGCCGACGTGCGGGACAGGCCGCGGGGGAGGAGCCCGTCGCGGCTCATCGCGAACACGATCCGCGTGAGTCCGAGCAGCAGCACCATGATCACCGAGGTCAGGCCGATGAGGATGCCCACCGAGATGACCTTGCCCGCCCAGTCGGCGCCGACCAGCACGAACGCGGTGGTCAGGGACGGGGACTCGGACGCCGCGAGGTCGGTGTAGGACACCATGCCGGTGACCACCACGGTGACCAGGATGTAGAGCACGGTGACGATCGCCAGGCCGCCGAGGATGCCGCGGGGCACCGCGCGCTGCGGGTTCTTGGTCTCCTCGGCCGTGGTGGCGACGACGTCGAAGCCGATGAACGCGAAGAACACGAGCGCCGCGCCGGACAGCAGGCCCATGACGCCGTAGGTCGACGGCTCGAAGCCCGACAGGAACGCGAACAGCGGCTGGTGCAGGCCCGAGGCGGACTCGGCGGGCTGCGACGGCGGGATGAACGGCGAGTAGTTCTCGGCGCGCACGTAGAAGAACCCGGCGACGATGACGAACAGCGTGATGCCGACCTTGATGATCGTGAACACGCTGTTCACGCGGGTGCTCAGCTTGGTGCCGACGGCGAGCAGCGTCGTGAAGACCCCGACCACGAGCACGGGGCCCCACTCCAGGTCGACCGGGCCGAGCTCGATCGTCGTGGGCAGGTCGACGCCGAACAGGCCGAACGCGTCGGACAGGTACACGCCCCAGAACTTCGCGATCACGGCGGCCGCGAGCAGCATCTCGAGGATGAGGTCCCAGCCGATGATCCACGCGACGAGCTCACCGGCGGTGGCGTAGGAGAACGTGTACGCGGACCCGGCGACCGGCAGGGTCGACGCGAACTCGGCGTAGCACATGATCGCCAGCGCGCAGACGACGGAGGCGATGAGGAACGAGACGATCACGCCGGGGCCGGCGTAGTTGGCGGCTGCCGTCGCGCCGACGGAGAAGATGCCCGCGCCGACCGCGACCGCCACGCCGAGCACCGCGAGGTCCCACGCGGTCAGGTCCCGGCGGAGCGACCGGTCCGGGTCGTCGGTCGTGGCGAGCGCGTGCTCGACGGACTTGCGGCGCAGGACGCTGCGGTTCGAGATGGGCACCGGGGGGCTCCTCGGTCGGCTGCTGTGGACGGGCCGCGTGAGCATGTCGGAGACCGCGCTGCTTCGCGCGCCGAGGTCCGACACGTGAGACCCGATCGGGCGACTTGTCAGATACCGCCTGGGAAGCCTAGCTGCCGCCACGCCTCGTAGACAGCCGTGGCGGCCGCGTTGGTGAGGTTCAGCGAGCGGCGGCCGGGCAGCATGGGGATCCGCAGCCGCGCGGTCACGCCGGGGTGCTCCAGGGCCTCCGGCGGCAGCCCCGTCGGCTCCGGCCCGAACAGCAGCGCGTCCCCGTCCTGGTAGGACACGTCGGTGAACCGCTGCTCGGTGTGCGTGGTGAACGCGAACACCCGCGAGCCGGCCAGCGCCGTCATCGCCGCGTCGAGGTCCGGGTGCACGACGACGTGCGCGAGGTCGTGGTAGTCCAGGCCCGCCCGCTTGAGCCGCGGCTCGTCCATGACGAAGCCGAGCGGCTCGACCAGGTGCAGGGTCGCCCCGGTGGCGGCGGCCAGCCGGATGGCGTTGCCGGTGTTGCCGGGGATGCGGGGCTCGAAGAAGACGACGTGCAGCACCGGGCGATCCTCTCACCGGCACCGCCGGTGGGTGATGTCCCAGGTGGGCGTTAGCGTGGGCAGCTCACGACCCCGTGCGCTCCCGTGCGCTCCCGTGCACTGCCCGAGAGGACCTCGATGCTGACCATGCCCCCGTACCGCGCCGCGGACGACCGGTACGACCGCATGCCGTACCGCCGCACCGGCCGCAGCGGGCTCGACCTGCCCGCGCTGTCCCTGGGCCTGTGGCACAACTTCGGCGACGTGAACCCGATGGAGACCCAGCGCGCGGTCATCCGGCGGGCGTTCGACCTCGGCATCACGCACTTCGACCTGGCGAACAACTACGGCCCGCCGTACGGCTCCGCGGAGGCGAACTTCGGCCGGCACCTCGTCCAGGACCTCGGGCCGTACCGCGACGAGCTCGTCATCTCGTCCAAGGCGGGCTACGACATGTGGCCGGGCCCGTACGGCGACGGCGGCTCCCGCAAGTACCTGCTGTCGTCCCTCGACCAGTCCCTGACCCGGCTCGGGCTCGACTACGTCGACATCTTCTACTCGCACCGCCCGGACGAGTCCGTGCCGCTCGAGGAGACGATGGGCGCCCTGCACACCGCCGTGACGAGCGGCAAGGCGCTGTACGCCGGCATCTCGAACTACTCGCCGTCCCGCACCCGCGAGGCCGCGCGCATCCTCGCCGACCTCGGCACCCCGCTGCTGATCCACCAGCCCAGCTACTCGATGTTCAACCGGCACGTCGAGCAGGTCGCCGAGGGGGAGTCCGAGTCGCTGCTCGACGCCGTCGGGGACCTCGGCGTCGGGATGATCGTGTTCTCCCCGCTGCAGCAGGGCCTGCTGACCGGCCGCTACCTCTCCGGCGACGTCCCGGCCGGCTCCCGCGCGGCGACCAGCCGGTTCCTGTCGGCCGACGCGATCAGCGACACCTACCTGGCCCGGGCGCGGGCCCTGAACGCGATCGCGGAGGCGCGGGGCCAGTCCCTGGCGCAGCTCGCGCTCACGTGGGTGCTGCGCGACCAGCGCGTCACGTCCGCGATCATCGGCGCGTCGTCGGTCGCGCAGCTGGAGGACAACGTCGCCGCCCTCACCGCCGCGCCGCTCACGGACGAGGAGATCGCGGCGATCGAGCCGCACGCCGTCGACGGCACGGCACGCCGGTGAGCGTGCAGGTGCCGGTCGTGCTGCTGCACGGCCTCACCGACTCGGCCGCGTGCTGGCCGACCGTGCTGCACCGGTACGAGGAGACCGGGCGGACCGTCGTCGCGCTGAACGCCCGCGGCCACGGCGGGAGCACGCTGCCCGACGAGCCGTTCACGATCGCCGCCCTGGCCGCGGACGCCGCGCTGGCGCTCCGGTCGCTGGACCTCGGGCCCGCGCTGGTCGTCGGGCACTCCATGGGCGGGGTCACGGCGCAGGAGCTCGCGCTGGTCGCGCCGGAGCTCGTCGCGGGGCTGGTGCTGGAGGACCCGGCGTGGCACGACCGCGGGACGGTCGGCGCGGCGGACGACGACGGCACGGTGAACGACGACGGCACGGCGCACGACGACGGCACGGTGGTCGGGATCGCGACCGGTGTGGACGGTGGCCGGGAGCCGGTGGGCGGGCGTCCCGCGTGGCTCGCGCCCGCGATTTCGGAGGTCGCCGGGCGCACGGTCGAGCAGATCGCCGCCCGCGGCCGGATCGACAACCCCGGCTGGTCCGAGGCGGAGGTCCTGGGCTGGGCGGAGGCCAAGAGCCAGCTGGACCCGCGGCTCGCCGAGGTGCCGCACGACTGGGTGGGCCGCGACTGGGTCGAGGCGCTCGCCGGCGTCCGGGTGCCCGTCACCCTGCTCACCGCCGAGCCCGGGCGGGGCGTCGTCACGCCGCGGCAGGCCGCGCGGGCGGGCGAGGTCCTCGGCGCGGCGCCCGGCGGGCTGCTCACGCACGTGCCGGTGGCCGGGGCAGGGCACAACATCCGCCGGGAGGCGCTGGACGTGTACCTCGCGGCGCTCGACGCGGCCGTGACCGCCGCGGACGCCGCCGCCGCGGACGCCGCCGCCGCGGACGCCGCCGCCGCGGACGCCGCGGCCCCGGACGCCGCAGCGGGGTCCCGGTAGCGCGGCTGATCGGGGCGTCAGCCCAGCAGCGCGGCGATCACCAGCAGCGACGGGATCGCCAGCACCGTGGTCACCAGCCCGGCGTCGCGGGCCAGCGCGGTGCCCTGCCGGTACTGGATCGCGTAGACCAGCACGTTCTGGGCGGTCGGCAGCGCGGACACCACCGCGACCGCGAGCAGCGCCTCGCCGTGCAGCCCGAGCAGCGTGCCGAGCCCGATGGCCAGCGCCGGGTGCACCACGGAGCGGAGCACCGCCACGAGCGCCACGTCCCCGCGCGGCGCGGCCTCGGCCCCGACCCGGGGGACGGCGAGCGACATGCCGAACGTCAGCAGCGCGAGCGGCGGCGCGGCGGCACCGAGCAGCGCGAACGGCTGGAGCACGACGTCCGGCACGGTCCACGGCAGCGCGGCCAGGGCGATGCCGACGAGCGTGCCGATGATCACCGGGTTCCGCAGGGTGCGGCGCAGCACCGACCGCAGGGTGCCGAGCCGGGCGGCGGGGACCGGCTCGGCGACGGTCGCGTCCCCGACCGCCCGCGCGCGCCGGGTGCGGGCGTCGAGGACGACGAGCGCGAGCGGCCCGAGCACGAGCTGCTGGTACAGGGTCGGGGGCACCACGCTGACGATGCTGCCCAGCAGGTAGGCGGTCAGCGGGATGCCGATGTTGCCGGCGTTGACGTAGGACGACGCCAGGACGCCGACCACGAGGTCGCCCGCGGGCCGGCGGCGGACCAGCCCGAGCACCGCCGCGGCGACCAGCGCGACGACGGTCGTGGTGGCGAACGTGACGAGCGCGGACCGGGACACCAGGAGGCCGAGGTCGGCCCGCCCGAGGGTGTCGATGAGCAGCGCGGGCGTCGCGACGGTGAACGCGGTGGCCGCGAGGACCCGCTGCGCGCCGTCGCCGAGCGCACCGGTCCGCCCGACGAACCAGCCGGCGGCGACGACGACGGCGATCGTGCCGAGCGCGGACAGGACGGCGAGCATCAGGCGTCGGTGGCGCCCGCCGCCTCCACGTCGTCCTCGCCCGCCGGGCGGCCCTCGATCGTCGCGATGACCCCGGGGCCGTACCGGTCCAGCTTCGCCGCACCGACGCCGCTCACCTGTGACAGCGCGTCGAGGTCGGCGGGCCGGGCGACGGCGATGTCCCGGAGCGTCGCGTCGTGGAACACGACGTACGCGGGGACGCCCTGCTCCTTGGCCGCGGCGGCCCGCCAGGTGCGGAGCCGCTGGAACAGCGCCGCGGCGTCGTCCCCGAGCTCCGCGGCAGCGGCGGCCGCACCGGCGGCGCCCCCGCGGCGTCCACCGCCGGACGATCGCGAGCCGCGTGCCGAGCGGGTGGCGGTGTCGTGCCGCAGGGGGACGGGGTGCTCGCCCCGCAGCACGGCGGCGCTCGCCTCGGTCAGGCGCAGCGTCCCGTAGCCGTCGGAGTCGACGCCGAGCAGCCCCTGGGCGAGCAGCTGCCGCACGACGCCGCGCCACTGGGTGTCGGTCAGGTCGGACCCGATGCCGAACACCGGCAGCGACGCGTGCCCGAGCTGGTCGATCCGCGGGGTGTGCTTGCCGAGCAGGATGTCGACGAGGTGGCCGGCGCCGTAGTGCTGGCCGCGCTCGCGCTCGAGGCGGACGACGGTGGACAGCAGCTTCTGCGCCGGGACGGTGCCGTCCCAGGTCTGCGGCGGCGTGAGGCAGGTGTCGCAGTTGCCGCACGGCTCGGCGTCCTGCCCGAAGTACGCGAGCAGCTGCACGCGGCGGCAGCTGACGGTCTCGCAGAGCGCGAGCATCGCGTCGAGGTGCGCGGACAGCCGGCGGCGGTGGGCGGCGTCGCCGTCGGAGGTGTCGATCATCCGGCGCTGCTGCACGACGTCCTGCAGGCCGTACGCCAGCCACGCGGTCGACGGCTGCCCGTCGCGTCCGGCGCGGCCGGTCTCCTGGTAGTAGCCCTCGACGGACTTCGGGAGGTCGAGGTGCGCGACGAACCGCACGTCGGGCTTGTCGATGCCCATGCCGAACGCGATGGTCGCGACCATCACCAGGCCGTCCTCGCGCAGGAACCGGGACTGGTTGCGCGCGCGGACCTGCCGGTCGAGGCCGGCGTGGTAAGGCAGCGCGGTGATGCCCTGGGCGGAGAGGAACTCGGCGGTCTGCTCCACGGAGCTCCGGGACAGGCAGTAGACGATGCCGGAGTCGCCGGGGTGCTCGGTGCGCAGCAGGTCCAGCAGCTGCTGGCGCGGGCTGGCCTTCGGCACGATCCGGTACTGGATGTTCGGCCGGTCGAAGGACGCGACGAACTGCCGGGCGTCCGTGAGCTCCAGGCGCTGGGCGATCTCGGTGCGGGTGGCGTCGGTCGCGGTGGCGGTGAGCGCGATCCGGGGGACGCCGGGCCAGCGCTCGTGCAGCACCGACAGGCCCAGGTAGTCCGGCCGGAAGTCGTGCCCCCACTGCGACACGCAGTGCGCCTCGTCGATCGCGAACAGGCTGATGGCGCAGCGGTCGAGCAGCGCGAGGGTCTCCGGGACGCGCAGGCGCTCCGGCGCGAGGTAGAGCAGGTCCAGCTCGCCGTCGAGCAGGGCCCGCTCGACCGCCCGGCGCTGGGCGAGGTCCTGCGAGGAGTTGAGGAACCCGGCGCGCACCCCGAGGGCCGAGAGCGCGTCGACCTGGTCCTGCATGAGGGCGATCAGCGGCGAGACGACGACCCCGGTGCCCTCCCGGACGAGCGCGGGCACCTGGTAGCACAGCGACTTGCCGCCACCGGTGGGCATGAGCACGAGCGCGTCGCCGCCGGCGACGACGGTGTCGATGATCTCCGCCTGCTCGCCGCGGAACGCGTCGTAGCCCCAGACCTCGCGCAGCACGTCGACGGCGGGGCGGCCGGCGGTGGTGGAGTGCGCCGGGCGGGGGACGGGGCGCGGCTCGGCCGGGTCACCGGCGGCTGCGGCCGCGCGCGAGTACGCCGGCTCGTACGGCGGCTCGTCGGCCGGGTCGTACGGCGGCTCCTCGGGCAGCGGCCACTCGTCGTCCCATGCCTGCGTCACGCCGTCCAGCCTAGTGGCGGCAGGACGGCCCACCCCCGTCGTCCCCAGGGGCGTCGCGGCAGCCGGGCTTCTCCACCGCGCTGGCCGTGAGTAAGGTAAGGCGACGCTAACCTTGGCGCTCCGGGTGGATCCCCGCCCGGACGCCCGCGGCGGGCAGCCACGCTCCCGACCAGCGCCCCTGCACCGAAAGGCTCTCCATGCACCGGACCTCTGCGCGCTCCCTGCGCCGCCGCCCCGCGCTCGCCGTCACCCTCGTGGTCGGCGCCCTGGCCCTGACCGCCTGCGGCGGCTCGGACGACCCGGCCTCGGGCGACGCGAGCACCACGGCGTCCGGCGACTTCGAGCCCGTCACCATCGAGAGCGCCCTCGGCGAGGCGGTCATCGAGGAGCAGCCGGAGCGCGTCGTCACGCTCGGCCAGGGGTCCGCGGAGACGGCCATCGCACTCGGCGTGGTGCCGGTCGGCATCGAGGAGTACCCCTGGGGCAGCGACGAGACCGGGTACCTGCCCTGGATCCACGACGCCGTCGAGGACCTCGGCGCGGAGCTGCCGGTCCAGTTCACCGGCGGGGAGGAGATCGACGTCGACACGATCCTCGAGCTCGAGCCCGACGTGATCCTCGCCCCGTGGTCCGGCATCACCCAGGAGCAGTTCGACCTGCTGTCCGACATCGCCCCGACGGTCGCCTACCCCGACCTGCCGTGGAGCACCGACTGGGACCAGCAGATCGAGACGGTCGCCACGGCCCTCGGCCACGCGGACGAGGCGCAGGGCCTGATCGACGGCATCGAGCAGGAGTGGGCGGACGCCGCGGCGGAGCACCCGGAGTACGCCGACCTCACGTTCTCGTTCATCTACACGACCGGCCCCGGCACGCTCGGCGTCTTCCTGCCCGACGAGCAGCGCGTCGCCATGGTCCGCGGCCTCGGCCTGCAGGTCGACCCGGTCGTCGAGACGTTCGAGGAGACCGAGGGCACCGACTCCGCCGTCATCGGGCTGGAGAACGCGGACCAGCTGAAGGACTCCGACCTGGTCTTCACCTTCTACTCCAGCCCGGAGTCGAAGGAGGAGGTCGTCGCCCAGCCGCTGTACCAGTCGATCCCCGCGATCGCCCGGGACTCCGTCGTGGCGCCGTCCGACCAGCCGTTCGTGACCGGCTCCTCGATCATCACGCCGCTGACCGTGCCGTGGGCGATCGACGAGTACACCGCGCTGATCGACGAGGCCGTCGCGAAGCTTGGCTGACACCGGCAGGCGGACCGCCGCCCTCCTCGGCTGCACCCTGCTGCTGGTGGCGGTCTGCCTCGTCGGACTGGTGGCCGGCAGCAGGGTGACGTCGGTCGCCGACGTGCTGGCCGCGCTGCAGGGCCACGGCGACGAGTACGTCCGGACGGTCGTGGACAGCCGGATCCCGCGCACGCTGCTCGGCGTCGTCGTCGGCGCGGCGCTCGCGGTGTCCGGCGTCCTCATCCAGGGCATCACCCGCAACCCGCTCGGCGACCCGGGGCTGCTCGGCGTGCACGTCGGGGCGTCGGCCGCCGTGGTCACCGCGACGGCGTTCCTCGGCTTCGGCGGCGGGCGCGCGACCGTGTGGGTGGCCCTGCCCGGTGCGCTGCTCACCGTCCTGGTCGTGTACCTCGTCGGCGGGCGGCGCACCGAGGGCAGCGCGGTGCCGCTCGTGCTGACCGGGGCGGTGGTGTCCGCGGTGCTCGGCTCGTACATCCAGGGCGTCACGCTCCAGCGGCCGCAGGTCTTCGACTCCTACAGGTACTGGGTGGTCGGCTCGCTCGCCGGACGGGACCTGTCGGCGCTCGCGGACGTGGCGCCGTTCGTGGTCGCCGGCCTGCTGCTCGCGGCCGTGCTCGCGTCCGGCCTCAACGTGCTCGCGCTCGGCGAGGCCACGGCCACCGCGCTCGGCGCCCGCACGGCGTGGGTGCGCGGCGGCGGCATCCTCGCGGCGGCGGTGCTGAGCGCCGCCGCGACCGCGGCCATCGGGCCGGTCGTGTTCGTCGGCCTGGCGGTGCCGCACGTGGTGCGCGCGGTGGCCGGTGCCGACCACCGGTGGCAGCTGCCGTTCGCGGTGGTGCTCGGCGGCGTGCTGCTGGTGGGGTCCGACATCGTCGGCCGGGTGGTCGCGCGTCCCGAGGAGCTCATGGTCGGCGTCGTCACCGCGTTCGTCGGCGCGCCGTTCCTGCTGCACGCCGTCCGGCGCGCGCGGGTGGGCGCGTGACCGCGGCGCCCCCGGTGACCCGGGCCCCCGCGCCGCCGGCCGGCCGGCCCGCCCGGGTGCTGCGCGTGGGGCGCGTGCTCGCGCTGCCCGTCGACCCGCGCGCGCTCGTCTGGGGCGGCGTGCTCGTGCTCGCCCTGCTGGCGGCCGGCGTGGCCACGCTCACCCTCGGCCGGCTCGGCATCCCGCTCGCCGACCTGCCCGGGACGCTGCTGCACGACCCCGGCGGCAAGGCCGGCTTCGTGCTGCACCGGCTTCGCGGGCCGCGGCTCGTCGTCTCCGCCGGCGTCGGCGCCGCGCTCGGGCTCTCCGGGGCCCTGTTCCAGACGGTGACGCGGAACCCGCTCGGCAGCCCGGACGTCATCGGGCTCGGTGCCGGCGCGGGCGCCGGGGCCGCGCTCGCCGCGCTGCTCTGGCCGGGCGTCGTCCCGGTCCCGCTCGGGGCGCTCGCCGGCGCGGGCGTGGCCATGCTGCTGGTCGCGCTGGCCACCGGCACGGGTTTCGGCTCGCCCGGCCGGGTCATCGTCGCGGGGATCGGCGTGGCCGCGATGGCGAGCGCCGTGACGCAGTACGTGGTCTCGACAGTGCTGCGGGACCAGGCCGCGCAGCTCGCGGCGTACCTCACCGGGTCGGTCGCCGCGGCGTCGTGGGCCGACGCGCGGCTGATCGGGCTCGCGCTGCTGGTGGTCCTGCCGCTCGCCCTGGTGCTGTCGGACCGGCTCCGGCTGATCGAGATGGGCGACGAGCTCGCCGACACGCTCGGCGGGCAGGCGCGGCGCACCCGCGCGCTCGCGATCGTGGTGGCGGTGCTCGCCGCCGCGGCGGCCGCCACCGTCGCCGGGCCGATCGCCTTCGTCGCGCTGACCGCGCCCCAGGTCGCGCGCCGGCTCACCGGCTCGGCCGGGGCCGGGGTCCTCGCGGCGGCGGTCACCGGCGCGCTGATCATGGTGGTCGCCGACCTGGTGGTGCAGCAGGCGCCCTGGGCGGACGGGCTGCCTGTCGGCATCCTCACCGGCGCGGTCGGTGGGGCGTACCTCGGGTTCCTGCTCCTGGCGGAGTGGCGGAAGGGACGGATGTGACGACGACGGCGACCGACGCGGGGACGACGACGGCGGGCCTGGCGGCGCGGGGGCTGACCCTGGCGTACGACCGGCTCGTCGTGGCGCGGGACCTGGACCTCGACGTGCCGACCGGGGGGTTCACGGCGATCGTCGGGCCCAACGGCTGCGGCAAGTCGACGCTCCTCAAGGCGCTCGCCCGCACGCACCGGCCGGACGCGGGCGAGGTGCTGCTGGACGGACGGCCGATCGGCACGTACCGCAGCAAGGAGGTCGCCCGCCGCCTCGCGTTCCTGCCGCAGTCGCCCGTCGCGCCCGACCAGGTGCGGGTGCGCGACCTCGTCGGCCGCGGCCGGCACCCGTACCACTCCGTGCTGCGGCAGTGGCGCCCGGAGGACGCCGGCATCGTGGACGCCGCCCTCGCCGCCACCGGGGTCGCGGACCTCGCGGACCGGCCCGTCGCCGACCTGTCCGGCGGGCAGCGGCAGCGGGTCTGGCTCGCGCTCGTCCTCGCGCAGGACACGCGGTACGTGCTGCTGGACGAGCCGACGACGTTCCTGGACATCGCGAACCAGGTCGACCTGCTGGACCTGTGCCAGGACCTGCACCACGACGGCCGCACGGTCGTCGCGGTGCTGCACGACCTCAACCAGGCCGCCCGGTACGCGACGCACCTCGTGGTCATGCGCGACGGCGCGGTCGTGGCGCAGGGGGAGCCCGCCGCGGTGATCACCGCCGGGCTCGTGCAGGACGTCTTCGGCCTCGCGTGCGAGATCGTGCCCGATCCCCAGGCCGGCACGCCGCTGGTGGTGCCGCTCGCCCGGACCTCGCGCCGGGGCTGACGGGGACGGGTTGGCAGGCTCCCGGCCGGAGTCTAGGGTTCGGGGCGGGCCGGCCGGCCCGCCCGCACGACGGCGAGGAGGTGGACGCGATGGACGACACCGCGAGCAGTCGGCATCCGTCGACGCCCGTCGTGCTGCGCGCGCAGGCCTGAGCCGCCCTCGAGGGCCGCCGGCTCCTGCCGCGCAGGTCGACGGGCGTCGACGGAGCACCCGCGCCGCCACCGCGCGGCGCCCTCACCCGTCACCGGCCCCCGTCATCGACGACGCGCCGTGACGTCCGCCGTGCCACCGCCCACCGGTGTCCCGTGCCGTGCCGCCGATGGCGCGCCGCCCCGCAGCAGCGGGCCGCCGCGCCGATGACGGTGCCGCACCGGGTCCCGGCCGCGGTGCGCCGGGACGCCGCGTCGCGTGGCCCGCCCCGTCAGGAGCTCGTCATGAACCTGCCCACCCCCGTCCTGCACGCGCGCCGCCCGGCGCCCGCCCTCGACCTGCACGACGTCGTCGCCGTCGGCACCCGGCGCGCCGTGGAGCTCTGGCTCGCGTCGACCACCGACCGCCGCGCCCGCGCCGACCAGGTCGCCGACCTGTCCGACGCGCAGGTCCGCGACCTCGTCCGGCTGCTCGACCCGGCGACCGCCGCCGACCTGCTGGGCTCCCTCGACCCGCACGCCGCCGCCGAGGTGCTGCTCGTGGTCCCCGCCGCGGTCGGTGCCGGGCTGGTGGACAGCCTCGGCGCCGACGAGGCGGCCGAGGTGCTGCGGGTGCTGCCCGACGACGTGCGCGGCCGGCTGCTCGGGGCCATGCGCGTGGCCCGGTCCGCCGTCGTGCGGGGGCTCCTCGCGTGGCCGGCGGGGGCGGCCGCCGCGTGGATGAACCCGGAGGTCGTGACCGTCCGCCCGACCATGACGGTGCGGGAGGCCGTCGACTCCCTGCGGGCGCAGCCCGACGCGACGGCCCGCAGCGGCGAGGTGTACGTGACGACCGCCCCGGCCGACGCCGCCGGTGCCGCCCTGCTCGGCGTCGTGTCGTTCCGCGACCTGGTGCTCGCCGCGCCCGGCGTGCTCGTCGCGGACCTGATGCGGGAGGACCTCGTCGCCGTCGAGCCCACCGCGGACCGGGAGCACGCCGCCCGGCTGCTGCACGGGCACCGGCTGCCCGCGCTGCCCGTCGTGGACGAGGGGCGGCTGCTCGGCGTGCTCACCCCGGACGACGTCGCCGAGATCGTCGAGCAGGAGGCGACCGAGGACGCCGTCCGGCAGGGCGGGGCGGAGCCGCTGGACGTGCCGTACCTGCGGGCCTCGCCGTTCCTGCTGTGGCGCAAGCGGATCGTGTGGATGCTCGTGCTGTTCGTCGCGTCGATGATCACGGGCAGCGTGCTGGAGGCGTACGAGGACGAGCTGGCGACGGTCCTGGCCCTCAGCTTCTTCGTGCCGCTGCTCATCGGGGCGGGCGGGAACGCCGGCACCCAGATCACGGCGACGGTGATCCGCGCGATGGCGACCGGCAGCGTCCGGCTGCGGGACGCGGGCCGGGTGGTGCGCAAGGAGCTCACCACCGGCGTGATGGTCGCGGTGACGATCGCCGGGGCCGGCTGGCTGCGCGCGTGGTGGCAGGGCGTCGGGGGCGAGGTCGCGCTGACCGTCGCGGTCTCCGCCGCGGCGATCATCGTGTGGTCCTCGCTGATCGCGTCGGTGCTGCCCCTGGTCCTGCGCCGCGTGGGGGTCGACCCGGCGGTCGGCTCGGGCCCGCTCATCACGACGCTGGTCGACGGCACCGGGCTGATCATCTACTTCTCGGTCGCGCGGGTCCTGATCACGGCGCTGGGCGGCTGAGGCACCCGCGCCGAGACCCTAGGGTGGGCGCGTGCAGGACGAGACGGACGACCGGGTGGCCGGCGCGACGCCGCCGGTGGAGGGCGTCGACCGGGCCCTGCGCGTGCTCGAGGTCGTCGCGGCCTCGGGTCCCGCGGGGGCGGCGCTCGCCGACCTGTCCGCGGCGCTCGGCGTGCACAAGACGACCGTGCACCGCTCGCTCGCGGCCCTCCGGCACCGGGACTACGTGGCCCAGGACCCCGGGACGGGGCGGTACGCGCTCGGTCCCGCGGCCCTGCGGCTCGCCGACCGGTACCTCGCGGAGGAGGACCTGCCCGCCCGGCTGCACGGCGCGCTGGTCGCGGTGTGCGCCGCCACGGACGAGCTCGTGCACCTCGGCGTCCTCAGCGGCGTGCAGGTGGTCTACCTGGACAAGGTGGAGCCGGAGCGCGCCGTGCGGGTGTGGTCCGCGGTCGGCCGCCGCAACTGGGCGGCGACCACGGCCCTCGGTCGCGCGATGCTCGCGTTCGCCGGGACCACCCGCGCCGCCCTCGACGGGTACGTGCAGGCGGTCGAGCCGGCCGGGCGGGTGGCCCTGGACCACGTCGCCACGGAGCTCGACCGGGCGCGCGAGCGCGGCTACGCCGTCGAGGTGCAGGAGAACGAGCCCGGGATCGCCTGCCTCGCCGTGCCGCTGCTGCGCGGCGGCCGGCCCGCGGCGGCGCTGAGCATCACCGCCCCCGCGGACCGGATGGACCCCGACCGCATGGCCGCCCTGCACGCCGACGTGCTGCGCGTCCTGCCGCCCCTGCTGCCGGACGGCCTCGCCCTCCCGGCCTGACGCACCGCCGCGTCCGACGCGCGCGCCCCCGGGGCGTGCGCGCCGTCGGCATGCGCGCCGTCGTCGTGCGCGTCCTCGTCGTGCGCCGACGTTGATCCGCGGGCGGTGCTGTGCCACGATGCGTTGCGGAGAGCGCAGCACTCGTTGCGCACAGCGCAACGGAGGATCGCATGACCGACGTCCTGACCCAGCTCGCCGCGCACCGGCTCGTCCCCGTGGTCGTCCTCGACGAGGCGCGCGACGCCGGCCCCCTGGCCCAGGCGCTCGTCGCCGGCGGGCTGCCCGTCGCCGAGGTCACGTTCCGCACCGCGGCGGCACCCGACGCGATCCGCGCGATGGCGGACCGCGGGGACGTGCTCGTCGGCGCGGGCACCGTGGTCACGCCCGAGCAGGTCGACGCGGCCGTCGCCGCCGGGGCCCGGTACCTCGTGTCGCCCGGGACCTCCCGGGCCGTGGTCGAGCGGGCCCAGGAGCACGGCGTGCCCGTCCTGCCCGGGGCCGTCACGGCGACCGAGGTGCAGGCCGCGCTCGACCTGGGACTGCGCACCGTGAAGTTCTTCCCCGCCGGCACGTCCGGCGGGAGCGGGGCGATCGCGGCGCTCGCGGCCCCGTTCGGCGGCGTCGGCTTCGTCCCCACCGGCGGCGTCGGCCCGTCGAACCTGCACGAGTACCTCGCCCTGCCGTGCGTCGCGGCGGTCGGCGGCTCGTGGATGGTCCCGCGCGACCGCGTCCTGGCGGGCGACCTGGACGGGGTGCAGGCGCTGGTCGCCGACGCCGTCGCGCTCGCCACCCGCCTGCGCCCGGACGTGCTCACCCCGGCCTGACCCGCCGCCCGACCCCCCACCCCCCGCCTGGAAGAGGAACCCGTGTCCCTGCAGATCCGCCCCGCCGCCGATGTCCGCTACGACGCCGTCTCGCTCGGCGAGGTCATGCTCCGCCTCGACCCGGGGGAGGGGCGGATCCGCACCGCCCGCCAGCTCCGGGTCTCCGAGGGCGGCGGCGAGTACAACGTCAGCCGTGGCCTGCGCCGCGCGTTCGGGCTGCGGGCCGCGGTGGTGACCGCGCTGGCGGACAACGAGATCGGCCGGCTGGTGGAGGACCTCGTGCTCCAGGGCGGCGTCGACACGTCGCTCATCCGGTGGGTGCCGTACGACGGCATCGGCCGCGAGGCGCGCAACGGCCTGAACTTCACCGAGCGCGGGTTCGGCGTGCGGGGCGCGGTCGGCGTCTCGGACCGGGGCCACACCGCGGTGAGCCGGCTCGCCCCCGGGGACGTCGACTGGGACCACCTGTTCGGCGAGCTCGGCGTCCGCTGGCTGCACACCGGCGGCATCTTCGCGGCCCTGTCCGACACGGCTGCCGCGACGACGCTGGCGGCGGTCACCGCCGCGAAGCGGCACGGCACGGTCGTCTCGTACGACCTGAACTACCGGCCCAGCCTGTGGCGCTCGGTCGGCGGGCAGGCCCGCGCGCAGGAGGTCAACCGCGAGATCGCGCGCCACGTGGACGTGATGATCGGCAACGAGGAGGACTTCACCGCGGCGCTCGGGTTCGCCGTCGAGGGGGTGGACGAGAACATCTCCTCGATCGAGGTCGACTCGTTCGCCCGGATGATCGACCGCGTCGCGGGGGAGTTCGACAACTTCCAGGTCATCGCGACCACCCTGCGCACGGTCCGCACCGCGACGGTCAACGACTGGGGCGCCATCGCCTGGTCGCGGGAGTCCGGGCTCGTCCAGGCCACCCACCGGCCGGGGCTGGAGATCCTGGACCGCGTGGGCGGCGGCGACTCGTTCGCCTCCGGGCTGATCTACGGCCTGCTCGACGGGCAGCCGCTGCAGACGGCCGTGGAGTACGGCGCGGCGCACGGCGCCCTGGCGATGACGACGCCGGGGGACACGACGATGGCGTCGAAGGCCGAGGTGCTCAAGCTCGCGGCGGGCGGCGGCGCGCGCGTCGACCGCTGACCCGCGCGGCCCGCGCGGCCGGCACGGGCACGCACGACGGCCCCGCCCCTCGCGTGGAGGGACGGGGCCGTCGTGCGTCGGCGAGCGGACCCGGGCGCGTCAGCGCACGTCGTCGTCCACCCAGTCGAAGGTCTTCGTCACGGCCTTCTTCCAGAGCCGGTACTGCCGGTCGCGCTCGCCCGAGTCCAGGTCCGGGGTCCAGCGCTTGCCCTCGGCCCAGTTGTCGATGACGTCCTGCTCGCCGTTCCAGAACCCGACGGCGATGCCCGCGGCGTACGCGGCACCGAGCGCCGTGGTCTCCGCGACCTGCGGCCGGATGACCGGGACGTCGAGGATGTCGGCCTGGAACTGCATGAGCAGGTCGTTGGCGGTCATGCCGCCGTCGACCTTCAGCTCGGTCAGGTCGACGCCGGAGTCCGCGTTCATGGCGTCCAGCACCTCGCGCGTCTGGAACGCCGTCGCCTCCAGCGCCGCGCGGGCGATGTGGTTCCGGTTGACGAACCGGGTGAGCCCGACCAGCGCGCCGCGGGCGTCCGACCGCCAGTGCGGCGCGAACAGGCCCGAGAACGCCGGCACGAAGTACGCGCCGCCGTTGTCCTCGACCTTGCTCGCCAGGTACTCGATGTCCGGGGCGTCGGTGAACATGCCCAGGTTGTCGCGCAGCCACTGCACCAGCGAGCCGGTCACGGCGATCGAGCCCTCGAGCGCGTAGACCTGCGGGGCGTCGCCGATCTTGTACGCGACCGTCGTGAGCAGGCCGTTCTTGGACTGCACGGGCTCGGTGCCGGTGTTCAGCAGCATGAAGTTGCCGGTGCCGTAGGTGTTCTTCGCGGTACCGACCTCGAAGCAGGCCTGGCCGAAGGTCGCGGCCTGCTGGTCGCCGAGGATGCCCGCGATCGGCACGCCCGGGACGAGCCCGCCCTGACGCCCGTGGCCGTACACCTCGGAGGAGGAGCGGATCTCGGGGAGCATCGACAGCGGCACGCCCATCTCCGCCGCGATCTCCTCGTTCCAGGTGAGGGAGTCGACGTTCATCAGCATGGTGCGCGACGCGTTGGTGACGTCGGTGACGTGCACGCCGCCGTCGACCCCGCCGGTCATGTTCCACAGCACCCAGGAGTCGGTGTTGCCGAACGCGAGCTCGCCGCGCTCCGCCTTCTCGCGGGCGCCCTCGACGTTGTCCAGGATCCAGCGGATCTTCGGGCCGGAGAAGTAGGTCGCGAGCGGCAGGCCGACGCGCTCCTTGTACCGGTCGGCGCCGCCGCCGAGCGCCGCCAGGTCGTCGGCGATCTTCTGGGTGCGGGTGTCCTGCCAGACGATGGCGTTGTACACCGGCTGGCCGGTGGTCCGGTCCCACACCACCGCGGTCTCGCGCTGGTTGGTGATGCCGACCGCGGCGAGGTCGGCGTGCGTCTTGTTCGCGCGCGACAGGGCCAGGCCGACGACCTCGCGGGTGTTGGTCCAGATCTCGTTCGGGTCGTGCTCGACCCAGCCGGCCCGCGGGAAGATCTGCTGGTGCTCCGTCTGGCCGACGGAGACGATCTGCCCGCCGTGGTCGAAGATGATCGCGCGGGTCGAGGTGGTGCCCTGGTCGATCGCCATGACGTACTGCTCGGACATGGTGCTTCCTTCGCGTCGTTCGGTCCCGCCGCGGGGGCGGGTGCGGCACCGCGGGGGCGGCGCTGCCGGGGGATGACAGGAGAGCGCGGCGGGTGCCGCAGGGCGGCGCGGTGCCGCGGGTGGGGTGCTCGCCCCGGCAGCGGTGCGGGGGCGAGCACCCCGTGCGCGTCAGGCGACGTAGTTGATGACGTTCGCCAGGAGGCCGCCGAGGATGCCGCCGACGGCGGGGCCGAGCACCGGCACCCACGCGTACGACCAGTCGGACGAGCCCTTGCCGCGGATCGGGAGCAGGGCGTGCGCGAGGCGGGGACCGAGGTCACGCGCCGGGTTGATGGCGTAGCCGGTGGGGCCACCGAGGCTCGCGCCGATCGCGACCACGACGAGCGCGACCCCGAGCGGGCCGATCTCCGCCGGGGTGTTCCCGCTGATCGCGACCCAGAACACCAGCACGAACGTCCCGACGACCTCGGTGAAGAAGTTCCAGCCGTAGGAGCGCAGCTCCGGGCCGGTGGAGAAGACGGCGAGCTTGATGCCGGGCTCGGCGTCCTCGTCGAAGTGCTTCTTGTACGTGAGGTAGGCCAGCGCCGCACCGACAGCTGCACCGGCGAACTGCGCCGCGATGTAGAGGAAGCCGTTGACAGCGTCGACCTCGATGCCCGGGGCGAACTCCTCCTTGCCCGCGGCCCAGATGCCGAGGGTGACCGCGGGGTTGAGGTGCGCACCGGACTTGAAGGCCACGTACACGGCGGTGAAGACCGCGAGGCCCCAGCCGAAGTTGATCAGCAGCCAACCGCCACCGAACCCCTTCGTCCTGGGCAGGATGACGTTGGCGACCACGCCGGCTCCGAGCAGGAGCAGGGTGGCGGTGCCGAGGAACTCGGAGAGGACTGCCTCTCCGATCGAGATGGACTCCACGGTCGACCTCTTTCGTGTAGACGGACGTCGTTGTCGTTGTCTCGCTCAGGGGTTCCGGCGAACCGGAGTGCGGCCGGGGGACCGCGGGCCCTGGGGTCTGATCGGCCCTAGGACCTGATCATGTCCCTGCCGGCCCGGGAGCGGCAGGGGTCTGGTGCGAGGAACCAGGCTTGTGGCCGCCGTGGACGGGCGCGGCGTCCAGGGGCAGCAGCGGGGCGATGTCCTCCGCGGCCGACCGGGCGGCGCGTGCCGCGGCGTCGTCCGGCTGCTGCGCGGCGGCCTCCTCGGCAGCCGCGCGGGCGCGGTAGGCGGCGATCTCCCGCTCGCGGGTGGCGGCGTCCCAGCCGAGCCGCGGCGCGATGATGTCCGCGATCTCGTCCAGCGCGCCGACGCCCTTGTCCGCCTGCTCGTAGTTCAGGCGGGTGCGGTGCATCAGCACGTCGTCGAGGTGCAGGGCGCCCTCGTGGGTGACGGCGTAGGCGATCTCGGCGCCGATGTACGCGGGCGCCCCGGCGAGCGGCTGACCGAGACCGGGCTCGTCGTCGACCATCTCCAGCAGCTCGCCCAGCAGGGAGCCGTACCGGTGCAGCAGGTGGTCCATGCGGCCCCGGTCCCAGCCGTACCGGCTGCCGATGTCGCGGGACTGCCGCTGCAGGACCTCGAGGCCCTCGGCGCCGACCAGCGGGATGCGCTCGGTGATCGACGGCAGGGTGGTGGCGCGGGAGCCGATCGCGAAGTCGACGGCGTCCTTGGCCATCACGCGGTAGGTCGTCAGCTTGCCGCCCGCGATGACCGTCAGGCCCGGGGTCGGGGAGGCCACGGTGTGCTCGCGGGACACCTTCGAGGACGACGTGCCCTCCTTGGTGCCGGGCTGCAGCAGCGGCCGAAGGCCCGCCCAGGTGCCGATGATGTCCTCGCGGGAGATCGGCCGGGACAGGACGGCGTTCGCGTGGTCGATGACGTAGTCGATGTCCTCGCTGGTGGCCACCGGGTGCGTGAGGTCCTGCTCGTACGGGGTGTCGGTGGTGCCGATCACCCAGTAGCGGGACCACGGGATGATGAACAGCACCGACTTCTCGGTCTGCAGGATCAGGCCGGTGTGACCGGCGATCCGGTCGCGCGGCACCACGATGTGGATGCCCTTGGACGCCAGGACGCGCAGGCCGCCCTCGGTGCCGGCGAGCGACTCGGTCTCCTCGGTCCAGACGCCGGTGGCGTTGATGACCGACCGGGCCTTCACGGTGAACCGGTCGCCGGTCTCGAGGTCGACGAGCTCCGCGCCGGTGACCGCGCCGCCCGACGTCGTGGTCAGGCCGACGACCTGGGTGCGGGACGCCGCGTGCGCGCCGTAGGACGCGGCCGTGCGGATCAGGGTCGAGACCAGGCGGGCGTCGTCGACGTTCGCGTCCCAGTACTGGATGGCGCCGACGGCGGCGTCGTGGCGCAGGTCGGGGAACTTGCGCTCCAGGCCCTTGCGGGAGACGTGCTGGTGCAGCGGCATCGCGCGGTGCCGGCCGTTGACGCTGGCGAGCGTGTCGTACAGGGCGATGCCCGCACCGACGTACGCCCGCTCCCAGACGCGGTTCTCCAGCGGGTACAGGAACGGCACCGGCTTCACCAGGTGCGGGGCCAGGCTGCTGATCAGCAGGTCCCGTTCCGTCAGCGCCTCGCGGACCAGGTGGAAGTCGAGCATCTGCAGGTAGCGCAGGCCGCCGTGCACGAGCTTGCTCGACCGGCTCGACGTGCCGGAGGCCCAGTCCTGGGCGTCGATCACGGCCGTCGACAGGCCGCGGGTCACGGAGTCCAGCGCGATGCCGGCGCCGGTCACGCCGCCGCCGATGACGAGGACGTCGAGCTCCGGCCCGCCCTCCGTGGTCGCTCGAAGTGCCGCCAGCGCGTCGTCACGCAGGCGGGGGGTCAGTGCTGCGGTCCTCATGTCCCACTCCATCGCGGTCTTGCTCTCGGCCGACCCCCTGCCGCGAGCCGGGTCCGGACTCGCAGACTGGGACCTCGGTCCTGTCTGTCCGCTATCGTCGCCACGTCGCGAACAGACGCGCAACCGCTGTGCACGTATGTGCAGGACTGTGGTCCCAGATGGGGTGACGACAAGGAGGTCGTGGGCGATGGTCGACCGGGAGCAGGACGTGCTGCGCGCCGCGTCCATGTACTACCTGCAGGACGTCAAGATGGAGGTCATCGCCCGGCACCTCGGGACCTCCCGGTCCACCGTCTCCCGGCTCCTGAAGCGCGCCCGCGAGACCGGCATGGTCGAGATCACGCTCCGGCCGTCCACCACCCGCGCCCCCGGCCTCGGCCGCACCATCTCCGCCGCGTTCGGCATCGACACCTACGTCGTGCCCGTCCCGGACTCCGGGGAGCAGGTCGACACCCTCGACCAGGTGGCCCGCGCCACCGCCCGGCTGCTCGCCTCCTGGTTCGACTCCGACATGATCCTCGGCGTCGCCTGGGGCACCACGCTCGCCGCGGTGTCCCGGCGGCTGCAGCCCAAGGTCACCCACGGCAGCGTGGTCGTCCAGCTCAACGGCGCCGCGAACACCCGCACCTCCGGCATCGAGTACGCGAGCGACCTGATCGCCTCGTTCGGCAGCGCGTTCGGGGCGACCGTCCACCACTTCCCGGTCCCGGCGTTCTTCGACTACCCCGAGACCAAGCAGGCCATGTGGCGCGAGCGGTCGGTGCGCCGCGTCCTCGACGAGCAGTCCCGGGCCGACATCGCGCTGTTCTCCGTGGGCTCCGTCGCCGGCTCAGTCCCCAGTCACGTGTACTCCGCCGGCTACCTCGACGACGACGACGTCGAGCTCCTCCACGACCAGAAGGTCGTGGGCGACGTGTGCACGGTGTTCCTGCGCGCCGACGGGTCCTGGCGGGACGTCCCGCTGAACGCGCGCGCCACGGGGCCGTCCCCCGACCAGCTCCGCCGGATCCCGCGGCGGCTGTGCGCGGTCGCCGGGGACAACAAGGCGGTGCCGCTGCTCGCGGCGCTCCGCGCGGGGACGATGACGGACCTGGTCGTGGACGAGCGGACGGCCGCGCGGCTGCTGGAGGTCGCGAAGCGGCCGGTGTGACGCGCGGCCGCCCTCGGCCCTGCGGGGTCAGAAGGTCACGACGACCTTGCCGACGAGCCCGCCCTGCTCGAACCGCTCGTGGGCGGCCCGGACGTCCTGGAACGGGAACACCTCTGCGACCCGGATCCGGAGCGCGCCCTGGTCGACCAGGGCGACCAGCGACCGGAGGCCCGCCGGGTCGTGCCGCACGTAGTTGTGGTCCGCAGCGCTCGCCCGCTCGGCGACGTCCCCGGTGATCGCGTCGTCGCTCACGGTGACGAGCCGTCCGCCCGCGCGGACCAGGCAGGCATCGCCGAGCACACCGGCCGTGTCGAAGACGGCATCGAAGCCCTGGAGGTCCTGCGCGTCGGCACTGCTGGCACGGGCTCCCATGCCCATCGCCTCCTGGACGTGCGACTGCCGCGAGACCAGCGCCGACACCGCGACGCCCCGGTGCACCGCGAGCTGGACGGCGTACCCGCCGACCGCCCCGATCGCACCCGTCACCAGCAGCCGCTCCTGGGGGCGGAGCGACAGCCGGTCCAGCGCTTGGAGTGCCGTCAGCCCGGCGAGCGGCAGAGCCGCCGCGGTCGCCAGGTCGACCGTCACGGGTGCGGGGACCAGGCGGTCCGGCGGCAGGGACACGACCTGCGCCCACGAACCCGTCCCCACCGCGCTCGGCGGGTGCAGCGCCACGACCCGGTCACCGGGACGCCACGCGCACTCGTCCGGTGCCGAGACGACGATCCCGGCGAGGTCCCAGCCCAACGTCGCCGGGAAGCCAGCGATCTGCTGAGGTGCCTCCAGCGAGCGCATCTTCACGTCCACCGGGTTGATGCTCGACGCCACCACGGCCACCACGACGTCGTCGGCCGACGCGCGCGGGAGCGGGACGTCACGCACCTCGAGCGCGTCCGGTCCGCCGTACCGGACGGCCTGCAGGGTCTTCATGGTCGGCACTGTCTTCTCCTTCTTCTCGCGGTTCTCAGGTGTGCGTGCAGTACCGTCGCGCCATGAGCTCCAAGCCGGGCCAGGGCAGGAAGTTCGACCTGGACGACGTTCTCGACGCCGCGCTGCGATTGTTCTGGAGGCACGGTTACGACGGAGTCGGAGTGGCCCGTCTCGCTCAGGCGATGGATATCTCCGTGTCCAGCCTGTACGCGGCCTTCGGCAGCAAGCAGGGTCTTTTCCTGGCGGCGGTCGAGCATTACCAGAGCCACTACGGGAACTTCGCCGGACGTGCATTCGCGTCGTCGTCCGGTGTACGGGAGTTCGGCACCGTGTTCCTCGATGCGGCCGCGAAGAGCTTCACGGCGGACGACCTGCCGAAGGGCTGCTTCGTCATCTCCAGCTCGACCAGCCTCTCGCCCGAGGCCTCCGAGCTCGCGGCGAGGATCTCGCGGATGCGCAACGACAACCTCGAGGCCATCACCGCGCACCTGAGGGAGTCGTTCGGCGATGAGCTGGCGGCCGCGGGCGTGGACGCCGAAGCGGTCTCCCGTCTGCTCTCCGCCGTCGTCCAAGGCATGTCCCAGCAGAGCGTGGACGGGGCGAGCGCGGCACAGGTCGCGCTCGTCGCCCGCACCGCCGCGGGTGCGATCGAGGCCATGCTCACGGTCTGAGGACGCCGGGCGAGCCTCACGGCACCACGCCCCGGACGTCCGCGGCAGCCTCGTGGCTCTCGACCTTCCCGCTCGGACGCCGGCGCCTCGCGCCGCGCAGGACCACGAGCGCGACGACGACGGCGAGGGCGGTGGGCAGCGCCCCGACGAACGGGGTGGAGCTGACGCCGGCGGGTCCTCCCACGGTGGCACCGCCGATCACCGACCCCAGAGCGTTGGCGATCTGGAAGGCGGAGATGTTGAGCGCCAGCGCGAGCGTCGGCGAGTCTCCGGCCGAGCTGATGATCCGCGTCTGGAGCGCCGGGATGACCGAGAAGCCGGTGACCCCGAGCAGGAAGACCAGCACGACGGCGAGCCAGGGGACCGAGCCGAAGGCCCCGAGGGACAGCAGCACCGCGGCACCCAGGACGAGGAGCACGGTGAGCGAGCCCAGGAGGTTCCGGTCCGCGAGCCGTCCGCCGATCACGTTCCCGACGGCACCGCCGAACCCGAACAGCAGCAGGATCCCGACCACGGACTCCGCCCGGACGCCGGAGACGTCGGTGAGGTACGGGGTGACGTAGGTGTAGAAGGTGAACAGGCCGGTCTGGCCGAGCACGGTCATGAACATGGCGAGCAGCACGTTCGTGTTCCGGAGCACCCGGAACTCCCCGAACGCGGAGCCGCCTGCGCGCTTCTGCGGTTCCAGCCGCACCGTCGCCGAGACGAGCACGAGTGCCAGGACCGTGGCGGCGGCGACGAACACGAAGGTCGCTCGCCACCCTGCCGCGAGGCCGATCTGCGTCCCGATCGGCACACCCAGCACGGTCGCCAGGTTGAGGCCGAGTGCCACCCTGGCGATGGCCGAGCTCTCGCGCCCGCGGGGAGCGAGCGAGCTCGCCATCACCAGGGCGATGGCGAACAGCGTCGAGTGCGTGAGAGCCGAGACGACGCGGGCCACCACCAGGACGCCGAAGCCCGGAGCGACCGCCGCAGCGACGTTGCCGGCGAGGAAGAGCACGAGCAGGACGCGCATCACCGAGAAACGGTTCAGCTTCGCCGTCGCAGCGGTCAGGATCGGGCCGCCCACCACCACGGACAGCGCGTAGGCGGTCACGAGCTGCCCCGCCCGGGGAACCGAGACGTCGAGCTCGGTGGCCATGGTGGGCAGGATCCCGGCGATCACGTACTCGGCCGTCCCCACGGCGAAAACCGCGACCATGAGCGAGGAGAGCGCCCACCGGGAGCGCTTGTCGGCCCGCGTGACGGTCATTTTCGTCGCGGTGACCTCCGGCGTGGACTCGGACATGGGTGCGTGCACGTTCACGACGATCTCGATTCCTGCTCACGGTTGATCACCAGACGGCTTCGGTGACGTTAGCAGGCCTGGAGTGATCGCACCAGGTCTGATATCGACCATTCCTGGGCGATGTGCCGTTTTTGTCGCAACAATGCGAACAATGCGGACAGGCGTGTGCTCCAAAGGCGAATCGCCGCCGCCGCGCAGGCGCACCCGAGGGCGCGTCGCTGGTGCCGGGGGAAACGTGCCCGTGACCAGCGGCTGCTACCGTCCGCCGGCATGACCGGACGACCGGGACGACCGCGGTCCGCCGTGGAGCGCGACACCCGCGGCGACGTGCTCGCGGCCGCCGCCGCGCTGTTCAGCAGCGTCGGGTACACCGCGACGTCGACGTACGCGATCGCGGAGCGGGCGGGGGTCAGGCAGGCGTCGATCTACCACCACTTCCGCGGCAAGGACGTGCTGCTGCGGACCCTGCTGATGGAGACGATCGCGCCGTCGCTGGCCCTCGCGGACCGGCTGGTCGAGGCACCCGGCGACCCGGCGGCGCGGCTGTGGGCGCTGTGCGACGGCGACGCGCGGTGGCTCGCGGACGGCCCGGTCAACATCGGGCGGCTGATGCAGCTGCCGGAGGTCGAGACCGCCCCGTTCGCGGAGTTCTCGGAGGCCCGCGCCCGGCTGCGGTCCCGGTACGACGAGCTCGTGGCGGCGGTGCTGGGCACGTCGGGGCCCGCGCCGGGGGAGGCCACGCTGGTGTTCGGTCTGGTCGAGGGCGTCATCACCGCACGTCGCACGGGCGGGACCGCCGCGGCGCGGGCCGTCGCCCCGCTGGTCGCCGACGCGGCGCTGCGGGTGCTGGGCCTCGACGACGCAGCGCTGGCCCGGGCGCGTGCCGCCGCCGACGCGCCGGCGCTCCCGCCCGTCGTGGACGCCCCGGCCCCCGAGCAGGTCAGGACGTAGGTTGAGGGGCGTGACCGACCCCGCCGCGCCGTCCCCGTCCGCCTACCGGGTCCGCCCTGCACTGCCCGCCGACGTGCGCGGGATCCGCGAGCTGGTGCAGCCGTACGCGCAGGAGCGGATCCTGCTCGCCAAGGAGTGGGTCGGCTACTACGAGGCGGTGCAGGAGTTCCAGGTCGCGGAGGCCGCGGACGGCACGCTGATCGGCTGCGGCGCCCTGCACGTCATGTGGCAGGACCTCGCGGAGATCCGCACGCTCGCCGTCGCGCGCGAGTGGCGTGGGCGCGGCGTCGGGCACGCGCTGCTGGAGGCGCTCACGCAGCGTGCCCGCGACCTGCGGCTCAGCCGGCTGTTCTGCCTCACGTTCGAGGTCGACTTCTTCGCCGCCCACGGGTGGGGGACGGTCGACGGCCCGGCGGTCGCGCCGGAGGTGTTCGCGGAGCTGCTGCGGTCGCACGACGACGGTGTCGCCGAGTTCCTGGACCTCGCCCGGGTGAAGCCGAACACGCTCGGCAACACCCGGATGATCGTCGACCTCTAGGCCGTCGGGGCGCCCGCCGGCAGCCGGTACCGCGGCCCGTCCTCCGCGTCGGCCTCGGGCACCCGCTCCACCAGGCCGTCCGCCAGGAGCGACGCCAGGCACCGGTCGCGCTGCGTGGCGTCCGGCCACACCTCGGCGACGGCGTGGGCGGGCGCGGGCTCGAGCGCCTCGCGCAGCAGCGCCATGATCCGGCCGCGCACCTGACGGTCGGTGCCCGCCCACGCCTGGGTACGCCGCCGCAGGGCGTGCACGTCCGGCGGTGCGCCGGCGAGCCGCCACGCGCAGAGGTCCCGCACCGGGCAGACGTCGCACCGCGGGCCCCGCGCGGTGCAGACCACCGCGCCGAGCTCCATGGAGGCCGCCGCCCAGCGGGCCGCGCCGGCGTCGTCCGCCGGCACGAACGCCTGCGCGAGCCGGCGCTCGGCGACGGTCAGCACCGGGGCCGGCAGCGCCGCACCGTCCGCGACGCGCGCGAGCACCCGGCGCACGTTCGTGTCCAGCACGACGGAGCGGAGCCCGAACGCGAACGCCCGGACCGCCGCGGCCGTGTACTCGCCGACGCCGGGCAGGGCGAGCAGCGCCGCCTCGTCGGACGGCACCCGGCCGCCGTGCCGCTCCACCACGGCCCGGGCGCACTCCTGGAGCCGCAGGGCGCGGCGCGGGTAGCCCAGCCGGTCCCACGCGCGCAGCACGTCCGCGGGGCTCGCGGCGGCCAGGTCCGCGGGCTCCGGCCAGCGGTCCAGCCACGCGCGCCACGCCGGCTCCACCCGCACGACCGGCGTCTGCTGGAGCATCACCTCGCTGACGAGGACGCCCCACGGGGTGCGGTCCGGCGCGCGCCAGGGCAGGTCACGGGCGTGCTCGCCGAACCAGGCGACCACCGCCTCGCGGACGGCGGTGGCGGTCGGGTCGGGCGGCACCGGCCCATCCTCACCCGGGCCCCGTCGCGCCGCCGAATCCGGTTCCGGAACGGGCCCGCGTGTCCGGCGTGGGTGCGCCGGAACGGGACCGGCTCGGGGCTACGGTGAACGCGGCGATCGAGGCGGAAGGGGCCGGGACATGGGCGTGGTGCGGCCGACGGGATCCCTCCCGGCGCGGGTCTACTGGGTGCGCCGCGGCGTGGTGCTGGTGCTCCTCGCGGCCGTGGTGCTGCTGCTCGTGCTCGGGCTGCGGGCGCTGACCGGTGGCGGCGACGCGAACGCCGACACGCCCGACCCGGATCCCGCGCCCACCGAGCAGACGCCGGCGCCCGAGGAGGCCGAGGACACCGGCACCCCCGCGTGCGACCCGGCGGCGCTCACCGTCGAGCTCGCCGCCGACGCCGCGACCTACCCCGAGGGCGCGCAGCCGCTGTTCACGGTGCGGCTCACCAACACCGGGGAGGCCGCCTGCCTGGTCGACGCGGGCGACGCGCAGCGCCAGCTGCTCATCACCTCGGGCAGCGACCGGATCTGGGCCAGCACCGACTGCGCCGCCGGGGAGCCGCTGCAGCTCCTGCTCGGCCCGGGCCAGGCGGACGAGCGCCAGGTGCAGTGGGACCGGGTGCGCTCGGTCGAGGGCTGCGCCGCGGGCCAGCCGTCGGCGCTGTCCGGCACCTACCAGGCGGTGCTCACGCTCGCGGGCGTCAGCACGGAGCCGGTCGTCTTCGGCCTGGACTGACCTGAGCCGGCGTCGTGGCGGCGCTCCCGGTCAGACAAACCGCTCAGACGTACCGCTCGAGGATGCTCGACTCCGCGAGCCGCGACAGCCCCTCGCGCACGGCACGCGCGCGCTGCTCGCCGACCCCGTCGACCGCCATGAGGTCGTCGATGTTCGCCGCGAGCAGCTTCTGCAGGCCGCTGAAGTGCCCCACCAGCCGGTCGACGATCGCGGCGGGCAGCCGCGGGACCTTCGACATGAGCCGGTAGCCGCGCGGGCCGGTCGCCGCGTCCAGCATCTCCACGCCCGAGGGCAGGCCGAGCTCGCGGGCGATGAGCCCCAGGTCCAGCAGCTCGGTGGAGTCCAGCGCGGCGAGGGAGGCCTGGATCGCGTCCACGTCCCGGCGCGCCGAGTCCAGGTAGTCCCGGATGACCAGCTCGTTGTCGGTCCCGATGCCGCCGGTGAGCTCGTCGAGCTGCAGCGACAGGAGGCGGCCGTCCGTGCCGAGCTCGACCACGTAGCCCGCGATCTCCTCTGAGATGCGCCGCACCATCTCCTGGCGCTGCACGACCACGCAGACGTCGCGGACCGTCACGAGGTCCTCGATCTCGAGGGCGGACAGGGTGCCGCTGACCTCGTCGAGGCGGGACTTGTACCGCTCGAGGGTCGCGAGGGCCTGGTTCGCGCGGGACATGATCGCGTCCGCGTTCTCGAGCACGTGCCGCTGCTGGCCGACGTAGAGGGCGATGATCCGCATCGACGCTGACACCGAGATGACCGGCAGCCCGGTCTGCTTGGCGACGCGCTCGGCGGTGCGGTGCCGGGTGCCGGACTCGGACGTCGAGATGCTCGGGTCGGGCAGCAGCTGGACGGCCGCGCGCACGATCCGCCCGATGGCGGGGTCCATGACGATCGCCCCGTCCATCTTCGCGAGCTCCCGCAGGCGCGTCGCGGAGAACTCCACGTCGAGCTCGAACCCGCCGGAGCAGATGCTCTCCACGACGGCGTCGAGGCCCAGGACGATGAGCGCGCCGGTGCGGCCGCGCAGGATGCGCTCGAGGCCGTCGCGCAGCTCGGTGCCGGGCGCGACCGCGGCGAGCGTGTGCCGCAGCAGGTCGTCGGGCGGCGTGGTGGTGGGCACGGCGCGATCCTACGGGGCGGGGCGCCCACGGGTCGGCCCGCTCGCGGGGTCGGAACGTTGCGATGCGGTCACGGTCGCCGGCCGCACGCCCGGGTGCGCGCCCGGCTCAGCCCGTCCTCGTCCGCCCGTGTCCGCCGGTGCCTGCGTCGCGCGGGTGTGTGGGTGCCGGCGGCTAGCGTGACGCGGGTGACGACGACCACCTCCGCCCGGGCCGCCCGCCCGGCGTTCCGCTGCTCCGAGTGCGGCTGGACCACGTCCAAGTGGGTGGGCCGGTGCGGGGAGTGCCAGACGTGGGGCTCGGTCTCGGAGGACACGGGTCCGGGCGGGGCGGCGCCACGCACGGCCGTGCAGGTGCCGGTGCGGGGGTCGGCGCGGCCGATCGCCGAGATCGACGTCGAGGCGAGCCGGTCCCGCCCCACGGGTGTCGGTGAGCTGGACCGGGTGCTCGGCGGCGGGCTCGTCCCCGGCGCGGTGGTGCTGCTCGCGGGGGAGCCCGGCGTGGGCAAGTCGACGCTGCTGCTCGACGTCGCGAGCCGCGTCGCGTCCGGTGGGCGGACCGTGCTGTACGTGACGGGCGAGGAGTCGGCCGGCCAGGTACGGCTGCGCGCGGAGCGGATCGGTGCGCTCGCGGCGACGCTGCTGCTCACCGCCGAGACCGACCTCGGGACGATCCTCGGGCACCTCGCGCAGACGGAGCCCGACCTCTTGGTGCTCGACTCCGTGCAGACCGTCGCCTCGGCCGCCGTCGAGGGGTCGCCCGGCGGCGTCGCGCAGGTCCGTGAGGTCGCGGCGTCCCTCATCGCGGCGGCGAAGGAGCGGGCGCTGCCGGTCGTGCTGGTCGGGCACGTGACGAAGGACGGCGCGGTCGCGGGCCCGCGCACGCTGGAGCACCTGGTCGACGTGGTGTGCCAGTTCGAGGGCGACCGGCACTCGCGGCTGCGGCTGCTGCGGGCCACCAAGAACCGCTACGGGCCGACGGACGAGGTCGGCTGCTTCGACCTCACCGAGTCCGGCATCGTCGGGCTCGCGGACCCGTCCGGGCTGTTCGTCTCGCACGAGCGGCACCACGTCCCCGGCACCTGCGTGACCGTCACCCTGGAGGGCCGGCGCCCGCTGGCGACCGAGGTGCAGGCGCTGGTCGCGCCGAGCATGCTCGCGAACCCGCGGCGCACCACGAGCGGCGTCGACGGCAGCCGGCTCGCGATGGTGCTCGCGGTGCTCCAGCGGCGCGCGGGTCTCAAGGTCGGGGACCAGGACGTGTACGTGTCGACCGTCGGCGGGGCGCGCGTCGTCGAGCCCGCCGCCGACCTCGCGCTCGCGCTCGCGACCGTCAGCAGCCGGGAGAACGTCGCGCTGCCGCCGCGTCTCGTCGCGATCGGCGAGGTCGGGCTGGCGGGGGAGATCCGGCCGGTCACCGGCACAGCGCGGCGGCTGGCCGAGGCCGCGCGGCTCGGGTTCACCCACGCGGTCGTCCCCGCCGGGGCGCTGGAGTCGGGGCAGGAACCCGACGGCATGCGGGTGGCCCAGGCGGCCGACCTCGGCGAGGCCATCCGGCTCACCCGCGCCGACACCGTCCGCGTGCGGCCCACGCCGGACGCCTGACCTCGCGCCCACACCGCTCGTGGTGCGGGCGGCGCCGGCGGCGTGACCTCGCGCCGATACCGCTCGCGGTGCAGCCGGCGCCGGAGGCGCGACCTCGGTGCGCGCGGTGACGTTCCTCCGAGCGGTGGCCGCACACCTTCTCCGGAACCGTGACCGTGGTGTACGCCGCAGTCACGGTCGCGGAGGACATGTCCCGTCCCCCCACCGCGACACCGTGGACATCCGCGACACCGTGGACACCGTGGACACCGCCCGGCGCTACGGGCCGTGCCCCCGGATCCGCGCGGCGCGACGCGGCGGGTCCCGGGCCCGCCTCGGAACGGCCAGTAGGCTGCCGCGGAACCTCCGGGACCGGACCGTGACGCGGTGCGCCCGGACCACGCAGGCGGCAGGGGAGTTCGTGCATGAGTGACAGCGACGGCCGACAGGCGCAGCCCGGACCGGGTGCCCCGGGCGCCGGGACCGGCGGCAGCACGCCCCGCTGGCCGTCGCTGCACCCCGAGCCGACGAGCGCCCCGTCCCGCCGTGACCAGCGCGTGGCCGCTGCCGAGCCGGAGCCGGCGCGCCCCGTCTCGCGCAGGACGGGCTCGCACGCGGTCGTCCCGTCGCCGGCCGCGCCCGCGGGTGCTGCCGCAGGTGGCACTCCGGTAGCAGGCACTGCGGCGGGCGGCACTGCGGCGGGCGGCACTGCGGCGGGTGGGGCGGCGGACGAGGCCGAGCCCGCGCCCGCTGCGCGCCCAGGGCGTCGTCGCGGTCGGCTGATCGCCGCGATCGTGGCGGCGGTCGTCCTCGTCGGCGGCGGGCTCACCGCGTTCCTCCTGCTGCGGGACGGCGGCACGACCGTCGCGGCGCCCGACGACGTGGTGCTCCCGTCCCCGACCGCCACCGTCGCCCCGGTCGCCCGCGCGGCGACCACGCCGTTCGCGACCAGCCTCCCGGCGACCGTGCTGCAGTACGCCCTCGCCAGCAGCGCGGACGACCCGGCGCTGCTGGGCCAGAACGCGCTGGAGGCCTACACCGAGACGTACACCGACGGCGCGTCGGGCACCGTGACCGTCCAGGCCGCCCAGTTCGAGACGCCGGAGGAGGCCGCCGCCGTGCTCGCGGGGATCACCGCGGCGCTGCCTGCCGCCCCGACCGTGCTCCTGCAGGAGGAGGTGCTGGTGGGCGGGCAGCCGACCGGCACCGTGACGGTCGTGGACGTCGGTGACGGCACCGGCGTCGCGGCGTGGAGCAACGGGACCACCGTCTTCCGCGTCGCGGGCCCGGCCGCCGACATCCGCAACCTGTACGCCGCGTACCCGCTCTGAGGCGCGGCACCGTCCGACCGAGGAGGACCATGGCACGCATCGGCACCACCGACCTGGACGTCCTGCCCCTGAACCTGGGTGGCAACGTGTTCGGCTGGACCGCGGACGAGGACACGTCGTTCGCCGTCCTCGACGCGTTCACCGCGGAGGGCGGCAGCCTCGTCGACACCGCCGACGTGTACTCGCAGTGGGCGCCCGGGCACGAGGGCGGGGAGTCCGAGGAGATCCTCGGGCGCTGGATGGCCTCCCGGCAGAACCGCTCCGACGTGGTGATCGCGACCAAGGTCGGCAAGCTCGACGGCTACCTCGGGACCTCGCGGGCGACGGTCCGCTCGGCGGTCGAGCAGTCCCTGAAGCGGCTGCAGACCGACTACGTCGACCTGTACTACGCCCACGCGGACGACCCGGAGACCCCGCTGGAGGAGACCGTCGCCGCGCTCGGCGAGGTCGTCGCGGAGGGCAAGGCGCGGTACGTCGCGGCGTCGAACTTCAGCACGGAGCGGCTCGCGGAGGCGCTGCGGATCGCGGACGACCTCGGGGTCGCGCGGTTCGTGGCGCTGCAGCCGCACTACAACCTGGTGCACCGCGACGAGTACGAGGGCCCGCTGCAGGAGCTCGCCGTCCGCGAGGGCCTCGGCGTGCTGCCGTACTCGTCGCTGGCCAGCGGCTTCCTGACCGGCAAGTACCGGGACGGCGCGCCGGCGGTCGACAGCCCGCGGGCCGGGGGCGCGGCGCGGTACCTCGACGACCGCGGCCGCCGGGTCCTCGCGGTGCTCGACGAGGTCGCGGCCGCGCACGGGACCTCCGTGACGGCGGTGTCGCTCGCCTGGCTGCGCGTGCAGCCGGGGGTGGTCGCGCCGATCGCCAGCGCACGCTCCCTGGACCAGCTGCCCGACCTGCTGGCGGGCGCGCGCCTCGACCTGACCGTCGACGAGCTGAACGCGCTGGCGGCGGTCTCAGCCTGACGTCGCGGGACGGGGCAACCGGACGGTGAACGTCGTCCCGCCGGGTGTCCCGTCCACGTCGATCGTCCCGCCGTGGGCGGTCACCACGGCGTGCACGATCGCCAGGCCGAGCCCGGTCGACCCCGCGGCGCGGTTGCGGGACGCGTCCCCGCGGGCGAACCGCTCGAACAGCCGCGACAGCAGCGGCTCGGGGATGCCGGGCCCGTCGTCCCGCACGCGGAGCACGACCTGGTCGCCGTCCTGCGCGACCCCGACCACGACGGTCGTCCCGGCCGGGGTGTGCACGCGGGCGTTCGACAGCAGGTTGACCAGGACCTGCCGCAGCCGGTGCTCGTCGCCGAGCACGAGCGGGGGCTCGAGGTCCAGGTCGTCCTCCGGGGCGTCGAGGTCCAGGCGCCACGCGTGGTCCGGCCCCGCGGCGTGCGCGTCGGAGACGGCGTCGACCGCCAGCGCGGCGAGGTCGACCTCCGCGACGTCCAGGTCCCGGCCGGCGTCGAGGCGGGCGAGCAGCAGCATGTCCTCGACCAGCGTCGTCATCCGGCGCGCCTCGGACCCCACGCGGTCCATCGCCCGGAGCGCGTCCGGCGGCAGCTCCCCGGGCAGGCGCTGCACGAGCTCCGCGTACCCACGGATCGACGCGAGCGGGGTCCGGAGCTCGTGGCTCGCGTCCGCGACGAACCGGCGCACCTGGGTCTCGGACTCGTGGCGGGAGGTCAGCGCCGACTCCACGTGGCCGAGCATCCGGTTGAGCGCGGCGCCCACCTGGCCGACCTCCGTGGCCGGGTCGGTGTCCTGCGCGGGCACGCGCTCGCGGATGTCGACCTCGCCGCGGGACAGCGGCATCTCCGACACGCGGCTCGCGGTGGCGGCGACCCGGTCGAGCGGCCGCAGCTCCCGGCGCACCAGGAGAGTGGCGAGCACGGCCGCCGCGAGCAGGCCGAGCACCGCGACGACGACCTCGACCACGAGGAAGTCCTCCACGGTGGCGGTCACGCCCGCCACCGGGATCGCGGTCACCGACGTGTCGCCGTCGTCGGACACCACGGAGATCACGCGGTAGGTGCCCAGGCCCGGCAGGTCGACCGTGTCCGGGGTGCCGTCAGGTGTCAGGCCCAGCAGCGTGGCGAGCTGGTCGTCCGTGAGCTGCTGCACCTCGCCGGAGTCGTCGAGGTACCCGGACTGCAGGGCGCTGCCGTCGGACCGCTCGAAAACGCTGACCGTGCCGACGTCCTGGCCGGGCAGGCCGAACGCGGGCGGGACCTGGTCGCCGGCGTCGCCCTCGCCCTGCGCGGAGCCGTCGAGCGCGTCCGAGGGCTCCGGGCGGGGCTCCTCCCCGCGGTCCAGCCGGTCCGGCGCGGCGACCGCGCGCCGGCTGGCCGAGTCGAGCCGGTCGTCGATCTGGTCGAGCAGCGAGGTCCGGAGCGCGAGCGTGGACACCAGCCCCATGACCGCGGCCACCGTGGCGAGCAGGACCACGACGACGGCGACCAGCCGGCGCCGCAGCGTCCAGCGGCGACCCCGGCGGCTCACGCGGCGGGCTTGAGCACGTACCCGACGCCGCGCAGGGTGTGCAGCATCGGCTCACGGCCCTTGTCGATCTTGCGGCGCAGGTACGACACGTACAGCTCGACGATGTTCGCCTGCCCGCCGAAGTCGTACTGCCAGACGCGGTCGAGGATCTGCGCCTTGGACAGCACCCGCTTCGGGTTGCGCATGAAGTACCGCAGCAGCTCGAACTCCGTGGCGGTCAGGCGGATGTCGTCGCCGCCGCGGGAGACCTCGTGGGAGTCCTCGTCCATGCGCAGGTCCCCGACCACCAGGACGGCCTCCTCGCGCTCGGAGACGGCGCCCGCGCGGCGCAGGAGCGCGCGCAGCCGGGCGACGACCTCCTCCAGGCTGAACGGCTTGGTCACGTAGTCGTCGCCGCCCGCGGTGAGGCCGGCGATCCGGTCCTCCACGGCGTCCTTGGCGGTGAGGAACAGCACGGGGACGTTCGGGTGGGTGGCCCGGATCCGGCGCAGGACGTCCAGCCCGGACAGGTCGGGCAGCATCACGTCCAGCAGGATGACGTCGGGGTCGAGGCTCCGCGCCTGCTTGATCGCGGCCTGGCCCGTCAGGGCGTGCTCGACCTGCCAGCCCTCGTACCGCAGGGCGGTGGAGAGCAGCTCGGCGAGGGTGGCCTCGTCGTCCACGACGAGGGCGCGGACGGGCTGGCCGTCCGCTCGGGTGAGGGAGTCGCGCTGGAGCGTCGAGGCGGTCATGGGCCGAGCATCGCGCCGCGACCTGAGCCGATGCTGACGCGACCCTGTGGGTTCCCTGTGCGCCGCGCGGGTCCGGCGCCGGGGTCAGGGCTCGTCGTCCTCGATCACCGACAGCACGTTCCCCGACGGGTCGGTGAACCACGCGATGAGCGGCCCGCCGCCGCGGAACACCCCGTCCTCGTCCGTCTGCAGCGGGGTGCCCTCGTACCGCTCGAACCGCACCCCGCGCCCGCGCAGCTCCGCCACGGCCGCCGGGACGTCGGCGACGGGGAAGTTGAGCACCGTGTAGGTGGCGGGCGTGTGGGCGTCGCCCTTCGGGTAGAGCAGGACGTCGCGGCCGCCGGACAGGTGCAGCCACAGCATCCCGTCCCGCTCCTGCGCGTCCAGGCCGAGCACGTCGGCGTAGAACGCGCGGGCGGCCGGCACGTCGGCCACCGAGTACCCGCTGAAGCCCTGGCTGAGGTCGAGCATGACGGCCCCCTCGTCGTCGTCCGGTGGGACCAGCGTGCACCCGCGGGGGGTGCCGCGTGAAGGTCTGGCACCGCTACGGCAGGTTGAGGCGCATCCGGCGCAAGGACCACCATGCTGCCGCGGCAACCAGCACGACCGCGAGGTTCACTCCGGTTGTCATCGGGAGAAACGTGTCGGCTGAGGTCGCAGCACCTGCGGGTCTCATCGCAAGGGGCAGCACAGTGGCGTACTGGCTGAGGCCATGGAACTCGGTGTCGATACCCAGGCCCCAGACATAGCCGGGACGGCCCAGCCGTACGAGCGCGAGCTGGGTAGCGCCGACGCCGACGACCACGACGGCCAGGCAGACGACGACCGTGACGAGTGCCGCGGTGCGGTGCCGTAGCACCTTCGCTCCGAGCACGACCACGGCGACCACGGCGATGAAGGACAAGAACGACACCACCCGGGCGAGGGCCCACGCGATGACGAGTGCGATTCCGGGCGCCTCGTCCGCAGCGGATGCGGATGCCCACCATCCGACGAGCTCAACGGCCCCGAGCGCGATCAGATAGAGGAGGAGGACACCGGCGCGAAGTCGAAGCGCGGCGCGAGCCCCCTGCGGAACGGAGAGGAGCAGGTAGTCGTCCGCCACGTGCACGACACGGAAGATCTCGTACACCGTGAACACGATGGCGAAGCACCAGACGACGAGCGTGAGCAGCGACGCGGCGATGACCACGCTCTCTTGGTGCTGTGCCAGGGCGATGGCTGCGCCACTCACGAGGAGGACGGCCGCGAGTCCCGCGTGCAGCGCTCGGTACTTGCGCAGCTGGACCTTCAGGTCGTCACCCATCGCGCCGCCATCTCCTTCTTGTAGAGCTCCTCGAGGGCGGCGCCCTCCGGGAGCTGGGCGACGAGGTCGTGGCGGACGACCCGTCCGTCCGAGAGCATGATGACTTCGTCGAAGACGTCAGCGACCTCCTGGATGATGTGCGTGCTGATCAACGTCGTCGAGCGTGCTGGTCGCAACCGCTGGATCACGTCGAGCAGCAGCTCGCGTGTGTACGGATCCACAGCGGCGAGCGGCTCGTCGAGCACGTACAGGGGCACCTGACGCGCAAACGTCAGA
Source organism: Cellulomonas hominis (assembly GCF_901521055.1). Taxonomy (GTDB): domain Bacteria; phylum Actinomycetota; class Actinomycetes; order Actinomycetales; family Cellulomonadaceae; genus Cellulomonas; species Cellulomonas endometrii. The sequence goes on along the minus strand of NZ_CABEGA010000001.1, from coordinate 43,057 downwards.
GCGACGTGGACCTGCTCGGACATCCCCTTCGAGAGCTCGCCCATCCGGCGGGAACGGTCCAGGCCGAGCGCGGTGAACAGCTCCTCGGCGCGTTCGGCGGAGAAGTCGGCGTAACGCGAGCGGAACAGCGCCTCGCACTCGGACACCCGGAGGAACGGGTAGAGGTAGGGCGAGTCCGGCATGTACGAGGCGCCGCCCCCGGCGACCGAAATGTGGCCCCGGTAGCGCTGGAGCAGCCCGACGACGCACTTCATGAGCGTCGTCTTGCCTGCGCCGTTCGGGCCGAAGAGCCCGACGACCTGTCCGGCGAGGGGAAGCGTCAGCTGGACGCCGTCGAGGACGCGACGCCTGCCCAGTCGAACCTCGAGGCCCTCGACGACGAGGCCCGGGGCAGCGGGATGTTGAGTCATGTTTGCGGTGGCTCCGTTCGATCGACAATCACGAGACAAGGCGGACCACCACGGCGGCCGACGTCCATGCCGCCATGGCCCAGCTGGCGGCATGCAGGCCGATGAGTAGTGGCGGGTTGTCCCGCATGCGGCGTCTTTCGTTGACGCCGAGCGCTGCGAGCAACGTCTTGTGGCCGTCCGAACGCAGCAGGGGCAGCGAGTTCGCCACGAGTCCCGGAGTGAAGAGCAGGACGGCGAACCCGAGCGCGGGAACCCGGGTGAAGCTCCATGTCGTGATGGCCACGAGGTTGACGAGCCCGTTGACCATCAGGCCCGCGGTATGGACCACGACCTTGTCACGCCGGACGAGGAGGTGGACGTCGTTCATTCGGACGTAGAACGCGGGGAACACGACGAAGTTGAGCTTGAACCCCACCCTGTCCGGCCGGCGGCCCATCATCCTGAGCGCAAGGAGGTGTCCGCCCTCATGCAGGAGGGTCTGGACGGCGATGTAGGTGGCGATCAGCCACCAGTAGGGCGCGCGCAGATCGCTCGTGGAAAGCTGCGCCGCGATGGTGCCTGCTAACGGGACGCTCCCCACTAAGCCCAGCACGAGAAGCACGAGGTAGACCCGGAAAAGCGGGGTCCCCAGCAGTGCCGACGTCGGCTGCCACTCAAGATCGGGGAGGGCGGATGAGTCGACCTCGAAGAACCGGCGCGTGGCCCGTTCTTTCACGACGGTTCGGGGACCGTCGCGGAACAGCTCGACATCGTCGTCCACGTAGCGATGGGCGACTCCCGCGCTCATCTCCTCACCAGATGGCCGTCAGCGCCCTCCGTGGCTTCAGCAGCTGACTCCGTTCGGAACACCTCCGCCACGAGAGGAGCGATCGCACGGACGGCGGCTTCATCCCGGAAGAGTCGCCGGCAGAGGTCGCAGGGGTCGACGAGAGGCTCGTCATCGCCGGGGGCAGGGATACCCGCTGCGCGGCACGCGCGAAGTAGCGGTGTGAAGCCGAAACGCCGGATGACTCCGAGCAAGAGATTGTGGCGGACCTTGTTCTGCGCCTCGGCGATGCTCAGGTCAGCCACGTCCCCGAGCTGCAGCGCCGTCTCGAAGACTGCCGGAGAGCAGCACGGATAGACCTTGCCGTCGAAGTGGAAGACGGGTTCGAAACCCGGGCACCGTAGGTCATCGGACGCTCGGAACTCGCGGATGATCGAGTCGGGCGGAAGTGCTCGGGCGGCGCCGACGGGCAGGACTGGGAACTTCGTGACCCGGGTGCGCAGGACGGACTCACCTAGCTCCGCGAGCAGCGCGTCGCCCGTCGAGGAGCGGGTCACCGCGACGTTGAGCATGGTCGGCAGCTCCACCCGCTTGTTGGCCTCGAAGATGTTCCGGATCCGCTTCACCGGGATGTACTCCGCATGGAAGTCGTCGTAGCTGACCGTCATGGACGACAGACCGGCGTCCTTGAGCGCCCGAAGCTCTCGGCTCGCCTTCGGCAGCGTCTGTCCCCAGAATCCGTTCGTCACGAGCGTGACGCGCTTGCCGGCGGCATGGACCTGCTCGATGACCTCGAAGACGAGAGCACGTCGGAGCAGGGCCTCGCCGCCGCTGATGCCGAGCTCGTCGACGTCGTCATTCGCTACGGCTTCTGCCACGAGATCACGGACCTTCTCGTCCGAGAGCCCCTCGGTGGACTTGGGGCCGCACGTGAAGCAGCAGTGGGCGCAGCGGGCGTTGCACCGGGAGTCGATCGCGATGGCGATAGAGGGCATGTGATTGCCGAAGAGGTCGAAGCTGGCCGAGAGGATCGCTCCCGGCCAGCTCGCTCGCCTCAGGCTCCGGCGATCCACTTCCCGTTGCCGCTGTTGATGAAGTACCAGAGGTCGTCCTGATCAGCCAGGTCGACGGCGGACTCGGAGGACTCCAGCGTGGAGAGGGTCAGTGCGGCGCTCATGACGTGCCCCGTTCTCGAGAGAAAGAGCCTGGGGGCGGCTGAGCTCCGCGAGCCAACCTAGGCGCCCCGTCAGAACGGTCGCGGGACGTTGGTCGGTGGACAGGACGCCTGCACGACAACGGCTGGGCTTCGCCACGCCGCGCGTGGACACGCACCCGCGGTGTGCAGCCGCGCGACGACCGGCACCCACAGGCGGTCGGAGGAGGACGTTCAGCCGGTCCCCAGGGTGCCCGGCTTGGCTGGTCACGTCGCCCCGCACCGGGGCGCGACGGAGGGAGTCAGCCATGACCGTCCTGGACGCACCCGCCCCCTGGATTACCGTGACGCTGCGGCCCGCGGGCTCGTTCGGCCGCGCGGACGCCGACCGGCTGCGCGCGCCGCTCGACGCGGTGTCGGCGTGCGCGTCGATCGTCGTGCTGGACCTGGCCTCCGCGCGGCTCCGCAGCAGGCGCGCCGCCGAGGTCGTGGACGACGCCGCGCTGCTGCTCGAGCAGCGGGGCGGCTGCCTGCTGTGCGTGCACGCCGACGACGAGAGCCGGGCGCACCTCGCGGGGGCGGGGCCGCACGCGGTGGTCCTCGACGGCGAGCCCGACCCGGCGCTCGGCGTCGGCGCGCCGGCGCCCTCCCTCCGGTGACCCGCCCGTGAGCCCGCCCGGGGGCGACCCCGGGCACGTCGGTGGAGGAATGGTGTGGGCGGCCCGTGCCCCGCTTCGCACGGCGACCGGCTCGCCTACCGTGGACCCCATGCCCCGCCCCGCGTCCGCCCCGCCGACCTCCTGGCGCGGCTCCGACCCGAGCGAGGGTGCCGTGCCCGGGACCGGGACCGGCGCCGACGGCGGCGTGCGGCGCCCGTGGCGGACGTCCGCCGCGACGGCCCGCAAGGTGACGGGCGCCCTGCTGGTCGCCCTCGTCGCGGCCGTCGGCATCGGTGTCGTGTGGCGGGTGTTCGTCGGGACGGAGCACGGCCAGGCGGTCGACCAGTCGTCGCTCGACGGCGCGCACATCGGCCAGAACCGTCTGTGGGAGCTCGCGGAGCCGGTGCTGGACGTGGTGTCGGTCGGGTTCATCGCCGCCGCCGTCGTGGCCTGCGCGGTCATCGCGTTCGTGCGGCGACGGTGGGGCCTCGCCCTGGTGGCGGCTGCGGTCCTGGCCGGCTCGAACGTCACGACGCAGCTGCTCAAGCAGGGGGTGCTGGACCGGCCGCAGCTCGGCCACGGCCCGGAGTTCAACACGCTGCCCAGCGGGCACACCACCGCGGCGGCCTCCGTCGCCGCGGCGGTCCTGCTCGTCGTGCCGCCGCGGGCCCGGCCGTGGGCCGCGGTGCTGGGCGGCGCGTACGCGGGTGCGACCGGCGTGAGCACCCTCGTCGGCCAGTGGCACCGCCCGTCCGACGTGGTGGCCGGCCTGCTCGTGGTCCTGCTCTGGGGCGCGCTCGCGTGCGCGGTCCTGGCCCTGGGTGTCGACACGTCCGCCGACCGGCACCCGCCGACAGCGGCGCTGCGGGTCGTCAGCCGGGGCGGTGCGACGGGCACCCGCGTCGCGGTGCTGCTGCTCGCCGGCGTGGCCGTGGTGGGGGGTGGCGCGGCGGCGGTCGCGCTGCGGCGCACGTGGCTGTCCGACGACCCCGTCGGCAGCACGGCGGCGCTCCTCACGTCGTACGGTGGCGGTGCGCTCGGCATCGTGGCGGTCGCCGCCGCGACGTCCGGCGCGCTGCTGGTCCTGCGACGGTCCGCGACATCGGGGTCGGCCGGCGTGGGACCGACGTCGTAGAGTCACCCCGCACAGGCGGGTCAACCGGGCACGCGCACGCGGGTCCGCCGCAGTTCGAGGAAGCAGGAGCGCATGTCGTCAGGTCGCAAGCTGGTCATCGTGGAGTCGCCGGCGAAGGCGCGCACGATCGCCGGGTACCTCGGCGACGACTACGAGGTCGAGGCGAGCGTCGGGCACATCCGTGACCTGCCGCAGCCCAGCGAGCTCCCCGCGGACATGAAGAAGGGCCCGTTCGGGAAGTTCGCGGTGGACGTGGACAACGGCTTCGAGCCGTACTACGTCGTCGACTCGGACAAGAAGAAGAAGGTCGCGGAGCTCAAGCGGCTGCTCAAGGAGTCCGACGAGCTGTACCTCGCCACCGATGAGGACCGCGAGGGCGAGGCCATCGCCTGGCACCTGCTGCAGGAGCTCAAGCCCAAGGTGCCGGTCAAGAGGATGGTATTCCACGAGATCACCCGCGAGGCGATCACCCGCGCGCTGGAGAACACCCGCGAGCTCGACGACCGGCTGGTGGACGCCCAGGAGACCCGGCGCATCCTCGACCGGCTGTACGGCTACGAGGTCAGCCCGGTGCTGTGGCGCAAGGTCCGCCAGGGCCTGTCCGCCGGCCGCGTGCAGTCGGTGGCGACCCGCCTGGTGGTGGAGCGCGAGCGCGAGCGGATGGCGTTCCGCGCCGCCGACTACTGGGACCTGACCGCGACGTTCGCCGTCGAGGACTCCGCGGAGCCGACGTTCGACGCGCGGCTGATGCAGCTCGGCGAGCGCCGCGTGGCGTCCGGCCGCGACTTCGGCGACGACGGCGTGCTCAAGGGCAGCGCGTCGAGCCGCCCGGTGCACCTGGACGAGGGCGCGGCGCACGCCTGGGTGTCCGCGCTCGACGGGGCGGACTTCGCGGTGCGCTCCCTGGAGACCAAGCCGTACACGCGCCGCCCGGCGGCCCCGTTCACCACGTCGACGCTGCAGCAGGAGGCCAGCCGCAAGCTGCGGATGGCGTCCCGGCAGACCATGCGCACCGCGCAGACGCTGTACGAGAACGGCTACATCACCTACATGCGGACCGACTCGCCCGTGCTGAGCACGCAGGCGATCGACGCCGCCCGCCGCCAGGCCGCCGAGCTGTACGGGTCGGACCACGTGCCCGACAAGCCGCGCGTCTACGCGTCGAAGAGCAAGGGCGCGCAGGAGGCCCACGAGGCCATCCGCCCCGCGGGCGACAACTTCCGCACGCCGGCGCAGGTGGCCCGCGAGCTGTCCGGCGACCAGTTCCGGCTGTACGAGCTGATCTGGAAGCGCACCGTCGCCTCGCAGATGGCCGACGCCCGCGGCTCCACCGCCTCGGTGCGGATCGCCGCGACGGTGCCGGCCCCGGCCCTGCCCGAGGGCAGCACCGCGGCGGACGGCCCGGCGGCCGGCGCCCCGACCCCGGCGGTGTTCGCCGCCAGCGGCACGGTCATCACGTTCCGCGGGTTCCTCGCGGCGTACGAGGAGGGCCGCGACGTCGACCGCTACTCGGGCGACGCCGAGGCTGCGGCGGGCGACGCGGCCAAGGACGCGCGGCTGCCGCAGATGGCCGAGGGCGACGCGGTGTCCGCGTCCGACCTGACCGCCGACGGGCACCGGACCTCCCCGCCGCCGCGGTTCACCGAGGCGAGTCTGGTCAAGGCGCTGGAGGAGCGCGGCATCGGCCGCCCGTCCACCTACGCCGCCACGATCTCCGTCATCCAGGACCGCGGCTACGTCATCAGCCGGGGTCAGGCGCTCGTCCCGACGTGGCTGGCGTTCGCCGTCACGCGCCTGCTGGAGGAGAACTTCGACAAGCTCGTCGACTACGACTTCACGGCCGCGATGGAGGAGGACCTCGACGCCATCGCCGCGGGGCAGAAGGACCGCGTCGAGTGGCTGACCCGGTTCTACTTCGGCTCGGAGGCGGTCGAGGGTCCGGACGGCGACGGCCTGCGCGAGCTGGTCGCGAACCTCGGGGAGATCGACGCCCGCGAGGTGAACTCGATCGACATCGGCGACGGCATCACCCTGCGCGTCGGCCGGTACGGCCCGTACATCGAGGAGACCGGGGGCGAGCCGGGCGAGGACGGCAACCCGCGCCGCGCCTCGGTCCCGGACGACCTGGCCCCGGACGAGCTGACGGTCGAGAAGGCCCGGGAGCTGCTGGAGACCCAGCCCGAGGGCGACCTGGTGCTCGGCACGGACCCGTCGACGGGGACGACGATCGTCGCGAAGAACGGGCGCTACGGGCCGTACGTCACCGAGCTGCTGCCGGAGCCGGAGCTCGACCCGGGCCTGTCGGCCGCGGCCAAGAAGCGGGCGCTGGCCGCCGCCCCGAAGCCGCGCACCGGCTCGCTGCTGAAGACCCAGTCCCTGCAGACGATCACGCTCGACGACGCGCTGCAGCTGCTGAGCCTGCCGCGGGTGGTCGGCACCGACCCGGAGACCGGCGTCGAGATCACGGCGCAGAACGGCCGGTACGGGCCCTACCTCAAGCGCGGCACCGACTCCCGGACCCTGCCGTCCGAGGAGGCGATGTTCACCGTCACGCTCGAGGAGGCGCTGGCGATCTACGCCCAGCCGAAGCGGGGCCGCGGGGCCACCGCGACGCCGCCGCTGCGCGAGCTCGGCGAGGACCCGACGTCCGGGAAGCCGATCGTGGTCAAGGACGGCCGGTTCGGCGCGTACGTCACGGACGGGGAGACCAACCGGACCCTGCCGCGGGACGTCACGCCGGAGACGATCACCCGGGAGCAGGCCGTCGAGCTGCTGGCGGAGAAGCGCGCGTCGGCGCCGAAGAAGAAGCCCGCCGCCCGCAAGGCGGCGCCGCGCAAGAAGGCCGCGGCCGCCAAGAAGTAGGTCAGACCTCCAGCACGACCCAGCCGCGCGGGGGCACGTCGACGACGTGCTCCCGCGTCGCTGCGTCCGGCGGCTCCGGGCGCGGACCGGGCGTGCTGTGCGCGACGGTGCGGGCACCGGCCGGCACTGTCAGTCCCCACGCGGCGGCGTCGAGGTTGAGCGCGACGAGCAGCCCGGCGCCGGCGTCGTCCCCCGCCGGCCGCGCCTCGTACGCGAGGCGGGCGTTCGTCACCTCCACCACCCGGGTGCGGGCGGTGTGCAGCCACGGGTGCCGGCGGCGCAGGCCCAGGAGCTCGGCGTGCCGGCGGTACGTCGCCCACCCGTCGGGCGCGACGTCCGGCCCGGCCAGGGCGTCCGGCGTCGGGGGGTACGGCGGGCGGATCTCGTCGTCCCCGCCCGCGCGGTCCTCCTTCACGCCGCGGTACGCCTGCTCGTCGCCGTAGTAGACCGCGGGGGTGCCGCCGACCGTCGCCAGCACCACGAGGGCGTGCCCGGCCAGCGTCGCGTCCCCGACCTGGCTGGTGATGCGGGTGACGTCGTGGTTCCCGACGAACGTGTACGGCACGAAGGCGTCGAGGAACGCGTCGTGCCGGCCGAGCGTCCACGCGAGCTCGTGCCAGTTCGTGTCGCGGATCGCGCTCCACGTCGCCTTCCACAGCTCGTACTGCGTCACGGCGTCGACCCCGGACTCCGCGACGAACGCCGGGTAGTCGCCGTGGATGACCTCGCCCATCAGGTACGCGTCGGGGTGCCGCTCCCGGACGCGCGCGGTGACCTGCGCCCAGAAGGAGGTCGGGACCGCGTAGGCGGCGTCGAGGCGCCAGCCGTCCGCGCCCGCGTCGAGCCAGTGGGTCATCGCGCCGGCGACCAGGTCCACCACCCGCGGGGAGTCGTGGTTCAGGGTGACGAGCGCGCGGTGCCCCTCGAAGCAGTCCCACGTCGGGCCGTCGTCGGCCCAGGTGATCCGGAACAGCTCGGCCTCCGGGGAGCCGGGCCCGCCGGCGAGCGCCGCACGGAACAGCGGGTGCTGCTCGCCGACGTGGTTGAACACCCCGTCCAGCAGCACCCGCACGCCGCGGTCGTGCGCGGCGGCGATCAGGTGCTCCAGGTCCGCGCGGTCGCCGAGCCGCGGGTCCACGGCGAGGTGGTCGGTGGTGTCGTAGCCGTGGGTGCTCGACGCGAACACCGGGCCGAGGGCGAGGCCGTTCAGCCCGAGGTCGACGACGTAGTCCAGCCACTGCTCCAGGTGCCGCAGCCGGTGCGTCACGGGGGTGCGGCCGTCGGCGGTGCGCTCCGCGCCGGTGAACCCCAGCGGGTACACGTGCCACCACATCGCGTGCTCCACCCACGAGGGCGCCATCGGGTCTCCTCCACCTCGGCCGACCCGTCGACCCTCGCAGGTCAGGGGCGGGGTGTCACCTCGTCGGGGTCGCCGGCGGGCGTCCCGGTGACAACGCCCGCTCCGGCATCCCGCCGCGGGCGGCGCCGCACTAGGGTCGGCGGCATGGCACTCACCGAAGACCCGCGCACCGCCCCGCCGATCCGCTGGGGGATCCTGGGCGCCGGCGGCATCGCCGGCGCGTTCGCCGACGCGGTCCGCAGCAGCACCCGGGCGCAGCTCGTCGCCGTCGGCTCGCGGGACCACGTCCGCGCCGAGCGGTTCGCCACCGCGCACGGCATCCCCACCACGCACCTCGGGTACCGGGACCTGGTCGAGGACCCGCAGGTCGACGTCGTGTACGTCGCCACCCCGCACTCCGAGCACCGCGAGCACGCCCTGCTCGCGATCGCCGCCGGCAAGCACGTGCTGGTCGAGAAGGCGTTCACGCGTAACGCAGGCGAGGCCGAGGAGGTCCTCGCGGCCGCACGGGCCGCCGGGGTGTTCGTCATGGAGGCCATGTGGACGCGGTTCCTGCCGCACGTCGCCGCGCTGCACCAGGTGATCGACTCGGGGGAGATCGGTCAGATCATCACCGTGCAGGCCGACCACGGGCAGTACTTCCCGTTCGACCCGGCCCACCGGCTGTACGACCCCGCGCTCGCGGGCGGGGCGCTGCTGGACCTCGGCGTCTACCCCGTGTCGTTCGCGCACGACCTGCTGGGCGTCCCGGACGAGGTGCGCGCCGTCGGGCGGCTCACCGAGACCGGGGTCGACGGGCAGATCGGCATGGTCCTGACCTACGGCGACCGCGCGCAGGCGCTGCTCACCACGACGCTGTGGGCCAAGACCCCGACGACGGCCGCGATCACCGGCACCGAGGGCAGCATCGTCGTCGAGGGCTCGTTCTACGCGCCGACGTCGTTCCGTGTGCAGCGCCGCGACGGGCGGTCCTGGGTGTTCGAGCAGCCGACCGAGCGGGGCCTGCAGTACGAGGCCGCCGAGGTCGCGCGCCGGGTCGCCGAGGGTGCGACCGAGAGCCCGCGCCTCACCTGGGCGGACACGCTGGCGGTCATGCGGACGATGGACGAGGTCCGCGCGCAGGTGGGGGTCGTCTACCCCGGGGAGTGACGCGCCGGGCGGCGTCGAGGGGCCGGCGTCGGGCGCGTCGTGTCAGGCGGGCAGCGGGCGCAGCACCCGCACCGCGAGCACCGCGACGTCGTCCGCCGGCCGCCCGTCCACCAGCGCCGCGGTGAGCTCCCGCACGAACCGCTCCGGCTCCTTGGCGGCCAGCCGCCCGGCCTCCCGCGCGAGCCGGTCCAGCGCGTGGTCCAGGGACACGTCGCGCCGCTCGACGAGCCCGTCGGTGTAGAGCAGGAACGTGTCGCCGGGCAGCAGGTCGAGGGTGTGGTCGCGGCGGTGCGCGTCGGGGTCGACGCCGAGCAGCAGGTCGCTGCCGGGGTCCAGCACGCGGCCGCCCTCGCCCGGCCGGATCAGCACCGGCGGGGGGTGGCCGGCGTCGGACCAGCGCACCCGTGCGGGGGTGGCGGGGTCGCCCGGGCGGCCCGGCGAGAACCGTGCGGCCACCGCGCTGGCGACGGTCCCGATCGCGAGCCCGTCGTCCGCCCGGTCCAGCCGGGCGAGCCACGAGGAGGGGTCCGCGCCCGGACGGTCCCAGGCGAACGCGCGCAGCATCGAGCGCAGCTGGCCCATCCGCGCCGCGGCGTCCATGTCGTGCCCCGTGACGTCCCCGACCATCACCGCCAGGTCGCCGCCCGGCAGCACGACGCCGTCGTACCAGTCGCCACCTACCTGGTCGGCCTGGGCCGAGGGCAGGTAGTACGCGGCCAGCCGGAACCGGTCGTGCTCCGGCAGCGCGGTCAGCATGGCGTCCTGGAGGGTGCGCGCGACGTCCCGGCGCTGGTCGAGCAGCAGGGCGCGCTCGAGGGCCTGGGCGGTGTACCCGGCGAGCGCGCTCTTGATCTCGCGGTTCTCCTGCCGGAACTCCCGGGGCACCGGCCACCCGAGGGTCAGCACGCCCAGCAGCCGGCCGCGCGACACGAGCGGCAGGACGGCGCGGCCGCCGTCGGGCAGCGGGCGGTCACGGTCGGCGTCGGGGCGTCCCACGTCCGGGAACCGCGCGACCATCGAGGTGTGGTCCCGGAAGTACACGGGGTTGCGGGTGCGCGCGACGTACGACACGGGCCGGTCGTCGGTGATCCGCGCGTGCCGCAGCGCCTCGACGCCGTGCCCGTCGAAGGCGTCCATCGACGTGTACGTCAGCCCCTCGCCGTCGGCGTCCAGCAGCGCGATCCCGCTCATCGGCGCGCCCAGCCCGATCGCGGCGACCCGGGAGACCGCGCGGGTGACCTCCCGCACCGTGGTCGCCGCGGTGAACGCCTCGGCCATCATCAGCAGCAGGCGGCTGTGCCGGTGCGCCTCGGTCGCCTGGCGCTGCGAGCGGCGGGCCCGCTCCCGCTCGCCGCGCAGCCGCAGCTCGCTGCTGCACGCGGCCGCCAGGTCCGCGAGGTAGGCCAGGTCCGCGGGCGTCCACACCCGCGGCACGGTGTCGATGGCGCACAGCGCGCCGACGACCTCGTCGGAGTCGTCCCGCAGCGGGAAGCCGGCGTACGCCACGACGTCGAGGTCCGTGACCGCGCCGTGCCCGGCGAGCGACGGGTCCGTGCGGGCGTCGCCGACCACGACCGCGTCCTTGCGCCGCACCACGTCCAGGCACAGCGCGTGGGACAGGGGCAGCCGCCGCGTCGCGTCGAGCTCCGGCGGGAGGCCGACCGCCCCGAGGATCAGCTGCTCGGTCTCGGTGAGGACGGACACGAGCGCCACGGGGACGCCCAGGTGCGCGGCGGCGAGCCGGCCGAACCGCTCGAGCTCCGGGTCGGCGCCCGGGCAGGGGACGGCCGGGAGCGAGAGGTCGGTCTCGACCCGCGGCGAGGTCACGGTCCAGTGTGGCGCACCGGGTGGCCGCGTGGGGAGAGTGTCGGCCGGCGTGGATACCCTGACGCCCGTGACCCTGCCCGAGCCGCCCGCGCCGCCTGCGACCGCCGCCCCCGACGTGCCCGCAGGCCTGTTCGTCTCGTTCGAGGGCGGCGACGGCAGCGGCAAGTCGACGCAGTCCCGCCTGCTCGGCGAGTGGCTCACCGGCCTCGGGCGCACCGTCGTGCTGACGCGCGAGCCCGGCGGCACGGAGCTGGGCCGGGTGCTGCGCCGCGAGGTCCTCCACGGCGAGCACCTCGACCCGCGCACCGAGGCGCTGATCTACGCCGCGGACCGCGCGCACCACGTCGCGTCGCTGGTCCGGCCCGCGCTCGCGTCCGGCGCCGTGGTCGTCACCGACCGCTACCTCGACTCCTCCGTGGCCTACCAGGGCTCCGGCCGGGACCTCGGGGCGGCCGAGGTCGAGCGGCTGTCGCTGTGGGCGACCGGCGGCCTGCTCCCGGCGCTGACCGTGCTGCTCGACCTCGACGCCGCCACCGGGCTCGGCCGGCTGCAGGGCCGGCCCGACCAGCCGGACCGGCTGGAGAGCGCCGGCGAGGACTTCCACCGCCGCACCCGCGAGGCCTTCCTGGCGCGTGCCGCCGCCGACCCGGGCCGGTGGCTGGTGCTCGACGCCGCGCGCCCGGTCGAGCAGATCGCCGCGGACGTGCGGGCGCGGGTGGCGGCGCTCATCGGCGTCGACGCGTCCGCCGGGGGCGCGTGATGGCGACCGTCTGGGACGACGTGGTCGGGCAGGAGCCCGCCGTCGCCGTGCTGCGGGACGCCGCGGCGGATCCGTCGAAGATGACCCACGCGTGGCTCCTCACCGGCCCGCCGGGCTCGGGGCGCTCCAACGCCGCGCGGGCGTTCGCCGCGGCCCTGCAGGACCCGAGCGGCGACCCGCGGAGCCCCGGCTGCGCGACGGTGCTCGCCGGCACGCACCCGGACGTGACGTTCGTGAACACCGAGGGCGTCGTGATCCGCGCGGACACCGTCCGGCCGCTGGTGGAGCTCGCGCAGCGGGCGCCGTCGCAGGGCCGGTGGCGCGTCATCGTGGTCGAGGACGCCGACCGCCTCAACGAGACGTCCGGCAACGTGCTGCTCAAGGCCATCGAGGAGCCCCCGCCGCGCACCGTGTGGCTGCTCTGCGCCCCGAGCCCGCAGGACGTGCTGGTCACGCTGCGGTCCCGGAGCCGGTCGGTCGCGCTGCGGGTCCCGCCGGTCGAGGCGGTCGCCGAGCTGCTGGTGCGCCGGGACGGCATCGACCCGGAGGTCGCGCTGGTCGCCGCCCGCGCCGCGCAGTCCCACGTCGGGGTCGCCCGCCGGCTGGCGCGCGACCCGGAGGCCCGGGCCCGCCGCTCCGCGGTGCTGCGGATCGCCCCGCGGGTGCGCGGCGTCGGCGACGCGGTGCTGGCCGCCGGGGAGCTGGTCGAGACGGCGCAGGCCGACGCGAAGGCCGCGACCGAGGAGCGTGACGCCGCCGAGCGGCAGGCGCTCCTGCACTCGCTCGGCGCCGACGGCCTCACCACCATCCCGCCCGCCCTGCGCGGGCAGGTCCGCCAGCTGGAGGAGGAGCAGAAGCGCCGCGCCACCCGCGCCCAGCGGGACGTCCTCGACCGGGCGATGGTCGACCTGCTGTCGTACTACCGGGACGTCCTCGTGCTGCAGCTGGGTGCCGACGTGCACCTCGTCAACGCGGAGCACGAGGAGTCGGCGAGGGCGCTCGCGGAGTCCTCGACGCCCGAGCAGACCGTGCGCCGGATGGACGCCATCGGGGAGGCCCGCACGCGGCTCGAGGGCAACGTCGCGCCGCTGCTGGCGGTCGAGGCGATGATGATCGCGCTGCGGCCGCAGGCCTGACCTCGCGCCTCCCGCGGCGTCGCGCGCGCAGGCTGTGGACCGTGCCGCGGCGGGCTCGTGCGGCGGTTACCGTGGTTCGGTGACTCCCGCGTCGAGAGCCCCTCACCCCCTGCCCGCGGACCCCGGTCCCGCCGTGCCCCGCCGGCGCGCGCTCGCCGGTCGCGTGGCCGCCCTCGTCGCGGTCGTGGCGCTCGCGCTGGCCGGCTGCGTCGGGCCCAAGGAGCAGACCTCCGTCACCCAGGAGCCCGAGCCGACCGCCGCGGACGTCCGCGGGCTCGACGCGATCTACGCGCAGCAGCTCGACTGGCAGCCGTGCGGGGACCTCGAGTGCGCGACCCTCGTCGTCCCGCTCGACTACGCCGAGCCCGACGGCGACACCATCGAGATCGCCGTCAGCCGGCACGTCGCCACGGGGGACCGGATCGGCTCCCTGCTGATCAACCCGGGCGGTCCGGGCTCCTCCGGCATCGACGCCCTGTCCAGCATCGCCCTGCCGCGGTTCGGCAAGGAGGTCGTCGAGCGGTACGACCTCGTCGGGTTCGACCCGCGCGGCGTCGCCTCGTCCACCCCGGTGACCTGCGTCGACGGCCCCACCATGGACGAGCTCGTGTCCACCGACTTCGACTTCTCGTCCGACGCGGGCATCGCGGAGGCCGAGGCCGCGTACGGGGCCTTCGGTGCGGCGTGCCTCGCGAACTCCGGTCCGGTGCTGGAGCACGTCGACACCGTCAGCGCCGCCAAGGACATGGACGTGCTGCGTGCGGTGCTCGGCGACGAGACCCTGAGCTACGTCGGCTACTCCTACGGCACCCAGCTCGGGGCGACCTACGCCGCCCTGTTCCCGGAGCAGGTCGGGCGCCTGGTGCTGGACGGCGCCCTCGACCCGACCCTCAGCCCGCAGGAGCTCTCCGAGGGCCAGGCCGCGGGGTTCGAGTCCGCGCTGCGCGCCTACGTCGCCGACTGCCAGGCCGGCGCCGACTGCCCGCTGACCGGCTCCGTCGACGACGGCCTCGCCCAGATCAAGGCCCTGCTCGACCGCGCCCGGCGCTCGCCGCTGCCCACCGGCACCGACCGCCCGCTCACCGGAGCACTGGCGTTCAGCGGGATCGCGCTGCCCCTGTACGACGAGGGCTCCTGGCAGTACCTCACGATGGGGCTCGACGCCGCGCTGACCGAGGGCAACGGGGCCGTGCTGCTCCAGCTCGCGGACCTCTACTACGACCGGAACGCCGACGGCACCTACGCCAGCAACTCCACGCCGGCGTTCTGGTCCATCGGCTGCGCCGACGACCGCGGCACCACCGACGTCGCCGAGATGCGCGCGCAGGCCGCGGCCATCGAGGCGGCGGCCCCGACCGTCGGGTACTTCTTCAGCTACGGCGGCGTCATCTGCGCCCAGTGGCCGGTCCCCGAGGCCGGCGGCCTGGACGACTACGCCGCGCAGGGCGCCGACCCGATCCTCGTCATCGGCACGACCAACGACCCCGCGACGCCCTACGCCTGGGCGGAGAGCCTTGCCAAGACGCTGGAGTCCGGGACGCTCCTGACGTACGAGGGGGAGGGGCACACGGCGTACGGGCGCTCGAACGCGTGCATCGCGGACGCCGTGGACGCGTACCTGATCGAGGGCACCGTGCCCGAGGAGGGCACGCGCTGCTGACGCACCCGGGTGCCGTGCGGGGCCGACCGGGTGAACCGCGCGGGAACCGGCCCCGGCGGCGCTGACGCCTCCCTAGGTTCCGACCAGGTACCGGTCGGAGCAGGGGAGCGCACGTGAGCACCAGGTGGATCACCCGTCGTCGCGGGCGGACGGTCGGCGTCCTCGTCGCGCTGGCGGTTGCGGCGGCGACGCAAGCAGCCGCTCCGTCGGCTCTGGCGTCCGCTGCACCGGCAGCAGTGACGCCGTCGTGCACCGTCCGTGGGACCGATGGTCCCGACACGCTGACGGGGACCCCGGGCGACGACGTCCTGTGCGGTGGCAACGGCGATGACGTCCTCCTCGGCCTCGGGGGGAACGACCTCCTGGTGGCAGGGACGGGTGCCGACCGGCTCGAAGGCGGTGACGGGGACGACACGCTCGACGGCGGCAACGACAACGACGCGCTCGTCGGCGGACCGGGACGGGACACGCTCGACGGCGGCGTCGGGCACGACACGCTCGACGGTGGCGACGGCGACGACACCCTGCGAGGCGGCAACGAGAACGACGTCCTGCGCGGTGAGGCCGGCGCGGACCTGGCGTTCGGGAGCACCGGCGACGACGAGATCGACGGCGGTCCCGGCAACGACGTCCTCGCGGGAGAGAACGATCACGATGCCGTCGTCGGTGGCGACGGCGACGACGTCCTCACCGGTGCCACAGGGCAGGACGTGCTGGACGGGGGCGCCGGCGCTGATGCGCTGGACGGTGGCAACGACGCCGACACCCTCCTGGGCGGGCCTGGGGCCGACGCCTTGGGTGCCGGGCACGGCGCCGACCGGCTGGACGGGGGTGCCGGGGACGACGCGCTCGACGGCGGCCCCGATCAGGACGTGTGCGACGGGTCGACGGGCACGAACACGTTCGTCGCGTGCGAGACGACGCAGCAGGACCCGACCCCCGAGACGCCCGTCGATCCCGAAGCGGACACCGACGGTGACGGTGTACCTGACGCGCTGGAGCTCGCGCTCGGCACCTCGCCCACCGGCGCCGACAGCGACGGCGACGGTCTGGCTGACGCGGACGAGTTCCTCACCGGCACGGACCCGCTGACCGCCGACACGGACGACGATGGCGTGGCGGACGGCCTCGACGACGCCGACGGCGACGGTGTCGCGGACGCCGACGAGATCCGTGCGGGGACGCATCCCGGCCGCTCGGACACGGATGGTGACGGGCTGGAGGACGGTGCCGAGACCGCAGGAGGCACCGACCCGCTCCGCGTCGACTCCGACGGCGACTCGGTCGGCGACCACGACGAGCAGCTCGTCGGCGCCGACCCGCTCCGCACGGACTCCGACGACAACGGAGTCGAGGACCGGTGGGATGTCTTCCACCGGACCGTCGCGCTCGAGAGCAGCGGCGCCGAGGTCGAGGTCTCGGGTGCTGTCGACGCGATTCTCCCCGTCCGCCTGGCCCCCACCGAGGACGTGCGCCTCGAGGAGCAGGGCCTGGGGCTCCTGTCCTCGCCGGTGGACCTCGTGCTGCCCGACGGCGCATGGGGCACGCTGTCGATCCCCTTCGACGCCTCGGACGTCGCGGACGAGGACGACGTCATGGCGCTCAGCCTGGACGAGACGACCGGTGCGTTCGAGCCGACCGCGCACTGGACGGACCTCGAGACCGGGCAGGTCCACGTCGGCGTCCGGTCCGGCGGGCCGGTTCCCACCCTTGCCCGGGCCGCATCCGCCGTCGAGACGTGTACGCCGCTCGAGCCGCCGACCGCGTGGCACCCGACGACCTACGTGGTGGTCGACGTCGCGGAGTTCGAGGCGATCTGGCAGAGCGAGATGCCGACCCCGCGGGCCAAGTACGACAACGTCGACGTGGTGCTCACCCTGGACTCCTCGGGCTCCATGCTGGACAACGATCCTCAGGGGGCACGCCGCGACGCGGCCATCGCGTACGTCGACGCACTGCTCGCGGGTGACCGTGCGGCGGTCGTGGACTTCGACGACTGGGCGACGGTCGTCCAGGGCCTCACCGAGGACCGTGAAGCCGTCCGCGCAGCGATCGGGACGATCGACGACTCGGGTGGCACCCACCTCGGATACGCGGTGCAGGCCGCTCTCGGGGAGCTCAGCGAGAACGGCTCCCCAGCGCATCAGCGTGTCATCGTCATGCTCACTGACGGCGAGGGGCCGTACTGGGACACCCTCACGGAACGCGCCGTCGAGACGGACACCCTCATCTACACCGTCGCTCTCGGCGCGAGCGCGGACACGGGGCTCCTGGGAGGCATCGCCTCGGCGACGGGGGGCAAGTCGTACCAGGTTCTGGAGCCTGAGGCGCTCAGCGACGCATTCGGTGACATCTCGAGCGAGGTCGGGACCGCCCTGGACGACGACCAGGCGATTCCGGACGCGGACGGTGACGGCCTGGCGGACCAGGCCGAGTCCTCCGGTCTGCGCACGGGAACGGGAGCGGTCTACCGCACCGACCCGGCGGTCGCGGACACGGACGGTGACGGTCTGCCGGACGGTGCCGAGATGGGGGCGCTCTGCGACCAGGGCCAGTTCGGGGCGAGTACCTACTACCGAGCCGTGTCGAACCCGACGCGCGTGGACTCCGACTTCGACGGGCTCGACGACTGGTTCGAGGTCGCCAATGTCAGCCGCGCGTTCCAGCGGGACTACGACCGCGACGGTCTGAGCGACTACGCCGAGCTGATGGTCCACGAGACCGAGCCGTTGTCGAACGACACGGACGGGGACGGGTTCACCGACGACTGGGAGATCGACGCTGCCGACGCGGGCTTCTCGCCGGACGTCGTCGACGTCCGGATGGAGTGGTGGGAGTACGCGGGCGACTTCTCCCGCGGGGCACTCTGCGGTGACGCGGACTTCTGGGCGTTCTGCGAGAGCACGTCCCTCGCCTTCGTCTCCGGCGCGGTCGCGGCGGGGTTCGTCGGGGTCGGCGACGTGCGCGACGCGCTCGCCGGCCTGGCCAAGGGCGACCTGGTCTCGACCGGCCTCAGCCTCGCGGCGCTCGTCCCGTACGTCGGTGACTCGGCGTCGATCGTCACCAAGCTCGTCAAGCACCTGGACAGGGTGCTTGCCGACGTCGGGCCGGCGCTCAGGTACGTCGGGAGAGCGGACAGCATTCCCGCGGGGCTGCGGATCAAGGCGCTCGACGAGGCGTTCGACAACGCAGCGACCGCCCTGAAGGGACGGGGTCTGTCGGAGGAGAACGTGCTCGCTTTCGCCCGCCGGGGAATGAGCCCGAAGCATGTGGTCGCCATGCTGGACGGCGCACGCGACGTGAGGCGGGGGACCGGGACGTTCACACGGGAGATCGATGCCGAACGACTGCTCCGCGACGAGACCCCCGCAGCCCTCCCTGGACGACCGGGTCACAGCTCGACAGGTGCGCAGATCGATCGGTACCTCGACGTCACCGACCTTGCGAACCGCATCGGGTACGAGGTGAAGCTCGGCAAGGTTCACGGCGCCGGGAGAGCCGGGCGCCAGGTGGGCCGCGACGCCGACTATCTCGCTGGTGGCCGCGGGCCGCTGACCGAGATCGAATGGCACTTCTTCGCGAATGGACGAGGTGTCGTGGGTCCCGACGAAGACCTCCTGGCCCGGATGACGAGCCTCGGCATCCCTTATGTCATTCATCTACCATGAGCACCATGTACTTCCACATGGCTGATTCATGGGAGGAGGCGGACGCGCATTTCGAGTCGCTCATGGCGGTGTCGTCGACGCGGAGAGTGCAGCTCGCGCAGCGGGTCACGGCCGCCGGTGGACCGTCACTCGATCGATCGGTCGAGAGCCTCGTCCCCCTCGGCGAGTGGTACCTCCACGCCGTGCTGGACGAGGCAGAGCGGGATGACGCCGTGGACTACAGGCCCGAGTGGTTCCCCGCCCCGAGTCCCCGGTTCAGACCCCGGCCGGACGGACCTCGTGCGGCGCCTGGGTGGCTGCTGCTCCTCTGGGAGCAGGTGGCGATCTACGTCGCCGACGTCGTGATGGCCGAGGTCACGGGCTCCCGGTGGGTGTGCTGGCGCGCTCGGAATCCTCGCGACGCCTACAACGGCATGCCGTCGGTCGACGTCGGTGTACCGGTGTGGCCGGCTGACGTCATCTCGCTCGCGAACGCGGGAGTGGTCGCCGCGTGGGTCAGCCGCGCGGTGCCCGGCAGCGACCGGTACCAGGCGCACCCCACGCGCATGCGCGACGAGGTCCAGAAGGTGCTGGAGGACCGTTCGCTCTACCTGGCGGCGCACCCACCGCGGTGGCAGGCCGCTCCCACGGGCCCGAAGGGCGCTCGGTCACTGCGCGTGCCGGCGCCTCAGTCATGATCACGGGGCTCGAGGACAACGCAGCGACGGCGGTGAAGGGACCGGGTCTGTCGCAGGAGAACGCGGTGGTGTTCGCCCGCCGTGAGAGCGCCCCCAGCACGTGGTCGCCATGCTGGACGGCGCACGTGAGGTGAGGCGCGGGCCGGGACGTTCATTCCCATGACCGACGTGTACATCCACGCCGCGGCCTCCTGGGACGAGGCGGACGCGCACGTCGACGAGCTCACCTCGAATCTGTCACTGCGGCGGTCCGAGCTCGCGGAGCGCCTCGCTGCCGACGGTCTGGCGCTGGACGTGTCCGTCGACGGCCTCGTCCCCCTGAACGAGTGGTACATCGAGGCAGTCCTGGGGCCGCAGGAGCATGCCGAGGTCGACTTCCGGCCGGGATGGGCGGGCCCGGGGAACCCTGGCTTCGTCCCCACCCCGGACGGACCACGCCAGGCGCCCGGCTGGCTCCTCCTGCTCTGGGAGCAGGTGGCGGTCCACGTGGGCGACGTCGTGATGGCGCAGGTCCCGGGAGCACGCTGGGTGTGCTGGCGTGCGCGGAACCCGAGGGACATCAAGAACGGCAAGCCCGTCATCGACGTCGGCGACCCGTCGCGTCCCGTTGACGTGCTTGCCTGCGCCAACGCCGACGTCGTCGCCGCCTGGGTGACGCGTGCGA
This sequence comes from Cellulomonas hominis, assembly GCF_901521055.1. Classification (GTDB taxonomy): domain Bacteria; phylum Actinomycetota; class Actinomycetes; order Actinomycetales; family Cellulomonadaceae; genus Cellulomonas; species Cellulomonas endometrii. Next base: position 23,171 of record NZ_CABEGA010000001.1, on the reverse strand, counting down.
GACCAGGCGACGACGGCTACCACGCGGACGCGACCACCATGCGTGACGCGATCCGGGCGGCCCTCGACACCCGTGCGGAGCGGCTGGCTGCCCATGCGCCCCGATGGCAGGCGGCGCCGACGGGGCGCTCGGCCCGTCGATCGCTGGCGCAGGCACCTGGGTAAGCAGGTGCCGGGCAGCGCGCGGGGCACCGCCCTCCCGGTGATGGGCCGCTTTGGTCGCTGGGCCGTGCGCCAGGTACAGTGTCCGTGCCCGTCCGCCAGTGGCGCGGGCGCGCCGCCTTAGCTCAGTCGGCAGAGCGTCTCACTCGTAATGAGAAGGTCAAGAGTTCGATTCTCTTAGGCGGCTCAGACCAGAGGCCCAGGATCATCACGATCCTGGGCCTCTGTCGTGTCGCGCCACCGCAGGCCGCTGACATGATGGGCGCGTGCCCCACGTCCGACCGCTGAGCCCCGAGGACGCGGATGACGTCCGAGCGCTCCAGGAGCTGCTGGAGGCCGCACCGGACTACTCGCGGCGGGTTCTGGGCCGCCCACCCCGCCCTGCGGACGCCGGGGACGTGCTGACCGCCCTGCCGCCGGGCCTCGAGCGCGCGAGGAAGACCGGGCTCGGGCTGCGGGCTGATCCCGGGGCGGGCGGGCTCCTCGCGTTCGCGGACGTCCTGCACGGCTGGCCCCGGGCCGGCGTCGCGCACGTCGGCCTGCTGGTGGTGCACGAGCAGCGGCGTGGTCGTGGGCTCGGCCGGCTGCTGCACGACCGCGTCGTCGAGCAGGCGCTCGGGTGGGGGGACGTCGACCGGCTGCGGCTCGGGATCGTCGCGACCAACGCGGACGCGGCGGAACCGTTCTGGCGCGCGCTCGGGTACCGCCCGACGGGCGAGGTGACGGAGTACGTGTCGGGAGAGGTGCAGAGCTCGACGGCCACGTGGGAGCGCGAGCTCGTCCACCGGGGAGCAGGACGGCGGGGTGACGGGCCGGCCCTCTGAGGCGCTTCTGCCGTTCTCGGCCCGTCGGGCCCGCCGACCGAGCACGCCAGCCCGAGCACGCCAGCCCGAGCACGCCAGCCCGGGCACGCCAGCCCGGGCACGCCGGCCCGAGGAGCGGGACAGGACCGGGCAGGCCATGGCGGCGTGCGGGTGCCACCCGGCATGCTGGGCCCCGTGACGACGACGATCGGACGCCTCGCGCTCCTCGTGCCCGACCAGGATGCCGCCCGGGACTTCTACGTGAGCGCGTTCGGCTGGCGCGTGCTCCACGACTCGCTGCTCGAGCCCGACGTGCGGCTGCTGCACGTCGGCCCTGCGCTCGCTGAGGCGGGTCTGTGGCTGCTCGCGGGCTCCGCGGGGGAGCCGCGCCCCGACACCGGGCACCCCGCGTTCGTGCTCTACACCGACGAGCTCGACGCCGTGGTCGACCGGCTCGCGGGTCTGGGGAGCGAGGTCGTCGGCACGCCTGTCGGGGACCCGGGCGAGCGGTTCGCGCACGTCCGCGACCCGTGGGGCAACCGTCTGGTGGTCGCCGAGCGGCCCGGCGAGGGCTGACCGCGACGCCCTGTGCGTCCGGTGCGCCGAGGGTGCCGCGCAGCCGGGAGGATGGGGCCGTGCCGTCGTACCGCGTGACCCTCGCCGTGGGCCTCCTGCACCCGGGCGTCGACCCCGCGGCGGTCCTGCCGGCCGCCGCCGACGCCGCCCGCGAGCTGACGAAGGTCGAGGCCCAGGACGTCGCGGTGGTGGCGGGCGAGGCGCGGGTGGTCGTGCGGTACCTGGCACTGGGGGACCCGGGCGCCACGACGATCGGGCGCCGGGTCACCGAGCGCGTCCGTGACCTCGCGGAGGTCCGGAGCGCCGCGGTCGACCGGCGCGACGGCCCGCGGTGGACGCCGGTCGACGGGCGACGGCCGGGTCAGTCCCGCGCGCGGTAGTGCGCGGCGAGGCGGTCGAACCCCTCGTCGATGCCGACCGCCGGCCGCCACCGCAGGTCCGCGCGGGTGGCCCGCTGGTCGAACCAGTGCGCGGTGGACAGCTGCTCGGCGAGGAACCGGGTCATCGGCGGCTCGTCGGTGCCGGGCCGCAGCCGCCAGACGGCCTCGACCAGACCGCCGGCCGTGCGGGCCACCCGCGCGGGCACGTGCCACGCCGGCGGTCGGACGCCGCCGGCCCGGCAGATGCCGGCCAGCAGGTCCGCGACGGTGCGCGGCTCGCCGTTGGTGAGGACGTAGGCGCGGCCGTGGACGGCGTCGGCGCGGTCCAGGGCGGCCACGATCCCGTCCGCGGCGTTGTCCACGTACGTGGTGTCGATGAGGGCCGCGCCGCGGTCGAGCAGCGGCAGGCGGCCACGGGCGGCGCGGTCCAGCACCCGCTCGACGAGCTGGGTGTCGCCCGGTCCCCAGACCAGGTGCGGGCGCACCGCGACGACCGCGAGGCCGCCGGCGCCGCCGCCGTCCCGGTCCAGCGCGAGCAGCTCGGCCGCGGCCTTGGTCCGGGCGTAGTCCCCGCGGGCGCGGGCCGGGTCGGCGGGCGACGCACCGACCCCGACCAGCGCGGCGCCCGCGTGCGCGACCGAGGGGGACGACACCTGCACGAACCGGCGCACGCCCGCGCGCTCCGCCGCGTCGAGCAGCGTCGTGGTGCCGCCGATGTTGACGGCGTCGAACTCGGAGCGCGCCCCGGCCAGCGAGACCCGCGCCGCGAGGTGCACCACCGCGTCGACGCCCTGGAGGGCGCGCGCGACCACCTCGGGGTCCGTCACCGAACCCGCCACGTCCGATGCCCCCAGCACTCCCGACGGCCGGCGCTGGAGGGTCCGGACGTCCTCCCCGCGCGCGACGAGGACGCGCGCGACGGCGCCGCCGAGCAGGCCGGACGCCCCGGTGACGAGCACGGTCACGGTGCGCCCACCCGCCCCCCGGCCAGCACCCGCGTCGCCCACACGGCCAGGCGCGCCCGGTCGATCTTCGAGTTGTGCCGCACGTCGGTCGGCATCACCGGGAGCACCAGCACGGCGGCGAGCGGGACGGATGAGGCGGCCCGCACGGCCGCGGTCAGCCGCTCCGGCGCGAGGCCCGGACGCCGGACGCCGTCCCGCGTCTCGACGACCGCCACCGCCTGCTGCACCCCCGCGGGACCGACGCCGACCACCGCCGCGCGCCGGACCTCCGGCACCCGCTCGACGTGCTGCTCCGGGCCCACGGGGGCGAGCGGCCCGTCCGGGGTGGTCAGCACGTGCGCGAGCCTGCCCTCGATCCAGAGCCGGCCCTGGTCGTCCAGGTGCCCGACGTCCCCGGTCCGGTGCCACCGCCCGGGCGGGGTCTCGCGGGCCGCCGCGCGGTCGGTGAGCCAGAGCCGGTCGTAGCGCTGCTTGAGGTGCGGGGCGCGGATCAGCACCTCGCCGAGCACCCCGGGCGCCGTCGCCGGGTCGCCGGACGCGGCCCCGTCGGCGCCCAGCGCGCTGATGAGCACCTCACCGGGGCCGACGGGCGTGCCGACGCACACGCCCGCGTCCGGGGCGGACGCGGCGGCGCGGATGCCGTCCAGGTCGATGTCCGTGACCAGCAGGCACTCGGTCATCCCGTAGGGGGTGTGCGCGCGGGCGGCGGGCATGAGCTCCGCCGCGGAGCCGAGCAGGTCCGCGCTGATCGGCGCGCCCGTCGACAGGAACGTCCGGACGCGCGCGAGCGCCTCGCGGTCGTCGGTGCCCAGGTCGTCCGCCGTGGCCACCACGTTGAGGATCGCCGCGGGGGACAGGAACACGATCGCCGCGTCGGACGCCCGGACCGCGTCCGCGACGGCCCGCGCCGTCAGCGTGCGGGGTGACGACACGTCCATGTCGGGGGTCACGGACCGCGTCCCGAGCGCCGGGCCCAGCAGCGCGAACGGCGCGAACCCCGTGACCAGGCCGCTGTCGCGGTGCACGTCGAAGTGCGCGCCGAGCACGTCCCGCAGGGCCGACAGCTGCGCGTGGGTGTAGACGACGCCCTTGGCGGGGCCGGTGGAGCCCGAGGTGAACAGCACGGCGGCCTCGTCGGCCGGGCCGGGCTCGGGCGGCAGCACCTCGTCCCGGCCGGCGTCGGCGACGTCGGTCAGCTGGTGCGCGACGCCGAGCGCGCGGCGCTCCGCGGGGGTCAGCGGGTCGGTGGCGATCCGCACGCCGGGCCAGCCCAGGGCGCGCGCGGCGACGAGCGCCTTCGTCTGCCCGACCAGGTAGTCGGGCTGCGCGCCGCGCTGCGCACGGGTGAGACCGCGCGCACCGAGCCCCGCGTCGGCGACCACGACCACCGCGCCGATCCGCAGGCACGCGTAGACGAGCGCCGTCAGCGTCGGACCGGGCTGGACGAGCAGCGACACGCGGTCGCCCCGGCGGACACCCAGCGCGTGCAGGCCCGCGGCGATCCGCCGGACCTGCCGGGCGAGCAGCCGCCAGGACACCGTGCGGGGCAGGTCGCCCGCGGCCATGTCGAGGACCGCCGGACCCGGGTCGTCCGCGCGGGCGTCGAGGCGCGACCACAGCGGGGTGAACGGCGCGACGTCGGCGGGCGGCTCCGCGGCGGGGCGGTCGGCGGGGCGGTCGGCGCCGACCGACTCGCCCAGCCAGTCCAGCACCGCCGGCGGCCAGTCCACGTCCTCGGCGACCAGGTGCCCCGCGCCCTCGAACCGGTGCACCCGCGCCTGCGGCAGCCGGTCGACCAGGTCGTCCAGGTACCGGTCGCCGAACACCGGGTCGCGCGGCCCCCAGAGCAGCAGCGCCGGCACCTCGAGACCCGCGACCCCCGCGGCGATCCGCGACAGCTCCGCGTGCGACGGGTGCGAGGGACCGGCGGGGATGTCCGCGACGAACCCCTCGATGCCGTCGCGGTCCGTGGCCCGCGGGTACGGCGCGCGGTACGCGTCCGCGACGTCGTGGGGCAGGGACGGGTGCGCGAGCGCGAGGGTCGTCTCCAGGAACGCCGGGGTCGTGCGCGTCGCGAACCGGAGCACCGGCCCGGCGCCCGCGGCCCGCAGCGGCGCCGGGATCGGCTCGTCCGCGGGGTGGGCGACGGCCGTGTTCAGCAGGGCGACGCCGGCGAGCTGCCCGGGGTGGTCGACCGCCCAGCCGAGGCTCACCACGCCGCCCCAGTCGTGGCCGAGCGTGACGACGGGGCCTGTGAGCCCCAGCGCCTCGGTGAACGCGCCCAGGTCGCGCACCCGCTCCGGCAGCACGCGGTGCCGGCCGGTCCGGGCCGAGAACCCCATCTCGAGCTGGTCGACGGCGACGACCCGCCAGACCGGCGCACCGGCCGCCGCGGCGTCCAGCGACGCGGTCAGCAGCCGCCGCCACAGGTACGACCACGTGGGGTTGCCGTGCACCGCCAGCACGGTCCCGACGGGGGTGAGGCCGCGCGCGTCGAGCTCCGGGCCGGTGTCGAGGTAGTGCCAGTCGGGATCGGCGGGGCCGTCCGGGTCGGCGCGGCCGTCCGGGTCGGCGCGGCCGTCGGGGCGGGTCCCGGACGCCGACGGCACCGCGAGCACCCGGCTGAACCGCGCGTCGAGGCCCGGGAGGTCCGCCGGTGCGTGGGTGGCGGGCCGGGTGGTCGGACGGCTCACCAGGTGAGCTCCATCATCGCCGTGTTGATGCCGGAGCCGACGCCCATGAGCAGCACCCGGTCGCCCGCGCGCAGGGAGTCCTGCTCCTCGACCAGGGTGATCGGGACGGACGCCGGGCCGACGTTGCCGAGGTGCGGGTACGTGGTCGGGACGCGCTTGCGGTCGAGGCCGACGGCCTTGACGATCGCGTCGGTGTGCACGCGGGAGACCTGGTGCGTGATGTACCGGTCCATGCCCGCCCAGTCCCACTCCGTCGAGGCCTCGTGCCACGCGTCGACGACCAGGTCCAGCCCGCCCTGCAGCAGCGCGCGGGCGTCGGTGAACATGCCGTCGGCGGACCCGACGCACAGGTCGTGGAACCTCGTCGCCGCCCGGGTCACCCCGCCGAGGACGCGGTGGCCGCCCGGGTTCTCGTCCGTGCGGCCGAGCACCGCCGCCGCCGAGCCCGAGCCCAGCGTCAGGGTCGCGAACTCCTGCATGAAGTCCTCGCGGCGGACGTCCGCGCGCAGCAGCCGGTCGATCGTCGCGTCCTGGATGTCGTCGGCGTCCTCGCCGTTGACGATCACCGCGTAGCGGATCTGGCCCGACTCGATCATGCCGGCCGCCAGGCTCATGCCGTTGATGAACCCGAGGCACGCGTTCGCGATGTCGAAGTTGATGGCGTTGCTGCCCAGCCCGAGGCCGTGGTGCAGCCGCACGGCGACGGAGGGCTCCAGGTGCTTGCGCGTCACCGACGTGTTGATGAGCAGGCCGACGTCGGCGGGGTTGACGCCGGCGTCGCGCAGCGCCTGCTTCCCGGCGGCGACGGTCGCGCTGTCCGCGTCCTCGCCGGGCGCCCAGTTGCGTCGCTCCTGCACGCCCGCGACCCGCTCCAGCAGCGTCCGCGGGAGCCGCAGCCGGTGCAGCGCCGACCCCAGCCGCTGCTGGATGTCCGCGGACGACGTGATGCGGGAGGGGAGCCGGCTCGCCACGGAGAGCAGCGAGACGTTCCCGAACCGGGTGGTGGCGTTACCGGACACACAGGCTCCAGACGGACGGACGGCGGGCGCGGCGCGCGCCGGTCCCGAGGACAGCAGCATGAAGCACCCGGGCCCGTCGCGCCCCATGACGGTGCAGGTACGACGCCGCAGAGCGGACTGAGCCCGGCGGCGGGGCACCACCGGGGGAACGGCCCGGACCGCCGCGCCGTTCCGTGCGGGGGGCGTGGCGTGCGCCACTCCGGCGCCCGTCACGGCGTGCCTGGGCTGCGGCTTCGCTCGCCGGGCGCGCCCGGCCGGTCGTACCGTGGGCGGGTGCCCGACGTCATCGTCTCCGCCGCCGACCTCGCCCGCGCGCTCGACGGCCCCCGCCCGCCCCGCCTGCTCGACGTCCGCTGGCAGCTCGGCGGCCCGCCCGGCGTCGACGCCTACCGCGCGGGGCACCTGCCCGGTGCCGTGTACGTGGACCTCGACGCCGAGCTCGCCGCCGCCCCCAGTGCCGCGGACGGGCGGCACCCCCTGCCGGACGTCGCCGACCTGCAGGCCGCCGCGCGCCGCTGGGGCCTGCGCGCGGGTGAGCCGGTCGTGGTCTACGACGACTCCGGCGCGATGTCGGCGTCCCGCGCCTGGTGGCTCCTGCGCTGGGCGGGGGTCGAGGACGTGCGCCTGCTCGACGGCGGGCTCGCGGCGTGGACCGCCGCCGGCGGGTCCGTCGAGACCGGTGACGTCGCCGTGGAGCCGGGCGACGTGGAGCTGTCGGCCGGGCACCTGCCGACGGTCGACGCCGACGGCGCCGCCCGCTGGGCCGACGAGGGCGTGCTGCTCGACGCCCGCGCCGCCGAGCGCTACCGCGGCGAGGTGGAGCCCGTCGACCCGCGCGCCGGGCACATCCCCGGCTCGGTGAGCGCCCCGACCACCGAGAACCTCGGCGACGACGGCCGGTTCCGCCCCGTGGACGACCTGACCGCCCGGTTCGCCGCGCTCGGCGTCCCCGAGGGCGACGTGGCCGTGTACTGCGGGTCGGGCGTCACCGCGGCGCACCAGGCGGCGGCGCTGATGATGACCGGCCGCACGCCGGTGCTGTACCCGGGCTCGTGGTCGCAGTGGTCGAACGACCCCGAGCGCCCGGTGGCCACGGGGGAGTGACCGCGCGCGGGCGCCCGGACCGCGCCGCACCGGACGGCCCCGCGCGTCAGTCCTCCGCCGCGGCGGCTTTCGGGCGGTCCCGGTCCTTGCTCGGCTGCACGCGCTTCGGCTCGCCCGGCATCTTCGGGTACTCCGGGGGGTAGGGCAGGTCGGTGAGGCCGTGGTCGCGCTCGTCCTTCGCGGCGAGCTCCAGGAGCCCCTCCAGCGACCCCGGCGGGACGGCGTCGGTGCCCGGGGCGGGGGAGGTGCGCGCGACGAGCGGGGCGAACAGGTCCCCGACCTCCGCGAACCGCGCCGGCATCGTCGTCACGTCGAAGTCGTCCGGGTGCACGTCCGCGACCTCCTCCCAGCGCAGCGGCGCGGAGACGGTGGCCCGGCGGTTCGGCCGCACGGAGTACGCGGAGGCGATGGTGCGGTCGCGGGCCATCTGGTTGTAGTCCACGAAGATCGCCTCACCCCGCTCCTCCTTCCACCACTTCGTCGTGACCTGGCCCGGCAGCCGGCGCTCCAGCTCCCGCCCCACGGCGATGGTCGCCCGCCGGCACTGCGTGAACGACCAGCGCGGCTCGATCGGGACGAAGATGTGGATCCCGCGGCCGCCGGAGGTCTTCGGGAACCCCCTCAGCCCGTGCTCGGCGAGGACCTCCCGGACGTGCGGCGCGACCCGCGCGGCGTCGTCGAAGGTCGTGCCCGGCTGCGGGTCCAGGTCGATGCGCAGCTGGTCGGGCGCCTCGACGTCGGCGCGGGTGACCGGCCAGGGGTGGAACGTCAGCGTCCCGAGGTTCGCCGCCCACGCCACGACGGCCAGCTCGGTGGGGGTGACCTCGTCGGCGGTGCGGCCCGACGGGAAGGTGATGGTCGTCGACTCGACGTAGTCCGGGGCGCCCTGCGGGACGCGCTTCTGGAAGAACGCGTCGCCCTTGTTGTCCACGCGGGTCGACAGCTTCGCGCCCTCGAACCAGCCGCGCGGCCACCGCTCCAGCGTGGTCGGGCGGTCCCGCAGCGCGCCCAGGATGCCGTCGCCCACGCTGACGAAGTACCGCACCACGTCCAGCTTGGTCAGCCCGCTGTCGGGGAAGTACACCTTCTCCGGGTTGGAGACCCGCACGGTGCGGCCCCGGACGTCGATCTCCTCGGCAGGCACCTTCGACGGGCTCATCTGCCCACCGTAGGGCGCGCCGTCGGTCCTGCACACCCGTAGCGGCCGGTCAGGCGGCCGGGGCGTCCCCGTCCCGTGCCAGCGCCACGTCGAGGTCGGCGAGGATGCGCCGGCACTCCTCGACGTCCCACGGCGTGCCGGCGATCTCGAACTCGAACAGCACCGGCCGGTGCGACTGCGCCGCGATGCTCCGCGCGGCCATCTGGTAGTACCGGCCGAAGTTCCGGTTCCCGGATCCCATCACGCCGACCATGCGGCGTCGGTTCACCGGGGACCGCAGGAACCGCCGCACCGCCTCGGGGATGGTGTCGTTCCGGTCGTTGCCCGTCTTGTACGACGGGGTCAGCAGCACCCACGGGCCGTCGGGTGCTGCGTCAGGCGGGGGTCAGAGCTGGTCGCCCGTGCCCGTCGTCGACGGGGCGTCGGCGTCCGACTTCGGCCCCGCGTCCCCGGCGGCGGCCGCGATGGACTCGCGGGCCGCGGCGACGACGGCGTCCGCCGTGATGCCGAACTCCTCGTACAGCGTCTCGTACGCCGCCGAGGCGCCGTAGTGCTCGAGCGACACGGCGCGGCCGGCGTCGCCGAGGATCTTCCACCAGGACAGCGCGATGCCGGCCTCGACGGACACGCGGGCCCGCACCGAGGTCGGGAGCACCGACTCGCGGTAGGCCTCGTCCTGCTCGGCGAACCACTCCAGCGACGGCGCGGACACCACGCGGGTCGGGACGCCGGCGGCCTCGAGCTGCTCGCGGGCGGCGACCGCCAGCTGCACCTCGGAGCCGGTGCCGATGAGGATGACCTCCGGCGTGCCGGTCGACGCCTCGAGCAGCACGTACGCGCCGCGCGCGACGCCCTCGGCGGACGCGAAGCCCTCTTCGCCGCGGGGGAACGTCGGGACGTTCTGCCGGGTGAGGATCAGGGCGGCGGGGCCGTCGGTGCGCTCGAGGATGGCCTTCCACGCCTGGGCGGTCTCGTTGGCGTCGGCCGGGCGGACCACGGCGAGGCCGGGGATCGCGCGGACGGCGGTGAGGTGCTCGACCGGCTGGTGCGTCGGGCCGTCCTCGCCGAGGCCGATGGAGTCGTGCGTCCACACGTAGATCGCCGGGACGCCCATGAGCGAGGCGAGCCGGACCGAGCCGCGCATGTAGTCCGAGAACGTGAAGAACGTGCCGCCGTACGCGCGGGTCAGGCCGTGCAGCGTGATGCCCGACAGGATCGCGCCCATGCCGTGCTCGCGGATGCCGAAGTGCAGCGTGCGGCCGTACTCGTCGCCGGCGAACTCGTGCGTGGACCGCTCGGCCGGGATGAAGGACGGCTCGCCCTTCATCGTGGTGTTGTTCGAGCCGGCGAGGTCGGCGGAGCCGCCCCACAGCTCGGGCAGCACCGGCGCGAGCGCGGACAGCACCTCGCCGGAGGCGGCGCGGGTCGCGACGGCCTTCCCGGCGGGGAACGTCGGCAGCACGTCGGCCCAGCCCTCGGGGAGCTTGCCCGCCCGCAGGCGCTCGAGCAGCTCGGCGCGCTCCGGGTTGGCGTCGCGCCAGGCGTCGAACGCCTTGGTCCACTCGGCCTTGGCGGCGGCGCCGCGCTCGAGGGCCTTGCGGGTGTGCGCGATGACCTCGGGGGCGACGTCGAAGGACTTCTCGGGGTCGAAGCCGAGGACCTCCTTGAGGCCCTTGACCTCGTCGGTGCCGAGCTTCGAGCCGTGCGACCCGTGCGTGTTCTGCTTGGTCGGCGACGGCCAGGCGATGATCGTGCGCAGGCCGATGAACGACGGGCGGTCGGTGACGGCCTTCGCCGCCTCGATCGCGGCGTGCAGCGCGTCCACGTTCTCCGTGTACTCGCCGCCCTCGGTCCAGTCGACGAACTGGACGTGCCAGCCGTACGCCTCGTAGCGCTTGACGACGTCCTCGGTGAACGCGATCTCGGTGTCGCCCTCGATCGAGATGTGGTTGTCGTCCCAGATCGCGATGAGGTTGCCGAGCTTCTGCGTGCCGGCGATGGACGAGGCCTCGGAGGAGACGCCCTCCTGCAGGTCGCCGTCGGAGGCGATCACGTAGACGAAGTGGTCGAACGGGCTGGTGCCCGGGGCCGCCTCGGGGTCGAGCAGGCCGCGCTCGCGGCGGGCCGCCATCGCGAAGCCGACGGCCGAGGAGATGCCCTGGCCGAGGGGGCCGGTGGTGATCTCGACGCCCTTGGTGTGCTTGTACTCCGGGTGACCCGGGGTCTTGGAGCCCCAGGTGCGCAGCGCGGCGATGTCCTCGAGCTCGAGGCCGAAGCCGGCGAGGTACAGCTGGATGTACTGGGTCAGCGACGAGTGACCGGCGGACAGGACGAACCGGTCACGGCCCAGCCACTGCGGGTCCGCGGGGTCGTGCCGCATGACGTTCTGGTAGAGCAGGTACGCGGCCGGGGCCAGGCTGATCGCCGTGCCGGGGTGGCCGTTGCCGACCTTCTCCACCGCGTCCGCAGCCAGGACACGCACCGTGTCGACGGCCTTGTGGTCGAGCTCGGTCCAACCGACCTGCTGGGCCAGGGGAGCCTTCGCGTTCACCGCACCTCATTTCCGCCCGGACCTCGGCGGCCCGGATCATCGGGGGTTCTGCCCACCCGGTCGCGAGGATCGGGCGCGGGCACTGCCTCCGAGCCTAGACTCCTGCGCGCGGCCCGCAGGACATAGGGCCCGGGCGGCCGGACGGCGTCCGGGGTACGCGACGGGTAACCGACTGGCGGACAACCGTCTCGTGCGTCGGACCGTTGACCTACGCTTGACCGGTGACCGACCCCCAGCCCTCTCGCGAGGCCCGCCGTGGCCTCGCGCGCCACGAGGTCCCCGACCCGCTGCGCAACGACGTCCGGATGCTCGGCGAGTTCCTCGGCCGCGTCATCCGGGAGTCCGGCGGCGACGAGCTGTTCGACGACGTCGAGCGCGTCCGCGCGCTGACCATCCGCGCGCACGACGAGCAGGACCTCGCCGCGCTCGCCGAGGCGGAGGAGCTCGTCGCCTCCTTCTCCATCGAGCGCGCGCAGCAGGTGGCGCGCGCCTTCACCTGCTACTTCCACCTGGCCAACCTGGCCGAGGAGCACCACCGGGTGCGCGTGCTGCGCGCCCGTGAGGCGGAGCTGCCGGCCGGTGAGCTGATGCAGGACGACTCGCTGCCCGCGGCGATCGAGGCCCTCGCGCAGGAGGTCGGTCGGGACGAGGCGCTGAGCCGGCTCCAGGACCTGGAGTTCCGCCCGGTGCTGACCGCGCACCCGACCGAGGCGCGCCGCCGCTCCGTGTCCCGTGCCATCCGCCGCATCTCGGACCTGCTGGCCGAGCGGGACGCCCTCGCGGCCGGCGGGACCTCCCGCGCGGAGAACGACCGCCGGGTGCTGGAGGAGATCGACACCCTGTGGCGCACGTCGCCGCTGCGGTCGCAGAAGCCGACGGTGCTGGACGAGGTCCGCACCGTGATGAACATCTTCGACACCACGCTCTTCGACACCTTCCCGACGGTGTACCGCCGGCTCGACGACTGGTTGAGCGGCGAGGGCGCCGGCCGCGAGGAGCCGCTGGCGCGGCCGTTCGTGCGCCTGGGCTCGTGGATCGGCGGGGACCGGGACGGCAACCCCAACGTCACGGCCGAGGTGACCCGGGCGGCCGCCGCGCTGGCGAGCGAGCACGTGCTGACCGCGCTGGAGGATTCGGCGCGGAAGATCTCCGCGAAGCTCACGCTCGACGACACCGGCACCCCGGCCAGCGCGGAGCTCACCGCTCTGTGGCAGCGGCAGCGCGACCTGTCCGAGGACGCCGCCGCGAAGGCCGCCGCCGAGGTCCGGCACCAGCCGCACCGCCGGGCGCTGCGGATGGTCGCCGAGCGGATCGCGGCCACGCGCCGCCGGGACGCCGACCTGTCCTACGCCGGCCCCGAGGACCTGCTGGCGGACCTCGACGTGGTGCAGCGCTCGCTCGTCGCCGCCGGGGCGACGCGCGCCGGGTACGGGGACCTGCAGAAGCTCGTCTGGCAGGTGCAGACCTTCGGGTTCCACCTGGCGGAGCTCGAGGTGCGGCAGCACTCGCAGGTGCACGCCGCCGCGCTGGCGGACATCGCCGAGAACGGCATCGACGGCGAGCTCCAGCCGCGCACCGTCGAGGTGCTGGAGACCTACCGCGCCATCGGGTCCGTCCAGCGCCGCTACGGCGTCGCCGCGGCCCGCCGGTACATCGTGTCCTTCACGCAGGCGCCGGAGCACCTGGCCGCGGTCTACCAGCTCGCGGAGCTCGTGTTCCCGGACCCGGCGACCCGGCCCGTCATCGACGCGATCCCGCTGTTCGAGACCTTCGCCGACCTGGAGGCGAGCGTCGACATCCTCGAGGAGATGCTGACGCTCCCCGCGGTGCAGGCGCGGCTGGCCCAGAACGGCCGGCACGTCGAGGTCATGCTCGGCTACTCGGACTCGTCCAAGGACGTCGGGCCGGTCGCCGCGACGCTCGCCCTGGACGTCGCGCAGAGCCGCATCGCGCAGTGGGGCCGCAAGCACGACCTGCGGCTCACCCTGTTCCACGGCCGCGGCGGCGCCCTCGGCCGTGGGGGCGGCCCCGCGAACCGGGCCGTGCTGGCCCAGCCGCCGGGCTCCGTCGACGGCCGGTTCAAGCTCACCGAGCAGGGCGAGGTCATCTTCGCCCGGTACGGCAACCCGACCATCGGGGCGCGACACATCGAGCAGGTCGCCGCCGCGACCCTGCTGGCCGGTGCTCCGTCGACGGAGGAGCGGAACGCCGCCGCCACGGAGCGGTTCGCGGGCCTCGCGTCCTCCCTGGACGCCGCGTCGCGCACCCGGTTCTACGAGCTGGTCCGTGCCCCGGGCTTCCCGCAGTGGTTCGCCCAGGTGACCCCGCTGGAGGAGATCGGGCTGCTGCCCATCGGGTCGCGCCCGGCCCGCCGCGGGCTGTCCGTCGAGTCGCTGGACGACCTGCGGGCGATCCCGTGGGTGTTCTCCTGGTCGCAGGCCCGCACCAACCTGGCCGGCTGGTTCGGCCTGGGCACCGCGCTGGAGTCGGTCGGCGACCTCGAGGAGCTGCAGGCGGCGTACGCCGGCTGGCCGCTGTTCAGCACCATGATCGACAACGTCGAGATGTCGCTGGCCAAGACGGACGAGCGGCTCGCCGAGCGCTACCTGGCCCTCGGGGACCGCGACGACCTGGCCGCCCTGGTGCTCGAGGAGATGGCGCTGACGCAGCGCTGGGTCCTGGCGATCACCGGCTCCGAGCGCATCCTGTCCCGCCGCCGGATCCTCGGCCGCGCGGTGCAGCTGCGCAGCCCCTACGTGGACGCGCTGTCGCTGCTGCAGATCCGGGCGCTGCGCGCGCTGCGGACGGGCGACGCCGGCGACCTGGTCGAGGAGAACAAGCGCCTGCTGCTGCTCACCGTCAACGGCGTCGCCGCGGGCCTGCAGAACACGGGCTGACCCGCCCCGCCCGGACACGCCGACGGCCCGGCACCCCTCGCGGGTGCCGGGCCGTCGGCGCGTGTGCCGGAGCCGCCGGGGCTCCGGGCGTCAGGACCAGAGGCGCTTGCTGGCGATCTGCGCGCCCTCGACGAGCGTCTCGAGCTTCGCCCACGCGATCTGCTGGTGGATCCGCCCCCCGAGGCCGCAGTCCGTCGCCGCGACGACGTTCTCGCGGCCCACGAGCCGCGCGAACCGCTCGATCCGGTCGGCGACCAGCTCGGGGTGCTCGACGACGTTGGTCGCGTGGCCGACGACGCCCGGCAGGAGGAGCTTGCCCTCGGGGAGCGTCACGTCCTCCCACACCCGCCACTCGTGCTCGTGCCGGACGTTCGCCGCCTCGAACGAGTAGGCGCCCGCGTGGACCTTCAGCATGGTGCGGACGATGTCCCGCATCGGCAGGTCGGTGGTGTGCGGGCCGTGCCAGGAGCCCCAGCACAGGTGATACCGGATGCGGTCCTCGGGCAGGCCGCGCAGCGCGTGGTTGAGGGCCTCGACGCGGAGCTCCGTGAACCTCACGTAGTCCTCGACGGTCGGCTCCGGGGTGATCTGGTCCCAGTTCTCCGCCATCGACGGGTCGTCGATCTGCAGGACCAGGCCGGCGTCGATGATCGCCCGGTACTCCTCGCGCAGCGCGTCGGCGAGCGCCCAGACGTACTCCTCGTCGGTCGCGTAGAAGTCGTTGTCCATGCGGGCGGCGCTGCCGGGGGCGATCGACGTGATGAACCCCTCCTGCGCGCCGGTGGCGTCCAGCGCGGCCCGGAGGTTCGCGACGTCCTGCGCCACCGCGTCCTGCCCGGTGTACGTCACGGAGGCGACGGCCGTCGGGAACGGCTTCGGCTCCCCGCCGTGGAACACGCCGCTGGTCGGGTCCGCGTAGGCCTCCTCGAAGCGCGCGCGGTCGCGGCGCCGCCCGAAGCCGGTGACGCGGACGTCGCCGGGGGACGACTGCACGTCCTTGAAGATCCAGCTCGCACCGTCGCGCAGCTCCAGCCCGCCGAGCCGCTGGAACGAGTACGACCACCAGGCGCCGTAGTCGATGGCGCTCGACATGGACTTGCCGAACTCGCCGTCGCCGGGCACGGAGATGCCCAGGTCGACCTGGCGCCGCACGAGGTCGGTGACCGCGGCGGACAGCAGCTCCTCGTACCCGGCGGCGTCCTCGCCGGCCTCCCGGGCCGCGTTCGCGGCGATCAGCTCGGGCGTGCGGGGCAGGCTGCCCGCGTGGCTCGTGAGGACGTGGTCGGTGCTGCGGATCATCGGGTCTCCCGGTCGGCGCTGGCGTGCGCCGTCATCGTGGCACGCGGTCCCGGGCGGGCGGGGGAGCGTCCACCCGGCGGTCGCAGGGGACGCGCGGCTCGGGCGCGGCTCGGCGGCGCGGTTCGGGAGTGCGGCTCGGCGGCGCGGCTCAGCCGAGGCGGGCCGCACCGAGGGGCATCGCCGGCAGCGCCTTGTGCGCCAGGTCCCGCAGGACGTGCATCAGGATCCGGTTGAACGCGACGGGCGCGTGGCTGTTGACGTCGTGGCCCGCGCCGGGGACGACCCACTGCCGGGCGCCCGGGTGCGCGTCGAGGTAGCGGCGCGCGCCGAACCGCAGCGGGTCCCGGGACCCGTTCACGAGCCACACGGGCAGCGCGATCCGACGCAGGTCCTTCAGCGGCGAGTAGCCGTGCAGGGCGGCGAGCATGTCGGTCACGACGTGCCAGGTGCCGCCGCCGAGGCCCAGCGCCCGGACGACTTCCCGCGACGCGGTGCGGTAGGCGCGCAGGGGCTTGCCGCGCAGGTCGGTCGAGCACCCGGCCAGCACCACGCCGGCCAGGCGGTCCTCGTGGCGGGCGGCGTACGCGAGGGACATGTAGCCGCCCAGGGACAGGCCGACCAGCAGCGGGGGCGTCGCGCAGGTGCGGACGGCCTCGTCGATGGCGGCGAGCCCGCCGGCGAACGTCAGGCGCTCGTGGGCGCGGGCGCCGTGGCCGGGCAGGTCGATCGCCACGGTGGGGTGACCGCCCTCGGTGAGGGCGCGGACCTGGTCCTCCCAGATCGCTGAGGAGGTGCGGGTGCCGTGGACGAGCACGATCGGGTGCGGGGTGACGGGCATGCAGGCTTCCGGGGAGGGGGCGCCGCGCTGGGAGGGCCGGCGACTGCCGTGGCGTGGTCCCTGCCGCGGCTGGCCGCGAGCGTAGCCCGGGATCCTGGGCACCGCCTGGGGAGCCGGCCCCCACGGAGGTGACGTGCGTCACGCCCCGAGCAGCCCCCGGCGGTGCGCGACGGCGACCGCCTCGGCCCGCCCTCCGACCCCCAGCTTGTCCAGGACCCGCGAGACGTGCACGGAGACCGTCTTGCCGCTGATGAACAGGCGCTCGCCGATCTGCCGGTTGCTCAGCCCCTCGGCGACGAGCGCGAGGACCTCCGCCTCGCGCGCGGTGAGGACGTCCGGCGACGTGGCCGGCACCCCGGGCAGGTCGAGGCGCGCGCGGCGGGACAGGTCGGTGAGGGCCCCCGCGAGCGGTGCGGCGCCGATCTCCCGCGCCACGGCGAGCGCCGCGGCGGCCTGCTCCCGCGCGGCGTCCCGGTCCTCCGTGCCGAGCAGCGCCTCGGCCCACCGCCACCGCGTGCGGGCGAGCTCGTACCGGTAGCCGTAGTCGAACTCGTCGGCCGCGCCCTGCCACGCCTTCGGGTCCGGCGTCCCGGTCAGGCGGGCGTGCTCGGCGTGGGCGCGGGCCAGCCAGGCGCGTCCTTCGGGCCCGAGCTGCCCGCCGCGGGGTCGGCCCCGGTCGGCCGTCACCACGGCGCGGTTCAGCAGCCGCGCGCCCGCCTCGAGCCGCGGCGCGGGGTCTCGGCCGGTCAGCCGGTCGGCGGCGGCCTCGTCCGCGAGGGCCGCGATGCCCAGCGCGGACAGCCAGATGCCGCCGAGGAAGAAGTCGGACCAGACGCGGCTGATCTCGTCGATCAGCTCGTGCGCGAGCGCGACGGCCTCGTCCGGCCGGCCCGCCCACGTCAGGGCGTCCACGGCGCAGCCCCCGGCGATCAGCGTGATCATCGTGTCGTCGTGCCGGCCGTGCAGCAGCGCGAGGCTGCGGTCCACGGCGTCGGCGTCCCCGCGGGCGACGGCGGCGTACATCTGCACGCCGTCCACGGCCGACTCGGCGCGCGGCGGGCCGGGGTCGGCGGTCGGGGCGGGCCGGGACAGGTCGCCGCGGGTGTACCGGACGATCTCGGCGAACAGCCGCAGCTCCACGCCGTACGCGCTCCACGTGAGCCCCGATCGCGCGGCGAGCTCCAGGCCCGCGACGATCGTCCCCGCGGCCTCGTCCAGGCGCCCCGCGTAGAACCGGTTCGCCGCGAGGTTGTAGGTGCAGCGCAGCTCGGTCGGCACGTCGCCCGCGTCCCGCGCGCGGTGCAGCGCCCCGGTCAGCAGGTCGGCGGCCCGGTCCCGGTCCTCGACCACCAGCACCGCCAGCGAGATCAGCGCGTCGGCCTCCGCGTCCGCCGCCCCGGCCGCGCGCGCCTCGTCGACCGCGGCGCTCGCGGACACCTCGGCCTGGTCGTCCAGGTCGGCGTTGAGCGCGGCGCGCGCGTGCGTGGCGAGCGCCCACGCCCGGTCGGCGCTCGGGACGCCCTCCTCCTCGGCCAGGTCGGCCAGCGCGCGGCCGGTCTCGCGCAGCGCCTCCTCGACGCGCTCGACCGCCAGGAGGTGCCGGGCCAGGGAGGTGCGCAGCGCGGCGACCCGGCGCCCCGCGGGGACGTCGACCGCCCCGGCCTGCCGGTCCACCGCGGCGACCGCCTCGCGGGCCATGGCCACCGCCCGGTCCCCGAGCCCCGCACGTCCGCCGGCGGCCGCGGCGGCGAGCAGCACGTCGACGCGCTCCTCGCCCAGGTCGTCCGCGGCGGTCGGCACGCCCGGCCACAGCCGCAGCACCGTCTCCAGGTGGCGCAGCTCCTCGGCCGGGGCGAGGACCCGGCCCGCCTCCCGGGCGGCGTCCCGCGACGCGACGAGCGCCAGCCGGTTGTCGTGCGACAGCAGGGCGTGGTGCGCGCGCTCGGCCGGCGTGGCCAGGGCGGGGTCCGCCGCGGCGGCGAGCAGGTAGTCGCGGTGCAGGGCGACCTGCTCGCCCGGCAGCAGGTCGGTGTACACGGCCTCCGCGAGCAGGGCGTGCCGGAACGCGATCCGCCCGTCCTCGCCGACCAGCACATGGTGCGCGACGGCGTCCCGGAGCGCGGCGTCGAACGCGGCGTGCCGGGCGGGGTCCCCCTCGGCTCCCGCGACGACCGCGCGCAGCAGGGGCTCGTCGACCCGCCGCCCCGCCGCGGAGGCGGCACGCGCCAGCCGCTGCACCTCGGGGTCGAGCTGCTCGAGGCGCGCCCGCAGCACGTCCGCGAGCGTGCCGGGCAGGTCGGTGCCGGCACCGCGGGCCTCCAGGAGCTCCTCGGCGAAGTACGCGTTGCCCTCCGACCGCTGCTGGATCCGGCGCAGGGCGTCCTCGGGCAGCGGGCCTCCCGCGAGCGAGGTGGTGAACGCGCGCAGCTCGTCGGACGTGAACGGGGGGAGGTCGATCCGCTCGACCCGGGGGTGCCGGCCGAGCTCGGCCAGGACGGGGCGCAGCGGGTGCCGCCGGTGCAGGTCGTCCGCGCGGTAGGAGCCGACCACCAGCACCGGCTCGGCACGCAGGCGGGCCACGAGGAACCGGAGCAGGTCGCGGCTGGACGAGTCCGCCCAGTGCAGGTCCTCGACGACGAGGACGAGCGGGGCGTCCGGCCGGGCGGCGGCGGCGAGCACCGCCGCGACGCCGTCGAACAGCTGCAGGCGCTCGGTCTGCTCGTCCGCGCCGGCGGGCTCCACACCGGTCGACGGCAGCAGCCGCCGCAGCGCCGGCCGGGCCGCGACCACCTCCGCCACGCCCGGGCGGTCGTCCGCGACCAGCTGGTGCAGCGCCTCCGCGAACGGGAGGTACGGCAGGCCGATCTCCCCGAGGTCGATGCAGTGGCTCACGACCACCGTCGCCCCGCGCTCGCCGGCGAGCCGCGCCACGTGCGTCAGCAGCCGGGTCTTGCCCACGCCGGCGTCGGCGCCGAGCAGCACCAGGCCCGGCTCGCCCGCTGCGGCGCGGTCCACGGCGGCGAGCAGCGCGGCGACCTGCTCGTCGCGGGCGACGAACGGCGCGTGGGCCACCGACCGGGTCATGAGGTCGATGGTGGCAGCCGGGACCGACATGCGTCTCCCTCGTTCCCGGGTCGGACGGGTGCGCCCCGGCGGCTCCGGCGGGGCCCCGGGTCGCCCGGCGTGCGGACGCCGCCGCCGGCCCCCCTCCGGGCCGGCGACGGCGCAGGTCGTGCGGTCAGCGCGTGCGCCGGCGGCGCCACCGCCACCCGGGGCCGGACCCGCGCACCGCGGCACGCACCAGCTCCTGGCGGTAGGCCACCTCGGCGTCCAGCGCCGGGCCCCAGATGGTGTCCATGTCGCTCTCCTGCGTCCTCGTCGGTGCCCCGCCGGGAGCGGGACCGGCCGGGCGTCCCCCGGCACGTCCCACACTGGTGCTGAGGCGGCGGGTGCCGGATCCGTCGACCGCGCCGTCCTGCGCGCCGGTCCGTGTGAGGGGCGACCTGAGGTGGGCCTGAGGTACCCCTGAGGACCCCCTGAGGTGGAGCGCGTGCGACGCTCGTGGCATGACGACCGAGACCCGCGCCGCCGAGGCGAGCCCCTCACCGTCCGCGATCCCGTCCCCCACGACGGCGGTCCGCGACGTGCTGGGCGAGACGTTCGACGCGGTGCTGTTCGACATGGACGGGACGCTGATCTCCTCCACCCGGGCGGTGGAGCGGTGCTGGCTGCAGCTCGCGGAGGAGTTCGCGATGCCCGCCGGGGACCTCGCGCCGTTCCGGTTCCACGGCGTGCCGGGCCGGGACATCATCGAGGTGCTCCTCGCGGACCGGGACCCGGCCGAGCGGGCCGCCGCGCTGGCGCGGGTCGTCGAGCTCGAGATCGCCGACACGGACGGGATCGAGGTGCTGCCCGGCGCCGCCGACGCCCTCGCGGCGCTGGCCCCGGCCGGGCGCGCGGCCATCGTGACGTCCTGCGGCGCGGATCTCGCCGCGGCCCGGTTGGCCGCCGCGGACCTCGCCGTCCCCGCCCAGGTGGTCACCGCCGACGACGTGACCCGCGGCAAGCCGGACCCGGAGCCCTACCGCACCGGTGCGGCACGGCTCGGCGTGGACGTGCGCCGCTGCCTCGTCGTCGAGGACGCCGAGTCCGGGGTCGTCTCCGGCCGTGCGGCCGGCGCGGCCACGCTCGGCCTGCGCACCACGTCCCCCGAGGGGCCCGGCGGCGGCCCGGACCTCGTGGTGGCGGACCTGTCCCGCGTCGAGCTCGTGGCGGTCGAGGGCGGGGTCCGGGTCCGTCCCCGCTGAGGACCAGGGTGCGGTCAGGGTCGGACCAGGGTCCGTCCCGGATGTGGCGGTGCCCCGCGGCCGGGCACGGTGGTCCTGTCGCGATCGCGACGACCCGCACGACCGACAGGAGACCCCCGCGATGACCGGCATCTACGAGTCCATGTGGCGCAACGGCCTGGTCCGGCCGCTGGACGGCCGGGTGCTGGGCGGCGTCTGCGCCGGTCTGGCCCGGCGCTTCGGCATCGACGCGTGGCCCATGCGCTGGCTGTTCCTCATCGTGCTGATCGTGCTGCCCGGCAGCCCGCTGCTGATCTACCCCCTGCTGTGGATCTTCATGCCGGGCGAGGACTGGGTGGCGCGGGTGCACGGCCAGGGGTACCCGGCGCAGCCGTACGCCGCGCAGCCGGCCCAGCCGTACGCGACGCAGCCGGCGCAGCCGTACGCCGCGCAGCCGTACCCCGGCGCGGGCGACGAGCCCGCCGCCCCGCAGACCCCGGCCGACGGTCCCCGCTGACCGTCACCCGGGCACGTCGGGTCGCGGCACCGGGAGGAGGGTCCCGGTGCCGCGCGCCCGGCTCAGCCGAGCACCTCGACGGTGACCTCCCACGCGAGGTCGTCGAGGATCTCGGCGGCGTGCAGGTGCGCCGTGCGCACGGCGGTGTCCATGTCGGGCGCCTCGCCCCGCAGGTCGAACGTCACGGGGGCCGGCCCCACGAACCCGGGCGGCGCGTCGTCGCGCAGCGCGCCGAGGGCGTCCGCCATGCCGGCGCGCGTCTCGTCGTCGGGCACGTCGGGGACGGTGAGGTGGGCGACGTAGTCGGGCATGGCGGCCATCGTGCCGCAGACCGCCGACACGCTCGCGTCAGCCGTCCCGTCCGGGCGGGGGCGCCACGCCCGCCGTCGAGCCGGGCACGCCGACGGCCGCGACCAGCGCGCCGCCGGCCATGAGGCCCGCGCAGGTGAGCATCGCGACGGGGTGCGCCTCTGCCAGCACCTCGGGGTCCGACAGGCCGGTCCCGACCCCCGCCACCAGCGGCAGCACCGCGACGGCCAGCAGCCCGGCCACGCGCGCGACGGCGTTGTTGGTGGCGGAGGCGGTCCCCGCGAGGTGGTCCGGCGCGGCGCCGAGCGCGGTGGCCGTCAGCGGCGCGACCGTGAGCACCAGCCCCGCGCCGACGGCCAGGACGCCGGGCAGCACCCCGGTCACGTACTCGGTGCCGGGGCCGATGCCGGCGAGCAGGGCAGCCCCTGCGCCGGCGAGCAGCGGCCCGATCGTCATCGGGATCCGCGGCCCGATCCGGGCGCCGAGCGCGCCGCCCCGCGCGGAGAGCAGGAGCATGAGGACCGTCGCCGGGAGCGAGGCGATGCCGGCGGCGAGCGGCGACCACCCCGTGACGACCTGCAGCGTGACGGGCAGGAAGAAGAAGATGCCGGTGAGCGCGGCGTAGACGAGCAGGGTGGCCAGGTTCACCGCGGCGAACGGCCGCCACCGGAACAGCCGCAGGGGCAGCGTCGGGTACGGGGTGCGCGCCTCGGTCACCACGAACGCGACCAGCCCCAGCACGCCGACCGCGCCGACGACCGCCACCAGGGCGTCGACGGCGCCGCGCTCCGACCACGCGGTCAACGACCACGTCAGCGCGCCGAGGCCGACCGCCGCGAGCACGGTGCCCAGCACGTCGAGCGGGCCGGAGGCGTCGGGGTCGCGGGACTCCGGGACCCAGCGCAGCGCCACCACCACCACGAGCGCCGCCAGCGGGATGTTGATGCCGAACACCCAGCGCCACCCGGCCTGCTCGATGATCCAGCCGCCGAGGAACGGCGCGACCGCCCCCACCGCGCCGGCCAGCCCCGACCAGGCGCCGATCGCCCGCGCCCGGTCGCCCTCTCGGAACGAGGACTGCAGGATCGCCAGCGACCCCGGCGTCAGCAGCGCCCCGCCGACGCCCTGCACCGCGCGCGCGGCCACCAGCAGGCCCACGGTCGGGGCGACGGCGCACAGGACCGACGCCGCGGCGAACGCGACGGTGCCGACCAGGAACATCCGCCGCCGGCCCAGCCGGTCGCCCAGGGAGCCGCCGAGCAGCAGCAGCGCCGCGAGGGTGAGCGCGTAGCCGTTGACCGTCCACTGCAGGCCCGCGGTGGTCGCACCGAGGTCGTCCGCGATGGCCGGCAGGGCGATGCCCACCACCGTGCCGTCGAGGAACACCAGAGCCGACCCGAGCACCGTGGCGAGGAGCGTCCCGCGGCCCGCGGGGGTGCCGAGCCGCAGCACGGCGGGCGCTGCCGGCGGCAGACCGGCGGGCGGGGGCGGGGGCGGTTCCTATACACATTTCCGGGGCCACGGAAACGTTCCGTACCGCCTATCCTTACTTTTCGTTGGCAAAAGAAACGGCGCTGCTTCGTCTGCTGGACTACCTAACCACATCTCATCATG